>NZ_JBMPPM010000063.1:0-216 GCF_049339885.1 Undibacterium sp. TJN25 | reverse complement strand
AAGCCGTGTGCGCTTGCAAGCGCACACTGGGTGATGCTTGGCGAACGAATTGAATTAGTTTTTCGATTGATCTACCAGTTTGTTTTTAGCGATCCATGCGCACTTGAAGGCGAAAAAAAAGCTGCACCTGCGTGCAGCTTTTCGGCTTCAAGCCGTGTGCGCTTGCAAGCGCACACTGGGTGATGCTTGGCGAACGAATTGAATTAGTTTTTCGAT
>NZ_JBMPPM010000062.1:0-233 GCF_049339885.1 Undibacterium sp. TJN25 | reverse complement strand
TCGCCAGTCAATGGAGGGAGAGTCAAAAGAGTGGGCCAATGCGCTGACGAGCAATTTACGGCAATTGAGCAAATTGTTCTTTATTATGGGAAACTATTACCCTTTGATCGATAACTAAGAATTATGCGTGAATCAGATAAGGCGACAGCGGTGCCAATTGATCTCTCTCACCTCAAGGGCCTAGAGGTTCAGAAGCTTGTCTTCCGTCGCCTTGTGGACCGCGTATTTGAAGA
>NZ_JBMPPM010000061.1:0-233 GCF_049339885.1 Undibacterium sp. TJN25 | reverse complement strand
CTTGGTCACGCAAGCATAACTACTACAGAAATCTATACTCATGTAGCGAATCACGCGCTGCGCCGAGAAATTTCACGGGTGAATATCAGGAAAAGGCTTGAGATGCATCGATAACTAAGAATTATGCGTGAATCAGATAAGGCGACAGCGGTGCCAATTGATCTCTCTCACCTCAAGGGCCTAGAGGTTCAGAAGCTTGTCTTCCGTCGCCTTGTGGACCGCGTATTTGAAGA
>NZ_JBMPPM010000060.1:0-255 GCF_049339885.1 Undibacterium sp. TJN25 | reverse complement strand
GCGCCGTGCGGTGGAGGGGTGGGATAAACCCTTCAGCGCCTGGATGAAGCAGACCGAGGCGATCAGGTATAACAAGGTCACCAGATTGAGGCTCATTATTTATCCTCCTTGTGCGCGGGCGCCTTGGGTTCTTTTTTCTTAAACATTTCCAGCATCCTCTGCGTGACCAGGAAACCGCCGAAGACGTTGACGGCGGCCAGCGCCACGGCAGCGGTGCCCATCACCTGGGCCAGCAGGCCTTCGGTCAGGCCGGCA
>NZ_JBMPPM010000059.1:0-255 GCF_049339885.1 Undibacterium sp. TJN25 | reverse complement strand
GCGACGGCTTCTTCTACCGCGGCAAGGAAGTCGCCGTAGTCGGCGGCGGCAACACCGCCGTCGAAGAAGCGCTGTACCTGTCCAATATTGCCAGCAAGGTCACAGTCATCCACCGCCGCGACAAATTCCGCGCCGAAGCCATCCTCATCGACCGCCTGATGGCAAAGGTCGCCGAAGGCAAGATCGAGGTCAAATGGAACCACACCCTGGATGAAGTCATCGGCGACGAAACCGGCGTCACCGGCATCAGGATCA
>NZ_JBMPPM010000058.1:0-255 GCF_049339885.1 Undibacterium sp. TJN25 | reverse complement strand
ACGCCAAACGCGACTGGGGCTACGCCAAAGAATACGTCGAAGGCATGTGGCGCATGCTGCAAGCCGACCAGCCCGACACCTTCGTACTCGCCACCAACCGCACCGAAACCGTCCGCGACTTCGTCACAATGGCCTTCAAGGCCGCCGACATCCAGCTCCGCTGGCAAGGGCAGGGCGAAGACGAAACCGCCGCCTGCACCAAGACCGGCAAGACCCTCGTCAAGGTCAACCCCAAATTCTACCGGCCCGCCGAAG
>NZ_JBMPPM010000057.1:0-255 GCF_049339885.1 Undibacterium sp. TJN25 | reverse complement strand
GCATCCGGGGTTTCCACCACGATCACATCTTCCAGCCCCAGGCAGGCCACTAGGCGGCTATCCGACACCACCAGGCAGTTGCGCGAATCTTCCATCATTACATCGCCCTGCAGCGCATTGCCATCCGAATCCTTGGCGGACACCTGCCATACCGCATCCCAGGCTCCGACATCCGACCAGCCCGCATCAAACGGCACCACGCAGCCGGCGATGCCCAGTTCGGTGGCCTTGGGCAGCTTTTCCATCACCGCATAA
>NZ_JBMPPM010000056.1:0-255 GCF_049339885.1 Undibacterium sp. TJN25 | reverse complement strand
GCGCCGTGCGGTGGAGGGGTGGGATAAACCCTTCAGCGCCTGGATGAAGCAGACCGAGGCGATCAGGTATAACAAGGTCACCAGATTGAGGCTCATTATTTATCCTCCTTGTGCGCGGGCGCCTTGGATTCTTTTTTCTTAAACATTTCCAGCATCCTCTGCGTGACCAGGAAACCGCCGAAGACGTTGACGGCGGCCAGCGCCACGGCAGCGGTGCCCATCACCTGGGCCAGCAGGCCTTCGGTCAGGCCGGCA
>NZ_JBMPPM010000055.1:0-255 GCF_049339885.1 Undibacterium sp. TJN25 | reverse complement strand
CTTCGGCGGGCCGGTAGAATTTGGGGTTGACCTTGACGAGGGTCTTGCCGGTCTTGGTGCAGGCGGCGGTTTCGTCTTCGCCCTGCCCTTGCCAGCGGAGCTGGATGTCGGCGGCCTTGAAGGCCATGGTGACGAAGTCGCGGACGGTTTCGGTGCGGTTGGTGGCGAGTACGAAGGTGTCGGGCTGGTCGGCTTGCAGCATGCGCCACATGCCTTCGACGTATTCTTTGGCGTAGCCCCAGTCGCGTTTGGCGT
>NZ_JBMPPM010000054.1:0-258 GCF_049339885.1 Undibacterium sp. TJN25 | reverse complement strand
CTTTCCAGAATTTGGATTTGGCATCTTTAGCCTGGCCGCTCATTTTGAGCTGGTCGACGAATTTGGTGATGAGGATGTACCAGCTGCCCATGGACATGATGGCCATGATGATCAGCGTGGAGCGGGCTACAAAGTCGCCGCCTTTCCACAGGGCGTCGAGGCCGTAGGGGTTTTCGACTGTTTCTTTGGCCACTGGCGCTGGGGCTGCGACGTCAGTCGGCGCTGCTGCCGGGGCTGCGTCTGCTGCAGGCGCTGCTG
>NZ_JBMPPM010000053.1:0-288 GCF_049339885.1 Undibacterium sp. TJN25 | reverse complement strand
CAGACGGCAGTTTGACCGGGACCGTGTGTGTCACAACGGGGATGGTGATCAGGAAGATGATCAGCAGGACCAGCATGACGTCGACCAGCGGCGTCGTGTTGATGGTACTGTTGACTTCGTCTTCTCCGTCTCCATCATTGCCTATTGCCATTGCCATGATTTAGCCTACTTTTTTGATGTTGGCTGCGCCAACGGCTTTGGACATGGCGCCGGACAATACGACGGAGTGCAGGTCGGCGCTGAACGCACGAACGTCTTCCATGGCTGTCTTGTTGCGGCGTACCAGGA
>NZ_JBMPPM010000052.1:0-288 GCF_049339885.1 Undibacterium sp. TJN25 | reverse complement strand
ACGTAGATCACGGTAAAACCACATTGACGGCAGCGATAGCGACAGTATTGTCCAAGAAATTTGGCGGCGAAGCCAAAGCCTACGACCAGATCGATGCAGCGCCAGAAGAAAAAGCGCGCGGTATTACTATTAATACGGCCCACGTCGAATACGAAACAGCGGCACGCCACTACGCCCACGTAGACTGCCCAGGCCACGCCGATTATGTCAAAAACATGATCACCGGCGCAGCCCAGATGGACGGCGCGATCCTGGTATGTTCCGCAGCAGACGGCCCAATGCCGCAAA
>NZ_JBMPPM010000051.1:0-336 GCF_049339885.1 Undibacterium sp. TJN25 | reverse complement strand
AAGGGCCGGGTGATGGTGATGGGGAGCTGGTCCATCCACAGGCGGGCGACATGTTCCATGGCGAGCTTGCTGACGCCGTAGTCGTTGGCGGGCTGGGCGGGCTCGGTTTCGGCCAGGATGCCGGTGTTGGTGTTGCCGTAGATGTTGGCGCTGCTGGCGAGCAGTACGGCGCGGGGCTTGGTGGGCAGGCTGGCGAGGGCGTCGAGCAGGTTGCGGGTGCCGACCACGTTGGTGCGGTAGATGGCGTCGGCGTCTCCGTGGGCGACAAAGGAGATGGCGGCGAGGTGGGCGACCACGTCGGGCTGGATGTCGTGCACGGCGTGCTGCAGCTGGCGG
>NZ_JBMPPM010000050.1:0-336 GCF_049339885.1 Undibacterium sp. TJN25 | reverse complement strand
CCGCCAGCTGCAGCACGCCGTGCACGACATCCAGCCCGACGTGGTCGCCCACCTCGCCGCCATCTCCTTTGTCGCCCACGGAGACGCCGACGCCATCTACCGCACCAACGTGGTCGGCACCCGCAACTTGCTCGACGCCCTCGCCAGCCTGCCCGCCAAGCCCCGCGCCGTACTGGTCGCCAGCAGCGCCAACATCTACGGCAACACCGACACCGGCATCCTGGCCGAAACCGAGCCCGCCCAGCCCGCCAACGACTACGGCGTCAGCAAGCTCGCCATGGAACATGTCGCCCGCCTGTGGATGGACCAGCTCCCCATCACCATCACCCGGCCCTT
>NZ_JBMPPM010000049.1:0-346 GCF_049339885.1 Undibacterium sp. TJN25 | reverse complement strand
CGCTGATCATCATGGCCATCATGTCCATGGGCAGCTGGTACATCCTCATCACCAAATTCGTCGACCAGCTCAAAATGAGCGGCCAGGCTAAAGATGCCAAATCCAAATTCTGGAAAGCCGCTTCCGTTCAAGCCGGTGTGACCAGCCTCAAAGAAGGCAGCCCATTCCGCTTCATCGCCGAAACAGCGACTAAAGCTACCGACCACCACGAAGGCGCCCTGCTGGAACAGATCGACCTCAACACCTGGGTCTCCATGTCCATCCAGCGCGCCGTCGACAAAGTACAAAGCCGCCTGCAAGACGGCCTGGCCTTCCTCGCAACAGTCGGCTCCACAGCACCGTTCGT
>NZ_JBMPPM010000048.1:0-351 GCF_049339885.1 Undibacterium sp. TJN25 | reverse complement strand
CCATCGCGATCGGGTTGATCAGCTTGACTGTGATCGACACGTTATCGCCTGGCATAACCATTTCTTTGTCCTTTGGCAACTCGATCGAGCCAGTCACGTCCGTTGTACGGAAGTAGAACTGTGGACGATAGTTGTTGAAGAACGGTGTATGGCGGCCGCCTTCGTCTTTGGACAGAACGTAGATTTCGCCAGTGAAGTGGCTGTGCGGCTTGATGGAACCTGGTTTTGCCAACACTTGACCACGCTGGATGTCTTCGCGCTTGGTGCCGCGCAGCAGTACGCCGACGTTGTCGCCTGCTTGACCTTGGTCGAGCAGTTTGCGGAACATTTCAACGCCTGTGCAGGTCGTTT
>NZ_JBMPPM010000047.1:0-376 GCF_049339885.1 Undibacterium sp. TJN25 | reverse complement strand
ACACCGGCATCCTGGCCGAAACCGAGCCCGCCCAGCCCGCCAACGACTACGGCGTCAGCAAGCTCGCCATGGAACATGTCGCCCGCCTGTGGATGGACCAGCTCCCCATCACCATCACCCGGCCCTTCAACTACACCGGCGTCGGCCAGGCCGACAACTTCCTGTTGCCCAAGATCATCAGCCACTACCGCCGCCGCGCCCCGCTGATCGAACTCGGCAACCTCGACGTCGCCCGCGACTTCTCCGATGTCCGCACCGTCGTCCAGGCCTACACCCGGCTGCTGCAGCACGCGCCGGCAGGACAGACCTTCAACGTCTGCTCCGGTCAGGCCCATACCTTGCAGCAAGTATTGGACATCGTGGCCGACCTCGCCGG
>NZ_JBMPPM010000046.1:0-386 GCF_049339885.1 Undibacterium sp. TJN25 | reverse complement strand
CATTTTTGGCAGTGCGCAAAATGTAATGGGGCGTAGCCTCATCACCCGAAGGGCAAGTCTGCGGTCGCCTTCTTCTTGCCTACTTCTTCTTGGCGAAGCAAGAAGAAGTAGGTAGCTGCCGGGCTACTCCCGGCCAGCAATCTCAACACACATCCATCTTCAAAAAAAACAAAAAGCCACATGTCCCCATGTGGCTTCCTGTCGTAAAGCGACCTGAATAGCGCTTCCCTATTCGATAGCCTTCACCATGTCTTCGATGACCTTCTTGGCATCGCCAAACACCATCATGGTCTTGTCCATGTAGAACAACTCATTGTCCAGCCCGGCATAACCGGACGCCATCGAGCGCTTGTTGACCACGATCGTCTTCGCTTTATAGGCCTCCA
>NZ_JBMPPM010000045.1:0-415 GCF_049339885.1 Undibacterium sp. TJN25 | reverse complement strand
TGCTGGAACAGATCGACCTCAACACCTGGGTCTCCATGTCCATCCAGCGCGCCGTCGACAAAGTACAAAGCCGCCTGCAAGACGGCCTGGCCTTCCTCGCAACAGTCGGCTCCACAGCACCGTTCGTCGGTCTGTTCGGTACGGTCTGGGGTATCTACAATGCGCTGACAGCGATTGGTGTCGCCGGCCAGGCCTCCATCGACAAGGTAGCAGGTCCAGTGGGTGAAGCGCTGATCATGACCGCGATCGGTCTGGGTGTAGCGGTTCCAGCGGTACTGGGCTACAACTTCCTGGTACGCCGCAACAAGACAGCCATGGAAGACGTTCGTGCGTTCAGCGCCGACCTGCACTCCGTCGTATTGTCCGGCGCCATGTCCAAAGCCGTTGGCGCAGCCAACATCAAAAAAGTAGGCTA
>NZ_JBMPPM010000044.1:0-417 GCF_049339885.1 Undibacterium sp. TJN25 | reverse complement strand
CCGAAATCTGCACCAGCACGCCGGACGCAAAGTTCTGCAGGCCCTGCAGCGCCATCAGCTCGGTGCTGGCATTGATGATCAGTTCCAGGCCGCGGCGGCTGGCCGAGATGGCGCAGATCTGCTCATATGAGCGGATGGCTGAGGTGACAGCGGTATAGAGTTTGGTGCGGGTCAGTTCCGACTTGGTCTTGTAGTCGTTGATGTCGTAATCGCGGATGGCGTCGATTTCCGGCGCATAGCCGGGCTGGCCGGTGCGCAGGATGATGCGCACGTCCGACATGCCCAGGGTCTTGCGGATATGGCTGACCAGTTGCAGGCCGGCGTCTTCCTGTTCCATGACCACGTCCAGCAGGATGATGGCGATGTCGGTTTCCTGCTGCAGGATGTCGCGCGCTTCGGCGGCGGAGTAGGCGTGCA
>NZ_JBMPPM010000043.1:0-543 GCF_049339885.1 Undibacterium sp. TJN25 | reverse complement strand
TATGTCCACACCAAAACACGCCAAAGTCCTGATCCTCGGTTCCGGCCCCGCCGGCTACTCAGCCGCAGTCTATGCCGCCCGCGCCAACCTGAACCCGGTGCTGATCACCGGTGTGGAACAAGGCGGCCAGCTGATGACCACCACCGACGTAGAAAACTGGCCCGCCGACCCCATGGGCGTGCAAGGCCCCGAACTGATGCAGCGCTTCCTGCAGCATGCAGAGCGTTTCAACACCGAAATCATCTTCGACTACATCCACACCGCCAAGCTGACCGAAAAACCGATCCGCCTGATCGGCGACCAGGGCGAATACACCTGTGACTCCCTCATCATCGCCACCGGCGCCTCCGCCCAGTACCTCGGCCTCGCCTCTGAACAAGCCTTCATGGGCAAAGGCGTCTCCGCCTGCGCCACCTGCGACGGCTTCTTCTACCGCGGCAAGGAAGTCGCCGTAGTCGGCGGCGGCAACACCGCCGTCGAAGAAGCGCTGTACCTGTCCAATATTGCCAGCAAGGTCACAGTCATCCACCGCCGCGACAAATT
>NZ_JBMPPM010000042.1:0-562 GCF_049339885.1 Undibacterium sp. TJN25 | reverse complement strand
GTTGCGGGTGCCGACCACGTTGGTGCGGTAGATGGCGTCGGCGTCTCCGTGGGCGACAAAGGAGATGGCGGCGAGGTGGGCGACCACGTCGGGCTGGATGTCGTGCACGGCGTGCTGCAGCTGGCGGCGGTCGGTGAGGTCGACGGCATACATGCCGGGGCCTTGGCTTTCCTGGCCGTGGGCGGTGCCGTAGACCTGGTAGCCGGCGGCTTCCAGGGCGGGGGCGAGGTAGCGGCCGGTGAAGCCGCGCAAGCCGGTGATGAGGGCGCGCGGGCGGTGTGTCGCGGTGGGCATGCGGGGGCTAGAAGGAGGCGCCGTTGGCGTTGCGGCGGAGGTCGGCCTGGACCATCATGTGGCAGAGTTCTTCGAGCGTGGTCTTGGGTTCCCAGCCGAGGATGTCTTTGGCTTTGGCGGGGTCGCCGATCAGCAGTTCGACTTCGGCGGGCCGGTAGAATTTGGGGTTGACCTTGACGAGGGTCTTGCCGGTCTTGGTGCAGGCGGCGGTTTCGTCTTCGCCCTGCCCTTGCCAGCGGAGCTGGATGTCGGCGGCCTTGAAGGCCAT
>NZ_JBMPPM010000041.1:0-595 GCF_049339885.1 Undibacterium sp. TJN25 | reverse complement strand
TCCGCACCGTCGTCCAGGCCTACACCCGGCTGCTGCAGCACGCGCCGGCAGGACAGACCTTCAACGTCTGCTCCGGTCAGGCCCATACCTTGCAGCAAGTATTGGACATCGTGGCCGACCTCGCCGGCTACCGGATGGAAGTCAGGGTCAATCCTGCGTTTGTCAGGAGCAATGAAGTCAAGACCCTGACGGGCAACCCGAACAAGCTCGCCGCGTGCGTTGGCGCACTGCCGGGGATTGCGTTACGCGATACGCTGGCATGGATGCTCGGTGCAGTGGAAGGGAAGGGCTGATCATGTTGATAATGAATGCTGCGTACTTATTACCGTACTTGTTGCTATTGATGAAATGCATCTCAGGAGCCATGCCATGAAGATTCTGCACTTTTATCGCACCTACCACCCGGACACGTTCGGCGGCGTGGAACAGGTGATACGGCAGATGGCGGTCAGCACCACGCGGCTGGGTGTGTCCAATGAAGTCCTGACCCTGACCCGCAGCAAGGACAACCCCGAACTCGAATTCGAAGGCCACAAGGTGCACCGCGCCCGCCTGAACTTTGAAATCGCCTCCACCGGCTTTTCCTGGTCCGCAC
>NZ_JBMPPM010000040.1:0-650 GCF_049339885.1 Undibacterium sp. TJN25 | reverse complement strand
TCCTCTTGTGAAGGCTCGACAAGCGTATCACTTCATCTTGCTACCTTGGTCCAGCCCGAGGGGTTCAGTCCATTTGCTGGGAAATTTGCACGTAATTCTGACCCACGTTTAGAACACAATCCTACTTGTCTTGATGAGTAGGAGATTGGAGTGATCAACGTGGCTTTACTAGGCATTATTCGACGCTGGCACATGCGTGACCAGGTTCCCCTGAGAGAGATCGCCAGACGGCTCGGCATCTCACGCAACACCGTCCGATGCTATCTGCACTCGGAAATCACCGAGCCCGCCTACGCGGAACGGCAAACAATCAGCGCCATCGACAAGTACGCTTTCCAGCTTTCGTGCTGGTTAAAGACTGAGGTAGGCAAAAACCGCAAGCAGCGACGCAGCCTGAAACAAAGTACTTGGATCTGAAAGAACTAAAGTTTGAAGGGGCGTACGACAGGGTGGCAGCCTTTGCCAGGCGATGGAAGGTGGATCAAACTGGCCGCGTCAATTCAGCGAGCAAAAAAACAAGACTATGGACTGAACCCCTCGGGCTGGACCAAGGTAGCAAGATGAAGTGATACGCTTGTCGAGCCTTCACAAGAGGAGCGACACCATGTCAGTTAGAGGACCATACCGGCGGCATAGCCTGCAATTTAAAA
>NZ_JBMPPM010000039.1:0-671 GCF_049339885.1 Undibacterium sp. TJN25 | reverse complement strand
GCACGCCACTACGCCCACGTAGACTGCCCAGGCCACGCCGATTATGTCAAAAACATGATCACCGGCGCAGCCCAGATGGACGGCGCGATCCTGGTATGTTCCGCAGCAGACGGCCCAATGCCGCAAACACGCGAACACATCCTGCTGGCCCGCCAAGTAGGCGTACCATACATCATCGTGTTCCTGAACAAATGCGACATGGTCGACGACGCAGAACTGCTGGAATTGGTAGAAATGGAAGTACGCGAATTACTGTCCAAATACGAATTCCCAGGCGACGACCTGCCCATCATCCAAGGTTCCGCCAAACTGGCCCTGGAAGGCGACCAAGGTCCCCTGGGCGAACAAGCCATCATGAAACTGGCTGACGCACTCGACTCCTACATCCCAACACCAGAACGCGCTGTTGACGGCGCCTTCCTGTTGCCAGTAGAAGACGTATTCTCCATCTCCGGTCGCGGCACAGTCGTTACTGGCCGTATCGAACGCGGTATCGTCAAAGTTGGCGAAGAGATCGAAATCGTCGGTATTAAAGATACAGTCAAAACGACCTGCACAGGCGTTGAAATGTTCCGCAAACTGCTCGACCAAGGTCAAGCAGGCGACAACGTCGGCGTACTGCTGCGCGGCACCAAGCGCGAAGACATCCAGCGTGGTCAAGTGTTGGCAAA
>NZ_JBMPPM010000038.1:0-821 GCF_049339885.1 Undibacterium sp. TJN25 | reverse complement strand
CAAATTCAAAAAAAAAGTAATTCGCGCAAGCGAAGAGGTTAGTAGATGAGTAAAAAAGCATTAATCACCGGAATCACAGGACAGGATGGCGCGTATCTGTCCGAATTGCTGTTAAGCAAAGGCTACACCGTGTACGGCACCTACCGCCGCACCAGCTCCGTCAACTTCTGGCGCATCGCCGAACTCGGCATCGACCACCACCCCAATCTGCACCTGGTCGAATACGACCTCACCGACTTAAGCGCCAGCATCCGCCTCTTGCAAAGCACCGGCGTCACCGAAGTCTACAACCTCGCCGCCCAAAGCTTTGTCGGCGTCTCCTTCGAACAACCGCTGACCACCACCGAAATCACCGGCATCGGCGCCCTGAACCTGCTCGAAGCCATCCGCACCGTCAACCCCAGGATCCGCTTCTACCAAGCCTCCACCTCCGAAATGTTCGGCAAGGTCCAGGCCGTGCCCCAGATCGAATCCACCCCGTTCTACCCCCGCAGCCCCTACGGCGTGGCCAAACTGTACGCCCACTGGATGACCATCAACTACCGCGAATCCTACGGCATCTTCGGCTGCAGCGGCATCCTCTTCAACCACGAATCCCCGCTGCGCGGCCGCGAATTCGTCACCCGCAAGATCACCGACACCGTCGCCAAGATCAAACTCGGCAAGCTCGACTGCCTCGAACTGGGCAACATGGACGCCAAACGCGACTGGGGCTACGCCAAAGAATACGTCGAAGGCATGTGGCGCATGCTGCAAGCCGACCAGCCCGACACCTTCGTACTCGCCACCAACCGCACCGAAACCGTCCGCGACTTCGTCAC
>NZ_JBMPPM010000037.1:0-842 GCF_049339885.1 Undibacterium sp. TJN25 | reverse complement strand
ACCACCAGCCCGGTCTGGTCGGCCAGGTTGATGTAGGTGGTGCCGGTGCCGATCTCGCTGGAGATCATCGGTTTGCCGAACATGGCGCCTTCCAGCAGTGAGATGCCGAAGGCTTCGGAACGCAGGTGGGACGGGAAAACCATCGCATAACATAATGTCAGCAGGGCAACCTTGTCTTCTTCGGGTAAAGCACCGAGGAAGTGGACATTGTTCAGGCCCAGCACCCTGGCTTGCTGCTTGAGTTCGGCTTCGACCGGGCCGTCGCCGACGATGACGACCGGCATGGAGGTGTTGGCAGCCGCTTCCATCAGGATATGCAGGCCCTTGTAGTAGCGCAGCATGCCGACGAACAGGAAGAAGCGGGTGCCGAGCTGCTGGCGCCATTTGTGCAGCGTTTCGGCCTGCGGTACCGGGTAGATGCTTTTGTCGAGGCCGTAGGTGATGATCTCGGTCTTGTCCTTGTAGCGTTCCAGGATGGGGCTGGTGGCGAGGTAGTTGGGCGAGGTGGCGACAATGCGGTCGACATCGTTCAGGAACCAGTATTTGAGCGGCTGATATAGCTTCAGCAGCATCTTCTGGCGCACGATGTCGGAATGATAGGTGACAACCGTCGGTTTCTTGATCCGGCCCAGTAGATGGGCCAGGTCCATGAAGGGCCAGGGGAAATGGTAATGAATGACGTCGGCTTCGCGCGCGAGTTCGACAAAGCGGGACAGTGCGGACCAGGAAAAGCCGGTGGAGGCGATTTCAAAGTTCAGGCGGGCGCGGTGCACCTTGTGGCCTTCGAATTCGAGTTCGGGGTTGTCCTTGCTGCGGGTCAGGGTCAGGACTTCATTGGACAC
>NZ_JBMPPM010000036.1:0-886 GCF_049339885.1 Undibacterium sp. TJN25 | reverse complement strand
ACTCCAAGCAGTGATTTTATCGGGCGGTTCCGGCACGCGCCTGTGGCCCCTGTCCCGGGAAAAGCATCCAAAGCAGCTGCTGGCGCTAGTCGGCGAAGAAACAATGCTGCAAGCCACTGCCACCCGCATGCATCAGTTTACCGGCGATCTGCCGGTCGCCCCCGACATGATTGTGGTGTGCAATGAAGAATATCGCTTTATTACTGCCGAGCAATTGCGGGCCGTCGGCTTTGCCGCGTCCACGCTGCTATTGGAGCCCACCGGCAGGAACACCGCCCCGGCATTGACCTTGGCAGCCCTGGCGGCCACGTCCAAGCAGGAGGATGCGGTATTGCTGGTGATGCCGGCCGACCATGTGATTGCGGATGCAGAGGGCTTTCACCGGGCGATCCAGCAGGGCTTGCCGCAGGCAGTAGACGGCGCGATGGTGACCTTCGGCATCGTGCCGGACCGGCCGGAGACCGGCTATGGCTATATCCATGTGGGCGATACCTTGCCGGGTTCGCCGGTGCGGGCCTTGCAGGCCTTTGTCGAGAAACCGGCGCTGGAGACGGCACAGCAGTACCTGGCCGGCGGCGCCCACCTGTGGAACAGCGGCATCTTCATGATGCGCGCCAGCGTCTGGCTGAAGGCGATCCAGCACTTTAACCCGGCCATGTTCGACGCCTGTAGCCAGGCAATGCAGCAGGCCAAGGTCGATTGCGATTTTGTGCGGGTGGACAAGACGGCCTTCCTGGCCTGCCCTTCCGATTCGATCGATTATGCGGTGATGGAAAAGCTGCCCAAGGCCACCGAACTGGGCATCGCCGGCTGCGTGGTGCCGTTTGATGCGGGCTGGTCGGATGTCGGAGCCTGGGATGCGGTATGGCAGGTGTCCGCCAAGGAT
>NZ_JBMPPM010000035.1:0-889 GCF_049339885.1 Undibacterium sp. TJN25 | reverse complement strand
ACCTGCGTTCCGAAGCCTTCGGCATCTCACTGCTGGAAGGCGCCATGTTCGGCAAACCGATGATCTCCAGCGAGATCGGCACCGGCACCACCTACATCAACCTGGCCGACCAGACCGGGCTGGTGGTACCGCCCAACGATCCGGCCGCCCTGCGCAATGCCATGCAATACCTGTGGAACCACCCGCAAAGGGCGGAAGAGATGGGCAGGCGCGCGTATGAACGCTACCAGACCTTGTTCACGTCGGAGCAGATGGCGCGGGGTTATGTGGGCTTGTATCAGCGGGTGCTGGAGGATGCTGCCGGAAGAAAGATGCAGCTGAGTTCAGTGTCCTGACAGGGATAAAAAAAGCGCATCGGCATGCATATGCCGGTGCGCTTTTTAATTTCAGGGCATGGTGCGGCTAGTGTCGCGGGTCAGCTCATGTTCAAATAATACCCGGCCATAGATGTCATCGAAGCGTACGATATCGTCTTCGCCCAGGTAAGAACCGGATTGCACCTCGATTAGTTCCAGGTCGGTTTCTCCACGGTTTTCCAGCCTATGTTTGACGCCTACCGGTATGTACACGGACTGGTTGGCAAGCAGCGTCAGCAACTGTTCGCCCTTGGTGACGATGGCAACGCCTTTCACGACGATCCAGTGTTCCGCCCTGTATCTGTGCATCTGCATCGATAGCTGGGCACCAGGCTTGACCACAATGCGCTTGACCTGGAAATGCTCGCCGCTATCGACAGAATCATAATGCCCCCAGGGCCGGTACACCTTGCGATGGTTGTCCGCCTGCGCATAGTTGCCCTCCCGCAGGCGGCTGACGATGCGCTTGATGTTTTGCGTATTGCTCTTGTTGGTCACCAGCACCGCATCCGGGGTTTCCACCACGATCACAT
>NZ_JBMPPM010000034.1:0-1281 GCF_049339885.1 Undibacterium sp. TJN25 | reverse complement strand
TGGACTGAACCCCTTGGGCTGGACCAATCGGGTTTCCAGATTTAAGCCGCTTGCCGAGCGAGTTGTGCTTCGAATTTATTGGGTGATTGATAGCCTAGCGCCGAATGCATTCGCCGTTCGTTATAAATCTGTTCGATGAAATACGGCAGCCTATTGGCAACATCACGGAACGTCTCAAAACCGGCCAGATAAACTTCCTCGACCTTCAAGGTCTTCATAAAGCTCTCCGCCTGCGCATTATTGTAAGGGTTCGCCGGCGCACTCATCGAACCAATCAAACCAAACTGCTCCAACGCATCACGATACAGCCTGCTGGCGTATTGGCACCCTCTGTCCGTGTGATGGATGCAGGTGCCTGCTTCTGGCTGCCTTGCAACGTAGGCCGCATTCAATGCAGCCAATGCCAGCGGCGTATCGATCTGCCGCGACAAGGCATAGCCAATGACTTTACGACTACAGGCATCGAGAATAACTGCCAGATAAACGAACCCGGCTGCAACGCGGATATACGTAATATCTGCAACCCAAACACGGTCTGGTTCCGCCGGGATATTGTTACGATACAGGTTCGGATACACACACAAATCGGCCTCGAAACCTTTTGCCGGTTTGAAACGGCGCCTACGATGGGCATGCAAATCATGGGCTTTCATGATTCTGGCGACTCGCTTGTGGTTGATCACATGGCCTCGTGCATTGAGTTCCAACGTAACTCGACGATAGCCGTAACCAGGGAATTCATCGTGGATGTCGTCGATCAGGGCGACCAAAGCCAGGTCATCTATCTGCCGTTCTGCAGCACTTGGTCGATAATAGTAGGTGCTCCGAGGAAGGTCAATCACTTGGCATCCCCGTCGGATGGAGCAGGCCTCGGGCCGCTGACGATCGATGATGTCTCGTTGTCGCTCACGAGTCGAAGCCGAGGTGTTTTTTTAAGGAGGTCGAGCTCCATTGTGAGCTGGCCGACCTTGCGCTCCAGGGCGGCAATATGCGCCTCGTATTCAACCACTGTAGCTGCGGCGGCTTCTTCCAAATCCAGCTCACCGCGATCAAACTGCGTTAGCCACATCTGCATGAGATTGGCTGACAGGTTGTGCGTCTTCAACGCTTCCCGGCGTCCGACTTTGCCACTACGAACATCGGTGCAGACCTGAATTTTAAATTGCAGGCTATGCCGCCGGTATGGTCCTCTAACTGACATGGTGTCGCTCCTCTTGTGAAGGCTCGACAAGCGTATCACTTCATCTTGCTACCTTGGTCCAGCCCGAGGGGTTCAGTCCA
>NZ_JBMPPM010000033.1:0-1450 GCF_049339885.1 Undibacterium sp. TJN25 | reverse complement strand
TGAACTGAACCCCAAAAGTTGGACACCGACTTTTGGGTTTTTTTCATGACGAAACACAATGAGCAGTTCAAACTGGCAGTAGTTCAACCGTACCTAAACGGCTTGGCTGGCTATAACACCATAGCCAAGGCACATGGCCTCGATCATGGCACAGTGCGACGCTGGGTAGCCTTGCATCGGGAACATGGCATGGCGGGGCTGCAGAAGAAGTTCAGTCATTACAGCGCTGAATTCAAACTGTCGGTGTTGCAGTACATGCAAAACAAGGGGCTGTCTTACCGATGTGTAGCCGCCGCTTTCAATATCCGTAATCCTGGAGGCATTCCTGGGTGGGAGCGCTGCTATCATAGCGGCGGTATAGACGCCTTGATGCCACGTATTCGTGGACGCCCAAAGAAGATGACCGATTCCCAGCCCCTAGCGCCGAACAAACCGGCAGATGATGAAACCCGTACACGCGAGGAGTTGCTCGCGGAAGTGAGCCATTTACGCATGGAAGTGGCATATTTAAAAAAGTTACGAGCCTTAGTTCAGTCGCAGCAGCCACAGCGAGCAACTGCGCGCAAAAAGCGCAAGTAGTCGCCGAACTAAGGCAGCAATTCCCTCTGGCTGGCCTGCTCAAGGTCGCTGAACTGGCCCGCAGCACTTTCTATTATCAACAGAAAGCAGCACTGGTCTGCGACAAGCATCTGGGGCTCAAGAGGCAGATTAGTGCCATCTTTGCCCGCCATAAAGGACGATACGGCTATCGCCGTATTGCATTACAGATTCGGCAAGTGGGCCAGAAGGTGAATCACAAGACGGTGCAGCGCCTCATGAGCGAGTTGGGCCTCAAGTCCTTGGTACGACCGAAGAAATACCGCTCGTACAAAGGGAATGTGGGGCAAACCGCGCCTAATGTGCTGCAGCGGGAGTTTGACGCACAAGGCACTCACCAGAAATGGGTAACCGATGTGACCGAATTTAATGTCTCTGGGGAAAAGCTTTATCTGTCCCCAGTGATGGATTTATATAACGGCGAGATTATTGCGTTTGAAACGGCCAAGCGACCGGTGTTCGAATTAGTCAGTTCTATGCTTGAGAAGGCATTGGCCAAGCTTAAGCCGGGTGACAAGCCGATACTGCACTCAGACCAGGGATGGCAGTACCGCATGCCGGCCTATCAGCGCGCTTTACAAAGCAAGCAGGTGGTACAGAGCATGTCACGCAAAGGAAACTGCCTGGACAACGCGGCCATGGAGAGCTTCTTCGCCATCTTGAAGTCGGAATTCTTTTACTTGAACAAATTTAGCAGCGTCGATGAGCTCCAAACACGAATCAAGAAGTACATTCACTACTACAATCACGACCGCATCAAGGCAAAACTAAAAGGGCTAAGTCCTGTGCAATACAGAACTCAGCCCTTAGCCACCTAGCTATTTAAACCGTCCAACTAATTGGGGTCAGTTCA
>NZ_JBMPPM010000032.1:0-1708 GCF_049339885.1 Undibacterium sp. TJN25 | reverse complement strand
TCCGCACCGTCGTCCAGGCCTACACCCGGCTGCTGCAGCACGCGCCGGCAGGACAGACCTTCAACGTCTGCTCCGGTCAGGCCCATACCTTGCAGCAAGTATTGGACATCGTGGCCGACCTCGCCGGTTACCGAATGGAAGTCAAGGTCAATCCTGCGTTTGTCAGGAGCAATGAAGTCAAGACCCTGACGGGCAACCCGAACAAGCTCGCCGCGTGCGTTGGCGCACTGCCGGGGATTGCGTTGCGCGATACCCTGGCATGGATGCTGGATTCTGGACCGGAGGGAACGCCCTCATGAACGTGGTGCTATCGATTGAAGCAGTGCGCCCTCCTCTGGCAGGAATAGGCCGCTACGCGTGGGAACTGGCATCGCGTTTGCCGGCCCATGCCGACATAGAATCGGTGCGCTATATGGCAGATGGTTTATGGAAACGCCTGCCTAAGCTGAATGTGAACAATGCCACTGATCCACGGACGGGGGGGGAGCCCGCAGGCGACCAAGGTGATAGCCTGAAAGCGCGTTTGCGCCACCAGTTAGGGCAATCGCCCCTATTGTCGGGCTTGTATGGCAAACTGGTGCCCTATGTTGCCAAATCTAATCTGCGCGGCATCAAGGATGGCATTTTTCATGGACCTAATTATGTGCTGCCGGAAAGTAAGATGGCTTCGGTAGTGACGCTGCATGATTTATCGGTGTTGCGCTATCCGCAGTGGCATCCGCAGGCGCGGGTGAGGCGCATGCGCGCTGCCATGCCGGTAGCCGTGCGGCGAGCGGACCTTGTCATTACTGACTCACTGGCAACCCGGCTGGAAGTCCTTGAAGAATTTAGACTGGGGCCTGAACAGGTGGTTGCAGTACCTCTGGGCGTAGACACCCAGTTCCATCCGCGCACACGAGCGCAGGCTGAAGAAGTGATGGCGCATTTCGGTTTGCATTACCAGCAATACAGTTTTTTTGTTTCCACGATAGAGCCGCGCAAGAACCTGCTTAACCTGCTTGCGGCATACCGTGACCTGCCTGCCGAGTTGCGGCAGCAATATCCGCTGGTGCTGGTCGGCAGTCGCGGTTGGAACAGCGATGAAATCCATGCGAAGATAGTACGTGGCCAGCAGGAAGGCTGGCTTAACTACCTGGGTTACGTGGAAGACTGGTATCTGCCGGTCTTGTATGCGGCATGCCGTTTGTTTGTTTATCCATCTTATTACGAGGGTTTCGGTTTGCCGATTGCAGAAGCGATGGCAAGCGGAGTGCCGGTCCTGACGTCCAATTGTTCGTCCATGCCGGAAGTAGCCGATGGTGCTGCCTGGCTGGTAGAGCCGGACGATGTGGTCTCTATCCGCGATGGCCTCGCCGTTGCACTGCAAGACGACGCATGGCGGGAACAGGCTATCAGCAAGGGATTGCGCCGGGCAGCACAGCTGACCTGGGAGGCCTGCGTGCAGAACACCGTGAATGCGTACCAGATGATAAGGGGTGGAAAATGAAGATTCTGCACTTTTATCGTACCTACCATCCGGACACGTTCGGCGGCGTGGAACAGGTGATACGGCAGATGGCGGTCAGCACCACGCGGCTGGGCGTGTCCAATGAAGTCCTGACCCTGACCCGCAGCAAGGACAACCCCGAACTCGAATTCGAAGGCCACAAGGTGCACCGCGCCCGCCTGAACTTTGAAATCGCCTCCACCGGCTTTTCCTGGTCCGCAC
>NZ_JBMPPM010000031.1:0-1736 GCF_049339885.1 Undibacterium sp. TJN25 | reverse complement strand
TATGAGCAGATCTGCGCCATCTCGGCCAGCCGCCGCGGCCTGGAACTGATCATCAATGCCAGCACCGAGCTGATGGCGCTGCAGGGCCTGCAGAACTTTGCGTCCGGCGTGCTGGTGCAGATTTCGGGTTTGTTGGGCCTGGATGCGGAGGGGCTGGTCTGTGCCCGGCCGGGCAGCCTGGAGCAAGGCGCCGGCACCGACCTGCAGGATTTGCGCATCATCGCCACGACACCGGCCTTTGCGCCGCTGCTGGACCAGGGCTTGCAGCAGTTGCCGCAGCCGGCCATGGCAGAGCGGGTGCTGCGTTCGCTCAGGGAGAGGCGCAACCTGTATGACGCGGAGGCGACAACACTGTATTTCAGCAATGTGGCGCAGCGCGACTTTACCGTGTACCTGGATACCGGCCTGCATCTGAATGACATGGACAAGCGCTTGCTGGAGGTGTTTTGCAGCAATATCTCGGTGGGCCTGGATAATGTGATGCTGGCCTCCCGGCTGCATAACTATGCGTTCTATGATCCGCTGACGGGTTTGTCGAACCGGCTGAAGCTGTTGCAGACCTTGAATGAGACCTTGCTGTCGCCGCTGAAGGACCAGAGTACGCTGTCCTTGATCGATATCGACCATTTTGCGGAAACCAATGATGCATTGGGGCATCAGTTCGGCGATATGCTGCTGTGTTCGGTGGCGAACCGGCTGGTGGCGTATTTCGGCGCGGATTGCCAGCTGGCGCGTGTGGGGGGCGATACCTTTGCCTTGCTGGGCGATGAGGAGATGGTGTGCCCGGAGGCAATCCTGGGGCTGTTTAACCGTCCTTTCGAGGTGGACCGGCAGGAGGTGCAGTTGTCGGCCACGATCGGCCTGGTGAAACTGGCGGAATACGATGGCCAGGGCTCGGAGGCCTTGAAGGATACGAATATTGCGTTGAAGCGGGCCAAGACGCACCAGCGTGCGGGCCATGTGTATTTTACGCGGGACATGGGGGTGGAGATCCGTGAGCGGGTGCGGCTGATGCATGCGCTGCGGGGAGCGTTTGAGAACCAGAAGCTGTTTCTGGTGTTCCAGCCGCAGATCGATATGGCCAGCGGCCGTCCGGTAGGCGCGGAGGCCTTGTTGCGCTGGCGTACCGAGGATGGCAAGTTCGTGCCGCCGGACCAGTTTATTCCGATTGCGGAGTATTCGGGGCTGATCGTGGATATCGGGGAGTGGGTGTTGCGCACGGCGTGTTATGAGCTGGTGCATCTGCGCAGCCTGGGCTATACGGATTTCCAGATGGCGATCAATGTGTCCCAGGCGCAATTCTCGCATCCTTTGTTCATGCAGTCCTTGCACCGGGCTTTGCTGGATACGCAGGTGCCGCCGGAGTGTATCGAGCTGGAGATCACGGAGTCGATGGCGATGAAGGATCCGGACTTGCTGATCAAGACGTTGTACCAGATCAAGCAGCTGGGCATCAGTATTTCGATCGATGACTTCGGCACGGGTTTCTCGTCGCTGAGCTATCTGCAGAAGCTGGATGTGGACCGGTTGAAGATCGACCGGGCGTTTGTCAATGAGATCAAGGATGCGTCCAGTGATGCGAGCATTGCGAAGATGGTGATCCAGCTGGGCCAGAACCTGGGCTTGTCGGTGATTGCGGAGGGGGTGGAGAGTGAAATGCAGGCGCAGACCTTGCGCTCTTTCGGTTGCCATCTCGCTCAGGGTTATCTGTTTGCCAAACCCATGACCAGGGAAGA
>NZ_JBMPPM010000030.1:0-2223 GCF_049339885.1 Undibacterium sp. TJN25 | reverse complement strand
TTATAACGAACGGCGAATGCATTCGGCGCTAGGCTATCAATCACCCAATAAATTCGAAGCACAACTCGCTCGGCAAGCGGCTTAAATCTGGAAACCCGATTGGTCCAGCCCAAGGGGTTCAGTCCACGTTTGCATCAAATTCTGACCCACTCGTTTTTACTTCTTTTACGGGTTAGGTTGAGGCTAGTCTGGTATTTTTCTCCTTGGTGGTTATCTGGGTCGAACTGTTCTTGAATCGATAGCTATCGTTCCCAGTCTCGATTATATGACAGTGATGGGTGAGTCGATCAAGCAATGCTGTCGTCATTTTAGCGTCTCCAAACACCGATCCCCACTCCGAGAAACCCAAATTGGTCGTAATGATCAGACTGGTTCTCTCGTAAAGCTTGTTAATCAGGTGGAATAGCAGCGCCCCGCCAGATTGACTAAATGGAAGATAGCCAAGCTCGTCGAGGATCACCAGGTCGGTGTAAAGCAATCGAAGTGCCAGTTGGCCGGCTTTTCCCTGCTGCTTCTCGATTTCCAGCATATTGACCAGCTCCACTGTCGAGAAGTAACGCACTCGGCAGTCATGCTGCTCAATGGCCTGGGTTCCAATCGCTGTGGCTATATGCGTCTTTCCCGTTCCGGGGCCGCCCACGAGAACAATATTGTTGACCGACTGCAGGAACTCGCAACGGTGCAATTGCCGAACCAGGGACTCGTCGACCTCACTGCAACCAAAGTCAAAGCCGCTCAAGTCCCGGTAAGCGGGAAACTTTGCCACTTTCATCTGGTAGGCCAGAGAGCGAACTTCACGCTCTGCAGTCTCGGCTTTCAACAGGCCGGCAATGACGGGAACTGCTGCCTGGAATGCCGGCGAGTCCTGGTTGGCCATATCCTCCAGCGCCTGTGCCATTCCTCTCAATTTTAAATTCTTGAACATCTCTAACATGGCCTCATGCTGCATTGTCTAATTTCCTATTTCTCAGTTGGTCATAACGGCCGATGTCGGCCTTGGGTTCGATTTTCAGGGTCAGCGCTTGTGGTGTGTCTATTCTTGGCGGAGGAGTTCCTTCGATTAGCCGACTGAGGACGTTGAGGATGGTTTGCTTGGAGGGGGCGCCGCCCTCCAGAGCCTGCTCGACCGCGGACAAGACAGCTTTCTCATCATGGAACATCACCAGCGCCAGGACGTCGACCATCTCACGGTCGCCTCCTGGGCGCTTCATCAGGATCGCTTGCAGGCGTTTGAACTCGTCTGGCAGCTCGGTAAACGGGGCGCCATTTCGTAGCGCCCCGGGCTTTCGCTGCAATACGGCCAGGTAGTGGCGCCAGTTGAAGATCGTGTGTCCCGGTCCGTGATCCCTGGTGATATTCCGGTCATGCTCGGCAATGACTTTGCCCTCTGCCACGAACACCAGCCTGGCGGCATAGACGCGCAGGCTGATAGGTCGATTGGCAAATGACGCGGGCACGCTGTAGCGATTTCTTTCGAAAGTCACCAGGCAGGTGGGTGATACCCGTTTGGTGTGCTCTACGAACCCGTCAAAGGGTCTGCCATTCGGCATCAGATGAGGGCGCTCCATTTCCCAGGCCTCGAAAACCGTGATATCGGCCTCCGGGTGCTGGATCTGCTTCCACAGCCTGGAGCATTCCTGTGTCAGCCATTCATTCAAGGCGTCCAGCGAGTCCATCGGCTCGATCTTTTGCCAGATCCGGTGTCGGCTGTCTCGGACGTTTTTCTCGACCTGGCCTTTTTC
The DNA here is from genome assembly GCF_049339885.1 of Undibacterium sp. TJN25. Taxonomy (NCBI): domain Bacteria; kingdom Pseudomonadati; phylum Pseudomonadota; class Betaproteobacteria; order Burkholderiales; family Oxalobacteraceae; genus Undibacterium; species Undibacterium sp. TJN25. The sequence continues at coordinate 481 of NZ_JBMPPM010000030.1, read as the reverse complement.
CCAGCCTGACGATGGATTGCAGAACTCCGCGTCGAACAGGTAGTGACTGACCATGGCCGTGAAGCGGAGATTGACGTCACGGTCCTTGCCTGTCCTGACCTTGTCGACTGCTGTTTTCATATTGTCGTAGATGCCACGACGGGGAATTCCACCCAGATGGACAAAGGCGTGGTGATGGGCGTCAAACAGCATCTCATGCGTCTGCAGCAGGTACGCACGAAGATAAAACGCCCGACTGTTACTCAGCTTGAAATGGGCGATTTGGAGCTTGGTCCGCTCACCGCCGATCACGGCCCAGTCTTCGCTCCAATCGAACTGAAATGCCTCGCCCGGAGCGAAAGACAAGGGAACGTATGTTCTTTTGCTCGCTGAATTGACCCGGTCAGTTTGATCCACCTTCCACTGCCTGGCGAAGGCTGCCACCCGGTCGTACGACCCCTCGAATCCCAATTCCCTTAGATCCAAGTGCAGTTGTTTCAGG
>NZ_JBMPPM010000029.1:0-2228 GCF_049339885.1 Undibacterium sp. TJN25 | reverse complement strand
TGTAGCCTTTGCTTAACAGCAATTCGGACAGATACGCGCCATCCTGTCCTGTGATTCCGGTGATTAATGCTTTTTTACTCATCTACTAACCTCTTCGCTTGCGCGAATTACTTTTTTTTTGAATTTGATTTACAGCCGACAATAATGACCATTCCGCCAGAACGCATATTAAATTTGACACGGATTTAAATCCGCCTCCAAGTGTCTTTGAATTGTCATGAATTTGTAAATTTTAAAAATATTAAATTATTAACATGATAACCTGTATCGATGCTTAAGGCTCAATTAATATTTTTTAGGCAATATTTTGCAACAAAGTTCGACGCGCATTCAAAACTAAGCCTCACTGCGATGAATGCGGCCCTGCCCGGTGGCCACAACGGTTTTAGCACCGCTGCCATTGCGGCGCAACGCGGTGAGCGCCGAAAACTCCCACGATCTGAAGCCCAGTAATAAAGTGAAGCCATCGCGGTCTTCCGGATTGAGCCGTCGGTCTTCCTGCTGCAGACGTGCAAGCTCAGCTGCCAGTTGCTGTATCTTCTGCACGATCTCGCGTGCGCTCTGCGAGGAAAGCCTGGCGGGTACGCACAACAGGCTCTCCCCCTCTCCGTCAAAGCGCCCATCGAAATAATCGCTCACCACAAACTCCCTGAAATACTGCTGCACAGGACCATCCGGACGCCAGTGAAAGGCATTCGAGACCTTCAGACGGTAGCGATTCATCGGCTTCAGCTCTATCAGGCCCAGCCTGTCCAGCTCCACCAGACTGAGGATGCATTCAGGCTCGGACAAGGTGTAGGTTTCAATAATCTGCTCCATCGTCCAGTTACCCAGACAGCAAATCGCTACCAGCAGCAGCTTTGGACTGGCCATCAGCGACTTTTCCTGTGCCAGCGTCAAGTTATCCGAGTGCGGTGTAACGTCGGCAGCCTGGCGCAACACATCCTCCATGGCGATTCCAGCTGACTTGCAGATCAGCGCCAGGCGGGACAGCGACATATCCTTTTGCCCAAACATGCGCTTCACGCTGGACTCGCTCATGCCTATCCGTTCGGCCAGCACCTTATAGGTGATTCCCGAATGCCGCAGTTCAGTACGCAATACTTTCAATACGAGTTCCGGTGAGCTCATGTCATCCCTTGTTTATAGAATCTGCTGATAAAAAGTACCGGAATACGGTACCACACAGTTTATCAACCGCATCTTTACATAAAAATATCGTCCCGGATGAAAAAATTTGCAACACTGCGCGCCAGGCTCAGTACCAACCAATATTCGAAGCACATTAAGAAATAAACCAAAAATCCCATGCTCAACTCCCATCCCCTGGTTGGCGCCTCGTTGGCGGCTCTCGCATGTATCGCAGCAATCACGGCAGCAATGGATGCCGCTGCATCGGAGATCTACCTTGGTGCCGGCGTGGCTGCTGGCAGCATGGCCAGACTCAGTTGCGGCAACGGTGCTCTCTGCGAGCGCCCCGATGGTATCAGCAGCAAAATATCCGGCGGCTACCTGGCGTCGCTGGCACCTGTCAATGGAGTGGAAATCGCGCAAGGCGTAGAAGTGATGGCATATGCAAGCAAGCGCGGCAAGACCGCCATCCACACAGCTGAAGGCTTGGTGAACAGCGCGAGGAAAAGCAGCGGCGTGGCGTTGAGCCAGGTGCTGCAGGCAAGCATGGGAGATTTGGCAGTACGCGCGCGTTTAGGGGTTGGCTATTTGCACGGCGAATTGGACTATGCGAACGGCAAATCCGGCAGCAAGAATCATGTGGCGCCTGTAATAGGCCTGGGAATACGCTATACGCTGGACAAGAACTGGTCTCTGGCGGCCGACTGGGATCGCCTGCCGGCCAGATATGACGATAAGCAAAACGGCACGACGAATCTGTTTTCCATTGGTGTCAGTTATAAATTTTAGATCGGTGCTGCGCCGGAGCAAATAGGAGGTCGATCAAGGCGGGCTAAAACAGCAGCTATACAAACTGAAGGCGCAAAGCTTTTATGTAAAGCGGCGAGGGGAAGCGGAAGGCAAAAAGCTGAAGTAGCAAGTAACACTAGAAATCGGGAAGCGGAAAGTAAAAGTTGAAGTCTAAAGCTAAAAAGCAAAAACCCCTCCGTCTTGCGAGGGAGGGGTTTTCTGGATAAAAGCCTGACGATAACCTACTTTCACACTGGTTGCAGCACTATCATTGGCGCAGAGTCGTTTCACGGTCCTGTTCGGGATGG
>NZ_JBMPPM010000028.1:0-3083 GCF_049339885.1 Undibacterium sp. TJN25 | reverse complement strand
ACATTGGGCACAGCCAGATCAGATTTGAATTTATGGCAGATTAATTGGAATGGATTTTTGGCTATAGGAGATGTTTTTGCGGGGATTTCCTGCATCTGCCGAGTATGCATAATTCTTAGTTATCGATGCATCTCAAGCCTTTTCCTGATATTCACCCGTGAAATTTCTCGGCGCAGCGCGTGATTCGCTACATGAGTATAGATTTCTGTAGTAGTTATGCTTGCGTGACCAAGAAGTTTTTGCACAAAACGGATATCCAAGCCAGCCTCTAGCAATTGGGTTGCAGCTGTATGCCTCAACATATGTGGCGTGATCCGCCGCCCCAGTTGTGCCTCATTGGCATACGCACGGATAATCCGTCGAATATATTGCTCGTTGGCTGATCGGCCAAGACTATTTAGAAAGAGGGTGCTACGTTTTTCTGCTCCGAAGCGGGAGTAGGCATGTTCTCGATACACTTGAAGGCGGTCAGTCGTAACCAGATCGGGGAACAGGACTTGTCGCTCTCGGTTTCCTTTGCCAAGGATGCGAATCTGGTGCAGTAAATGATCAATGTCTTGAGGCTTGATCTTGACCAATTCGCCGACGCGAATACCCGTGAGCGTTAATACTTCTATTGCCAAGCGAGCCGTAAGCCTATCCCATTCAAAGCGCGGCAAGCCTTGATTTTTTTTTCGGAGCTTACCGAGAATGCTTTCTGGCTTTACCACCAAGAGTTTCTGGATTTCGTTAGTTTGCAGATTTCTTGGCAGTCTCTTCGGGAGCCTGATTTCTAAATGTATTCGCTCGAAAGGGTTAAACGATATTAGCTTGCGCCGGAAAAGCCAGCGCACAAAGGACTTTATGCAAGCCACTCGTCGCTTGACAGTTGTTGATTTCAATTCTGGATCTACAAGCCAATTGCGAACCACATTTTCGATCCATGTCTCGGAAAAATCGCATAGGTTGTACTTTGAGCCGACGGCGCTGCTGAAGCGGTAAAGGTCGCCTTGGTACGCTTTAATTGTTAGCGGACTCAGTTTTCTTTCTACTTCACAGTGCACCAGAAAACGATTGCATGCCTCTAGTAGATCCATTTTCCCCTCCTGTATATTTAGCGAAGATCAATGGTACGACGATTAGCAGGGCTTTCTTCGTGGAACGCCGGCCAATCCGATGACCATGCAATCATCCGGTCGGTGCTGAAAATCGGCTAGACGGATGTACTCGGCATTCTTGAAACTCGGATAGCAAAGTGGCTCCAGCACAAAATGCTTGTCCACCCTATGGATTGCTGAAGGGCGTTGAATTGTCTTTGAATCACTCCATCGTGTTTCTAACGTAGGGAGAATATTGGCGATGGAAAAAATTATATTTACACAATTAATTATTGTAAGGCAAGGATTAGTGCGTTAATCTTGACTTCTTTGCCACTACTTCTTAAAGCCATTATTTATTGGCCTGTCATAAATGAGAATAATTTCCATTGCAGCGTTGAATGTTGTTTTGCCGCCTCCACATCGTCCGGAGCGATACGTGAAACTATGGATGGATGCCGCTAGGCGGAAGACGCCGGTAGGGTTGCGCGGCGATGTCGGGGGAATGATTGGCTCGGCACACAATAGATACGAGGAGCACAAGTTTTTATGGGGCGACCTCTTCAAATTCGTCAATATTGATAGGGATGCGAAATGGCTTGATCTGTCTACCAATGAGGTGGCCGCGCCCGAAGATGTCACGCAGAATGTGAGAATTCCGGAAAGCTATCGTCCGAATTTGCGGGTTTTACCTTATATCTTCTTCCCTGACCAACATCGCTTGATATTTATTTCGCGACTGGATCAACAAAATACGCTTTCACCAGGCATGGCTAAGACGCTGGTCGAACGCCTGTTAACTAGTAGTGATCTAATTGAAGCCCATGGTGAAGCAGTCATTACGGTCGAACCGGATCGTGAGACACTCGATCGAATATTCCACCTACCGGTACTCAAGCAAATCTCTTTTGAAATATCGCCTCCGAATGCTCTCGGTGATGTGGAGCGTCGTTTGTTCAAGTGGATGGAAGATCAGAACGCTACTAAATTTACTCAAAATATGTCTTCCGACCATCCGGATGGTCTACAGTTAGGCAAAGACCAGAGGCAAGTTGCGGAGGTGGCGCAATCAAACGGACTAGTAACGGCTCGTGGAATAGATGAGGCCGGCCAAACCGTAAAATATTCGACTGTTGATCATCCATATTTGGAGAAGGTAGAAGTCGACACAGGAACTACCACTATCGAGGATTCTTTTTTTCAGGCAGCCTTGGGCATGCTTCGTAATTTTGTAAGGGTAGGTGGATAACGAATGTCGCGTCATGGGGAATCAAGACTCAAGGTGGAATATGGAGATGTCGTAGACATATTCATGAGGTATTGGACGTCCTATGGTGGGTGGCGCGAATTTGTCGTGTCGCCATTTGTCCATCTCGCGATCTTCATCACGGTTCTATCTTCCGGTTATTGGCTATCAAGTGCCTGGTATGCGACTGCTCTCAGCGTATTGCCTAACTTGTTGGGCTTTGGAGTTAGTGGCTATGCGATTTGGATAGGCTGGGGTGACGAAAAACTTCGTAATGCGTTGATCAGCCTGAAAGAGGATGGGAAGCCCTCCGACTATGAAAGAGTGAGTGCTGTTTTTGCCCACTTTGGGCTAGTCCAGGTTGTCGCGCTTTTATCGGCGTTGATATGTTCGGCGCTCGACTATGAGTTGAGCCCAAAAAGCATGCTGGCACATGGCCTTGCATTGGTTTCGCTGTCTCCAAACTGGTTTTCTTATCTTAAGCCGATTGGTGCTGGTGCTGGGTATTTCTTGTTCGTCTACGCGATAGTTACTACTTTTGAGACGACGCTCGCACTTTTTCGGTTAGCGACCTGGTTCCAAAAAATGACTGAGAAGCGTTAGCTGTTAGTTTGCGCTGGATTATGACCCGGCGTTGGACTGAACCCCTCGGGCTGGACCAAGGTAGCAAGATGAAGTGATACGCTTGTCGAGCCTTCACAAGAGGAGCGACACCATGTCAGTTAGAGGACCATACCGGCGGCATAGCCTGCAATTTAAAA
>NZ_JBMPPM010000027.1:1544-3125 GCF_049339885.1 Undibacterium sp. TJN25 | reverse complement strand
AGCAAACCTATGAAAATCGGCATCCCCGCCGAGACACGGCCGGGCGAGACGCGCGTAGCGGCAACGCCCGAAACCATCAAGAAATACGTTGCGGCCAAACATCAGGTCATCGTGCAGTCCGGCGCCGGTGTCGCCTCCAGCATTACCGATGAAGCCTACCAGGCTGCCGGCGCCCAGATCGGCACGGCGGCCGACGCCTTTGGCGCCGAACTGGTGCTCAAGGTCCGCGCCCCGGACGCCGCAGAACGGACGCTGATCAAATCCGGCACCGTGCTGGTGGGCATGCTCAACCCGTTTGACGCCGACAACATCGCCGCCATGGCCGCGCACGGCCTGTCCGCCTTTGCCCTCGAAGCCGCACCCCGTATCACCCGCGCCCAGTCGCTGGACGTACTGTCGTCGCAGGCCAATATCGCCGGCTACAAGGCCGTCATGCTTGCCGCCAACACCTACCAGCGCTTCATGCCCATGCTGATGACCGCCGCCGGCACCGTCAAGGCCGCCCGCGTACTGATCATGGGCGTCGGCGTCGCCGGCCTGCAGGCCATTGCCACCGCCAAGCGCCTGGGCGCCGTCATTGAAGCGTCCGACGTCCGTCCGCCCGTCAAGGAACAGGTCGAATCGCTGGGCGCCAAGTTCATCGACGTCCCCTTCCTCACCGATGAAGAAAAAGAAATCGCACAGGGCACCGGCGGCTACGCCCGCGCCATGCCCGCCGACTGGATGCGCCGCCAGGCAGAACTGGTGCATGAACGCGCCAGGCAGGCCGACATCATCATCACCACCGCGCTGATCCCCGGCCGCAAGGCCCCGATCCTGATCTCCGAAGACACCGTCAAGGCCATGAAACCCGGCTCGGTGATCGTCGACATGGCGGTCGAACAAGGCGGCAACTGTCCCTTGTCCGAGCTGAACAAGACCGTCACCAAATACGGCGTGCACATCATCGGCGAACCCAACCTGGCCACGCTGGTGGCCGCGGACGCGTCCGCCCTGTATGCGCGCAACGTGCTCGACTTCCTCAAACTGATCATCGACAAGGATGCGGCACTGGCGATCAACCGCGAAGATGAAATCATCGCCGCCACGCTGGTCTGCGCCGGCGGTGAAGTATTAAGGAAATAGAACGCACATCAAGGCGGCGCCATCGCCAGGCCGGCCAGGGAGACAGGGACATGGCACCTCGTACGCCGTCCCCCGTCTCCGCAAGCCAGCGAAGCAGCGCCGCCACCGGTTCAACAATGGATATTCAATAAAATAATGATATTCCATAATTACAAGCAGAGAGGGCATCATGGAAGTTAGCCACACCCTTACCAATCTCATCATTTTTGTACTCGCGATCTACGTGGGCTACCACGTGGTCTGGACAGTGACCCCAGCCTTGCACACCCCGCTGATGGCGGTGACCAATGCCATTTCCGCCATCATCATCGTCGGCGCCATGCTGGCTGCCGGCCTGACCGAAGGCCTGCTGGCCCAGGTGATGGGCACCGCTGCCGTGGCGCTGGCCGCCGTCAACGTCTTCGGCGGTTTCCTGGTCACGCAGAGGATGCTGGAAATGTTTAAGAAAAAAGAATC
>NZ_JBMPPM010000027.1:0-1447 GCF_049339885.1 Undibacterium sp. TJN25 | reverse complement strand
TCCAAGGCGCCCGCGCACAAGGAGGATAAATAATGAGCCTCAATCTGGTGACCTTGTTATACCTGATCGCCTCGGTCTGCTTCATCCAGGCGCTGAAGGGTTTATCCCACCCCTCCACCGCACGGCGCGGTAATGCCTTTGGCATGATCGGCATGGCGCTGGCAGTCGCCACCACCATCGCATTGATCGTCAAGCTGAAAGGCGAAGCTTCCGGCTCCGGCCTCGGCTATGGCCTGGTCGTGCTCGGCGTGGTCGTCGGCGGCGGTATCGGCGCCATCCTGGCCAAACGCGTGGAGATGACAAAAATGCCGGAGCTGGTCGCCGCGATGCACTCGCTGATCGGCATGGCCGCCGTCTGTATCGCCGTATCGGTGGTGTCGGAACCGTGGATCTTTAATATCACCGGCCGCTTCGAAGCGATTCCTTTCGGCAACCGCCTGGAGCTCTTCATCGGCACCTTCGTCGGCGCCATCACCTTCTCCGGATCGGTGATCGCCTTCGGCAAGCTGTCGGGCAAATACAAGTTCCGTCTGTTCCAGGGTGCGCCGGTCAGCTTTGCCGGCCAGCACTGGCTGAACCTGCTGCTGGCCGTCGCCATGATCGGTTTCGGCCTGATCTTCTGCTTCGCCCCCGGCACTGAACCGGCCTGGATCCCCTATGTGCTGATGGCGGCGATTGCCTTTGTGCTGGGCGTGCTGATCATCATCCCGATCGGCGGCGCCGACATGCCGGTCGTGGTGTCGATGTTGAACAGCTATTCCGGCTGGGCCGCAGCAGGCATCGGTTTCTCGCTCAACAACTCGATGCTGATCATTGCCGGCTCCCTGGTCGGCTCATCCGGCGCGATTCTGTCCTATATCATGTGCAAGGCAATGAACCGTTCATTCTTCAATGTGATCCTGGGCGGCTTTGGCGGCGCACCGGCAGAAGCAGCGGCCGGCGGCCAGGCGCAGCGCAATGTCAAATCCGGCTCTGCCGACGATGTGGCGTTTCTGCTGGGCAATGCCGAAACCGTCATCATCGTTCCCGGCTACGGCCTGGCGGTGGCGCGTGCGCAGCATGCCTTGAAAGAGCTGACCGAGAAACTGACGCACAAGGGCATCACCGTCAAATATGCGATCCACCCGGTTGCCGGCCGCATGCCGGGCCACATGAACGTGCTGCTGGCCGAGGCCGAAGTGCCGTACGACCAGGTGTTTGAGATGGAAGACATCAACAGCGAATTCGGCCAGGCCGACGTGGTGCTGGTCTTGGGCGCCAATGACGTGGTCAACCCTGCAGCCAAGGACCCGAAATCGCCGATTGCGGGCATGCCGATTCTGGAGGCCTATAAAGCGAAGACGATCGTGGTCAACAAGCGCTCGATGGCGTCCGGTTATGCCGGGCTGGACAATGAGTTGTTCTACATGGACAAGACCATGATGGTGTTTGGCGATGCCAAGAAGGT
>NZ_JBMPPM010000026.1:0-3391 GCF_049339885.1 Undibacterium sp. TJN25 | reverse complement strand
TTATGCGGTGATGGAAAAGCTGCCCAAGGCCACCGAACTGGGCATCGCCGGCTGCGTGGTGCCGTTTGATGCGGGCTGGTCGGATGTCGGAGCCTGGGATGCGGTATGGCAGGTGTCCGCCAAGGATGCGGATGGCAATGCGCTGCAGGGCGATGTAATGATGGAAGATTCGCGCAACTGCCTGGTGGTGTCGGATAGCCGCCTAGTGGCCTGCCTGGGGCTGGAAGATGTGATCGTGGTGGAAACCCCGGATGCGGTGCTGGTGACCAACAAGAGCAATACGCAAAACATCAAGCGCATCGTCAGCCGCCTGCGGGAGGGCAACTATGCGCAGGCGGACAACCATCGCAAGGTATACCGGCCCTGGGGGCATTATGATTCTGTCGATAGCGGCGAGCATTTCCAGGTCAAGCGCATTGTGGTCAAGCCCGGTGGACGCCTGTCCATGCAGATGCATCATCACCGCGCCGAACACTGGATCGTGGTCAGCGGAACAGCCGTTGTAACACGAGGTGAAGATACGATGACTCTAGTTGCCAACCAGTCCACTTACATTCCGCTGGGTGTCAAGCACAGACTGGAAAATCATGGCGAAGTAGACTTGGAACTGATTGAAGTCCAGTCAGGGGCCTATTTGGGAGAGGACGATATCGTCCGCTTTGACGATATTTACGGCAGGGTCGCTGGCTAACAAGAGCTCATCCCCTAAAGGTATTCGAGTCTCTTTCAAATGCTGCCGCTCCCGAAGAAGTGGCAGCATACTTACAATTTCATGACATTTGCAATCATTCCTTGGGCTAACATTACGCCTATAATTGCGGGCTAGTCCGTTTTTCCCGGCACATCAGGCAAAGAGCCTGCATATTCGATCTTGTTGCATCAGCTTCTCTGGGCGATCAGGCCATCAACAACACGAAAGCATTGATACCTTTTGAAAGCCTTACTTCTTTCCATCTGGCGTTATCGCCATTTTATCGTTTCCTCCATCAAGGCGGAATTTCGCGGACGTTTTGCACGCAGCAAACTTGGTGCACTATGGATGATTTTAAACCCGTTGGCACAGGCGACGATTTTTGCGTTGGTGCTATCGGAAGTCATGGGTGCGCGGCTGCCGAACGTCGACAATAAAGCCGCTTATGCCATCTATCTGATGGCCGGCACTGCAGCCTGGGGCTTGTTTTCAGAAATTATGAATCGTTGCACCACCGTGTTCATCGACTATGCCAACACGCTGAAAAAAATTGCCTTTCCGCGCCTGTGCCTGCCACTGATCGTGGGCGGCAGTGCGCTGCTGAATCACCTGCTGCTGCTGGTAGCCATCGCGGTAGTATTTCTATTTTTCGGCCATTATCCCAACGCTGCATGGCTGGTGCTACCGCTAGGAATAGCAATGATTGTCATGTTCGCGTTTGGCCTGGGTATCCTGCTGGGCCTGATGAATGTATTTTCCCGCGACATAGGGCAGGTGCTGGCAATCGTGTTGCAGCTATGGTTCTGGTTCACTCCCATCGTCTATACAGCGGATACCCTGCCGAAACAATATAGCCATGTGCTGGCTCTCAATCCTATGGCTCCCATCGTCAAGATTTATCAAGGCGCCATGCTGTACGGAAAACTGCCTGACTGGCATAGCCTGATAACGCCGTTTTTACTGGCAGCAGGCTTGTTCCTGTTTTCTTTCTGGATTTTCCGGCGCGCCAGCGCCGACCTGGTGGACGCTTTATGAATCAAGCACTGATAACAGAGACGCCAGCGCAGGTAGTATTGCGCGTGGATCAGGTGAGCAAGTGCTACACCAAATTTGGAGGCGTTTTTTCTCGTTTGGCGCACTGGGCCGGCCTCCCAGCGCGCGTACGCCATGAATACTGGGCGAATCGCGATATCAGCTTCAGCATTCTCGCCGGCCAGGCGGTGGCCATTATCGGCCAGAATGGCGCCGGAAAAAGCACTTTGCTAAAGATGATCACGGGTACCGTGCGGCCAACCTCCGGCAGCATAGGCGTCACCGGACGTATTAGTGCCATGCTGGAACTCGGCCTGGGTTTTAATCCCGAGTTTACCGGCCGCCAGAATGCGTACATGGCAGGCGGATTAATGGGCTTCAGCAGCACGCAACTGGACGGACTGATGGCCGGCATTGAAGAGTTTGCAGAAATTGGCGAATTCTTCGACCAGCCGCTGCGTGTTTACTCCAGCGGCATGCAAGCGCGGCTGGCATTTGCCGTCGCTACCGCGGTAAGGCCGGATGTCCTGATCGTCGATGAAATATTGTCAGTCGGCGACAGCTATTTCCAGCATAAAAGTTTTGACCGCATACGCCAGTTCAAGCAACAAGGCACCTCCATTATCCTCGTGACCCACGGAATGGGCGACGTACGCAGCCTGTGCGACCAGGTGATCCTGCTGGACAAGGGCAAGGTGCTCAAACAAGGGGCACCCGATGAAATCGTAGACTACTATAATGCCCTGCTGGCGGAAAAGGAAAATTCCAAACTCCGTGTTGAACAGAATCGCAACGAAGAAGGCTGGCTGCAAACACGCTCCGGCAACGGCGCTGCCGGAGTCAGCAAACTGCAATTGCAAGACAAGGCTAGTGGACAATCGCTTGCTGCCGCCCACGTCGGACAGACAGTAGAATTGGTATGTGAAGTAAAAATCAGCGCAGACATCCCGGAATTAGTGCTCGGCTTCATGTTGCGCGACAAGCAAGGCAGTGTCATCTGGGGCAGCAATACCTGGCATGCAGATCAGGTCCAACATGACTTGCGCGCCGGCGATACACTGGAATTCCGGCTGCCGTTCGACTGCACACTGGGACCCGGCTCTTATTCAGTGACAACGGCGCTGACCAGGGGGGAAACTCACCTGGATGAAAATTTTGAGTGGTCGGATAATTTATTGGTATTTGACGTAGTCAACGTCGACAAAACTATTTTTATTGGCAGCTCCTGGCTGCAAGGCGAATTTTCTGTAGAACACAAATCAAAGTCAGCGCCTCAGGATTTACAAACACAAATTTAGCAGTAAAAATAATGGGCACCCTGAGCGCCCATTATTGTTTATACCGAACTGACCTGCGCGCTTCTTCCGGCAGCATCCTCCAGCACCCGCTGATACAAGCCCACATAACCCCGCGCCATCTGCTCCGACGTGAACAAGGTCTGGTAGCGTTCATACGCGCGTTTGCCCATCTCTTCCGCCCTTTGCGGGTGATTCCACAGGTATTGCATGGCATTGCGCAAGGCGGCCGGATCATTGGGCGGCACCACCAGCCCGGTCTGGTCGGCCAGGTTGATGTAGGTGGTGCCGGTGCCGATCTCGCTGGAGATCATCGGTTTGCCGAACATGGCGCCTTCCAGCAGTGAGATGCCGAAGGCTTCGGAACGCAGGT
>NZ_JBMPPM010000025.1:0-4252 GCF_049339885.1 Undibacterium sp. TJN25 | reverse complement strand
ATCGATAACTAAGAATTATGCATACTCGGCAGATGCAGGAAATCCCCGCAAAAACATCTCCTATAGCCAAAAATCCATTCCAATTAATCTGCCATAAATTCAAATCTGATCTGGCTGTGCCCAATGTAACGGGGATTGGCGACGTGTTGATGTATACGCGCTTAGTTGAAGAAGTTGCTATGCGCTGTGGCCGGCCGATTGATCTGTTGACCGGTCCGATTCAACCAACCGATGATGTCGGAACGGTGGAGGACGAGGAACCGTTTCCGATTTGGCGAGGCAATCCGTTCGTCGGAAAAATTCTCAACCTAGCTGACCTGTCGCCCGAGAGCATGTCGCTGGTCAATTCATCACATGAACAGCATTGCCACTTTGGGCACATTATTTCCAATATCTGCGCTGAATACGGTGTCGCTCCTCGACTGATCCGGCCCAGCCTTTTTCTGACAGAAGAAGAATGTCGAGAGGCCTTGCTGAAGCTCTCTGGATTGCCGCGCCCGGTGCTTTGCTTGCATCCCTATGGAACGAGCTCACCCAAGCCTGGACATCCTTGGCATGAGGACGAATGGCACCACGTGCTCTCAGCGCTTCCTGCAGAGATGAGTGTTGTTGAAGTCGGCATACATGGCAGAGAGAATAAAGGTTTTGCCACGAAACGGTTTCGCACGACATTACGCCAGATGATGGCGCTGGTATGGGCCTCGGATATGTTTTTGGGCTTCGACAGTAGCGTGGCTCATGTGGCCACCGCGTTCAGCAAACCTGCGATGGTATTGTGGGATCCAATACGCAAATCAGAAATCGATACAGAGCCAGGGATGGGACCAGTCGCATTTTCTCGCTGGAGCTATCCTCAGAATAAAAATCTAATGCTGCTCGGCGAATCTCCTGGAGAAATTCGTCGCATCGTTCTCAATTGGATCAATGACATAGTTCGTTCAATAGGCGCCCAATATTAATCGCTTACCGCTGATTTCCACGCATCGATGCCCAATAACTTCGGGACAAGGCCTATTCAACAATGCCGTTGTATAGGTTTTTGCGATTTCATGTAGCCCGATTAACGAAGCAAATATTGCGATGTTTTGGCGTATCTCGTTGGCCGGGTCGCAATGCATAGGCGGAGCCGCCGGTCGCTCGATATCTGATGGTTCTAATCCCAGAGGTAATGCAGCCCTTTCTGCAGCTTGGAATACCTTATCGATCTTAGAGATCGCACGAGAGGCTTCCATCTCCACGCGCTCGAATTCAAAAATCAATTTCGAAAAAACATTTTTCGCGCTTGCGATATCGTCCACAAGCAATGCAAATAAGATTTGATCGTTGAGAATTGCTATCTCAAATTGCTTCATGTGATACAGCTGCACCATGGTCGCAGTGCGTTCAATCCAATGACCCGCACTCTTCAGGTTACCCTCGCGCAGAAATAGTGACCCACGCAAAAGGCTAGCTCGCGCCAATGGCTCCGTTAGCCGGTGTTTCGTGCAGTCGGCCCAGATAGCATCGAAATGCGCGATATCCAATGCCGTTCCATGATACAAACACGCATGCACGTGGACCGCTAGGGCAGTGCCTATCTCTTCGGGACGCCCTTTTGCTATGGAACTTGCTAGCTTGAATAAGTCCAACGCGATTGTGGGCGACGAGGCTGCATGTAACATCCCCAATTCGGAAAAAAGGACACTCCCTTCGTTGTCGCGCTGCCCGTCGCCGATATAGTTAAATGATAAGCGAGCAAACTTGTATCCATACTCGGGAAGTCCAAATCGAGCACAGAACAATACCAAGCGATTCAGAATAGAGTTAAATGTCAGATGGGTCTGACGCCGACTCAGAACAGAAATGGTATTCTCTATAAAAATATATGGCTCCATCAACTCCAGATCTAGTCCAATCGCGCGCCTATATGCGTTCGTGGCAATGGCCTCGTTGAATTCAAAATCCCTAGTATTTCGCTCTGCTTCGGCGGCTACCTGCAAATAGCGCTCGCGGGTGACTACCAGTGACTCTGTTACCCAGCTGGCCCAACATAGTTGAGTCAACAAATCCAGGCGTTCGTTGGCATCTGGTCGATCCTTCAGCAATGGCAATAAACGGTTCAGAAAAAAAACAATCCGGCCATAGTCTTCTATCGCCTTTGCAGCTTTAAGCCCTTGGCGCAATTCTATTTCGCAAGCCACGTTATCGCTCAACAAAGTAAAGATGTTCGCTCTGATGGCGAACACTTTAACTTCATCAGATTTCGAATCTCCGACAAAAAGAGCGCCCACTACTTTTCGTGCTTGAGACTCGAATCCCTTCGCAGCAGTGGCAACAGCCGCTGCTGCTTCGCGCAACAAATCATGGCGAAAAACGATTTGACCATCGAACAAAACAGAACCTATTCCTGTTTCACTGAGCATTTCTCGAAACGCGCGTAAATCGCGATCCGAGATATCAAGCGCGTTCAGAATCAGCGACTGATCGTAAACGTTATCGGCTGTCGCAATTAAACCCAATACAATCGCCCATTCTTCCCAGTCGGAGGAAAATGCTCCAAGCAATCCTGTCTTGATGCGTTCTTCAAGAATAACTTGCCGCCCCCCATGAAGACGATCAGTGAGAATGCGTGCGGGTTCGCTAATTTCGAATAGATGAGAGTCATCTCCACGCTTGACTAGACCGAGAGTTTGAAGGCGACGTAAATAGCTGTCGAAGAAAAGAGGGAATCCCCCTGTTCTATCGAATAGGCAAGTGATTAGTTCATCCGTGATATGAGCGAATATTGTTTTCGAAAAACGGTAGAACGAGTTACGATCAAGCGGGGCTACCAGTTTTTTTTGGAGAATCTTGCGGATATTTAAGTCAATTTTTCGGAGCAAACCCTGAAGAGCTGCATTCGAAAGTGCGTCGGGTTGACGGTATTCAAGTATCAATCGAATGCCGCCCCAGCTTGAGTCATCCAAAACAGAAATTAGCACCCATATTTCGTCAGCAAGCTTTGGTGTTACTAAATGGCAATCGCGCAGAACGATCACTTTCGGCCCCATTCCGCTTATTACACGTACTAACAATCGAAAATCTGTTCTTAGACTCCCATCGCCTTCTTGCTTGAGCAATCCCGCTTCAATCTTGCCAACGAGTTCACTGAAAGTGCCTTTCCCTATAGGCGGCGCAAGACAATTTCTAATAACTGACACCATAAGGTCATCGTCTGGCGTTTCTGGGACTGTGAAACGGAGGACGTCATAACCAGCCTTTGTACGTAATCCTTCGGCCACTTTCTCGATTAAATGAGTCTTTCCAACGCCAGCTTCTCCATCCACCAAGGACAGGCGTACGTCGCCAGTATCTCCCATTTTTTTTTGCAGATCGTCGATTTCGTTCGCACGTAGTTCCGGTAAAAAACTTACAGCTCCACTAATGACTAAGCTAACAAGAGGAGTGATGTGACGGTTTTTTTTATGCGCTGTTTGAAGGGAAATTCGATAATCCTGGCCAACGGCCAAATGGGTTGTGTCAATGAGAAAGTGTCCTTTGCCGACATCGCCGGCAAGCGGTACATACTGCCAGCTATCCTGCGGCAATCCATCAAGTGATATTGCGACAGAGTCGACATCTGCAGACTCCACAGCGAGTGTCAGCAATACTCCCTGCCGAACATGCAATCCGCGGCGTGCTGTCCCCGAAGATGCTACCTCTGTTTGGGAAAATGCGATGCACTCGGACAACCACCAATGAATCGTATGCAGGCCATGCTCAGGCGTGAGGGGCATGACTGTGGTTTTGATGCTGGGATCGTTGTTCAGCTCGTCGTCACTGAGAAATAAGCCGGTTTGCCAATGGCGAAATTCGATACTTCGGAAGATCGGGTTGACACTACCATCGAATGTAAACAGCCTCGAAGCATATTTCCGAACTTGAGGTTGAAGCGGCGTGCTGGAAATGACGTTAACACTTAGCGGCTGGTCCGACACCGCCACCACCATGATCTTTGCCACATTGTCCAATTCGAGTGACCGTGAATAGTGTTTACACTCGAAATAATGAAATCGATTCGTCGCGAGTATTCCGCGTCCAGAGTCTTCGCTGACGATGTAGTCGACTTCTCCCGTTTCATGATCAGTAACCTTTAGCATGCGAGGATCTTCAAATACGCGGTCCACAAGGCGACGGAAGACAAGCTTCTGAACCTCTAGGCCCTTGAGGTGAGAGAGATCAATTGGCACCGCTGTCGCCTTATCTGATTCACGCATAATTCTTAGTTATCGAT
>NZ_JBMPPM010000024.1:0-5924 GCF_049339885.1 Undibacterium sp. TJN25 | reverse complement strand
AAAGCAAAAACCCCTCCGTCTTGCGAGGGAGGGGTTTTCTGGATAAAAGCCTGACGATAACCTACTTTCACACTGGTTGCAGCACTATCATTGGCGCAGAGTCGTTTCACGGTCCTGTTCGGGATGGGAAGGGGTGGTACCAACTCGCTATGGTCATCAGGCATAACTTGTTGACTTGATGTTTCCTTGGCGGAGAACAACAAATCCAATTGGGAAGAAGCTTAGTAGAGTGTGCGTCAGAGGGTTAGTCTTCGCACTAATCAGGTTTTATGGATCCCTGATAGACCATCAGGGATCCGTGCTCATGGTGGGGCACACCACAAGACTTAGGCGGTTGTGACTGTTTGCGAACAAAGGCAAACACACAAATACTTGTCGTAGTCTACAACCTGCTAAGGTTATAGGGACAAGCCGCACGGGCAATTAGTACTGGTTAGCTTAATGCATTACTGCACTTCCACACCCAGCCTATCAACGTCCTGGTCTCGAACGACCCTTTAGGGGAATCTAGTTCCCGGGAAGTCTCATCTTAAGGCGAGTTTCCCGCTTAGATGCTTTCAGCGGTTATCTCTTCCGAACATAGCTACTCGGCAATGCCACTGGCGTGACAACCGATACACCAGAGGTTCGTCCACTCCGGTCCTCTCGTACTAGGAGCAGCCCCCTTCAAACTTCCAACGCCCACGGCAGATAGGGACCAAACTGTCTCACGACGTTTTAAACCCAGCTCACGTACCACTTTAAATGGCGAACAGCCATACCCTTGGGACCGGCTACAGCCCCAGGATGTGATGAGCCGACATCGAGGTGCCAAACTCCCCCGTCGATATGAACTCTTGGGAGGAATCAGCCTGTTATCCCCAGAGTACCTTTTATCCGTTGAGCGATGGCCCTTCCATACAGAACCACCGGATCACTATGTCCTACTTTCGTACCTGCTCGACTTGTCAGTCTCGCAGTTAAGCACGCTTATGCCATTGCACTATCGTCACGATGTCCGACCGTAACTAGCGTACCTTCGAACTCCTCCGTTACACTTTGGGAGGAGACCGCCCCAGTCAAACTGCCTACCATGCACTGTCCCCGACCCGGATAACGGGCCAAGGTTAGAACCTCAAACAAACCAGGGTGGTATTTCAAGGATGGCTCCACGAGAACTGGCGTCCCCGCTTCAAAGCCTCCCACCTATCCTACACAGACCGGTTCAAAGTCCAATGCAAAGCTACAGTAAAGGTTCATGGGGTCTTTCCGTCTAGCCGCGGGTAGATTGCATCATCACAAACATTTCAACTTCGCTGAGTCTCGGGAGGAGACAGTGTGGCCATCGTTACGCCATTCGTGCAGGTCGGAACTTACCCGACAAGGAATTTCGCTACCTTAGGACCGTTATAGTTACGGCCGCCGTTTACTGGGACTTCAATCAAGAGCTTGCACCCCATCATTTAATCTTCCAGCACCGGGCAGGCGTCACACCCTATACGTCCACTTTCGTGTTTGCAGAGTGCTGTGTTTTTATTAAACAGTCGCAGCCACCAGTTTATTGCAACCCCTTCGTCCTTCTGGCGCAGGCCAGTCAAACTACAAGGGCGTACCTTATCCCGAAGTTACGGTACCAATTTGCCGAGTTCCTTCTCCCGAGTTCTCTCAAGCGCCTTAGAATACTCATCTCGCCCACCTGTGTCGGTTTGCGGTACGGTCTCGTATGACTGAAGCTTAGAGGCTTTTCTTGGAACCACTTCCGATTGCTTCGTGAACAAGTTCACTCGTCCCAACCCCTTGAATTATGTGCCCGGATTTGCCTAAGCACCTTCTTTGAGCCAGAAACCGACTATTCCAACAGTCGGACAACCTTCCGCGATCCGTCCCCCCATCGCATCATACGACGGTGCAGGAATATTAACCTGCTTCCCATCAGCTACGCATCTCTGCCTCGCCTTAGGGGCCGACTCACCCTGCTCCGATGAACGTTGAACAGGAAACCTTGGGCTTACGGCGTGGGAGCTTTTCACTCCCATTATCGCTACTCATGTCAGCATTCGCACTTCTGATACCTCCAGCATCCTTTACAAGACACCTTCGCAGGCTTACAGAACGCTCTCCTACCATATCCTTACGGATATCCGCAGCTTCGGTGACTGGCTTAGCCCCGTTACATCTTCCGCGCAGGACGACTCGATCAGTGAGCTATTACGCTTTCTTTAAAGGATGGCTGCTTCTAAGCCAACCTCCTGACTGTTTTAGCCTTCCCACTTCGTTTTCCACTTAGCCAATCTTTGGGACCTTAGCTGGCGGTCTGGGTTGTTTCCCTCTTGACGCCGGACGTTAGCACCCGACGTCTGTCTCCCAAGCTCGCACTCATCGGTATTCGGAGTTTGCAATGGTTTGGTAAGTCGCGATGACCCCCTAGCCATAACAGTGCTCTACCCCCGATGGTGATACTTGAGGCACTACCTAAATAGTTTTCGGAGAGAACCAGCTATTTCCAAGTTTGTTTAGCCTTTCACCCCTACCCACAGCTCATCCCCTAATTTTTCAACATTAGTGGGTTCGGTCCTCCAGTGCGTGTTACCGCACCTTCAACCTGGCCATGAGTAGATCACTTGGTTTCGGGTCTACACCCAGCGACTAATTCGCCCTGTTCGGACTCGATTTCTCTACGGCTTCCCTATGCGGTTAACCTTGCCACTGAATGTAAGTCGCTGACCCATTATACAAAAGGTACGCAGTCACGGATCAAGTCCGCTCCTACTGTTTGTATGCACACGGTTTCAGGATCTATTTCACTCCCCTTCCGGGGTTCTTTTCGCCTTTCCCTCACGGTACTGGTTCACTATCGGTCGATATCGAGTATTTAGCCTTGGAGGATGGTCCCCCCATGTTCAGACAGGATTTCACGTGTCCCGCCCTACTTGTCGCAAGTCTAGTCTCACACCAGGGATTTCGTATAAGGGGCTATCACCCTCTATGGCCGGACTTTCCATTCCGTTCTACTATCGCTGATGCTATCTCTTGCAGGCTGTTCCCATTTCGCTCGCCACTACTTTGGGAATCTCGGTTGATTTCTTTTCCTGTAGCTACTTAGATGTTTCAGTTCGCCACGTTCGCTTTGCATTCCTATGTATTCAGAATGCAATGACCTTACGGCCGGGTTTCCCCATTCGGAAATCTGCGGATCAATGTGTGTTTGCTCACTCCCCGCAGCTTATCGCAAGCTACTACGTCCTTCATCGCCTGATATCGCCAAGGCATCCACCATGTGCACTTAGTCACTTGTCCCTATAACGTTAGCCTCTGTACAAACCAAAGTAGAAACCTACTTTGGTTTGGCCTAGTCAGATAAAAATCACTGGCAGAGCCAGGTGATTTTTAGTTCAAACTCACTAAACCCTGCACAAAGAACGGTATAGTTCTTTACTACTATTGAGTATTTCTTTAGCGTTTGCCGTATCTCAAGGAATTTGATTTCTAAAACTACTTCTTCAAACTCGCTTTTAATACTATGTTTGTTCGATACAATCACAACCCTTCCATAATTTCCATGACACACTGTCGTGCGCCACTTCCTTTACAGAAATAATTTTGATTATTTCTACTTTACTTCTTCCTAATTGTTAAAGAACGAGAACTTCTTAATCTTTCTAACGAAAGACCAAACCTAAATCCGCTTCATTGTGCGCGCTGCGCGCTCACAATCTTGACTTAGGTTTGGTATTTCTGGTGGAGGTTGACGGGATCGAACCGACGACCCCCTGCTTGCAAAGCAGGTGCTCTCCCAGCTGAGCTAAACCCCCGAAACCTGGTGGGTCTGGTTGGGCTCGAACCAACGACCCCCGCGTTATCAACACGGTGCTCTAACCAACTGAGCTACAGACCCGCTACTGATGCTACTGGCAGCTGATCGGTCGTTATTTCTTCCCGACGCAAACCGTTCTCTTCTTACTTCTTAACAGTCAATAAGTGTGGACACTTAACTTCAGCGCACTCTAGAAAGGAGGTGATCCAGCCGCACCTTCCGATACGGCTACCTTGTTACGACTTCACCCCAGTCACGAATCCTACCGTGGTAAGCGCCCTCCTTGCGGTTAAGCTACCTACTTCTGGTAAAACCCGCTCCCATGGTGTGACGGGCGGTGTGTACAAGACCCGGGAACGTATTCACCGCGACATGCTGATCCGCGATTACTAGCGATTCCAACTTCATGTAGTCGAGTTGCAGACTACAATCCGGACTACGATACACTTTCTGGGATTAGCTCCCCCTCGCGGGTTGGCGGCCCTCTGTATGTACCATTGTATGACGTGTGAAGCCCTACCCATAAGGGCCATGAGGACTTGACGTCATCCCCACCTTCCTCCGGTTTGTCACCGGCAGTCTCATTAGAGTGCCCTTTCGTAGCAACTAATGACAAGGGTTGCGCTCGTTGCGGGACTTAACCCAACATCTCACGACACGAGCTGACGACAGCCATGCAGCACCTGTGTTACAGTTTTCTTTCGAACACTCCCTGATCTCTCAGGGATTCTGTACATGTCAAGGGTAGGTAAGGTTTTTCGCGTTGCATCGAATTAATCCACATCATCCACCGCTTGTGCGGGTCCCCGTCAATTCCTTTGAGTTTTAATCTTGCGACCGTACTCCCCAGGCGGTCTACTTCACGCGTTAGCTGCGTTACCAAGTCAATTAAGACCCGACAACTAGTAGACATCGTTTAGGGCGTGGACTACCAGGGTATCTAATCCTGTTTGCTCCCCACGCTTTCGTGCATGAGCGTCAGTGTTATCCCAGGGGGCTGCCTTCGCCATCGGTATTCCTCCACATATCTACGCATTTCACTGCTACACGTGGAATTCTACCCCCCTCTGACACACTCTAGCCATACAGTCTCAAATGCAGTTCCCAGGTTGAGCCCGGGGATTTCACATCTGACTTATATAACCGCCTGCGCACGCTTTACGCCCAGTAATTCCGATTAACGCTTGCACCCTACGTATTACCGCGGCTGCTGGCACGTAGTTAGCCGGTGCTTATTCTTCAGGTACCGTCATTAGTAATTTGTATTAGAAATCACCGTTTCTTCCCTGACAAAAGAGCTTTACAACCCGAAGGCCTTCTTCACTCACGCGGCATTGCTGGATCAGGGTTGCCCCCATTGTCCAAAATTCCCCACTGCTGCCTCCCGTAGGAGTCTGGGCCGTGTCTCAGTCCCAGTGTGGCTGGTCGTTCTCTCAAACCAGCTACTGATCGTCGCCTTGGTAGGCTTTTACCCTACCAACTAGCTAATCAGATATCGGCCACTCCATGAGCATGAGGTCTTGCGATCCCCCACTTTCCACCTTAGTGCGTATGCGGTATTAGCGTAACTTTCGCTACGTTATCCCCCACTCTAGGGTATGTTCCGATATATTACTCACCCGTTCGCCACTCGTCGCCAGATTGCTCCGCGTTACCGTTCGACTTGCATGTGTAAGGCATGCCGCCAGCGTTCAATCTGAGCCAGGATCAAACTCTTCAGTTTAATCTCTGTTTGGTGCCATTTCTGGCAACGTTATTGCTAACGTTTCGCTCACTCAAAATAACTGACAGGCTTTTCTCTTGCGAGAAAGTCCTATTATTTACTTCTTGCGAACATTTGATATTTTTTAAGTTTAACTAATCCACCGAAGCAGATCAGCCGCGCTTTCTATCAAGTGCCCACATTTATTGACTGTTAATTGTTAAAGATCTGTATTCTGTTTTACACTCTACAGTATCGCTACCGGAGCTCTCCGCTTCGCTGCAAATCGTTTTGTTTGTCAGCAGCAGAGAAACGAGATTATGTAGTATTTAATTCGCTTCGTCAACTTCTTTTTAACTCGGCGCTTTCTTTTTTACTACCGCACTTCTTGCCTTGCTTCTCTCGCTTTTTACTTCTTTTTCCGTCTTC
>NZ_JBMPPM010000023.1:0-24830 GCF_049339885.1 Undibacterium sp. TJN25 | reverse complement strand
TCCTCTAACTGACATGGTGTCGCTCCTCTTGTGAAGGCTCGACAAGCGTATCACTTCATCTTGCTACCTTGGTCCAGCCCGAGGGGTTCAGTCCAAAAGTGGGTCAGTTTTCAGTGCAAATCAACAAGGCGGGTACGGGATCGAATACGATCTATGATTTGCTACTTCAAACGTCGAAATTGCGTGTCTCTGCCAACTCCATGTTTGAAGATAATATTTGGGACTTCAGAGAGGAATTCCCGTTCTTTCCTGGCCTCGACGCCGTTATGGATTTTTTTTTAGTAGAAATTGGCCAGGGAGGAAAATTGACTGACGAAAGGTCCCGCGATGCCCTTCGATTGATGAAGGAATTATTCTTCTCTTTTCTCGTAAGTCCTCCGCCAACTAAACCAAGCATCCCCACTCTCAGAAGAAGTTTCAGGACAGGCGGACTTCGAAGCCTTGCAATCTACATCTCAGATAAATTTTATATTAACTGGAACGAGATGTGCGACAGCGACTTCAATCGGTTAGTTATGTTAATAAGTAGTAAGTTAATAGAACGGCCCAAGAAGATCGTTACAAATGAATCGTTAATTAGGCAAGCCTATCCACTGCAAATCTGTTGTCTTTCGCGGCTTGACGTTATAAAGCGAAATCATTTGTTTACGAGCATTGTGAAAAATTATTTTTTAGTTCAACAAAATGCCAAGAGCATTACCGTGGGCACGGAGTCGTTCCATTATGGCGTCGGCAACTTCCTGCTGGTGTCGCTGGATTTACCGGTGGTGTCGCGCGTGGTGCAGGCCACCACGGAAGTGCCGCACCTGGGCCTGGGCATGGCCATCGATAGTGCCGCGCTGGCGGATTTGATGAGCCGCATCAGCGTGCCGCGCCAGGCGCTGGCCACCGAGGGCATGCTGGGTGTGGCGGTGAACACCGCATCGGAAGCGCTGCTGGACGCTACCTTGCGGCTGCTGCGCCTGCTGGAACAGCCGGACACCATTCCCGCGCTGGCGCCGCTGATCGAGCAAGAGATTCTGTACCACTTGCTGATGGGTCCATGCGGGCCAAGGCTGCTACAGATCGCCCAGGCAGACAGCCCCAGCAACAAGATCACCAAGGCCATTGCCTGGTTGCGCGGGCATTACACCGAACAGCTGCGCGTGGATGAACTGGCTGCCCATGTAGGCATGAGCGTATCGTCGCTGCACCACCACTTCAAGGCAGTGGCCGCGATGACGCCGATGCAGTACCAGAAGCAGCTGCGCCTGCACGAGGCGCGCCGGCTGATGCTGGTGGAGCAGCGCGATGTGGGCCATGCCGGCTACAGCGTAGGCTACCAGAGCCCTTCCCAGTTCAGCCGCGAATACAGCCGGCTGTATGGTTTGCCGCCGCTGAAGGATGTGGAGCAGGTGAGAGCGAGCCGATCGGCAACATAACGCTTTTCCTCTTACTTCTTAGGCAGCGACTTTGTCAAATTTCCCAGTAATTACCTTGCCTGCCTCAATCGCCTCTAGATAGTCGGCATAGCGTTGCATCATGACTTTGCGCTCGTCAAAGAATAAAGCCCGATCATAAGCCTCGCCGTATGTATCCCCAGAAGCATGTGACAACTGGCGATCGACTACTTCATGTCGATATCCTAGCCGCTCCTTGATGACCCCCATGGCGAGCGACCTGAATCCATGGCCCGTCATTTTTCCGCTGTACTCCATACGTTTTAGTGCTGCGAGTATCCCAAAGTTGGTCGCTGGTTTTTTGTAGTCTCTTTGATTTGGAAACAGGTATTCATTGCCTCCAGTGATTTCGTACAACTCTCGCAACAGCGCCCAACCCTGGCGTGGCAAGAAAACATGATGATCGACCTTGCGGGGATTCATCTTCCGTTTCCCCATTTTCATCCTCTGCCAGCTAATTACCCAGGATTCATTTTCAAGATCTATTTCTGCCCAAGGCGTTTCCGTCAGTTCGCTAGTGCGCACGAAAATCATCATCATGAGCCGAAACATCACCTTCGTTGGAACGAACATGCGCCCTTCGATTTTTTTAAAAGCGCGGATAAATTCCGGTAAATCGTCTGGGGTAATTGCCGCATGGTGCCCCTTGGCTGATTGCTTCAGAGCCCCTCGTAAATGGGGTACCGGGTTTTGCTCCGCCTTGCCTGTGGCTATGGCATAGCGAAATATTTGGCCGCATACCTGACCGAGTCGTTTAGCCATTTCGAGAGCGCCCCGATTTTCTATCTGGCGTAGCACTTCCAGCATAACCGGTGCCTTGATCTGGTTGATCGGAAGAGCTCCAATATGGGGGAACACGTCCGTTTCCAATCGATGGAGTACGTTATCTGCGGTGCGTTGCTGCCAGCTCCCTGCTTTGTTTGCGTGCCACTCACGAGCTACCGCTTCGAAGCTGTTGTTGTGCTCAGCCTCCTTGACAGCCTTCTCGGTACGTTTGGCTTCTGCGGGGTCGACGCCTTTCGCTCGCAGTTTTTGAGCGTCCATTCGCTTTTCGCGAGCCTCCGACAGAGATACCTCAGGATATGGACCGAATGTCAGGCGCGTATTCTTGCCATTGGGTTGGCGATAGCTCAGTCGCCAGATTTTTGATCCGCTAGGGCCGACTTCGAGATACATGCCCCCACCGTCAGGAAGGGTGTAAGGTTTTTCCTTGGGTTTTGCGTTTCTTACCTGTATATCAGTAAGCGGTTTTGCGAGTTTCGGCATTTTGCATCCATGCGTTCGAGAGGTTTGACTCCATGGATGCAAGTATGGATGCAAAGACTTTGGATGTAAATGTACGTCCCAATACGTTAAAAAACAAAAAACCCGCGTCAGCACAGGGCTAGAGGCGGGTTTTAGGACGTTAAAGAAGCTCTTTGAACGTGTATCTGGTGGTGATAGGTGGACTTGAACCACCGACCCCAGCATTATGAGTGCTGTGCTCTAACCAACTGAGCTATATCACCAAGAAGCCTGCGATTATGCCATTCCGGTTTTTGGGTGTCAAGCGAGCTTGTTAAATTAATCGATTATGTATAAAACGACATGCTGCTTCAGCACACCGTTTTTGCTATTTCTCGCTATGGCTGATGGGTTTGTATCGCCAGCTGCAGTATCTGTTCTGCGGCATCCGGCTGCAGGCAGTCGATGACGATGCGTTCCGGTATTGAGCGCAGCCAGGTCAGCTGGCGCTTGGCGAGCTGGCGGGTGGCGATGATGCCGCGTTCGCGCATGTCTTCCAGCGTGCAGTTGCCGTCCAGGTATTCCCAGGCCTGGCGGTAGCCCACGCAGCGTATCGACGGCAGGTTGGGATGCAGGTCGCCGCGTTGGCGCAGTGCGCGAACCTCATCGAGAAAGCCGTGTTCCAGCATCGTATCAAAGCGGGTGGCGATGCGCTGGTGCAGTACGCTTCGGTCCGACGGTTCCAGCGCAATGGACAGCATGTCAAACGGGCGCACCGCCCGAGTTTGCTGTGCCAGCAGCGTGGACATAGGCTGGCCGCTCAATGCGATGATTTCCAGTGCGCGCTGTATGCGCTGCGAGTCGTTCGGTTTCAGGCGGGCTGCAGTAATAGGATCCAGCGTAGCCAGCCGGGCGTGCTGGCCGGGTACTCCTATGCGTGCGGCTTCGGCGTCTAGTTCGGCGCGCAGCGCAGGGTCTGCGGGTGGCAGATCGTCCAGCCCGTCCAGCAGCGCCTTGAAATACATCATGGTGCCGCCGACCAGCAGCGGCAGCTTGCCGCGACCCTGGATATCCTTGACCAGACGTTGCGTGTCGTTCAGGAATTGTGCTACCGAGTAAGATTCGCCGGGGTCGATGATGTCGATCAGGTGGTGCGGTACTGACGCCAGTTCATCCGGGGTGGGCTTGGCGGTGCCGATATCCATTTCACGGTACACCAGCGCGGAATCGACGGAGATGATTTCGGACGGGATATGCTGCGCGATCTGCAGCGCCGCGGCGGTCTTGCCGGACGCGGTGGGGCCCATGATGGCGATGACTGTGGCAGTATTGCTCACGACGCTTCCGGCTTTGTTTTTGTGTGCGACGCCGTCATTGGCCGCGCAAGAACATCTTGTCCAGGTCGTTCATGCCCAGCTGCACCCAGGTCGGACGGCCATGGTTGCACTGATCGGCGCGCTCGGTGTGCTCCATCTGGCGCAGCAATGCATTCATTTCTACCACCGTCAGGCTGCGGTTGGCGCGCACGGCGGTATGGCAGGCCAGTGTGCCCAGCAGTTCGTTGCGCCGGTCTATCAGCACGCGCGAACCGCCGTATTCCCGCACTTCGCGCAATACGTCGCGCGCCAGCGACTGGGCGTCGGCATTTTTCAGCAGCGCCGGCACTGAACGCACTGCCAGCGTGGTTGGCGAAATGGCAGCAATGTCGAAACCCAATGATTGCAGGATGGCCTGGTTTTCTTCCACGGTGCCGACTTCTATGCCGTCTGCATAAAAGGTGATGGGTATCAGCAGCGGCTGCACCGGCATGCTGTTTTCATCGAGCGCGTTTTTCAACTGCTCGTACAGGATGCGTTCGTGCGCGGCGTGCATGTCCACCAGCACCAGGCCCTTGCTGTTTTGCGCCAGCACGTAAATGCCGTGCAGCTGCGCCAGGGCGAAGCCGAGCGGGTGATCGTCTTCCGGCAGTGTATTGGCGGCGGTGCGGGAAAACATGGGTTCCAGGGCGGAGGGCGAATTGGCGCCGGCGCCGGCATTGGCATTGGCATAGCCATACGGCAGGATCTCGCCGTCGGCATTGGCGACCTGGCTGCCGATGGAGTTAAAGAGTGCGCCATAGCTGGCGGTAGTCTGCGCGACGCCGTTGCCGGCGCCGTTGGCATTGCCGTAAAACTGCGCGCCGAAGCTGGCTTGTTCGCCGCGTATCCACGGCATTGCGGTGCTGCCGGCCTGCACCGGCGCCGGCACGGTGCCGAAGGCCGTGGCCGACGTCTGCGCCAGTGCGCGGCTGACGGCGTGGAATACAAACTGATGTACTGCGCGGCTGTCGCGGAAACGGACCTCGATCTTGGACGGGTGCACATTGACATCCACCAGCGCCGGATCCAGGTCCAGCGCCAGCACATAGGATGGATAGCGGTCGCCGTGCAGCACGTCCTGGTAGGCGGCGCGCACTGCATGGGTCAGCAGCTTGTCGCGCACGAAGCGGCCGTTCACATAAAAGAACTGCGCATCGGCGCGCGCCTTCGATGCGGTCGGCAGACCGGCAAAGCCGTGCAGACGCAAAGGGCCGGCGCTCTCGTCCAGCGACAGCCGGGCGCTGGCGAAATTGTCGCCGAGGATATGGGCGCTACGCTTGTCGATGGCGCTGGCGTTCCAGTGGTCCACGGTCTTGCCGTTGTGGGCCAGCGAAAAAGTCACGTCCGGACGTGCCAGCGCAATGCGGCGCACGACTTCGGCGCAGTGGCCGAACTCGGTCTGCTCGGACTTCAGGAACTTGCGGCGGGCCGGCGTGTTGTAATACAAATCCTGTACATCCACGGTAGTGCCGTGCGCGCCGGAGGACGGGCTGATCTTGCCGTTTTCTATCTGCCATGCATGCGCTGCATCGGCGGTGCGGGTGGTCAAGGTCAGCACCGCCACGGAGGCGATGGACGCCAGCGCCTCGCCGCGGAAACCCAGCGTGCCGACGTTTTCCAGGTCGCTCAGCGTGGCGATCTTGGAAGTGGCATGGCGGGCTACCGCTAGCGTCAACTGGTCGGGCGCGATGCCGCGGCCGTTGTCGGTGATGGCAATCCGTTTGACGCCGCCTTCTTCCAGGCGCACGGTAATGGACGTGGAGCCGGCATCGAGTGCGTTTTCCAGTAATTCTTTGACAACGGCGGAGGGCCGTTCCACGACTTCGCCCGCGGCAATCTGGGAAATCAACTGGTCGGGCAGGGCTTGGATAGGGCGATGGGGCATCTGTATGGCATTCATACCGGGATTATAAAGGGGAAATCATGGGCAGGGCGCATGCTCATCCACCTGGCCATTATGACGGCGCCATGACAAACTGGCCAAATCGCCGTTTTCGATCTGGCATGGTGTATGATTGCGCCGCTAGAATAAGAACATGTTTCAGAAGCTGTTTCAGCAGGCAGGCAGGCATGCTTGCCTGAACTGTGTTCGATATGATCCGGTCACCGAAACCGGGCAAAACCGTGTAGCGATTATTTAAACCACAACGCAACTACAACGCATGCGAACACGTGTCCGGCCTTGCCGCTACACAGCGCAGCGCCATGTGCATTGCGGCTTGGATAAACAGAATTTAACCCGGATCAAACAGGATCAAAGGTTTTAAGGATATTTATGGATTTGGTGCAATTGCTGGACATGGTTTTGCATGTCGACAAAATGCTGGGGCTGTTGATCGCGCAATACGGTACTTTGATTTACTTCGTCCTGTTTGCGATCATTTTTTGCGAGACCGCTTTCGTTGTGTTCCCTTTCCTGCCGGGTGATTCGCTGCTGTTCATTGCCGGTGCAATGTGCGCCAAGGGTGCGATGGACCCGGTGCTGCTGATCGTCTTGCTGATCATTGCCTCTATTGCAGGCAATTCGCTGAACTACTGGATAGGCAGCCTGGTAGGGCACAAGGTGCTGGAGCATGACTATCGCTGGATAGATAAAAATGCATTGAGAAAAACCCATGCTTTTTATGAAAAGCACGGCGGCAAGACTGTAGTGCTGGCACGCTTCATTCCGCTGGTGCGCACCTTCGCACCGTTTGTCGCGGGCGTATCCGACATGACGCTGAAGACCTTCCAGATCTACAACCTGATCGGCGCTTTGCTGTGGGTGCTGTCCGTTACGCTGAGCGGCTACTTTTTCGGCAACATCCCCATGCTGCGCGATCACCTGAATACCATCATCTTGCTCGGTGTCGGCGCTGCCGTGGTGCCGGTAGTGCTGGGCGCCTTGTGGCGCCTGTTCAAAGGCATGTCCGGCAAGCGTGGCAAGGTCGACAGTGCAAAATAAATCCGGCTGAACGCGTTCAGCCGCAGCATACAACGGCAAGCCGAGGCTTGCCGTTTTTTTTTTCTGTGGCGTCCTGCAACATGTCGCTACAGATTGCAGATGCGCTTGGCTGGCAAATTAGGTAATATCCTTTACACCGTTTCCTTTCCTGGGATTTACTTTCAATGATCATGTTTGCACTGGATGAGCATCTCGCCCAGTCTGAGGCCGATTTGCTTGTCCTGACGGGCAATGCGCGTGTCAAGGCTTTGGTTGCCCTGGCGTGGGATCTGAGGCAACGCGACACCAAGCGCGCCGTGCTGCTGGCCAGCGAAGCCCAGGCCGTGCTGGACGCATGCAACTGGCCCGAGCATGAAAAACAGGGCATGGCGACCCGTCTGCAATTGATACTGGCAGAGGCAAAATGGCTGTTCGCTGAACTGGAGACCGCACAGGCAATGGCGCTGGAAGCACTGGCATCCTTTGCCGCCGGGGGCAATGCGCTCGGCGAATCCGATGCCAATTGGCTGCTGGGCCAGATCGCCATTGATCTCGGCCAGCACCAGGTGAGCCAGGTGGCCTTGCAGGCTGCGGCCGACAAGGCGAGGGAAGCGAATGACCGCCTGCGCGCGCAGATTGCAGAAACGGCTGCGATCATGTTTACGCTGTCGCAGGACTTCTCCGCCGGCAAAAGGCGCTGGGAATTGCAGGCGCACGACCTAGCCACCGGTGAGCACCAGTTCGCACTGACGACATGGACAGAAGATGTTGCCGCCCGCCTGGATGGCCAGTTTGCGCGCTCCATCCAGTATTTCATGAATGCACACGATGCCGCGGTAAAGTCCGGCCAGGTGCGGCGCGCCATCAGCATCGGCGCCAATATCAGCTACGCATTTTCCAGCCTGAATGATTACCACAGCGGCCTGGAATGGATACAGCACAGCCTGGACCTGGCGCGCTCCACCGGTTGGTCGAACAGCATAGGAAACTGCCTGGCCAGCAGCGCCGATATCCTGCGCAAGATGGGACAGTTGGGCGCGGCGCGCGAGCTGATGCAGGAAGCCCTGGCCATGCTGGCCACGCTGCCGCACTCGCGCGGTTACGCCATTGCACTCAGGACGCTGGCCGATATCCTGCTGGACCAGAAAGACTATGCAGCCGCACTGGACACTTTCCAGCAGTTGAAGGAAAAGTCGGTGGCGCTGGACGAACCCGAATTCTTGTGGATAGCCGAACGCGGCCAGGCTGAAGCCTTGTCCGGCCTGGGCCGTCCGGAACAGGCGCTGGAGGCGGCTACCCGCGCGCTGAATTTTTCCCGCGTGCAGAGCAACACCTATTACGAAATCCGCGCGCTGACGGCGCTGGCGGATATCTATGCCAGCCATTCTCTGCCTGAGCCGGACTGCATGCTGGCGGCCAGCACCCCGCTGCATTATCTGGAGCAGGCAGTCAAAGTCGCTTCCGCTGTGCAGGGCTACACGTTTCCGGCGGAATTGCTGACAACGGTGGCGCGCGAGTGCGCCAAGGTCGGACAATACCAGCGGGCTTACGAGATGTCGCTGCTGGCGAATGCTGCCCGCGAAAAAACCCATGACCAGTCCAGCACCAACCGCGCGATTGCGATGCAGGTGCGCTTCCAGACCGAGCGCGCACTGGCGGAAGGCGAGCACCACCGCCAACTGGCAGAATCGGAAGCCAAACGCGCGTCAGCCTTGCAACAGATCAGTTCCACGCTGGAGCTGCTGGGCGCCATCGGCCAGGAAATTACTTCGCAGCTCAGCGTGGACGGCATCTACGAGACGCTGGAGCGCTATGTGTCCGCACTGCTGAACCCGACCACCTTCATGATCTACCTTGCGCAGGACGATGCACAGGAGGGCCAGGTGCTGGACATGGTGTTTGGTATAGAGGACGGCCAGCCTTTGCCGGCAGACCGCATTCCGCTGGACAATCCGGGTTCCGATTCGGTGAAGTCCTACCTGGAGCGGCGCGACATCATGATCAACGCCGCCGGCGAAGAAGATATGCTGAACCTGATAGAAGGCACGCTGCCCACGCAAAGCCGGCTGTTCACGCCACTGGCGATCAATGACCGGGTCATTGGCGTGATGTCGGTGCAGTCGATACAGGCGTATGCCTATGGCGACCGCGAAAGGCTGATCCTGCGCACGCTATGCGCGTATGGCGTGATTGCGCTGGACAATGCGTATGCCTACATGCGGCTGCAGGAAACCCAGGACCAGCTGGCATCGAAAGAAAAAATGGCGGCACTGGGAGCGCTGGTGGCCGGCGTTGCGCATGAACTGAACACGCCTATCGGCAACAGCCTGCTGCTGGCCAGTACGATGCAGGACAAGACGCACAGCATCAGCCGCCAGTTTGACCAGCAGAGCATGAGACGATCTGACCTCAGCAGCTTTATCGGCGATGCGCGTGAAGCATCTGCGCTGATCGTGCGCAGCCTGACGACGGCCGCCAACCTGGTGAACAGCTTCAAGCAGGTCGCGGTAGACCAGGCCACCGAGCATAGACGCATCTTCGACCTGCAGCAGACGCTGAAGGACATCATTGCGCCGGTAATGAACCGCATCGCGCTGGCCGAGCATTCGATACAGCTGCAGGTGCCGGCCAATATCGGCATGGACAGCTACCCGGGCCCGCTGGGCCAGGTGATAGGCAACCTGATCAACAACGCGATCCTGCATGGATTCGACGGCAGCAGCCATGGAATAATGACGCTGAGCGCGCAGTTGGCCGACGCGGACAAAGTACAGATACGCTTTACCGATAACGGCAAAGGCATTTCGGAAGACAATCTGAAGCGCGTGTTCGACCCTTTCTTCACCACCAAGCTGGGGCAGGGCGGCAGCGGACTTGGCCTCAGCATCAGCTACAACATCATCACGTCGATACTGGGCGGCTCCATCCAGGTGGATAGCAAGCTGGGGAATGGCGTCAGCATCGTCATCGAACTGCCGTTGCAGGCGCCGCTGAAGGAAGAAAAGAGTGGCAAAGTTTCGATCAGTGCGTGATATGGCTGTGCAGCGCAGTACCCATACCTAGCGCCTGCGTTTTCCCTAGCGTCAATGCAGGATCAGGTCAGCTTGTTCTTGGAGAGCGGCGGGTTCCTGGCAAAATATTTCTTGATGCCGCGCATGACGGCATCGGCCATCTTGTCCTGGTAGTCATCGTCGGTAAGTTTCGCTTCTTCTTCCGGATTGGAGATGAAGGCGGTTTCGATCAGGATACTGGGAATGTCCGGCGCCTTCAGTACCGCAAAGCCGGCCTGCTCCACCGAGCCTTTATGCAGGCGGTTGATGCCTCCTATTTCCCCCAGCACCACCTTGCCCAGCTTGATGCTGTCGCTGATCTGCGCCGTGGTAGACAAGTCCAGCAAGACGCTGGCGAGCTGCTTGTCATGGTTCTTGATGTTGACGCCGCCTATCAGGTCAGCGGAATTTTCCTTGTTCGCCAGCCAGCGCGCCGCAGTGGAACTGGCGCCTTTGTCGGACAGCGCAAATACGGAGGAGCCGCGCGCACTGGATTCCACGAAGGCGTCTGCGTGGATGGACATGAACAGGTCGGCCTGCACCGCGCGCGCTTTTTGCACACGAACCGGCAAAGGCACGAAATAGTCGCCGTCCCTGGTCAGCATCACGCGCATATTGGGCTGCTGTTCTATCTTGGCTTTGAGGCGCTTGGCAATCGACAGCACTACATCTTTTTCGCGGCTGCCGCCACGCCCCGTGGCGCCTGGGTCTTCGCCGCCGTGGCCTGGGTCCAGCGCGATCGTGATCAGGCGGTTCATGGGCGGCAGTTTGGAATTGTTCTTGTTATCGCCTTCGGCCATTTCCGGCGCCTGCTGCGGTTTAACGTCCGGCCGTGGCACCGGCTTGAAATCGGCCGGCGGCTGCGGAGTGTCTTTCGGCACATCCTTCAGCCAGTCGCCCTTTTCTATCAGCGCGGCAATCGGGTCGGGCGGGTTGGCAGGGTACAGGTCAAACACCAGCCTGTGCTTGTAGTTGCCCACCGGCTGTAGCGTAAATACCTGCGGATTGATTTCTTCCTTGAGGTCGAACACCAGCCTGACTACATTGGGCCGGTTCTGGCCGACGCGCACCTGTTTGATATACGGGTCGTTCGACTGTATCTTGGCAACCAGTTCCTTCAACGCAGGGTTCAGTTCTATGCCTTCGATGTCCACGACCAGGCGTTCCGGGTTTTTTACCGTGAAGTGCGTGGTCTTCAGGTCACTGTCGTTTTCCAGCGTCACCCGCGTGTAGTCATCCGCGGGCCATACCCGCACTGCCAGGATCTGCGCCGCTTGCGCCGTTCCGGGAACCAGTACGGAGATGAGCAGTGCGCCGCCGGCTTGCAGTACGGTGCGGCGCGAGATTGACCTTAAAGACCGGGACTTCAAAGATTGGGGGCGAACTGTAAGCGGGTGAGGCATTCTGTACCTTTGTCTGACAACGCCTGCAATTCTACATCACGGCCTTCTCCGGCGACGCTTAAAAACACGTTCAGGTCGGGCACCGGCAGCACGGTGTCGGCTTTTTCCGGCCATTCCACGATACAGATATTGCCAGCGTTGAATTCTTCGCGGAAGCCCGCATCAAGGAATTCTTCCGCGCTGGTCATCCGGTACAGGTCAAAATGCATGATCCTGACCTCCTGGCGGCGTAGAATGACGGTATAAGGCTCCGCCAGCGTGTACGTGGGGCTTTTGACGTTGCCGGCATGGCCGGCTGCATGCAACACGGCGCGAGTCAGCGCGGTCTTGCCGGCGCCGAGGTCGCCGTGAAGGTAAATGTTGAGCCCCGGCACCAGGCAGTTTGCCAGGCGTTTGCCCAAGGCCTGGGTGGCTGCTTCGTCGGCCAGGTAAGTTTTATAATGTGACATTTCAGGTAGCGCTCGATTCCACAATTCTGCATGATTTCCGAAAACATACCATACCGCGCGCCTGCTGTGTGTTCTGCCGCCCACCGCCATGATGCTGCCTGAACTTCAGCATGCCGGTGCGGCATACGACCTGGATGCGCTGGCAGTGTGCATCAAGTCCTGGGGCATTGAACTCGGGTTTGCCGATGTGCGCATTACCGACGTGGACCTGTCGCATGCAGAACCGGGGTTCATGGCCTGGCTGGAGGCCGGTTACCACGGTGAAATGGCGTACATGGCAGCGCATGGCACCAAGCGCACCCGCCCTGCAGAACTGGTGCCCGGCACCATGCGCGCGATTTCTGCACGCATGAACTATCTGCCGGCCGGCGTGGGGGATGACTGGCGCAAGCGGGAAGAGTCGCATGCGGCAGACACCGCCGTCATTTCCGTCTACGCGCGCGGGCGCGACTACCACAAGGTGCTGCGTTCGCGCCTGCAGCAGCTGGCAGACCGCATACAGAAGGAAATTGGCAATTTCGGCTACCGCGTGTTTACCGATTCTGCGCCTGTCATGGAAGTGGCGCTGGCGGAAAAAGCCGGCCTGGGCTGGCGCGGCAAGCATACGCTGCTGCTGAACCGTGAGGCGGGATCAATGTTTTTCCTGGGCGAAATCCTGGTGGACATCCCGCTGCCGGTGGATGCGCCCATCTCCAGCCACTGCGGCCAGTGCAGTTCCTGCATCGATGTCTGTCCTACACAGGCGATCATCGCGCCTTACACGCTGGATGCGCGCCGCTGCATTTCTTACCTGACAATTGAACTGCACGGTAGCATCCCCGTTGAGCTGCGTCCGCTGATCGGCAACCGGGTATACGGCTGCGACGATTGCCAACTGTTTTGTCCCTGGAACAAATTTGCGCAGCGTGCCAGCGTCGATGATTTCGATGTGCGGAATGGGCTGGACAGCGCCAGCATGGTCAGCCTGTTTGCCTGGACCGAGCAGGAATTCCAGCGTCTGCTGGAAGGCAGCCCGATACGGCGCATCGGGCACGAACGCTGGCTGCGCAATATCGCGGTTGGCCTCGGCAACGCGGCTGCCGGCATGCGGGGGGATGCGGGTATAGTCGCCGCCTTGCGGGCCAGGCTGGACCATCCTTCAGAAATGGTCAGCGAGCATGTGCTGTGGGCGTTGCAGCAGCACGGCGCATGAGGCCATACGCCGCTAGCCCATAAGCTGGCAGAGATTTATTTCAACAGGCCTGCCAGTTCCACTGCGGTCTTGATCTGCATCTTGTCGAAGATATGCGCCCTGTGCACTTCCACCGTGCGCATGCTGATGCCGAGCTGGTCGGCGATGACCTTGTTCATCTTGCCGGCCAGGATCAGGTCCAGCACTTCGCGTTCGCGGGTGGACAGGGTGGCCAGCCTTTCGTGGATGACGGCATTGGCGCCGGCCTGCTGCGATTGCGCCAGTGCTTCCTGTACGCGGTCCATCAGCTTGTTGTCGTTGAAGGGCTTTTCGAAAAAATCAAAGGCGCCGCGTTTCAGCGTGTCCACCGCCATCGGCACATCGCCGTGGCCGGTCAGGAAGATCACCGGCAGCCGCTTGGTCAACTGGCGCGCGGTCAGCAGGTCGAACAGCGCCGATCCGCTGAGCCCGGCCATGCGCACATCCAGCAGGATGCAGTCGCCGTGCGCGTCGAATTGCAGTGGATGGTTCAGCGCCAGCAGGAATTTGTCGGCGCTTTCGTAGGTGGTGACTGCAATGCTGCGCGAGCGCGCCAGCCAGGAGAGTGAGTCCCTGATTACATCTTCGTCATCAATGATGTGCAGCATTCAATCTCCATGTCAGCCGCTGTCAATGCATGACCCGTCTTGGGATGCAATTCAGCGCTGTACTATTGTCTTGCGCCCTGCATTTGCGGCAGGGCTGTTTTGTTTGTGTTTCGCCTGGCCTTGCGCTTAACTATATATTTGCCTGTACCGGTCAGGCGGATGGCCTGTCCACAGGCAATGCAAACCTGAAGATAGTACCACCGGCGGGATTCTGCTGATGAGTCAGCGTGCCGCCGTGAAATTCTATCGCTGTGCGGCAGATTTTCAAACCCATGCCCATTCCGCCGGATTTGGTGGAAAAGAAGGGCGAGAATAGTTTTTCGGCAACGTCGGCAGGTATGCCGTGTCCCAAGTCTGCCACAGACACAATGATAGTGGAATGCGCCACTGTCTGCTCATCGGCGGCGGCCAGTTTTGCTTCTATGCGCAGCACGCGGCGTGCCGGCGGGTTGTTTTGCATGGACTCGATGGCGTTCCGGGTCAGGTTCAGCAATACTTGTTCCAGCAATACGCGGTCGGCCAGCACTTGCGGCAGCGCGGGCGCTATGTCCAGCTGTATGGCGACATGGTAGGGCTGCGCCTGCAGGTCTATCAGCGGCATTGTATCGTCGATGACGGAGGCCATGCAGACAGGTTCCCGGCTGGGCTCGCGCTTTTTAACAAATTCATGCACGCTGCGGATGATCTGGCCAGCGCGCTGCGCCTGTGTGTTGGCTTTGCCCAGCGCCTGCTGCAGCAAATCCTGGTCGCTGCCGCCGGCGGCGATCAGGTTCATCGCGCCCGTGGTATAGCTGGAAATGGCTGCCAGCGGCTGGTTCAGTTCGTGGGCAAGCATTGATGCCAGTTCGCCCATTGTCGCCAGGCGGGCGCTGTCATGCAGCTTCTCTTCTTGCTGCCGGCTCAGTTCCTGTGCGCGCTTCAGTTCGGAAATCTCAAGAATGGAACTCATCCAGCCGGTCTGTACGCCATGTTCATTCACCAGTGGAGATTCGTAGATCAGTACCGGGAAGCGCTCGCCGTTGGCGCGTTGATAGATGGTTTCAAAACCTTCCGATGGAACGGTACCGGCCAGCAGTTGCGTAAAGCGCTGCTGGTATTCGGCAATTGCTTCCGGCGCCCAATAGGGCATGGGCGGAAGCCTGCCGATGATCTGCTCTGCCGGCTGTTCTATCATCTTGCAAAATGCCGGGTTGACGTAGGTCAGCCGGCCTTCCATGTCGCGTGCGCGCAAGCCAGTCACCAGCGAGTTTTCCATCGCGGCGCGGAAGGCCACCTGCTGGCGCAATGCGCCTTCTGCGGCCAGCCGGCGGTTGATATCGCGCCATAATGCCGCCAGGCTCCAGATCAGGCCTATCGACAACAGGATCACGGACAGCACCAGCAGATTGGCCAGCAGCTTGGGCTCGCTCTTGTTGCTGTTGGTCCTCAGCGACAACTGCGCGCCGGGCAAATCCAGCGCACGGTTATGCGTGTAGACGTTTTTGCCCGAACCGCCGGCGGAACGGTCGGCATAGACCTTTTCATCGGCGTCGATCAGCGATATCTCATTGTCCTGCGCAAACCACCAGGGCACCATTTCTTCCAGTATGCCGGCCAGCCGGTAAGTGACAACGATGCTGCCCATGCGCGCGTTGTCCTTGACCAGCGGGATATGGCAGCTCAGCACATACGAGTTTTTGCTGTTGGCCTCCAGCGCAGGCGGCAGGCATTGTGTTTTGCCGTGCGCAAGTTCCGATTCGCCGCGCGCCGGGATCAGCGTACTCTTTGGCGGTAGCGGCGAGTCCGATGTCGAAACCAGCATCAGGTCGTTATCGTCGAACCAGACTATGCGCTGGATTTCGCGGTTGCTTTTCATCAGCGCGCGGAAGCGGTCCAGTACCGCATGCGGCGTCAGGTGGGAGTTGACGATCTCATTGCCGGCCAGGCGCAGTATTTCTTCGTTGCGGTTCAGCTGAAACTGTATCGCCTGCTCCACCCACAGCGTATCGGCGATCAGCTGTTCCTGCCGGTCCGTGGCTTCCATCCTCTGCGCCTGCCAGGGCAGCCAGATCAGTGTTGCAAGGAACAGCAGCACCAGCAGGATGGGTAGCAGCCAGCGCCATTTGGGGCCTTGCCAGCTCAGGAGTTTATTGAAAATCGTCATCCCGATAGTGTAGCCGACCGTCGCTGCCTGTGGCTTTTCCTTGCTGCCGGCGCGCTCATTGTGGTTATCCACACTTGCCAGCCGAGTCTTGACAAGGAATAATCAAAATACTAAAAAAGTTGTAACTATAGAAATGCGGAGACACTCAATGCCATTCAAAACCCTGCTGCTTTCCCTCCTTGCAGTAGCACTGATCAGCGGTAACGCCGCGGCGCAGGCACCTATCGTCATCAAGTTCAGCCATGTCGTCGCCAGCGATACGCCTAAAGGCAAGGCAGCGGAACGCTTCAAGGAACTGGCGGAAAAAAACACCAAGGGCAGGGTCAGGGTGGAGCTGT
The DNA here is from genome assembly GCF_049339885.1 of Undibacterium sp. TJN25. NCBI lineage: Bacteria > Pseudomonadati > Pseudomonadota > Betaproteobacteria > Burkholderiales > Oxalobacteraceae > Undibacterium > Undibacterium sp. TJN25. The sequence continues at coordinate 8,685 of NZ_JBMPPM010000023.1, read as the reverse complement.
ACCCGAACAGCACGCTATATAAGGACAAGGAAGAAATGGAGGCCTTGCAGTTGGGCGCGGTGCAGATGCTTGCTCCTTCACTGGCCAAGTTCAGCCCGCTCGGCGTCAAGGAGTTCGAGGTATTCGACCTGCCGTATATCTTTCCTTTCAAGGATGTGCTGTATCAGGTGACTGAGGGACCTATCGGCAAGAGCCTGATGAAAAAGCTGGAGCCCAAGGGCATTACCGGGCTGGCATTCTGGGATAACGGCTTCAAGATCATGTCAGCCAACCGGCCCTTGCATACGCCCGCGGACTTCAAGGGCCTGAAAATGCGCATACAGTCATCCAAGGTGCTGGATGCGCAGATGCGTGCATTGGGCGCAAATCCGCAAGTGCTGGCATTTTCCGAAGTCTACCAAGCCTTGCAGGCCGGCGTCGTGGACGGCACTGAAAATCCGCCCTCTAATATGTATACGCAAAAAATGCATGAGGTACAGAAATACCTGACGGTGTCCAACCACGGCTATCTGGGCTACGCAGTCATTGTGAACAAAAAATTCTGGGACGGACTGCCCGGAGATATCCGCAGCCAGTTGGAGGCCGCGATGAAAGCGGCGACTTCCTACGCCAATGCCATCGCCGACCAGGAAAACGGCCGTGCGCTGGATGCCATCCGCAAATCGGGGAAAACCACTATCTATGAACTGACGCCGCAAGAAAAGGCGGAATGGCGCAAGGCTTTGCTGCCTGTGCAGACCGAGATGGAAGGGCGCATCGGCAAGGAATTGATCATGTCGATTCGCCAGTTATCGACCGGTGCGAAATAAGCTCAGACCACGTCGCGGTAGTCTGCTTCGAACCTGCACGGAATCACCAAAATGGGGATTCTTGTAAAAATGCGATCATATAAGGCGGATGATTGCAACACCATTTTTATCGCAGCAAGCAAATTTTGCTTTGAATAAAATATGGGGATGTATCAAGTTACATGTGTTAAAAACGAGTTTTCTGTAAGAAACAAAATATTCACGCAGTTTCGGGATGCCTTGCTCCCACTAATTTGCTTCTTCAAAAGAGTATTTTCTACAGGAAAATTGGTTTATAACATATATGCAACAGTGCGCTTTTTTTGTGCATTTTTATTTTGAACGCCAGCGCGTTGCGTGATATATTCTCGGCAGATAAGAATTTTGCAGCATGGTCGGTTTTACAAGGCGGTAGTGCATAAAAACGGTATCGATACCGAGGACACTGAGGAGACGCGCGTTTTAATACAGCTGAGCGGAACTACCGCTAAACAGCCCGAAACGCGAACGAAGTTTTAAAGGCGCATCGCTTGATGCGCCTTTTTTCTTTGTGCGCCCGCTTGCTTGTTTCGCTTACCTGGCCTGCACGGGAAGATGGGCCGTGATATGGTAACGCCATGAAATTAAGCAAAGAATCCGAACTCTTTTCCGCCATCGTTGCCGCGCCTTTCGGCGCGATAGGCATACGCACGCAGGACAGGGCCGTCAGCGAACTGGTCTATCTGCCTCCGCGATTTGCGGAAAAAGACGCCACCGACAAGGCCGCGGAAAAAGCCCAGAAACAGATAGAAAAATACCTGGGCCAGCCGGATTTCCGCTTCAAGCTGCCCTTGCTGGAAGTGGGAAGCGATTTCCAGCGCAAGGTATGGGCCGCCATCGCCGCCATCCCGCGCGGCGAAGTGTGGACTTACGGTCAGATCGCCAGGCATATCAAGTCCGCACCGCGGGCGGTGGGCCAGGCTTGCGGCGCCAACTGGTATCCGCTGGTGATTCCCTGTCACAGGGTGACGGCAGCCGGCGGACTGGGAGGTTTTGGCCACACCGATGACGAGACCGGATTCCACCTCGGCGTCAAACGCTGGCTGCTGGAACACGAAGGTGTCAGTGCCTATTCCGCAAAGCAGGCTGCTGAGAAGTCCGCATAATGGCTGCAACAATTGCGGCATCTGCGGCCACTGTAGCAACGCAGCCAGCTACAACGGCGCCGGCGCTGACGCGGCAGATACAGTCCCAGATCGACCAGTTCTGCGACAGTTTGTGGCTGGAAGATGGTCTGTCCAAAAATACGCTGGAGGCCTACCGGCGAGATATGCGCCTGTTCGCCGAATACCTGTTTGGCAAGTACGGCAAAGACCTGTATCAGGCAGCGGAAGCGGATATCCTGGCCTACATCGCCGACAAGCACAGCGAATCCAAGGCGACGTCGGCTAACCGCAGGCTTAGCGTGCTGAAGCGTTTTTACCAGATGGCGTTTCGCCAAAACCTCGTCAGCGCCAATCCCTGCACCAGGCTGAAATCCGCCAGGCAACCCAGTCGCCTGCCCAAGACGCTGAGTGAAAAACAGGTAGAAACCTTGCTGCAGGCGCCTGATGACAAGACGCCGCACGGCTTGCGCGACCGCACGATGCTGGAGGTCTTGTACGCCTGCGGCCTGCGCGTTAGCGAACTGGTCGGCTTGCGTTCGGTGGAGGTAGGTCTGAATGAAGGCGTGATCCGCGTGACCGGCAAGGGCAGCAAGACACGGCTGGTGCCGTTTGGCGAAGTCGCGCGCATGTGGATGGAGTGCTACCTGAAAGAAGGGCGGCCCGCCATCCTCAATGGACAGGTGGATGACGCGCTGTTTGTCACGGCGCGCGGGGGCGCGATGACACGGCAGATGTTCTGGATACTGATCAAAAAATATGCATTGCAGGCGGAAATCACGGTTCCATTGTCGCCGCATACTTTACGCCATGCATTTGCCACGCATCTGCTCAACCATGGCGCAGATTTGCGCGTGGTGCAGCTACTGCTGGGGCATGCGGATATTTCCACTACACAGATCTATACCCATGTGGCGCGTGAGCGCTTGAAGAAACTGCATGCGGAACATCACCCGCGCGGCTGAAGTCGGCTTTCTGCTTACCCAATAAAAAATGCCCGCTTGCGCGGGCATTTTGCACTGTTGCGTCGTTAAGTCCTTGCTTGAAGGGCCATGCCCTTCAAGGGATTAACGGAACTTGTAGTTGGCGCTGACGGTGAAGTAGCGGCCTGTGTTGTTATGCAGGCTGTCGTTGTAGCCGAGCACATAAGCGCGCGGATCGTACGGAGCCTTGATATCAAAGAGGTTGGCGATCTGCAGGCCCAGTGTCAGGTTTTTGATGCCTGTGTAGCGGTAGCCCAGGTCAACCGTAGTCCAGCTGGATACGCTGCAATTCTGGAAGTAGGTGCTGTAGTTCGGCAATCCACCCAGAGAGTATGCAGTCGCAGGCTGGCCTTTGCCGTAGTAGCAGTACGGTACAGGATAAGTATCTGTTCCGTCTGTACGGCGCATCAGCGAGATTCCGCTGACAAAGTTGACCGAACCGTAGACGTTATGCTCATTTTTCGTCCAGTTTGCAGAAGCACGTGCCTTGACGCGTGGGATATCGCCGCCTGAAGTTGACCAGTCGGAGATACCACCATTTGCACCGGCAACGTTGGCTTCAGGATCGCCTAAGTTTTCAGCACGTTTGTAGGTGAAGATGTAGGTCGCGCTCAGGCCGGTTGTCAATGTGCCGTACTCGCCCAGGTTCGAACGGTACTTCAGATCAATATCCAGGCCGCTTGTTTCAGTTGCACCCTGATTGATCCAAGGTTCCTTGACAGCCAGGATAGGACCGGAGTTAGGAATCAACGCGCCGCTTGCATCACGCAGCCATGTTCCCTGGTTCTGGTCACGCAGAATGCTGGAACCGTGAGTGGCTTCGTGGTCCAGGATGAACTGCGCGCTGCTCAGGATAACTTCGCCTTCTTTGCGGACTTTATACCAGTCCAGCGCCACGTCGAAGTTCTTCGTAGGTGACAGGATCAGGCCGAAGGTGTAGCTCTTCGATGTTTCCGGTTTCAGGTCAGGATTAGCACCGCCCGTGCCGGAAGCACTTTTTGCGCAATCGGTTGGGTCTCCGCCTGGAGCGGGGGCATCACCGGCTGGGCAACGTACGCGATCTTGCAGACTGCTCAGGAAGAACTGGGCTCCGCCCGGGGTAACCTGGGACAACGCAGGAGCGCGGAAACCTTCCGAGTAAGTGCTGCGGAAAGCAACACTATCGTTGACAGTCCACTTGGCGCCGACTTTAGGAACGAAGTTGGTTTTGATGCCAGGATATTTATCCGTACGGCCGGCGAAGTCCATTTCGAAGCTCTTCGTGAACGGTGTACGGAATTCGATAAAGCCTGAACCCACATTACGTTGCGCGTCGATCAGCGTGTTGGAGAAGCCGTAGATATTGCCCGCGACCTTGTTAGGGTCTGGATCAATGCCGATTTTCTCTTTGCGGAACTCTACGCCTGCTGCAACGCCGATGGCGCCGCCGCCCAACTGACCAAATTCTGTACTGGCTTTAGCATCCCATTGCAGGATTTCTGCACGGCCGCTATCGGTAATGTTGCGGTACAGGTTAGGATCTGCCCTCAAGGATGCCAGCGACCTGTTTTGATCAGTCAGCTGCCTCAGCACCGGCAGGTACAGACGGCCGTCAGTGGTGGTGTCCACATTGGACCTGTTCCACAGCACGGCACTTTCCCAGTCCACTCCTTTGTTGGAGCCTTTCAGGCCAGCGACCACGCGATAGTTCTTCGTGGTTTCTTCGCTGTTGCCATCGGTATCCGTGAAGCGTATCGCCACAGCGGCGCGTGCGTCCGGATACGGATTGTCAGGATGGCCAATAGGCAGGATCGCCTGGAACGGAGCAGCCAGACCGGTTGCGGTAAAGTTGGTGACAGGAGCGCGGCCGCTGGTGGTAATAGGCGCGCCGACATACCAGCGATCCGATTTTGTAAAGGCTGCTTCTGCAAATGCCGTCAGGTCTTCATTGATTTTAAACTCACCGCGGCTCAATGTGCTGATATCTTGCGCTTTGCCTTGCACCTGCTGGTAATCATCCAGGCTGAATGCGCAGAATGTACGGCCCAGGAAAGCAGCATTGGCAGCATTGCCGGTAGGACCAGTACCCAGCACCTGCTGCGAAGCAGGGCAGTTCGTTGTGATCACTGCGCGGGAGTTTAGCGGGAAGCTACCGCTGCCGGGGGCAGATTCACGGTAGAAAACAGGCGAGCCGCTGATGGTGCTGTTACTGGCTGAAGCCGGTAGCGTGGAGCCGTTAAATTGCGACAGGCGGTTATTGATTGCGCCGAACAGATTCTGTTCGATGTCGTTGACGCCATCCTTGCTGGAAACTGCCTGGCGTTTGGATATGTCTGCAGTAAAGAAAACGTTGTAGCCGTCTTTATTGAAATCGCCGAAACCGACGAAACCGTTGACATTTTGGCGGCCGAAGCGGCCATCGTCATTCGCGCCGGCCGTGCCGGTGATTTCGCCACCCTGGTAATCGCGGCGGGTGATAAAGTTGATAACGCCGCCGATCGCATCGGAGCCGTAAACAGCGGAAGCGCCGTCTTTCAGGACTTCAACCCTTTCCAGTGCGGAAACAGGAATGCTGTTCAGGTCATACAGTGTTGACTGGCCATTGTTCGGGTTCGCGAATGCGGACGGCGTCATGCGGCGGCCGTTCAACAGGATCAATGTGGAAGTGGAGCCCAGGTTACGCAAGTCAGCTGTTGCCACACCCTTGGAAAAGCCGTTCTGGCTTGGTGTGTCGTTGTAGCCGCCGGTACCCATGCCAGGAACCGATGCCCTCAACAAATCCAGCACAGTGGTTGCACCGCTGTTCTTGATGTCTTGTGCAGTGATGGTCTGGATTGCTACCGTGCCTTCTTTTTCGGTACGCTTGATGTTGGAGCCGGTGATTTCAACCCTCTGCGTGCTGTCGGCAGATACTGTCTGTGCCTGAGCGTGACCGGCGAGGATCGCCGAGCCTGCCAATATGCTTAGCGCCAGCCGAACTGAGCTGGCGCCCGTTTTTTCCTGGAAAATCATCAAATACTCCCTGGTTATTGGTGAAGATAAATTGCGTACCGGTATCGGACTTTCTTATTACGTCCTGCAACCAGCTACGCTGGGATTCCCGTTTTTGCTTTTAAGACTTATTTCTCAGACAAATTGTTAATTTCAGGCAATTTTTGTTGAAAATTAATTGCTCAAGACTGCAGTCAACATGTAAAGAGACATTGCATTATGTAACGTCTTATTTCAATGGTGTTACATTGCGTTGCTGAACAGACACGGAAAAATGAAAATAAAATAAATTAAATGCAATATTTATTTTTTTATGGAAATTGCAAAATTTTATTTAAGAAATTTGTTGTAATTAAGTATTTAATTTTTTATAGTTGCCACAAATAAAACAAATAACCTAAGTCAAAAAACAAATATCGTTTTGCACTATATTGGTTCGTCTTTTTGCATCAGATCATCATCAAAGTGAAAATTGCGCCAAAAGGAGGCTTGGTAAGATAAAAGATCGAAATATACGGATACAGCACAATAAAAATTGATGATGGCTGTCGACTAAAATGCAGGTTGACCAATTAACTTTCATCGGCAACCTTGCTTTTGATGGAAATGTAGCCGGCTAATATTGCTCATGTGTAGAAAGTGTAATTAAGTGTTACTGAAGTGTTGATGCGGATCGAACGGCCCTTTAAGGCTGTATAGGGTCATCCGTTTTCCGGGGCACAAATGTTCTGCGTACGGGAGTCATCTTGAAAAATACCGATCACATCATTTTTCTTTTACGCTGCACGCATGTCTGGTATGAAAATTAAGAGATAGGAGCAAAATGATGAAGCTGATCCCTGTTGAGCCCAAGCACCAGCAACTGCTGTGGGACATTCTTCATGTCTCTTTGTGGGATCCTCCTCCCGCGGGTTTGCGCCCGCGCGAAGTGCTGGATATGCCAAGCGTCGCCATTTACGCGCAGGATTGGGGCAGGCCTACCGATGTCGGTGTGCTTGCTGTGGACGATGACACCGTCATGGGCGGCTGCTGGTCACGCCTTCTGACGACAGGCCTTGGCTATGTCAATGAAGAAACGCCGCAGCTGGGCATTGCGCTGTTCCCTGAATATCAGCGTAAGGGACTGGGTACAGCGCTCATGATGCATCAGCTGGATTCCCTGCGCGGCCGCTTTCCGGCGGTCGCGTTGACCGTGCATCCGCAAAACGGCGCTCGCCTGCTGTATGAAAAATGCGGTTTCGCGCTGCACAGGGAAATAGCCCGCGGCTACCTGCTGATGCTGGCCAAACTGTAGTTGCCTGCGTCTTTGCCGGACAGCGCACTATGAGTAATGGACGCAGGAAGTTTTTTCGCTATACTTGCTGCGACATCAAATTTTATCCATCAAAATTTATCCAATAGGCTTTATCCGGGCAGGCAATATCGTGGCAAAAAAAGAGCATGTTTCAGAGACGCAGGCGACTCAGTTCCTGCGTAAGCAGGGAGTGGCATTTTCCGAGCATCCCTATGAGTATGAGGAGCACGGCGGCACATCCGTGTCGGCGCGCGAGCTGGGCGTGGAAGAGCATCAGGTCGTCAAGACACTGGTGATGCAGGACGAGGCAGCCAAGCCGCTGATTGTGCTGATGCACGGCGACCGCAAGGTGTCCACCAAGAACCTGGCGCGGCAGATAGGGTGCAAATCGGTAGAACCGTGCAAGCCCGATGTGGCGCAACGTCATTCCGGCTACATGATAGGCGGCACGTCGCCTTTCGGCACCAAGAAGGCGATGCCGGTATATGTCGAGAAAAGCATACTGGCATTGGAAAAAATCTATATCAACGGCGGCAGGCGCGGCTACCTGATCGGGATAGATCCAACGGTGCTGGAAGCCAGCCTGTACGCGAAACCGGTGGAGTGCGCGCTGGAAGACTAGGTTACAAGTCCGCATTTGAAAATTGCCGGCGTTCACCTATACTGTCGCACTTGGCGCGGTGTGCAGTGAGGTGCAGCGCGCCTCTATAAAAATCAGAAAATCATCGGGAGCGTAATGTATACAATTTTGGCCGTCGTCATCGCCTATCTGATAGGCTCGATCTCATTTGCCGTTGTCGTCAGCAAGCTGTTCGGTCTGTCCGACCCGCGTACCTATGGCTCCAAGAACCCTGGCGCCACCAATGTGCTACGCAGCGGTAACAAGGCGGCTGCCATCTGCACGTTGCTGGGGGATGGCTTTAAAGGCTGGCTGGCGGTATGGCTGGCGATCAGGTACGGCGAACAGTTCGGCGTGGACGATACCGGTGTTGCGCTGGTGGCTGTCGCGGTTTTCCTTGGTCACTTATGGCCGGTGTTCTTCAGGTTTGTCGGCGGCAAAGGCGTCGCGACAGCGCTGGGCGTGCTGCTGGGCCTGAATCCCTGGCTGGGCCTGGCGACGATGGCTACCTGGCTGATCATCGCTTACGCTACCCGCTATTCATCATTGGCTGCGTTGATAGCGGCATTCTTTGCGCCCCTGTACTATGGCTTCTTGTTCGGCCCGGACATCCTGATGCTCGCAGTATTTGTCATGAGTGCCTTGCTTGTCTACCGGCACCGGCAGAATATCGGGAACCTGATCGCAGGCAAGGAAAGCCGCATAGGCAGCAAGAAAAAATAAACCGCTGCAAAACAAAAAATGAAAAAGCCTGCATGAAATTGAACTGAACCCCAAAAGTTGGACACCGACTTTTGGGTTTTTTTCATGACGAAACACAATGAGCAGTTCAAACTGGCAGTAGTTCAACCGTACCTAAACGGCTTGGCTGGCTATAACACCATAGCCA
>NZ_JBMPPM010000022.1:0-42664 GCF_049339885.1 Undibacterium sp. TJN25 | reverse complement strand
ATTTGCACGTAATTCTGACCCACGTTTAGAACACAATCCTACTTATCTTGATGAGTAGGAGATTGGAGTGATCGACGTGGCATTACTAGGCATTATTCGACGCTGGCACATTCGTGACCAGGTCCCCCTGAGAGAAATCGCCAGACGCTTGGGTATCTCTCGAAACACAGTCCGGCGCTATCTGCGCTCGGAAACCACCAAGCCGGTTTATGCGGAATGGCAAGCAGCCAGCGCCATCGACAAATATGCTTTCCAGCTTTCGGGCTGGTTAAAGACGGAGTCAAAAAAAAACCGCAAGCAGCGACGCAGCCTGAAACAATGCACCTAGATCTGAAAGACCAGGATTTGAGGTGTACGACCGGGCGGTCGCCTTTGCCAGGCAGTGGAAAGTGGATCAAACTGACCGGGTCAATTCAGCGAGAAAAAAATTCGGAAATCAGCATGTTGCCACTGCGGTTTTTCCATCATATAGCTTTGCCTCATATTCGGGAATTACGCGAATTTTTTTGCAAAGCGGATCAGTTTCAATGCATATCAACAGCGTTGGGCTGTCGTGTTTCAGCGGGCTGAATTTCGCATAAAAAATTCATCCTACGCCGACCCAAAAAACAACACCAAATGCATGCTCGATAAAGGCCGATTTGGTGATATGCCATTCCCTTCATTTGTTCGCGTAGAACCTGTGGTTATGGGGTCCGCGATTGCAATCGATTGCTTATATCCCGAACCAGTTTCGCATATCACAGTTCCATAAATTTCGATTAAAAAATACATCGATCTGGAAAATTTTTTATGCTTCGGCGGCGTCACAAACCTTTCATATTCGCTTGATAAATTACGGCACCGTTGAGCTTTCGAGGCCGCTTTCATTTTGAAATCGGTCCAATCGGCAACGGGCAGTGTTGCGCACATTCGTGTGCCAGCTTCAAAAATTATGCGTGGCGCGTTCGTACGGACGGCCACCATATCAACAGGGGAATCATAGTGTCATCGAATATTATCCGCGACGCCGTACGTGCGGCATTTCAGGTCAGCGGCACCGCGCTGCTGACAATGGCGGCGCTGCCGCTTCATGCGCAGGAAGCACCGGTTGCGTCGCCGGCTTCCGTCATCGCTGCACCTGCAGCCGATGCGGGCTCAGGCGATGTCGTCATCGTTACCGGCCGCGCCGGTACGGGTACACGCACCAAGGCCAAGGCCAGTTATTCCATCACCACCATCAACGAAGAAACCTTGCGCATGCAGGCACCTACTTCGGTTACCGAGGCAGTGAAATCAGTGCCGGGTTTCTGGGTTGAGGCCTCCGGCGGCGAAGCTTCCGGAAACATCCGCGCGCGCGGCATCCCGGTGGACGGCTTCGGTTCGGTCACATTGCTGGAAGACGGCATCCCTGTGCAGCACGATCCATCGCTGGGTTACCTGAATGCAGACCAGGCTTTCCGCCTGGACGAAACCATCGACCGAATCGAAGTCGTGCGTGGCGGTCCATCGTCGGTGTTTTATACCAATGCGCCTGCCGGCGCGATCAACTTCCTTTCGCGCGAGATCGGCGAGACGCCAAGCGGCCTGGTCAAGTACACGATGGGCAACTACGGTTTACACCGTGGCGATTTCTGGTATTCGACACCGCTGGCCAATGACTGGGGCATCGGCATCGGCGGTTTTTACCGCCAAGACGACGGCATCCGCAGCCCTGGGTTCACAGCTGACAAGGGTGGCCAGATTCGCCTGAAGCTGGCCAAAGAGGTTGATCATGGCCGCATCACGGCCGACTTCAAGCATCTTGACGACAAGGTTGCGCTCTTCCTCGGCATTCCGATGATGACCAATCCGGACGGCTCGCTCAGCGCGGTAGCCGGATTTAACGGCAACTACGGCACCGTGGCCGGCCCGCAGACGCAGAACGTGCAAATGAAAATGGGCAATGGCAGCTTGTACAACTTCGATAATACCGAAGGGACGCACGTCAAGCGCGACCAGCTCAGCCTGAAATTCGACAAGGACTTGTGGAACGACTGGAAGCTCAATGAGTCCATGCGTTACTCCAAGACAGATACGCAGCGTAATGGTGTCTACCCTAACCAGTTGCAAAGCATCTCATCCTTCCTGGCGCAATCCCAGCCGCTGTTGTCGAACGTGCCGGGCGCCACGCAGTTGTCGTTGCAGCCGACTTATGCACCGGGCACCAATTACAGCAACGCCAATGGACTGATGATCGTCGGCGGCTTGCGCGGCGTGACCATGCCTTTGCATGAGTTCATCAACGACACCCGCCTGGGACGCAAGTTCACCATCGGCGAACAGACCCACGACGTCACTGTCGGCTACTACTACGCCAAGTTTAGCCAGGACTTCAACCGCTATTCGTCCACCGTGCTGCTGGGTGCGGAAAGCCAGGCGCCGTTGCTTGATCTGGTAGGCAGCAATGCCGCCGGCACCCGACTGGGCACCGTCACCGACCACGGCATTTATAACTACGGTTATGAATGGGAGAATGCCAGTGGCAAGTCGACCACCAATGCGCTCTACCTGTCCGATGAATGGCAAATCAACGACCGTCTGCGTATCGACGGCGGCGTGCGCCACGAGCAGGTAAATACGGCAGGCCGTACCGAGATCACGCAAAACGTCAACCTCGGCACTTTTGCCACGTCGAAGATCCGTACCGGCACCGGCTTGTTCAACTACTACGACCACACCTTCAAAAAAGACGGCTGGACGCTGGGTGCAAACTATCAGCTGGAAAAAAATTCCGGCATATTCGGCCGTTGGACCCAGGCCTTCCGCCTGCCTAACCTGAGCTCCTACATCACCACCCCGACGGCGGTGCCTATTACCCAGACCATGGGTCTGGGAGAAGTCGGCTACAAGTATGCCGGTACGATGATGGACTTTTACCCCACGCTGTTCTATTCGAAGTATAACAACGTGAGCTACACCAACTCGGTGTTCAACATCAATAACGCGACGGTGACGCCGCAGACCGGTTATGCGTCGTCCAGCACTGTCGGCCTGGAACTGGAAGGCAAAATCCATCCATACACGTGGGGCGATCTTGGTTTCAATTTGACGCTGCAACAACCGAAGTACAAGAATCTCACCTATACCGACAACGTCAACAACCAGCCGGTGGTGCGCGACTATACCGACAACCAGTTGATCCGCGTACCTAAGGTCAGCTATCGCCTGGTGCCAGGCCTGAACCTGATGGGCAACCAGTTGCGCGTGCAGATGTCGTATGAATATGAAGGCGAGCGTTTTGTGGATTCCGCCAACTCGGTGCGTCTGCCGGCTTACCATACGATCAATATGTCGGCCAAGTATATTGCTTCAAAATCGACCTCTGTATTTTTCTACGTTGACAACCTCAACAACTCGCTGGGCCTGACCGAAGGCAATCCGCGTGCCGGCGAATTGCAAAGCGCCGATGCAGGTGCGAATGCCTTCCTCGCCCGTCCGTTGCTGGGTCGGTCGATCCGCGCTGCAGTCATGTACGAGTTCTAACACCCCGTGCCTCATCCCGGCGGCGGACGTTTGTTCGCCGCCGGGTTTTTCTGCCACCCCTATAGACTATCCCATGCGTATTCTTTCCCTTCTTTTCCTGTTCCTGGCTTGCGCCGGCGGCGCTAGCGCCACGACGCCAGACCTCGTCCTGCGCGGCAACCTGACGGGCGCCGACCATCAAAGCTACCGCAGGGTGCCGTTTGTCGTACCGGCCGGCGTCCAGCGCATTACTGTTGAATTCGATTACACCGGCAAGGAAGAGCGCAGTGTGATCGATCTCGGCCTGCTCGGCCCTGACGGCGCATCGCGCGGCTGGAGCGGCGGCAACAAGCGCATCTTCACGCTCAGCAGCGTTGACGCTACTCCATCCTATACGCCCACGCCCATCGTGGCCGGCAAATGGGCACTGTTGCTCGGCATCCCGAACATGCGGGAGTACGCCAAGGCGGAATATACCGCCAAGGTGTATTTCTCGCGCACACTGGCAATTGCCGACGAGCCGGAAATTCTGCGCCAGCCGCTGAAGGCCACGCCGGCCTGGTACCGCGGCGACCTGCATATGCACACCGCCCACAGCGACGGCAGTTGCCCTGCCCGAGACGGCGGCGAGCCTGTTCCTTGCCCGCTGTTTCTGACCACTCAGGCAGCCGCGGCACGCGGGCTGGATTTTATTGCCATCTCCGATCACAACGGTGTTGCCCATGCCGAAGCGATCCGCGAATTGCAGCCGTACTACAACCATATGCTGTTGATCACTGGACGAGAACTGACTTCCTTCTACGGCCACGCCAACTTCTTCGGCACCTTGGCGCCGCTGGATTTCAGCGTAGGCAAGGGCGGCGGGCAGCGCGACTGGAATGCGGTACTGACTGCTGCCGCATCCCTGCACGGGCTGGTATCGATCAACCATCCGGTGCGGCCTTCCGGAGAACTGTGCATGGGCTGCGGCTGGGATACCGATACTGATATGCGCCGCGTACAGGCGATTGAAGCGGTGAACGGCGCCGATGCGGACACCCATTATTCCGGCGTGCCATTCTGGCAGACTCAACTCAACCGCGGTTTCCGCATTACCGGCGTAGGCGGCAGCGACAACCACCGCCTGAACTCGGAAGGCGTTGGCTCAATCGGTAAGCCGACCACGGTAGTGTATGCGCCGGAATTATCGCAACTGGCTATCCTGGCGGCGATTCGCGCCGGCCACGTCTTTATCGATGTGACGGGGTCATCTGATGGTCTGCTGGAGCTGACCGCCCAGGCCGGCTCTGAGCAGGCGATGATGGGCGATGCATTGCACGCATCCACCGGCACTGCCGTCCAGTTCAAGCTGCACGTGGCACATGCCGCCGGCGCCACGGTCAGCGTGCTACAGGATGGCAAAGCCGTTGACCTGCTCAAGAGCGCAAATGTAGAAACAGCGGACCAGCAATTCGAGTTCGGCTGGAACAGCGACGGCAAGCCTCACTGGATCAGGGTTGATGTGCGCAATGCAGCAGGCAGGCTGATGTTGATCGGAAATCCGATTTACCTCAACGTGAAAACTGAATAATTCTGCCAAAAATAGGATTGCTGGGCAATCCCTACATCGCAGCTTAGGAGGAAAATTTGCTCACGATGCTTTCTTCCCATATTACTGACACCAGCAAAAATGCCGCTCATTCTGAGCGGCATTTTTTTGGGAATTACATTTATCTGCTTCCAGCACTTTAATAGAAAAGAAAATCTGTAAAGATACCGGCTTTTTTGAGGCTGGCGCCAGTGAAGTTTATTTGCCCGTATCTTTCATATCGGCGAATTTGTCGAATTCCACGTTGAACAATTCGGAGCCGACTTTTTCCACCTTGCGTACATACACGGTCTGGATGATGTCACGGGTTTGCGGATCTATCATGATGGGGCCGCGCGGGCTGTTCAGCTTCATGCCTTTCAATATGGCCATTGCCTTGTCGCCGTCGATCTTGCCGTTCAGCTTCTTGCTGACTTCATAAATTGCAGCCATGCCGTCATACGCCGCCACCGCCATGAAATTGGCGCGGCCAGCGCCGGGGTTTGCTTCTGCAAAGCTTTTCAGGAAAGCCTTGTTTTCCGGTGAATTATGGTTGGCGGAGTAATGGAAAGTGGTGATCACGCCCAGCGTCGCATCGCCCATTGCGGGCAGTACGTGATCGTCCGTCAGGTCGCCGGTGGCGATGACCTTGATGCCTGCTTCGGCCAGGCCGCGTTCGCGGTAGCCTTTCATGAATGCCACGCCCTGTTCACCAGCGGGAACGAAAATAAACACGGCTTCAGGTTTTGCATCCTTGATGCGCTGGATGAAAGGGGCAAATTCCGGATTGCGCAAAGGCACGCGTATCGATTCCAGCACGCTGCCGCCGCCGCCGATGAAGTTGGTCTTGAATGCGGTTTCCGCATCAATGCCAGGGCCATAGTCGGCTACCAGCGTGACCACTTTCTTGATGTTGTTTTTCACCGCCCAGGTTGCCATGGGACCGGATACCTGCGGCAAGGTCATGGAGAAGCGGGCAATGTAATTCGATTTGGTGGTGATGATGGACGTCGCCGCATTCATGATGATCATCGGCTTCTTGGCCTGCTCTGCAATCGGGGCAACTGCCAGCGCTTCCGGTGTCAGGCCGAAGCCGGCGAGGAAGTCGACCTTGTCCCTAACAACCAGTTCCTGCGCCAGCCGCTTGGCCACGTCAGGCGCCGGGCCGGTAGTGTCCTTGATGATGATTTCGATTTTCTTGCCGGCGACCTTGTCGCCGTTTTGCCGCATATAGGCCTTGATGCCGCCCTCTATCTGTTTGCCGTAATCGGCAAACGGGCCGGAAAAGGCGGCGATGACGCCTACCTTGATTGTGTCTTCCGCATGCGCCGCAAAGGCGGACAGGCTGAGGATGAGGCCGCCTGCAACAGGCAGCAGCAATTTTTTGAGGCGCATTATGTCTCCTTGATGGATGCCTGCGGTGCGGCATCGCGTTCATTATTGTTGTGATCGGATCTGGACAGGCAGAATTTCACATTCCCTGATTCCCGGCGATGGCAAACCAGCCTGTGCCCAGATTATTATCAGCATACTACGTTCGGTAAGCAACTTGTTGTGCGAATATCGAACGCATTTCCGGGTTAATGCTCAAATAAGTGGCTCGCCGGGGTTGGCGTCAGGGTTATCGCCGCATTCAAAATTCTTCCCAGCCATCCGCTGCATCGGTCTGCGCAGGCTTGCCGGCTGAAGCAGGCTTTTGTGCCGCCAGCTTTTTCAAGGGAGCTGCTTTCACGGGCGCTTTTTCCGTTTTCGGGGCGGGAGATGCCGGCGGCCTGGCTGCCGTTGTCCCGCGGTTCAGCTTGAATACGCTGACCGCCTGCGCCAGCGCCGCAGCCTGTTCCTGCATGCTTTCCGCCGCGGCGGCCGCCTGCTCGACCAGGGCCGCATTCTGCTGCGTCATCTCGTCCATCTGCGATATCGCCAGGTTGACCTGCTCAATGCCGGAGCTTTGCTCCTGGCTGGCGGCGGTGATCTCGCTCATGATGTCGGCGACATGCTTGACCGACGTGACGATTTCCTCCATGGTCTGGCCGGCCTGATCCACCAGCTTGCTGCCATGGTCTACCTTCTCCACCGAATCGCCTATCAGTTCCTTGATTTCCTTGGCGGCGCCGGCGCTGCGCTGCGCCAGGTTGCGCACTTCAGCCGCTACCACGGCGAAGCCGCGCCCCTGTTCGCCGGCCCGCGCGGCTTCGACCGCCGCATTCAATGCCAGGATATTGGTTTGGAAGGCAATGCCGTCAATGACACCGATAATGTCCACAATCTTGCGCGAGCTTTCCTTGATCGAGCCCATCGTGCTGACAACCTGACCCACTACGCTACCGCCTTTGACCGCAACATCGGAGGCCGACACCACCAACTGGTTGGCCTGGCGCGCATTGTCGGCATTCTGCTTGACGGTGGAAGTGAGTTCCTCCATGGACGAGGCAGTCTCTTCCAGCGAGCTGGCCTGCGATTCAGTGCGCGATGAGAGGTCGGCATTGCCATGGGCAATTTCCTGCGATGCGCTGGAAATGGTTTCCGTGCTGCTGTGCACCTGGCCTATCGTCATCACCAGGCTGTTGTTCATGTCTGCCAGCGCGCTCAGCAACTGGCCTGTTTCATCGCGGGACTTGATTTCTATCTTGCCGGTCAGGTCGCCGTCGGCCACCCTGCGGGCAACGGTTACCGCTTCGGCAATCGGCGCGGTGATAGAACGAGTAATCCATAACGCGAAAAAGACGCTGATCACGAGACCGGCAAAACCCAGGCTCAGCACCAGCGTGCGCGAAAAGGAAATATCGTTGGTGATGTGCTCGCCGTTGGCATCCATTTCCCTGGTTTGTTCCGTCAGGATGACGTTAACATCGGCCAGCACACTTTCCAGTACGGGAAAGGTGGTGCCGGTCATCGTCTTCAGCGCTTCGTCGCGCTGGTCCAGTTCTATCAGGTCTGCCACCTTGGTAAAAGAGGCGACGAAGGCTTCGCGTGAAACCTTAAATTTGTCCAGCGCCGCTTTTTTTTCCGGCGTATCCGCCAGTTTGCCCAGCGCGGCGACGGCTTCCACGATCTGTTTCTTGTTGTTGTCGATGAAGCCGTATTGCTTGATCCTGGCGTCCTTGTCGTTCAGGATGAACAATTCCACGGTCCGGCTGCCGTTTTCCCGAACCAGGGTATTGATCTTGAATGCCAGGGCTGCCGCCGGCCAGTTGTTTTGCACGATGTCCTTGCTGGAACTGCCTATTGACGTCAGCCGCACCGCACTGATGATCAGCATGAGGATCAGTACCAGGATGACCGTACCAAAAGCCGCTCCAAGGCGGGTGCCGATTTTGAAGTTATTGAAATTCATCTTTTTTCCTTATTGGCAGGGGATGCAAATAGTGCGGGAATGCGGGTACGGAAAAGATAAACGACGAGATAAACAGCTGCATCTCACTTGTGCTTCTGCTACAGCTGAAACTGGAAAAGGCGCTAATCGATTGTAGGGGGCAGGTTGGAATTTGGCAATACGCATAAACAACGTTAATGAAATGCAAGATTGTTAGTTTGTCTCGGCGGGGCGGCCGACGCGGGCATGATCATGCTATGAGACTTAAATCCTTAAGACTTTTGCCATCCGTGTAAAATTCGCATGAAGTTGCGGATGGTGACAGAAACCATCCGCCCATTGTTTACTAAAACAGACATACCCACTATATGAAACTTGCTACCCTCAAAGACGGCAGCCGCGACGGCCAGTTGATCATCGTATCGCGCGACCTGAAAACTGCGCAGATCGCGGACGGCATCGCACCCAGCCTGCAAAGGGCGCTGGATGACTGGAACTTCATCGCACCACAACTCGAGCAGGCTTATCTGCAACTGAATGCCGGCCGGGGCACCAATACCTTTGATTTCGATGCGAAGAATTGCATGGCGCCGCTGCCGCGTGCCTACCAGTGGGCGGACGGTTCCTCTTATGTGAACCATGTCGAACTGGTGCGCAAGGCCCGCAATGCCGAAATGCCGGACAGCTTCTGGCACGATCCGCTGATGTACCAGGGCGGCAGCGATGATTTCATTGGCCCCAACGACGACATCGTGCTGGCCTCGGAAGAATGGGGCATCGATTTCGAGAGTGAAGTCGCCGTCATCACCGGCGACGTACCCGCCGGAGTCAAGGTGCAGCATGCGGCGGAACACATACGCCTGCTGCTGCTTGTCAACGATGTCTCGTTGCGGAACCTGATTCCGGCTGAACTGGCAAAGGGTTTTGGCTTCTTCCAGTCCAAGCCGGCTTCCAGCTTCTCTCCGGTTGCGGTCACGCCGGATGAACTGGGCGAGGCCTGGAAGGACGGCAAGGTGCACCTGCCGCTGCGCTCCACCTGGAACGGTACGCTGGTAGGCCAGCCGAATGCGGGCGTGGATATGGTGTTTTCCTTCCCGCAGCTAATTACGCATCTGTGCAAGACGCGCAAGGCCAGGGCGGGCAGCGTTATCGGTTCCGGAACAGTTTCCAACAAGGACAGCGCCAAGGGTTACAGCTGCATCGCTGAAAAACGCGCGCTGGAAATGATTGCGGGCGGCGAGCCGCAAACGCCTTTCATGAAATTCGGCGATACGATCAAGATAGAAATGCTGGACAAGAATGGTAAATCGATTTTCGGCGCAATTGAGCAAAGCGTGACGGAACACGAGACCTGAACCATGGCGAAGATATCCGTTCCGTTTGCCGTCCGGAGTCCGTTGTTGGCGGCACTGCCCATTGCCGCGCTGAGCATGTCCTCCGCGGCATGGGCGCAGATCAAGATAGGCGTAGACCTTTCCACCACCGGCCCGGCGGCATCGATAGGTGCAAGCTCAAAAAATGCCGTGCTGCTGTGGCCGAAGGAGATCGCCGGCATCAAGGTGGAATACATCCTGCTGGACGATGCATCCGACCCCGGCAATGCGGTGCGCAATGCGCGTAAGCTGATTGCAGAAGAAAAGATCGATGTGCTGGTCGGCCCGAATACCACACCCAATGCGCTGGCGCTGCTGGATGTCGCTGCTGAAACCGGCACGCCCATGGTGACGCTGGCGGCCTCTGCGTCCATCGTCGAGCCTATGGACGCCAAACGGGCGTGGGTTTTCAAGATGCCGCAGAACGACACCCACATGACGACCATATTGACGCAGCACATGGCCGACAGCGGGGTGCGGACCGCAGCCTTCATCGGCTTTGCCGATGCGTATGGCGAAAGCTGGTGGCGCGAATTCTCAAAGCTGGCGGAGATGCGCAAGATCAGGATCGTCGCCAACGAACGCTATGCGCGCACCGATACCAGCGTTACCGGGCAAATCCTGAAAATCATTTCCGCGCACCCGGATGCGGTGCTGATTGCGGCGTCGGCGACACCCGCAGTGCTGCCGCAAAAAACGCTGCTGGAGCGCGGCTATAAAGGCCCCATTTACCAGACCCATGGCATTGCCAGCCTGGAGTTCCTGAAAGTGGGAGGACGGGATGTTGAAAATACGCTGTTCCCCACCGGTCCGGCCGTGGTGGCCAAGCAGTTGCCGCTGGCAAATCCGGTCAGGAACACGGCACTGGATTTCACTCGGCGGTATGAAGCTGCGTATGGCGCGGATTCGATGACGCAGTTTGCCGCCGATGCCTGGGGCGCCTACTTGCTGATCGCCAATGCAGTGCCGCAGGCGCTGAAGAGCGCTCAGCCGGGTAGTAGGCAATTTCGCGCCGCCCTCAGGACTGCACTGGAAAACACACATAAGCTGATAGTGCCGCAGGGCGTCATCAACATGAGCGCTACCGACCATGTGGGGCTGGACCAGCGCTCGCGCGTCATGGGCAAGATACAGGGTAATAAATTCACTTATTCCTACGGCGGCTGATTCGCCGGGCCGCTTCTAAAAATACAAGGGGACGCAATGCAGGACGACAAGCACAAGCCGCTGACCGGCATCGATCATAAAAGGCGCAGCTTGCTCAGGGCGGGCATGTCGACGGCCCTGCTGGCAGCGCCGTATGCACGAATGGCGCAGGCGGCGACGCCTGCCGTCAAGCTGGTGCTGCTGGGCACGCGGGGCGGCCCCCGCGTGGGAGATACGGGAAAGAACCTGGGCAAATTCACGCGCATGAATGCGTCGAACCTGTTGCTGATAGGCGGCGTGCCGTACGTCATCGACTGCGGCTACGGCGTGTCGCAGCAGTTGCTGAAGGCCGGGGTCACGCTGGAAACCGTCCGTTATGTACTGATCACGCATCATCATTCCGACCATGAGCTGGAATACGGCAACCTGCTGTATAACGCCTGGTCCAGCGGGCTCAGCCATCAGATCGATACCTACGGCCCGCCGGGTCTGGAACAGATGACGCGCGACTTCATGGCGCTGAACCACATCGATATTGATACCCGCGTTGCCGACGAGGGCAAGCCGGACCTGCGCAAGCTGATACAGGCGCACGATATTACGGACCTGGGCCAGGTGCTGGTGAACGAACAGGTCAAGGTCACTGCCATGCATAGCATTCATCCGCCGCTGGCGGATGCATACGCGTACAAGTTTGAAACCGGGGGCAAGACCATCGTGTTCTCCGGCGACACGGCCTACAACCCCAAGCTGGCTGAGTTCGCCCGCGGCGCGGACTATCTCGTGCATGAGGTCATGTATGCCCCTGCGCTGGAAGCGCTGGCAAAGCGGGTACCGAACGCAAGGACGATGATGGAACATCTGCATGCCTCGCATACGGTGACCGAAGACGTCGGCAGGATTGCCGCCGCGGCGCAGGTGAAAAACCTGGTGCTCAGCCATTTCGTGCCGGGAGACGATCCCGCCATTACCCATGACATCTGGAGCGAGGGCGTGCGCAAGCACTATCAGGGTAAGCTGTTCGTAGGGCGCGACCTGATGGAGTTCGAGTTGTAGATATGGTAGCTACCGTAGCGCCGCCGCTGGTCATTGCCTGCCCAGCTGGAAGAACACGCTCTTGTTGCCGCCGCTGCCCACGGCAAAGCCTAGATAGATAGGGCCGATGAAGCTGCTGAAACCGGCAAACAGGCTCAGGCTCTTACGGGTGGACCCCAGTGAAATATCGCTGCGCCTGTCCCAGGTATTGCCCAGTTCCAGCGACGAACCGAGGAACAGGCTCTGCCCGGCCAGGTCGAAATTCACCGCCCGCAGCAGATAGGTGGCACTGCCGTACAGCATGTAGTTGCCCGAGAACTGGTCTTGCTGATACGCGGATAATTGCTGGAAGCCGCCCAGCGTCGTGCCCAGGCCACGGATCAGGTCGCCCGACTGGAACAGGCCGGCAGCGCTGAATTTGAGGTTGATGCTGTTGCGCCCGAGGCTGCGCGCCCACAGCGCATTGGCTTCCACCTGCTGGTATTTGCCCTGCGTCTGTTCCAGTCCGAAAAAGACGCGGGAATCCAGCTTGTAGCCGTCGCGCGGGAACACTGGCGCATCCAGCTGGTCGATGACAAAGGCCGCCTTGAGCCCAACCTGTTTCAATTCCGCGCTGGGCAAGGGTGTCAGGTTGATGCCGCCACCTTCATCGGCGGACAGGAAGCCGCCAATTGAGGGCCTTACATACAGGCGGCTGGCTTCGATGCCAAAGCGCGCTTCGCCCAGAGTGCTTTGCGGGCCAAGTGGAATGCCCAGGTCCATGCCCACCTGTTCCGACCGCAGCGTATATTCGGCGATGCGGGTGTCTCCCTGGTACAGGTTGCGGGTGTTTTGCCGGAAATCCAGGTAAGGAGCGACAAACATGCCTTCCCGCTCGAACAGTGGCTGCCGCAATTCGCTATGCAGGGACAGTGTATTGCCGAACTCCAGGTCGTTGCGCCACTCCAGCCCGCCGGGTGTCAGCCACGGGCGACGATGCCCAATCTGCAGCCGGTAGCCGCCGTTGCCGTCCAGGCCGCTGGATAATGCCAGGCCGAAGCGCAGGAAGTGCGGCCCCCAGTTGCGGCCATTGGCATTGATGCGCACGCCGTATTCGCCGTCGCGCTGCACCAGCTCGTGGTTGATGCTGTCGTATTCGCGCGAATTGTTCAGCACGGCCAGCTTGCGATTGATTTCCTCCGCGTCATACCGGCTGCCAATGGCAATGTCCAGCTGCCGGCGAATGTCGCTTTCCGGAATCGCGCCGTTGTCGGCAACGTCAACAAAACCGATGTTGATTGACGGCAGTTGCGGATCCAGCCGCGCCTGCTGCAACGCGATATACAAGTGTGGCGGCAGGCTGAACACCGCCAGCTTGTCCTTGATTTCCAGCGCCGCCTTTTGTCCTATGACCGATGCATCCGTCGAGCGGCCGAAATCCATGAAACTGATGGAGCCCAGGTCGGGTTCGATCAGGATATCGTTGCCGTGCAGGCTGGCCTTCTGGGTCTGCACGTTCTGCTCGGTCAGGATATTGACCATCTGCTGGCTGATGTTGAAAAACGTCTGCAACTGGTCACGCGGCAGCAGCGGCGTGCCGATATTGACGGCAATGACAACGTCCGCGCCCATGCTGCGCGCGATGTCCACCGGCAGGTTGCGCACCAGGCCGCCGTCAGTCAGCATGCGGCCGTTAACCTGTATCGGTGCGAACACCCCGGGCGCAGCCATGCTGGCGCGGATCGCGGTATGCAAGGGCCCTTTGTCGAACACGACCATCTGGCCATTTTCCAGGTCCGTCGCCACTGCACGGAAAGGGATGGGCAGTCGGTCGAAATCGATATTCGACGGTATCTTGGCTGTCCAGTTTTGCAGCAGTTCAAGGAATTGCGTTGCCTGCACCACGCCGGTCGGCAGGCGCACCCCGTTATTGCTGATGCCCACGGTAGCGCCCAGCGGATATTGCTCGTCCTCCTCGCGCAGCGGCTGGGGCAGGGCGCGGCGGTCCACCCGGTCCAGCGCCACGTCGTTGAGCTTCAAGGCGTCCAGCCTTTTTTCTATTTCATTGGCGGACATGCCCGAAGCATACAGGCCGCCGACCACGGCGCCCATGCTGGTGCCTGCGATGCAGTCAATCGGTACGTTCAGCGCTTCCAGTGCTTTCAGCACACCGACGTGGGCAAAACCGCGCGCTCCGCCGCCTGACAGCGCGAGACAAATTTTGGGGCGTTTTATATCGGGGCCGGCACTGACGTCGGCAGGAGGTACAGCGGATGGCGCCGGCGTTTGTGCGTAGGGCATTCCTGCAGGCAGGAATAAAGACAGGGAAAAGAGAAGCGGAAAACAAATTTTGTGCATGGCAGCGCGGTCAACAGGGTTAGCCGGTACTTTACAAGATATTTGCAGGATATCAACGGCCAATGTAATCGCCAATGTGAAAAAAATGGATGTGCCACGCGGAAAATAATTCTTTAGTATAATTCTTGGGCAGGTCAGCATTTCAACACAGCGGACTTGTACGTAGTACGTCTTCAGGGCGGGGTGTAATTCCCCACCGGCGGTAAGTTCAGTGGCAGCAATGCCGGGACAAGCCCGCGAGCGCTCATCAGATGAAACATCAAACCGTTAAGGTGGATGTGGTGTCGTTGAGGTCAGCAGATCTGGTGTGATTCCAGGGCCGACGGTCATAGTCCGGATGAGAGAAGATGTGCCTGCGCAGTAGTGTGCTTCCATGGCTTGCCGTGGATGGCTGCGTCCGGCTATTCAAACTGTTCCCCCTGAAACGTCTTTTGCTAATTTTTGCCGGAGCGTTTCAATCATGACCAATTTAGTATCTGTTCCCGTTTCTGCCTCGCTGCATACCAAAAACGGCGCTGCCTTGCCGCCTTCGCAACAACCGTTTGCCGAGCGATTGCGGCGTGCCTTATCCGATATGCGCGAAGGCCGCCCGGTCTTGCTGATGGACGATTTCGACCGTGAAAACGAAGCCGACCTGATCCTGGCTGCCGAAAAAATCACTACCGAAACCATGGCCATGCTGATCCGCGATTGCAGCGGCATCGTCTGCCTGTGCCTGACCGATGAGAAGCTGCAACAGCTGGATTTACCCCCTATGGTTTCCAGCAATGGCAGCCGCTACGGAACTGCTTTCACGGTAACAATAGAAGCGACTCATGGCGTCACTACCGGCGTATCGGCAGCGGACCGCGTGACAACAATCATGGCAGCTGTTGCCGACAATGCGCAGCCGTCGGACCTGGCACGCCCCGGCCACGTGTTCCCACTCAGGGCGGTACCGGGCGGCGTGCTGAACCGGCGCGGCCATACCGAAGGTTCTGTGGATCTGGCGATGATGGCAGGCCTGAAGCCGGCCGCCGTGCTGTGCGAACTGATGAACCCGGATGGCAGCATGTCCAAGGGTGAAGACATCGTGGCCTATGCAAAGCAGCACGACCTGGTGATGCTGACTATTGACGAGCTGGCGAACTACCGTTTGCAGCAGGCTGCCTGAGCACGAAAAAAAGGAAAACGTAGCCTGGATGGAGCGCAGCGCAATCCGGGAGCGACCCACAGGTTGCGGCATACATCCCGGATTGCGCTACGCTCCATCCAGGCTACAGGTCCGAGGCGGTTCACGCGCCAGGAATTGTTGTAAAGGGCTGGGTTCTACTCAAACCGGATAAAGTTCGCAGACGACCACACCTTGCTGTCGTCACGCTGACGGCCGGTGAAATAGACCGGTCGGTGGCCAAACACTGCATTGCCCGCGGCGACTTGCAGCGAACCCTCAACCTCTGCGGGCAGGGTTTTCTCGGTCAGCCTTTCCAATGCCAGGAACAGCTCGGTGCCCCCCAGATCCAGCTTCAGCCCGCCTTGTTCCAATAGCTCCGCACCGCTGATCTGCCAGTGAAAATCCGGCTGGTGCACGAAGGGATTCGGCTTTAGCGGATCACCGACTTTGACGAAGCTGTCTATCGTGCCCTGCACCGTGATGATGCAGTTGCGCAAATTGCTGACGTCGATCTCCACGCTGTCTGCATCTCCGTAGGTATCGCTGCGGAAGCTGATTTCGGTCGGGCCCGAACGCCAGCATACTTCTTCGCTGTGCTCAAAACCATGCGACTGCACGCGGTTGATGGTGCCGTTGCGTATGGTGATGCTGCCTTTCCAAACGGCCCAGCGGTAGCGGTCGGGAATCCGTGCGCCGCCCCAGCGCAGGCGGATCAGCCGGTCTGAATATCCCAGTTCTTCATGCAGGTTGCGCTGCCATAGCAGGCCGTTGTGGTCGTAAGCGGCAATCTCTTCCCAGCCCGCTTGGCCCAGGAAACGGTAATCCAGCGTAACATCGCCACGATGGCTGAAACTGTCTCCCTGGATGTGGTCGCCGCTGCGCACCAGCAGTGCCGTATGTTCGCCGGTAGTGGCCCAGGTATGCCGCGCGCGCAGCGCCCGGCCTATGCTGCGCCGGTCCAGTTGTTCTGCAATGACGCCGGTCAGCCCGCCGTGGACGCCGAATACCTGCGTACCGGGCGGGCCTCCGCCGGGGCGGCCGCGGTGCTCATCGCCGGAAGCGGCAACGCCTATCTGGTAGCCGCGCTGTATGACGTCCTGGTAGAGCCAGCCGAAATGCCCCCAGCTGGAAGCAATTTCCACCAGCCGTTCCAGTTCGGGATGATGCCAATCCGGTATATAGCGGCGGCCTCCCACGTGCGGCATGATCAGGTGCTGCTCGGGCGCGTCAATATAGGCGGCCCATAGTTCTTCCACCGGCCAGCGCCCCAGTTTGACTGCGCTGCCTTTCATGTCTTCGTTCCATACGAAGGTACGGTTGTGTTCGCCGCGCTGATTGTAAGGAAAGCCGGGTTTGCCGTCATCCAGGAAGACGACATTATGGTCGCCACCGGCAGTGGAACTGCCGCACCACTCCTGAACCGGGTAGCAGACGAATGTGCCCGGCTGGTTGAATTCTTCCACGGTGGCGACACCGAGCTGCCAGTTTTCGTCGGTAATCTGGAAGTCGTTTGCGGTATAGCCCAGCACATCAATACCGCCGATGTCACGCGCATAGGCAGCGTTATACGCCGGGCTGTTGGTGCCCACGGTATCGTGTGCGTGTACATGCAGGTCGGCGTAGAAAGAACGTACTGCCGGGAACGAAGGATCGACGCTGATCAGTGCCGTAGCGAGGCTGACGTCGCGCAGGCCCGGCGCGCCTGCAAGCAGGCGCAGCGAGCCCTTGTCGGTGGGCAGGTCCTGCACGCCTGTACTGGCCCAGCCTTTCTCGGGCAGCGTGTGCTGTTTGTCGTAGACCAGCCTGTCACCGGCATAAGCTTGCAGATGCAGCGTTTCGCCATTGGCCTTGCAGGCATTGCCCCACCTGTCCTGCAGCGAGAAGCGTACTGCGTACTCTTGCCCCGGCCTCGCAAAACGCGGGCCATTGACCAGCAGGCGGGCCGGAGCGCCTGCCGCAACGTCAATCACGATATCACCGGGCACCGGCACAAAACGCGATGTTCCCAGCGGATCCACGTAGCAGCGGAAGCGGAACTGGTCTTCGACAAAGGTCTGCACCCGCGTGCCGGGCCCGCCGCCGCGCCGGTCGCCCAGGCGGATGATGATGTGGTCACCGGCGTTCAGGTAGCCGTCGACGATATCGACGATAACCGCTTTCTGGAATGGTCTCTCATGGCCTTTCTGGTCGAAGCGCACGCTCAGCGATTGCACGGTGGCCGGGCTTTGTCCCGGCACCAGCGGCCCTGCCTGGTATTCGGCAGAAATGAAGTTGGCTGCCGTGGGGTCGCTGGTCTGGAAGATCGCCCAGTCGGAATAGAATTTGAACGTGGCCTTGAACCAGGCGCCATCCGCCAGGCCGGATGCGCCGACTTCATAGTCCAGCACAATCTCATGCCAGCTGCCCGCTTCCACGCGCTCAACATTGCAGGCGACGCTGCCGACAAAGGGCAGTTTCTTGTTTTTCAGGTACAGGCCTTGCGGCGCATAGTGCAGGCCGAGTTTATCCCGCAATAAGGCGTAGTCATCGGCTGCGGCAGGATCTTGTGTAGTCATGGTGGGTATCTGTTAATAGTAGTTAGTAGCTGTCCAGGCGGGGCCGGATCAGAACGGCCATGGGGCAGCAGGGTTCCACAGAGGTATGCCCTGCAGGGCATACCACGGCGCCATCACCACGATGCCGTAGGCAACTGCGATCAACACCGACACTACGCCTACCTTGGCGTAGTCTTCAGTCGTGAAGGCGCCGCTGCCGTAGGCGATGACGGCGGCAGTGATCTGCGTCGGCAGGATGTAGGCAAAGCTGTCGGTATCTGCCACCAGCATCGTGAAGGCAACCGGATGCAGGCCGAGCTTGGGCGCCAGCGCCAGCAATACCGGGGCCAGCATGGTGACAGCAGCGACGTTGGACAGCATGCCCAGGCGTATCACATGGGTGCCCAGCATGACGATCAGCAGGATGCCCCACCATGGATGGCCCTGCGCGACAGACTGGATTTGCGATGCCAGCCACTGTGCCAGGCCGGTGCTGCTGATCGCCGAGGAAATCGACAGTGCGCCGGCGAGCAGGAACACGGTGCCCCACATGGTGCGGTCCTGAATGTCTTTCCATTTCATCTGCAGCAGGCCGGGAGTGAAGATGGCAGCCAGGCCGAGCAGCGCAGTGACGTCGGTCGGCAGTTTATGCCATTGCTCGGTTGCCCAGAACACGGCCACCAGGCCGAACACGACGAGTATGGATTTATCCTGCTTGCCGGCCTTGGGCAGTGCACGCTGCTCCGCTTGTATGGTTTCCTGGCCACCCGGTATGCTGACGCGGCGGGTACGGAAATAGTATTGCACCCACCACTGCGTCAGCAAGAACATGCCGAGGTAAGGCCACTGCAGCTTGAGCCAGTTCAGGTAGGAGATATTCAGCTTCAATTCGCTGCTGAACAGCCCGCTCAATACCAGGTTGGGCAGGTGGGCAGTGAGGATGCACATGCCGCTGATCATGGAACCGTAGACCAGCGTTTGTATGACGATCGCCTTCTTGGCATTGCGCTCCTGTTCGCTGTCGCCGAAAAAGCCGGTCAGGCCGTTGACGACCGGCAGCAGCGTGGCGGCGCGCGCGTTGGCGGCGGGCACGATGAAGCACAGCACCAGGTTCACACCAAACATGGTCCAGATCAAACCGTTGACGGTACGGACCCTGACCTTGTTCAGGATGCCGAGCGCGATGCGCCGGTCGAGCCCCGCGATCTGCATGATGGCGGAAAAGATGAACGCCACCAGGCACAGGAAAACGACAGGGTTGGTAAAGCCGCCGGCCGCCTTGCCCAGGCCGGGAACGGCATTGGTCAGCACCAGCAGCATGGGAATCAGCAGGCCGGACACTGCGACCGGCACCGCCTCAAATATCCAGATGATGGCGGCCCAGGCCATGACGGCCAGTGTCGCCTTGGCGGTAGCACTCATACCGGCGGGCAAGGGCATGCCTTTCAGGATCAGGAACAGCACAGCCCACGCCAGCACGAAGCCGGCGAATGCCTTGACGGACGTGCGGCGTGGCTTTGCTGTATCAGTGGACAAAGCGCCCAGCCGTGGAAATTGGGGAGCAAACGCAGTCTGCGTTTGCGCAAGTTCATTACTCATGGTTTCTCTGCGAAAGATGATTCATCTGATTCATAAGGCGAACGGGGTCTGGCTGCTCGTGCCGCTCGTACTGTTCATGCTATGCGCGCTGGTAGCGGCATGCGGTGTGACGGCGGAAGGCCTGGGTAATAAAGGGGTAGAAAGCAGGGTAGCAGCATGCTTGCGGGAAAAAAACGTATATAAACGCATATCGATATACGTACTTTGATTTGCCGGCGGGCGCCCGCTAGGAAAATGCGCTATATTTGCTGTGCATTCTCAAAGCATAATTTGTATGATTTTTTCAACCAGCATTCAACGGGAGTACAAGATGGCCGCACTTAATATCAGCGATTGCGATATTCAGGCAGATGCCTATTCTCCCGCGTCCAACTTGTTGGGGGCTGCGTGAATTCCCGGGCGGCGAGTGCAGGTGCTGTTGCCGCGATTGGACTGGTACTGGCATTGGCGGCGTCTGCCGCATTCGCGGGGCCGGCGGCGTATTTCAGATGGCATAGCCGGTTTAACGACTATACGATCTGTTCGCAGGTATCTCCCGGCCCCGGCTGGGAGATATTGAAGGGGCCGTTCAAGGACGCCCAATGCACGAAGCCGGCGCCTCCGCAATAAGGCCGAAATGAAACTTACTGGCTGATCTCCAGGAATACGAGATGGCCCTGGGTGGCATCCCATGTCTGGCCATAGACTTTTTCCCCGTTAAATTCCGCACTGATGCTGCGCTGCGCATTGACGGGCAGCTTCAGCTTGCTGGCGGACAGGCCTGCGCCTGCCGGCGGCAGGCCGGGCGGCGCTTTTCCATCCAGCAGCATCTTGTCGCGCGCCGCATCCAGGTAGCCGCGCGGGCGTGTCAATATCACGATGGATTTTGCTTCCTTGTCGCTGTCCGCGATTCTTTCTGCGCGCAGATGGACAATATTGCTGGAGCGCGGGAAAGGGCTGCGGTAAATGTGCGTAACGGCATAGCCCGGCGCTGAAATGACGAATTCATACGCGGTGCCCGGTTGTGTATCGAACGGCCCCCACAGGCCATCGCTGCCTATGTGCTTGCTGTAGGCGGCGCCCCCGATGCGTGCGCCCGGCGACTTGCCGGCCGCCGTTTCAACGGCGTAAATGTCCAGCTGCGCGCCAGGCAGCGGCAGATTGTTGCCGTAATTGCCGGAAGCGGCGTTCTTAGGATCTGCTCCCAGGCCGCTTACTTTGCCGCTCAGCCTGACCCTTGCTTCCGGTTTGATCTCCAGGCTTGCAGGGGCTGCGCCGGTAATAAATTTGTAGGCCGCGGCAAAGGCGGCAGGGCTATAGGAGGTTTCCCTGTGGTCCAGGCCGGCGATGACGATATTGCTGGCGCCTTTCAGTTCAGGGCCGGTATAGGGAATATTGGTCGGCGTGCCTTTGGCGCCTATCCAGATGCCATCGGGCTGTGCATATTTGTCGTTATTGTCCGAACGCACCGTCATCCATTTCACCGGCCCGGTTACTTCATCGCCGGTGGCATTCTTCGGCGCATTCAGCATGCTCAGGAAGGGGCCGGTGCCGGAAAATTCATTTGCCTCTCGCAAGCCTTTGATTGCCCATACGCCGTGGTTTGGCGTGCCGCCCAGTATTGCATGGCTTACCTTGACGGCGTCCGGGCCGGCCTGGTATTCAGTTTGCACCAGATTGCGCACAGCGTTGCCGCCGCGCGAATTGGCGATCAGCACGACCTGGCTTGCGCCGGTAGTCTTCAGCACCTTATCGATTTCTGCTTCCAGATAATCTCTTTGTTCCGTCGTGGAGGTATGGCCTGGTTGCAGTTTGTCGTCTTCATCACGTGCCAGCGGATTCGGAAAGTCGATGGCAAACAGGCGTTCGCGCGGCCAGCCATTGGATTCGTAGCGCCACAAGGTCGTTTGCCACAAGGCTGCGGTATCGCCATTGCCGTGCACGAAGACCAGCGGCGGCGCGGCGTCGGCTGCGGGCTTGTTTGCGGCGGGCATTGCGCAGGCACTGAGCAGCATCGCTGTCACCATCGCCAGCATTGCATGGTGGCGGATCTTCATGTTCATTGTCGTCTCCTGTTTGTGTGTTGTCTGGACAAATGGGCGCGGCTCGCGTAACTTTGCCATTGGTATTAATAGATAATAAACAATCCCCGCAGACAAGTCACGGCAAGAAAAATAGAGGAGCCCCTGATGTACATTTTTGATTCTCGCGCCAGCACGCTGGCCCTGGTTTTGTGCGTTGCGCTGGTTGGTGGTGTTGCGCAGGCAAAGGACAAGGCCGCCAGACCGACGATGGCCGAGCTGGTCAAGGCCTCCGGCGCTGCCGACTGGCGTCCGCTGGATAGCGACAACACGCTGTACCTCGATCTGCCGCAGGGCAGGGTGGTGATAGAGCTGGCGTCCACCTTTGCGCCTAAGCACGTTGCCAACATCAAGGCGCTGGTGCGTGAGCATTACTTCGATGGTCTGACGATCCTGCGTTCGCAGGATAACTATGTGGTGCAGTGGGGCGACCCCGACGGAAAAAAAGAGATCAAAACCGCCAGGAAAACACTGCCGGAAGAGTTTACAGTCAAGTATGCCGCCGGCCTGCCTTTTACCCGCCTGCCGGATGCCGACGGGTATGCACCGCAGGTCGGCATTGCCAACGGTTTTCCGGCAGGGCGCGACCCCAAAACCGGACGCGCATGGCTGGCCCATTGCTATGGCATGGTCGGCGCCGGACGAGATAACGACGCAGACAGCGGCGGCGGGGCAGAGCTCTATGTGGTAACCGGCCATGCGCCGCGTCACCTGGACCGCAATGTAACACTGGTGGGCCGCGTGATGCAGGGAATGGAATTGTTGTCGTCGCTGCCGCGCGGCACCGGTCCGCTGGGGTTTTATGAAAAACCGGAACAGCAGGTGCCGATCAGATCCATACGCCTTGCTGCCGATGTGCCCGCCGAGGAACGCAGCAGGCTTGAAGTGATACGCACCGACACACCAACCTACAAGGCGATTGTGGATGCGCAGAGGAACCGGGGTGGCGACTGGTACAAGTATGCCGCGGGATATATAGAGCTGTGCAATGTGCCCATTGTGGTCCGTGCGCAGAAGCCGCAGTGATGCTGTGTCGAGCGATCAATGAAAGTAAAAGGCCATGCAACGCATGGCCTTTTTTAGTTGTGCATCTGCTGTTTATTGCGCCGGGTTGGCCATCTCTGCATGGATGGCGTTAATGGCGCTGACCAGTTCATCGGATAGTTTGATGTCCAGTGCGTCTATGTTTTCCTTCAGCTGGGCCATGCTGGTGGCGCCGATGATGGTGCTGGCGACAAACCAGCGCGAGTAGCACCAGGCCAACGCCAGCTGTGCAGGCGTCAGCCCGTTGGCGCGCGCCAGTTCCGCATAGCGTTTTACCGCGACCAGCACGCCGGGACGCATATAACGCGGGCTCCAGGTTGGCGGGAAAATCGTCAGCCTGCCGCGTGCATTGGCGTCGTCCGCATATTTGGCGCTGAGCTGGCCGAATGCCAGCGGACTGTACGCCAGCAGGCCCACCTGGTCGCGGAAGCAGGTCTCGTCCAGGCCCTGTTCAAAACTGCGGTTCATCAGGTGGTAGGGGTTCTGGATGGAGACGATACGCGCCTGACCATGTTTCTCTGACTGCTTGATGAATTCGCTGACGCCCCACGGCGTTTCATTGGAGACGCCGATCTGGCGTATCTTGCCGGACTTGACCAGTTCATCCAGCGCACCAAGGGTTTCTTCAATGGCGACAGACGGCCGTTCCAATGTGGGATCGAAAGTGCGCTGGCCGAAAATGGGGGCATTGCGGCTGGGCCAGTGCAACTGGTACAGGTCGATGTAGTCGGTCTGCAGCCTTTGCAGGCTGGTTTCTACTGCGGCGCGGATATTTTCCGGCGTCAGGTCGGTATTGCCGTTGCGTATCCAGCCGAAGCCGCGCGAAGGTCCTGCTGTCTTGGTCGCCAGGACGATATCGCTGCGCCTGCCGGATTTCTTCAGCCAGGTGCCGATGTATCTTTCGGTGGAGCCCGTGGTTTCGGCACGCGCCTGTACCGGGTACATCTCGGCGGTATCAATAAAATTGATGCCGCGCTCCAATGCGTAGTCCAGCTGGCTATGTGCTTCCGCTTCGGTATTTTGCTCGCCGAAGGTCATGGTGCCCAGGCAGATTTTGGTGACTTGCAGGTTGCTGGTGCCGAGTTGGATCTTTTGCATGGTCGAATGAGGTGGGTTAAAGATGGCCTTACTTTATCTGTTTTTGCGCAAGGCTGCAGCGCACTCGCGCACCAATGCCGGGCCGCGATAAATCAGGCCGGAATACAGCTGTACCAGCGATGCACCCGCCGCCATCTTGGCAGCAGCATCTGCGCCGGACAAGATCCCGCCTACGCCGATGATAGGCAAGGCATCTCCGAGCTCAGCCTTGAGCGCCTGCACAACCTTGTTGGACAGCTCGAACACCGGTTCGCCCGACAGCCCGCCGGCCTCGGTGCCGTACTTCAGGTCTTTGACGGCATCGCGTGTGATCGTGGTATTGGTGGCGATCACACCGTCTATCTTGTGCCTGAGCAGCGCATCGGCAATGTTCTTCACCTGTTCATCGTCGATGTCCGGCGCGATCTTCAGTGTGATAGGGACGTAGCGCTTGTGCTGGTCTGCCAGCCTTTGCTGTGCATCCTTCAACTGGGACAGCAGCGAATCCAGTTCGCTGGCGCCTTGCAGTTGGCGCAGGTTCTTGGTGTTGGGCGACGAAATGTTGACGGTGACGTAGCTGGCATATGGATACACCTTGGCCAGGCAATGCAGATAATCTTCGGCCGCATTTTCTATCGGCGTGGCGGCGTTCTTGCCGATGTTCAGGCCGAGTACGCCCTGCTTTTCCTGGTAGAAGCGGGAGGCCTGCACATTGCT
Source organism: Undibacterium sp. TJN25 (assembly GCF_049339885.1). Classification (NCBI taxonomy): domain Bacteria; kingdom Pseudomonadati; phylum Pseudomonadota; class Betaproteobacteria; order Burkholderiales; family Oxalobacteraceae; genus Undibacterium; species Undibacterium sp. TJN25. Next base: position 18,226 of record NZ_JBMPPM010000022.1, on the reverse strand, counting down.
GACGAAGGCATCCACACCGCCGTTATTGAAACCCATGCGGTTGATGATGGCATGGGCCGCAGGCAGGCGGAACATGCGTGGCCTAGGGTTGCCAGGCTGCGCGCGCGGTGTGACCGTGCCTATCTCTATGGAGCCGAAGCCCAGCGCTGCCAGTCCGTCGATATAGGCGCCATCCTTGTCCAGGCCCGCTGCCAGGCCGACCGGATTGGGGAAGTGGATGCCCATCACGGTACGTGGATCCGCCGCAGGTTTTGTAATAAGCCTGGTGAGGCCCATTGCCGCGGCGCGCTTCAGCGCCGGCAGGGTGAAATGGTGGGCCTCTTCTGCGTCCATGGAAAACAGGACGGGGCGTGCCAGGGCATATAACAGTTTGTCGGACATAAAATAAAGGCGTTAAAAACGTTGGAAAGAAAAGGGATTGTTTGGGCAGGCCTGCCGATGGGCAAGGGCAGGTAGTGCCCTTGCCCTGCTCCGCACAAGCATTACACCTGCAGGTCCTGCCACTGGCCGAGTAGCAGTGCATCCAGCGGCTTGAAGTTGGTCTTGTAGGCCATCTTGGCGCTGGCCTTGATCCAGTAGCCCAGGTACAGGTAGGGCAGGTCGAGCTCCTGAGTCTGCCGGATCTGCCACAGTACGTTATAGGTGCCGTAGGAAGCGCCGGCGTCGTCCGGATCGTAGAAGGTATATACAGAAGACAGGCCGTCGTTGAGCACATCGATGATGCTGACCATGCGCAGCACATCCTGTTCATCCCGGAACTCGACCAGGCGCGTGTTCACGCGGCTTTGCAGCAGGAACTGCGCGTACTGGTCGCGGCTGTCGTGGTCCATGCCGCCGCCGGCATGCCTGGCGTTCTGGTAGCGCAGGTAGAGCGCGTAGTGTTCATGCACATAGGCCAGCGTGGTGATTCGCGTCGTCAGCCCGCCATGCTTGCTTTCTGCGCGGCGCTGGCTGCGATTGGGGATGAACTCTGCCGTTCTTACCCTGACCGGCGTGCAGGCGTTGCAGCCGTCGCAATGCGGTCGGTAGGTAAAAATGCCGCTACGGCGGAAGCCGTTCTTGACCAATTCCGAATAGGCGTCGGCATTGATCAGGTGGGCTGGCGTGGCTACTTGCGAACGCGCCTGCAGGCCATCCAGGTAGCTGCATGGATAGGGGGCAGTCGCATAAAACTGTATGCTGGAAAACGGCAGTTCGTTGAGTTGACTCACGGGGTACTCATTTTCATTTCCCAGGGAATGGGCGCCCAGTCCCTGATGTCCGGTGCAACGATAGCTTGTTGCAACCTGTCAATAAATTCTGTACGCGGTATCGGCGCGGCCCCTAGAGAGGCCAGATGCGAGGTTTCCTGCTGGCAGTCTATCATTTTTACGCCTTGCGCAGACAGGAAGTGCACTAGGTGGGCCAGCGCAATCTTGGAGGCGTCGCTGACCCTGGCAAACATCGATTCACCATAGAACATGCGGCCTATGCATACACCGTAAGCGCCGCCGGCCAGTTGACCGTCCAGCCAGACCTCGGACGAGTGGGCATGGCCGCGCCGGTGCAGTTCAGTGTATCCGGCAACGATCTCTTCGGATATCCAGGTGCCTGCGCCGTCCCTGCGCGGTGCGGCGCATGCGCGCATCACCTGTTCAAAGGCGCTGTCGAAGCGGATTTCCCAACGGCCGTCCCTGCTTATCTTCCGGAGTTTTTTCTTCAGGCTGTCGGATACCTTGAAATCGTCTGTCATCAGCACCATGCGCGGATCGGTGGACCACCACAGTATCGGCTGGCCTTCCGAGAACCAGGGGAAGATACCGTGCCGGTAAGCATCCAGCAGCCGGTCTGCCGACAGGTCTGCACCTGCCGCGAGCAGGCCGGCAGCACCGTCTTCATCCTTCAGTGCCAGGGAGACGTCGGGGAACGGGGTATCGGCTTCCAGCCAGGGTATCAATGCATGCTCCTGCAGGCGGCTTCGCTCTGGTTCTGCGCTGCCCTCAACTCAGGTGGCGCTGCGCATGGGTTTGAAGATGTCCAGCGCATGCACGCCGTAGCTGCCGGCGCCATCGCGGATTTTAGCCAGGTCGGCAAAAAGGAATTTCAGCGTATGGCTGACGGTAGGGAAGGCGATATCGTCCCACGGAATATCCTTTTCCGCAAACATCTGCACTTCCAGGCTTTCTACACCAGCCTTATAGTCCAGGTCCAGCAGCGTGGCGCGGTAGAACAGATGCACCTGGTGCACATGCGGCACGTTAAGGATGGAAAACAGTTCATGCAGCTGAATATTGGCGCCGGCTTCTTCCTCGGTTTCCCTTTGCGCTGCCTGTCCGGTGGTCTCATTGTTTTCCATGAAGCCGGCCGGCAGCGTCCAGTAGCCGTAACGCGGTTCTATCGCGCGCTTGCACAGCAGCACTCGCACGACGCCGTCTTGCTCCCACACGGGAATGGAGCCGACTACCATTTTAGGGTTCTGATAATGGATCGTGCCGCACGCAGGGCAGACAAAGCGTTCGCGGGTGTCATCGGCCGGAATCTGCACTACGACCGGTGTCGCGCATTCGGAGCAAAATTTCATATATCGGCTAGAGGTAATCGGTAAGGAGACGGCCCGCCGTTTATCGGCAGCGCCATAAGCATGGCTAATTTTCGTTCTGATATGGGAGTGTATCACTGCAACAGAAAATTTCCAGTTGCAGGCGCGTATGCGATAGGCGCTTCAACCCGTACCGGGAGCGTCTCTGTAATGGCTTTATGCTTGCGTCCGTCTGCTTGCTTAATGGAAATCTAAGAAAGAATTTGCGCAAAGCAGCAAAACCATGTATAGTTTCATTCTTCAGACGCGGGGTGGAGCAGTCTGGCAGCTCGTCGGGCTCATAACCCGAAGGTCGTAGGTTCAAATCCTGCCCCCGCAACCAGTTACATTAAAAAAGCCACGTAATAACGTGGCTTTTTTATTAGCGGTATTATTATTTTTTGATCAGAATGGAAAATCTGGACTACAATCCAGTGTCTACTAATTGATCTGCTGTCCCCGCGATTGTAATGATGCTTGTCATTCCAGTCTGCCGGTGAGGGAAGACGGTACTGATCCAATATTGCCTGAGTGGCGCCCACTGGCGGTACGCCGTTGCATCATTGATGGCGAATACAGTGAAAAATAACAGCATTGGTATTTTGTGAGGCTAGGTATCTAGCCTTATTCAATGCTACGTTCTGCTTATAAAACTAAAGAGTTTGCATGAATACTGCTGAGGCCAAGAGAGTCCTCGAAACTGCGTTGTTATGCGCGCATGAGCCGCTTACCGTCAATACCATGAAAAAGCTGTTTCTCGACAGCGATGATCAAGATGATGTTGTCGGTGCGGACACCATCAAGTCCATGCTGGAGCAATTGCGCAGCGATTGGGCTGACAAGGGTATCGAACTGGTCGGTCTTTCTACCGGCTGGCGTTTCCAGAGCCGGCCCGAGATGCGAGCCTATATAGACAGGCTGAATCCTGAAAAGCCGCCCAAGTATTCGCGCGCCACGCTGGAAACCCTGGCCATCATCGCTTACCGGCAGCCGGTAACGCGCGGTGACATTGAAGAAATCCGTGGCGTTACTGTGAATTCGCAAATGGTCAAGACGCTGGAAGATCGCGGGTGGATAGAAACCATAGGCCACAGGGATGTTCCCGGCCGGCCATCATTGTTTGCGACGACGAAGCAATTTCTGGATGACCTTGGGCTGGCGTCGCTGGATCAGCTGCCCCCGTTGCAGCAGGTCAGCAAGGGCGATGTTGCCGACGCGGGCGTGCCGGAACTGGATGCGCTGGAAGAGGGAATGTTTGCTACTGCGGTGCAGGTGGCTTCCGGCGACGGTGCGGCAGACGGCTCTGCAGGGGCTGAGGCGCAGGCATTGTCCGAGGCGTTGCCGCTGGAGCAGGCGTCGGAAGACGGGCAAATTGCGGAGCCTTCTGTGCAGCAGGATGAGGCGCAGACCGGCCAGATGCATGAACAGGATGTTGCGGTAGACACCGCCGTGGCGGAGGAGGACGGACAAACCCCTGTTCCGACCAAAAACGATCAAGTACTTGCCGGCCCTGCAGCAGAGGCTGTGGCGGGCGCTCAGAATGAGAACCTTCAGGACCATGCCGGCATCGTTGCGGCAGCTGAAGCGCCAATTAACAATCTGGCAAATGAAGCCGAGGCGGATGCGTCGCTCAGCCAGCCAAATATAGAAGCAGATAATGAACACAAATAATCCAGACGACGTCAAGGCTGACGCTCCCGCTCCAGAATCCTCCGAGGGCGGCGATGTGGCTGCCAGGCCTGCCAAACGTGGCGTCCGGGGGCCAAGGAATATGCGGCGTTCGCGTGCCAGGCCGGAGGGTGGCGCGGAACAGGCTGCACCAGGTGCTGAGGAAGCAGGACATTCTGAGTCTGCGCTTGATAGCGATGGCAATGTGGCGGTAGCTGCGGAAGGCGTTGCGGGCGAAGCCGGCAAGCCGCGCGCGCGCAATCCGAGGAAGAAGAATGATGCAGGCAAGCGTGCCGACGGCAGCGACAGGCCTCCGCGGGAGCCCCGCGCGCCGCGCGCCGACAATGCCGAGCCTCGCACTCAAAATGGCGGTAACGCCGGCAACAGCGGAAACGGCAATGGCGGTAGTAACAAGCGTCCGCCCGCCAAAGGCGGCCGCCAGGGCGGTCGTGCCAATGCAGGTGGTGCGGATGAGGTATTTTCTTTTGTGACGTCCGAAGCGTTTGATGCTGCGCACGCTGAAGCGGACTCCAAGGGCAAGCGCCAGGCCAAACCGGTTCGCCGCGACCTGACTGCAGATGACGATGCGCCTAAATTGCATAAGGTGCTGGCAGAGGCCGGCCTGGGCTCGCGCCGCGACATGGAGGATCTGATCGTTGCCGGACGTGTTTCAGTCAATGGTGAGCCGGCCCATATCGGCCAGCGTATTTTGCCGACCGACCAGGTGCGCATCAACGGCAAGCCCATACAGCGCAAGGTCAGCAAGAAGCCGCCACGCGTATTGATGTACCACAAGCCTGCGGGCGAAATCGTCAGCACCAGCGATCCGGAAGGCCGCGCGTCGGTCTTCGACAGCCTGCCGACGATGAAGGCCGGCAAATGGCTTGCTGTGGGTCGCCTGGATTACAACACCGAAGGCTTGCTGCTATTCACGACCTCCGGCGATCTGGCCAACCGGCTGATGCATCCCCGCTACGGCATTGAGCGCGAGTACGCGGTCAGGACACTGGGCGAGCTGGAAGAGGGTATGCGCCAGAAGCTGTTGAACGGCGTTGAGCTGGACGACGGTCTTGCGCAGTTCTCCAAAATCATGGATGGCGGCGGCGAAGGCGTCAACAAGTGGTATCGCGTGATTATCGGTGAAGGCCGAAACCGCGAAGTGCGTCGCATGTTCGAGGCAATCGGTTTGACGGTGTCGAGGCTGATACGCACCCGCTACGGCGCGATGACCCTGCCGTCCGGCCTGAAACGCGGTCGTTGGGAAGAGATGGAAGAGGCTGCAGTGCGCGACCTGTTGAAGATCAGTGGCCTGGAAAAAGCGGGCGGTGACAAGACGGCGGGCGCTGCGGCGAAGGGCAAGGGCGGTAATTTCAGGGCCGATGGCAACAAGGCGCAGCGTCCGGCAGATCCGTTTGCACGCTCGTTTGACAAGCCTTTCGGTAAGCCTTTTGGCGCACCGGCACCACGCGGCGGCGGTGATTTCGGTAACCGCGATACCGGCAATCGTGATGCTGGCAATAAAGATTTTGGAAATAAAAAACCGGCGGGCCGTAGCCGCCAGCCCGACCCTTTGCAAACTGCGCTGGGTTTCCCGGATGCGGGACACAGGCGTGGCGGCGGCACGATGCGCGGTAGCGGCCAGGCAATTGGCCAGGGCATTGCTCAGCGCCGGCGAGCACGCGGTAAATAAGTTGGCAGGATTGTAAAAATTTTCTTTGAAGAAATTAAAACGGGCGAAGCCTTTGCGAAGGGCCTTCATCGTTTTGATTAATGAAAAGAAAATATTGACTACTTTGGCACGATTTTTGTTTAAAGGCTCGCCGTATGGGGTCAATTCAGAACTTTTGTCATTGCGACACAGTAAATAATCGTTTATAATCTTGTAGTTAGCAGATTTTGCCCGTATTGAATGCGTAACTGGTTCATTGGTCGTTTATGTGGCATTGCATTAAAAAGATGGGCTTTGCCCATTTTTTTTTGGCGCTGCGATTCCTGCATGTCCTGTTGTAGGGCAGCGCAGCATGACGCCGCAAGGCCTGGCCTGGATCTGAACGCGATATTGGCATTTTTGGAGAATAGTTTTGCAGTTGCTGGAATTAATAGAAAAAACCGTCAACGGTACCGGATACGATCTGGTGGACTTTGAGCAGGCTGAACGCGGCCTGTTCAGGGTGTATATCGATTTTTTGCCGGAGGATGCGGAGAAGGGAAATATCACAGTCGAAGACTGCGAGAAAGTCAGTCACCAGTTGTCCCACGTGTTGACGGTCGAAAATGTGAATTATGAGCGGCTGGAGACTTCTTCACCCGGCCTGGACAGGCCGTTGAAGAAATTCAGCGATTTTGTGCGTTTTGCCGGCGAAAAGGTCACCGTGAAGTTGCGCCTGCCCATGCCGGGAACGCCGAATCGCAAAACATTTGAAGGTGTATTGCATGAGCCTGAAGGCGATACGCTGAAGCTGGAATTTGAAGGTAAAGACGGGGCGGCAATGCTGGAGTTTACGCTCGCCGATGTGGATAAGGCACGTTTGGTGCCGCAAGTGGATTTTAGGAGTCGCAAAGCATGAGTCGCGAAGTTTTGTTATTGGTTGATGTGCTGGCGCGTGAAAAAAACGTCGATAAGGATATCGTCTTTGGTGCACTGGAGCATGCGTTGTCGCAGGCGACCAAGAAGCGCTATGAAGGAGAGGTTGATATTCGCGTATCGATCGATCGCGAATCCGGCGAATTCGAATCTTTCCGCCGCTGGCACGTAGTGCCTGATGACGCCGGCCTGCAATTGCCTGACCAGGAAATCCTGCATTTCGAAGCGGTGGAACAGATCCCAGATATCGAAGTGGATGAATATATAGAAGAAGCCATCGAGTCTGTCGATTTCGGCCGTCGTTTTGCGCAAGACACCAAGCAGGTTGTCTTGCAGCGCATCCGCGATGCGGAACGTGAGCAAATCCTGGCGGACTTCCTTGAGCGCGGCGACTCGCTGGTGACCGGCACTATCAAGCGTATGGAGCGCGGCGAAGCTGTCGTTGAATCCGGCAAGATAGAAGCGCGCCTGCCACGCGACCAGATGATCCCTAAGGAAAATCTGCGCGTAGGCGACCGTGTACGTGCCTACATACTGCGCATAGACCGCAATGCCCGCGGCCCTCAGGTGATTCTGTCGCGTACCGCGCCCGAGTTCATCATGAAGCTGTTTGAGCTGGAAGTGCCTGAAATTGAACAAGGCTCGCTGATCATCAAATCCGCAGCCCGCGATCCTGGCGTGCGTGCAAAAATTGCCGTATTCACCAATGACAAGCGTATCGATCCTATCGGCACCTGCGTCGGCATGCGCGGCTCGCGCGTGCAGGCTGTGACGGGCGAACTGGGCGGCGAACGTGTTGATATCGTGCTGTGGTCGGAAGATCCTGCGCAATTCGTCATCGGCGCGCTGGCGCCGGCCAATGTCTCCTCCATCATGGTGGATGAAGAAAAGCATGGCATGGACGTCGTCGTGGATGAAGAAAATCTCGCGATCGCGATCGGCCGCAGCGGCCAGAATGTACGCTTGGCAGCGGAACTGACCGGCTGGCAGATCAATATCATGACCGCGGAAGAATCTGCGAACAAGGCGGCGCAGGAAACTGCTGGCATCCGCGTACTGTTCATGGAACGGCTGGACGTTGACCAGGAAGTGGCAGACATCCTGGTGGATGAGGGTTTCTCCAGCCTGGAAGAAATTGCCTATGTGCCTATCAGCGAAATGCTGGAAATCGACGCGTTTGACGAAGATACCGTCAACGAACTGCGCAACCGCGCAAGGGATGCGTTGTTGACGGAAGCCATTGCGTCGGAAGAAGGCGTTGAAGGCGTGGAAGACGCGTTGATCAACCTCGAAGGCATGAGCCGTGTAACAGCCGGCAAACTGGGCCTGTCCGGCATCAAGACGCTGGAACAATTTGCCGGCCTGGCATATGACGAGTTTGGAGCGATTTTGGCATTGTCGGCCGATCGTGCGCGCCAATTGATTAAAAATGCATTTGAAGATGTGACCGATGATGAGATGAAGCTCATCGACGCTAAATATGATGAACAGGCGAAGGCGTTGTTGGCCAAAGCCTGGAAACTCGTAGAAGCCAAGTAGTAAAAACGAGTTTCATCATCATAATGCGCACATAGAAAAAGAGGACTGAATGGCGAGTAACAATGTAGCCCAATTTGCCACCGAGCTGAAGATGTCAGCGGATTTGCTGCTCACGCAATTGCGTGCCGCAGGCGTCAGTAAAAGCTCGACGTCCGATTCGTTGTCGAAGGAAGATAAAGATCGGCTGCTGGATCATTTGCGTCGTTCGCACGGTGTTTCTGCCGATGCTGAAAAGAAAAAGATCACGCTGACACGCAAGGAAACAACAGAGATCAAGCAGGCGGATGCCACTGGCAAATCCCGTACGATCCAGGTGGAAGTCCGCAAGAAACGCACTTTTGTCAAGCGCGATGAGCCGACTGCTGAAGAGCTGGCGCGTCCGGCTGCCGGTGGCGAAGCCCCTGAGCCGGCGCCAAGCGAAGAAGATATGCGCCGCGAAGCGGAGTTGGTAGCACGCCAGGAAGCCGAATTGCTGGAGAAGCAGGCACACCTGGCCAAGCTGGAAGCTGAAAAAGAAGCACAGGCGCAAGCCATGCGTGAAGCTGAACTGGCTGCCGCTGCGGAAGCCAAGGCGGAAGCGGAAGCGGAAGAAAAAGCTCGCGCAGCAGTTGCCTCCAACTCGGAAAAGGCAGATGCCAAGCCGGCTTCGGATGCGAAGCCTGTGGAAGCCAAGCCGGCGGAAGTCAAAGCAGTTCAGCCAGAAGACGATAAAAAACGCGTTGCTGCTGAAGAAGCGAAGAAAAAAGCTGCCGTGGATGCCAAGGAAGCCGCCGAACGCGCTGCTGCTACCGAAGTCGCCCGCAAGAAAGTGGCTGACGAAGTAGCGCAGATCAAGGAAATGATGAACGCGCAGCGCCGTCCGGTGAAAGCGCCGGAACCGGTTGCTGCGGCAGCCGCTGCGCCGAAAGTCGCGGAAGGCACCTTGCATAAGCCTACGGATAAAAAACCGACGGACAAGAAGCCTGCTGCCAAGGCAGACGAGAAGAAACCGGTTGTGGCGGACAAGAAGTCGATCAAATCGGCAAATGTGTCCTCCACCTGGCAGGATGACAAAAAACGCGGCAGCGGCGGCATTAAAACCCGCGGTGATTCGTCGGGCGGCCGTGACGGCTGGAAGAGCGGCAAGGGTGGCCGTCGCAATAGCCACCATGATGACCGTGAAACCAACTTCCAGGCTCCGGTAGAAGCGATTGTGAAGGACGTCTACGTTCCTGAAACGATCACTGTCGCCGAGCTGGCGCACAAGATGTCGGTCAAGGCATCCGAAGTGATCAAGCAATTGATGAAGCTGGGCCAGATGGTAACGATCAACCAGGTACTGGATCAGGAAACTGCATTGATCCTGGTCGAGGAAATGGGCCATAAGGCGTTTGCCGCCAAGCTGGACGATCCGGAAGCGATGCTGGCCGATGGCACTGAACATGCCGACTTTGAATCTTTCCCGCGCGCCCCTGTGGTGACGGTGATGGGTCACGTCGATCATGGTAAGACATCGTTGCTGGATTACATCCGTCGTGCCAAGGTTGCCTCCGGCGAAGCCGGTGGGATTACGCAGCACATCGGCGCATACCACGTGGAAACACCACGCGGCATGATTACTTTCCTGGATACGCCGGGCCATGAAGCCTTTACGGCGATGCGTGCCCGCGGTGCCAAAGCGACCGATATCGTTATCCTGGTGGTGGCAGCTGACGATGGCGTGATGCCGCAGACCAAGGAAGCGATTGCGCATGCGAAAGCCGCAGGCGTGCCGCTGGTCGTGGCGATCAACAAGATCGACAAACCGGGCGCCAACCTCGACCGCGTCAAGCAGGAACTGGTTGCGGAAAGCGTTGTGCCGGAAGAATACGGCGGTGACTCACCTTTCGTGTCGGTATCGGCAAAAACCGGCGAAGGCATCGATGCCTTGCTGGAGCAGGTATTGCTGCAGGCCGAGGTTCTGGAATTGAAGGCGCCGAAAGATGCGCCGGCAAAAGGTCTCGTTGTTGAGGCGCGTCTGGATAAAGGCCGCGGTGCAGTTGCAACGATTCTGGTTCAGTCCGGTACCTTGAAGCGCGGTGACGTCGTGTTGGCGGGTTCATCCTATGGCCGCGTTCGCGCGATGCTGGATGAAACTGGTTCCAATATCTCGGAAGCCGGTCCATCCATCCCTGTAGAAATCCAGGGCCTGACCGATGTTCCATCGGCCGGTGAAGAAGTGATGGTCATGACGGACGAACGCAAGGCACGCGAAATTGCATTGTTCCGCCAAGGTAAGTTCCGCGACGTGAAACTGGCCAAGCAGCAAGCTGCCAAGCTGGAAAACATGTTCGAACAGATGGGCGAAGGCGAGTTGAAAAACCTGCCTATCATCGTCAAGACCGACGTACAGGGTTCACAGGAAGCATTGGTGCAATCCTTGCAGAAATTGTCCACCAACGAAGTGCGCGTACAGGTTGTGCACGCGGCGGTTGGCGGCATTTCGGAATCCGACGTCAATCTGGCGGTTGCTTCCAAAGCGGTCATCATCGGCTTTAACACCCGTGCCGATGCATCTGCCCGCAAGCTGGCGGAATCCAACGGCGTTGATATCCGTTACTACAACATCATTTACGATGCAGTGGACGAGATCAAGGCAGCCTTGTCAGGCATGTTGACTCCGGAGAAGCGCGAGCACATTCTGGGTATGGTCGAAGTGCGCCAGGTTTTCCTGGTCAGCAAAGTCGGCGCAATTGCCGGTTGCCTGGTGACAGAAGGCCTGGTCAAGCGCGGTTCCTCGGTTCGCCTGTTGCGCAACAACGTGGTGACCTGGACCGGCGAACTGGATTCTCTGAAACGCTTCAAGGACGACGCAAAAGAAGTGCGGGCCGGCTTCGAGTGCGGTCTGTCCCTGAAAGGTTACAACGATATCCAGGTTGGCGATCAGTTGGAAATATTTGAAGTACAAGAGGTAGCGCGTACGCTGTAATCCATGTGGCGCCCGGCATGTGCTGGGCGCCATCAGTTATGGTGTGTGATGAAAGTTTATGGCAAAACATAGTAAAACCATCCCCGGTCGCGGTCTGCGCGTAGCAGATCAGATTCAGCGCGATCTGGCGGAAATTATCTGGTCCGAGCTGAAGGACCCGCGCGTCGGCATGATCACGCTGACCGAAGTCCAGCTGACGCCGGATTACGCGCATGCGAAAGTATATTTCACGACGCTGACCGACGATGCGGAAGCAATCAAGAATACTGTGGAAGCCCTCCTCAAGGCGTCCGGTTTCCTGCGCGCGCAACTGGGTTTGCGTCTGCACATCCATACTCTTCCACAGCTGCATTTCATCCACGATACGTCGACCATGCGCGGTATTGCAATGTCCAGGCTGATTGATGAAGCTAATGCCAGCCGCGCCAAAGACGCCGACGAAGACTGACCCGCTGGCGGACTTCCCGTTCGCCGGTATATAAATTCAAATGACGACTCCGGTTAAAAAAAGAACACGTGTTCCCGTGCACGGTGTATTGCTGCTCGATAAGCCTGTGGGCTTGTCCAGCAATGATGCGCTGATCAAGGCCAAACGCTTGTTCAACGCGCAAAAAGCGGGCCATACCGGCACGCTGGATCCGTTCGCGACCGGTTTGCTACCGCTGTGCTTTGGCGAAGCGACCAAGTTTTCGCAGGATTTGCTGGAAGCGGATAAAACCTACCAGACCATCGTGCACCTGGGTATTGCCACCACTACCGGTGACACCGAAGGCGACGTCACCGGGAACCGGCCGGTGAACGCATCCATTGATGAGATCCAGGCAGTATTGCAGCAATTCCGTGGCGACATCCAGCAGGTTCCGCCTATGTACTCCGCGCTGAAGCGCGACGGTAAACCGCTGTATGAATATGCGCGCGCCGGCGTGACGCTGGAACGCGAGGCGAGGGCGGTGACGATACACTTGCTGGAATTGGTCAGCTACGAAGCTCCGTTCCTGACATTGAATGTACGTTGCAGCAAAGGCACCTATATCCGTGTGCTCGGCGAAGACATCGGTAATGCGCTCGGTTGCGGCGCTCATCTGAAGGCACTGCGCCGTACGCAGGTCGGGCATCTGGTCTTGCAGGAATCCATTACGCTGGAAGCGCTGGCGGAATTGCCGGAAGAGCAGCGTTTGCCGCTGCTGGCGCCGGTGGATGCCCTGCTGTCCAGCTTTCCCTCTATCCATCTGGACGATGTGCTGGCCAAGCGTTTCCTGCAGGGGCAGCGCCTGGCGCTGGGCAAGGAGGCAGTTGAGTTGCCCGGGCAGCAAGGACGGGTGCGGGTGTATCGCACTGCCGACGGGCAACTGTTGGGGTCGGCGCAACTGCAGGAATACGACATCCTGGCGCCGGAAAGACTGATCGCCACAGTACAACACAGCTAGCTTCCCCGTTTATCTGCCAAAAACATAATCAGCTAAACTAAAAACAGACTAACTCATTGAAATTATTGATGTTTTAGGTTTCTTGCATCGCAACATGCTATAATCCGGGGTTATCTGGATCACCCCCTCTCTATCGCTATCATGTCAAATACAAAACGCGCTATACGTAACATCGCCATTATCGCTCACGTCGATCACGGCAAAACCACTTTGGTTGACCAATTGCTGCGTCAATCCGGTACTTTCCGTGAGAACCAGCAAGTCGACACCCGTGTCATGGATTCCAACGACCTGGAAAAAGAACGCGGTATCACGATTCTGGCGAAGAACTGCGCGGTAGAGTACAAAGGCACGCATATCAACATCGTTGATACGCCGGGCCATGCCGACTTCGGCGGCGAGGTGGAGCGCGTATTGTCGATGGTGGACAGCGTATTGCTGCTGGTGGATGCAGTTGACGGCCCGATGCCGCAAACACGTTTTGTCACCCGTAAAGCATTGGCCCTGGGCCTGAAGCCTATCGTGGTCGTGAACAAGGTTGATCGTCCAAGCGCGCGTACTGAATGGGTTGTGAACCAGACTTTTGAATTGTTCGACAAACTGGGTGCAAGCGACGAACAGCTGGATTTCCCGGTTGTTTATGCCTCCGCACTGAACGGCTACGCCAGCCTGGATTCCGAAGCCCGCGAAGGCAACATGGACCCGCTGTTCGACGCAGTGCTGAAACACGTTCCTGTGCGTGAAGATGACCCTGACGGTCCTTTGCAATTGCAGATTTCTTCGCTGGACTACAATTCCTATGTCGGCAAGATCGGTATCGGCCGTATTACCCGCGGTCGCGTCAAGGCACTGCAAGATGTGATCATCATGGACGGCCCGGACAGCACTCCGCGCAAGGTACGCATCAACCAGGTACTGAATTTCAAGGGCCTGGAACGCGTATTGGTGGATGAAGCAGTTGCCGGCGACATCGTACTGATCAACGGTATTGAAGAACTGGGCATCGGCACCACCGTTTGCGCAGTCGACACGCCGGACGCGCTGCCCATGCTGAAAGTGGATGAGCCTACCCTGAACATGAACTTCATGGTCAACAACTCTCCACTGGCAGGCCGCGAAGGCAAATTTGTTACCAGCCGCCAGATCCGTGATCGCCTGGACCGCGAACTGAAAGCCAACGTGGCTTTGCGCGTGACCGACACCGGTGATGACACGACATTTGAAGTGTCCGGCCGCGGCGAGCTGCATCTGACGATCCTGATCGAAAACATGCGCCGCGAAGGCTATGAGCTGGCGGTATCCCGTCCGCGCGTAGTGTTCAAGATGGTGGATGGCGTACGCCACGAGCCGTTTGAAATGCTGTCCATCGACGTGGAAGAAGTCAACCAGGGCGGTGTGATGGAAGAATTGGGCCGCCGTCGCGGCGACCTGCAAGACATGCAACCGGACGGCAAAGGACGTGTGCGTCTGGAATACCGTATTCCTGCGCGCGGCCTGATCGGCTTCCAGGGCGAGTTCATGACATTGACCCGCGGTACCGGCTTGATGAGCCACATTTTTGATGAATACGCACCAGTGGACAATTCCAAGGGCGAACTCGGCGGCCGTCGCAATGGCGTGCTGATCTCGCAGGACGACGGCGCTGCCGTTGCCTACGCCATCTGGAAACTGCAGGACCGCGGCCGCATGTTCGTCAGCCATAATGACCCAGTGTATGAAGGCATGATCATCGGTATCCATTCCCGTGACAATGACCTCGTTGTGAACCCTATCAAGGGCAAGCAATTGACCAACGTGCGTTCTTCCGGCACGGATGAAGCGGTTCGCCTGGTGCCGCCTATCCAGATGTCCCTGGAATACGCGGTGGAATTCATTGACGATGATGAACTGGTTGAAATCACACCGAAGAGCATACGCTTGCGCAAGCGCTACCTGAAAGAACATGAGCGCAAGAAAGCCTCGCGCGACGCCGCATAATAGGGGCGTCAGCTGCAGCGGTGCCTGATCAATCCGGCCCTGCTGCAAGAGAAAATCCGTTTTGCTCAGCCGTTCGCGGCATGACAAAACGGATTTTTCTTTTTGATTTTAAAAATAAAACGATACGCTCTGAGATGACTTCACCCGCCACGCATCGCAAGGCCCTCCTGTTGATGATATCCGCTGCGAGTCTATGGAGCATCGCCGGCGTGCTGACGCGGCAGCTGCATGCAGCCCACGGTTTTGAAGTCACTTTCTGGCGCAGCCTGTTTGCGGGTTTGTTCGTTGCCGGCGCAATGCTGTGGCAGCACAGATCGCAGGCGCTGGGCAAAGTGGCTGCGGCGGGCAGGTTCGGCCTGATTTCCGGCGTGATGTGGGCGGTGATGTTTTGCTGCTTCATGATCGCGCTGACGATGACCACTGTTGCCAACACGCTCATTGTCATGAGCGTAACACCGCTGTTGACGGCTGTGCTGGCGTGGATGATCCTGCATCAGAAGATTGTATTGCGCACCTGGCTGGCTATTGCCGTGGCGCTGGCAGGCATGGTGTGGATGTTTGCAGGCGGCATGTCCAGCGTGGACGCGACCGGGCTGGCAGGCATGCTGGTTGCAACCGGCATTCCCATTGCGATGTCGGTCAACGTCATCGTATTAAAAAAGGCCGGCAAGTCGCTGGACTTGATTCCTGCGGTGTTGCTGGGCGCCGTGATTTCCGGCGTCTTGATGCTGCCGCTGGCAATGCCGCTGCAGGCGTCGCCGCATGACGTGGCGATACTGGCGGTTCTCGGGGTACTGCAACTGGGTTTCCCCTGCATGCTGATGGTCAGCGCCTCGCGGCATCTATCCGCGCCGGAGATATCGCTGCTGGGCCTGCTGGAAGTGTTGCTGGGACCAATCTGGGCCTGGCTGGGGGCAGGAGAAGTGCCCGCCCATGAAACGCTGGCCGGCGGCGGGATCGTACTTGCCGCACTGGTATTCAATGAACTGCTGGCATTGAAAGAAGACGTATAGACGTAAGGAGCCGTGCCCGTGCCTTTTTACGGACTTACTTTGGCAATCTAATCCCTTTTTCTGTATCTATCCATGACCGAAACCCTGCGTCTCGCAAAACAACTTTCCATCCAGCTTGGCTGTTCGCGGCGCGAAGCCGAGATCTATGTCGAGGGCGGGTGGGTCACCGTTGACGGCCTGATCGTCGAAGAGGCCGGGTATAGGGTGGATGCCGCACAAAAACTGGAATTGCTGCCTGGAGCCAGGCTGCAGGACATCGAGCCGGTCACCATTTTGCTGCACAAGCCCGCCGGCCTTGCAAGCACTACAGGTGATTACGGCATCAACGCTGCGCTGGCGCTGATCAGCGCCGACAATCTGGCTCCTGATGACCGTTCAGGCCTGCGTTTCCTGAAAAAGCACCTGGCAGGTTTGAAAGCGGTCGATACGCTGGAAACCATGGCCGGTGGTTTGCAGGTATTTACGCAAGACTGGCATGTCGCCCGCAAACTGGTCGAGGATGCTGCCAAGGTCGAATACGAATACATCGTGGAAGTCACGGGAGAGCTGCAGGCAGACGGACTGGCGCTGCTGAATCATGGCCTGAAGTTCAGCGGCAAGGCTTTGCCGCCTATCAAGGTCAGCTGGCAAAATGAAACCCGGCTGCGCTTCGCATTGAAGACGCCGCCGCTGGGACTGATCCAGCACATGTGCGAAAAGGTGGGGCTGAAGGTGGTGGCAATGAAGCGCATCCGTATCGGACGCGTGCCGATGTCCGGACTGGCGGCAGGGCAATGGCGCTACCTGCTCGGCTACGAAAAATTTTGATCTCTGCGCCCGGCTGCTGCCGGACGCAAAGCACCTGGTTTACTGCGCTTTCAATACATTGGCAATCGATCCGAATAACTGGTCGATCTGCTGCTTCTCTATCACCAGCGGCGGCGACAAGGCAATAATGTCGCCGGTCGTGCGTATCAATACGCCTTGTTCCCAGAAGCATTTCAGGAATACGTCAAAGGCGCGGCTACCCGGCTTGCCGGGTATACTTTCCAGTTCTATGCCACAGACCAGGCCCAAGTTGCGGATATCCTTGACGAAGGGCAGGCCCTTCAGGCTGTGCGCTGCATCGGCGAAATGGGGGGCCATGTCGTCGGCGCGTTCAAACAGTTTTTCTTCCTTATACACTTCGATGCTGGCGATAGCGGCTGCGCATGCGAGCGGATGGGCGGAATAGGTATAGCCGTGGAAAAATTCAATCGCATTTTCCGGCGCGGCGGCCATGAACGCATCATGGATCTCCTGCTTGACGATGACCGCGCCCATAGGCACTGCCGCATTGGTCAGGCCTTTGGCGCACACGATCATGTCCGGCACCACGTCGAAATGCGTCGCCCCAAAAGCACTGCCCAGGCGGCCGAAACCGGTAATCACTTCATCGAAAATCAGCAGGATGCCGTACTTGTCGCAGATGCTGCGCAGTTTTTGCAGATAACCTTTGGGCGGCAGGATCACACCGGTAGAGCCTTGCAGCGGCTCCACGATCAGCGCGGCGACTGTTGCGGGGTCATGCAGGGCCAGCAGGCGCTGTTCCAGTTCATCCGCCAGTTCAGCACCGTGCTCAGGCAGGCCGCGGCTGAAAGCATTCTTTTCTATATTTAGCGGATGGCGCAGATGGTCCACTGCCGGCAGCGCCGGGCCGAAATGCTTGCGGTTGCCGGCAATGCCGCCTACCGAAATGCCGCCGAAACCGACGCCATGGTAGCCGCGCTCACGGCCTATCAGCCTGTGGCGCAGGCCGTCTCCGCGCACGCGGTGGTAGGCCAGTGCAATCTTCAGCGCGGTGTCCACGCCTTCGGAACCGTCATTGCAGAAGAACACGCGGTTCAAGCCCGGCGGCGCAATCGACACAAGCGCGCTGGCGGCTTCAAATGCCAGCGGATGACCCATCTGGAACGTCGGCGCAAAGTCCAGCTTCGCCACTTGCTGCTGCACTGCACTGACAATTTTCGGATGGGAGTGCCCGGCGTTGACGCACCACAGGCCGGCCGTGCCGTCCAGTATCTTGCGCCCATCGTCCGTGGTGTAATGCATGCCTTCGGCAGCAACCATCATGCGCGGTTTGGACTTGAATTGCCGGTTCGCGGAAAATGGCATCCAGAAATGTTCGGTGTTCAGTTGAGTGCTCATAGGGTTCATCCGATAAGGGGAGAAAAAAGATCTATCCGTGCCGTACTTATTTTGCCAGCAAACGCAGACGATGAATATATGAATATACTCTTTTAATTCTTTGTATTCAGCCCTCGGCTAACGCACGCCCCATAAAAAAAGGCACCAACCTTGCGGCGGCGCCTTGAGTCTCGATGTTCCGTATTTATTGCGGCATGGTTTTCCCGAGCCAGGCATGCAAATCTTCCCTGGTCATGGGTTTGGCAAACAGATAACCCTGAGCGAGATGGCAACCGAAAGAGCGCAAGGTCTGCGCCTGCATTTCACTCTCCACCCCCTCCGCAATCACCGACAAGCCCAGGTTCTGGC
>NZ_JBMPPM010000021.1:0-47883 GCF_049339885.1 Undibacterium sp. TJN25 | reverse complement strand
CAGCAGAGAAACGAGATTATGTAGTATTTAATTCGCTTCGTCAACTTCTTTTTAACTCGGCGCTTTCTTTTTTACTACCGCACTTCTTGCCTTGCTTCTCTCGCTTTTTACTTCTTTTTCCGTCTTCGCTTACCCACTCATCCCGCTCAAAAACAGCCCGACTTCTTGCTGTCCCTTTCGCGTTATTTGCTGCTTGCCTCGACGGGAGCCGAACTATAGCAAGACCACATTCAACTTGGCAAGCGCTTTTTGAAAATCATTCAAAATAATTCAAACGATTAAGCTGACGCCATCCAGGGCATGCAAGCGACCAATATCGGGCATCACAAGGAGCAGGTATTTTTGCCTGCGTTTTGACATTAAATGTCTCGTACGATACATTTCATGAATGAGCAATAGCGCCACCAAGCCCACCGACGAGTTTTATGGGCGCCTGCAAGCCGCCTACGACTACTTCAATCTCGCACTGTTTGACAATGCCCTTCCCCACTGCCTGATCACGGTCCAAAGGGAAAAGAATACGATGGGCTTTTTCTCTGCAGCGCGCTGGAGTAATAACGGCAAAAGAGATGTCCATGAGATTGCACTGAATCCCGCCTATTTTGCCCGCCGCAAGGTCATCGAGGTATTCCAGACGCTGGTGCATGAACAATGCCACGTGTGGCAGCATGAGTTCGGCAATCCCAGCAGGACCGGTTATCACAACCGCGAATGGTCTGAAAAAATGGAGTCCATAGGCTTGATGCCCAGCGCCACCGGCGCGCCCGGTGGAGACAAGCTCGGGCAAAAAATGTCGGATTACCCAATCGAAGGAGGCCGGTTCCGGCAAGCCTGCGTGCAGTTGATGACAAGCGGATACCAGTTTAACTGGATAGACAGGCGCATCGCCAGGCACCAGGGCGGGTATGAGGCCCCGCCGGCCGCAAGCCAGATGGCCGAAGCCCCGGCAAGCGCCACCGCTTCGCTCGCGATCACATCCGCGGAAGCCATACTGGACCTGCCCATGACACAGCTGGCACCCGATGCGGCATACCAGCTGATACTGCCTGCCGACACAAAAGTCCGCGCCAAGACAAAGTACTACTGCCCCGGTTGCGAGACGAACGTCTGGGGCAAACCCCAGCTTTCCATCCGCTGCGAGGATTGTGACCTCACCTTTATCTCGGTCTAGAAGACGGCGGCCACCAGCGCGGCCGGATAGCAATGGCATTGCTCCAGTGGCTGCCGTCTCTTACTGAAGATCTACTCTGCCATACAAGCCATGTGCTTCATCCGCCGGCCCGGCAGTGAAAAACAGCGTATTGACGGGCTGGCTGTTGACGCCATTGCCGAATGCAATACCCCACAAACCGTCGATGACAACAGGCGTGCCGTCGGCCTTGCTCAATGCGCCTGCAAAACTGCCGTCGGCGGGATCATACGCATTTATTTTGCCGTCGCCAAAGTTGGCCACCAGCAGTTTGCCGCTGAGCGTGCCGAAACCGGCTGGCGCCATCGCCAGCCCCCAAGGCGCATTCAGGGCGCCGCCCTTGACTAACTGCTTGATGAAATTGCCACCGGCATCGAATACATCCACGATCCCGATGCCTGCACCCGGCACGTCATCATGCGCCTGCGCATCCTGCCTGGCATACGTCACATAAATGTTGGAGGCAATGGCCTGTATGCCGAAAGGCGCGTAGCCGGGCGGAATAGTCGCATCCCGGAACCCGCCCGGCAAGGACACCTTGGTAAAAGTACCGTCATAAACATCGATAGTCCCGTTATGGAAATCGGTGGCGTAGATATAGTTGATACCCAAATAAGCGGAGATTGCCAGCCCCTTATATACCTTGCCGGCGGCGCCGGCGTCCACCACCCCAACGGCGTTCGTCATATTGACCCCTGGCGACCAGCCAGACACGGTGCCGGACTCTCCGACAAAAATAAATGGAGCCGCCCCGGACACGCTGTTCTGTGTCACCTTGAAGTCTTTCGTGGAATTGAAAACGATGCCGGTCGGGTTGCCGGGCACAGCAACCACCAGCGACTGCGGTAGCCCGTTTCCATCATATAAGGTAGAGGTCGATGTTCCATTATTGGCAACCCACACGAAGCCGGTAGGATTAAATGCAATGCCCCAGGCATTCTTCACCCTGGCATCGGTATTGGTGGCAACCCCGCTCGTATCCGCGACGATATCTTTTACAGCGTATGCAGAAACGGCAGATGGGGGGGTGACCGGAGTTACGGGAGGGGATGCTGCCGGCGCCGCCATTGATCCACCATAATCGCTGCCACCGCAAGCAGCCAGGCTGCCTGCAAGACCAAGAGCCGCAAGAATTGCAGCCAGCCGGCTAATACCATGAGTTTGCGCTTTCATCACATCTCCTTTTGCGTCGACGAAAAAATGGAACACGATCTTCCGTGTATCCATGGCCGTTGGCAAAAGGTTCAGGATTTATAAAAGAATACTGTTACCGGTTGTAAG
Organism: Undibacterium sp. TJN25; assembly: GCF_049339885.1. Lineage (NCBI taxonomy): Bacteria > Pseudomonadati > Pseudomonadota > Betaproteobacteria > Burkholderiales > Oxalobacteraceae > Undibacterium > Undibacterium sp. TJN25. The sequence continues at coordinate 45,413 of NZ_JBMPPM010000021.1, read as the reverse complement.
CGATTAAATGGCAACCGGCAACCTGTGCATGACACATCAGGCATCAGTTCAAAAAGAATAGGAGCCGCTTAGCATCAGCGTATTGGCGTTATGGTCATAAATAGAGGAGCGCGCGCGGTTCCTCGCCGTGGCGACCCATGCCAGTTGCACACGCCAGTCAGACCAGCTTGTGCTCACGCCTATCAGCGTATCCATGCGCGACACCGGTACAAATGCCGGACTTTGGGATCCGGAGAACCAGCGCAGATAGCCGACATGCGCAAGCAGGCTGGTCCGCTCAGCCACCAGATGCGAAGCATTCAATTCAAGATAGGCGGTCGTCGTGGACTGCCCGAAATAATTGGGTGAGATATATAGCCGGCCACTATATTCATCAAAGCTCAGGCCGGCAAAAGCCTCGGCATAGTTGCTGCCAGAAGTCTGCATGAACGACGAATTGGTTGCCCCCACTTCCCAGGTCAAGCCCGACGCCTGCCGCTGGGAATATCCAGCATAAGCGATCAACTGCTGGTCCCTGCCTTCGCGCAATTTGACACCGGAGCCGAACACGCCGGCATACCACCCAGCTGTGCTGTCATAGCCCAGGCTCGCTTGCGGCTCGGGCTGCCCATCACTTAAAGACACCCCGCGAAACCGGTAATCGGAGACAAGCGACACACTGCCACTGACCTGTGACCAGGCATATTCAGACGCAAGCATACCTGCCGCAGAAAGCAGCAGACTCATAAAACGGGTGCTCTTCAAATCAAAGGCTATGATTCGCTTTCGATGCATGCGTCGATGAACATGAGCATAGGCATTTTCCTGAGGCTTGGGTAATTGTTGCGCAGAGATCGATGACGCCCGCCGTCCGGGCGTCGGCAACGCCACTTGTGCTGATCACGTTCACAAGCAGCTCGTTTTGTCCGTGTCCCGCGATATTAACCGGACGCAACTCCAGGAGCAAGGCCAGCATGCCCGATACATGGGCAGCCGCATAAGAAGAACCGGAAACAAAGCGCCACTTGGAGCCCGGCACTGTCGTTGGTATATCGCGTCCGGGCGCAAGCAACACCTTGCTCTTCCCATCTTTCACGGTATCGTCGCTGACTGCCACCACGCCAGGATAGGATGCAGGAAAGCCCCCTCCCGCGACGTGCGGATCGACGGCGCCGACAATGGCAATGCCGCGGCTCAGCGCGGCATCCAGCAGGCGTTGCAGTAAGCGGTCGGGCGGGCCGCTTAAGCTCAGATTGATTACCTGCGCATCATGCAATATCGCAAAGTTAATCGCCTTGCCCAGGGTAAAACTGTTGCATCTGGTGGCCTTGTCGGCCTTACCGCCTTCCTCCCAACAAGCACGCAGTGCCATCAGCCTGGCACCTGGCGCCACACCGGCAATGCCGATGCCGTTGCCGGCGCGGGCGGCGATAATGCCGGCCACTGCTGTACCATGCGTCTCGGCCGCATAAGGATTGCCGTCGACAAAATTCTCTCTCAGCTGGACCTGTCCTTTCAGGTCGGGGTGGTTTTCTTCAACCCCGCTGTCGATGACAGCCACCTTGATATTTTTTCCAGTTACCGTCTGATGTACTTCGGCCAGATGCCACTCCTTGCCGCCTGGCTGCACCGGATAAAGCGGGTCGCTGCCTTGCAGCACATGAAAAGACTCCATAGCCTGCACCCATTCCACCCGCGCATCCCTGGAGAGCTGTTCGATGACATGCGCAGTAGTTTCGCCGGCAGGCACTTCCATCACATAACAGTCTATGCCCAGGATCGCCATGGGCCAGGCATCCAGCACGGTCAGGCCGTGCAGATGGGCCAGGTCTTCCGCAATACGGCGGCGGGCGCTGCGGCTGCTATCATCCGAGTAACGTCCGCCGTAATTGGCATCCGGGCGAAAATGCGGAGGCGGCAGATGCAGCATTACCAGCACCTGCGATGGCCCCTGCTCGGCATCTGCAGCATCTACCGAAGATGCGACCGCGGCGGGTACGGCAGGCTCGACATCGGCGGCGCTACAGGCAGGCAACCCCGAAAACGCCAATCCACACAGAACCACCAGGCTTATCAATATCCTGATCAATGCGCACCTCCCGCATTCAAGGGCTCCACCAGCGCCACGCCGGGTTCGGCCCGCAATTTTTCAACGGAATGCGCAAGCCCCTCGTCCGGCACATTGAGCAGGTAGGCATCTGTCACCGTAGGTCCATCCACCACTCTCGCATCGCTGGCCTGCAAAATACGGCGCAGGTCTTTTTCCTTCATTTCCGGTTTGAACATGACGACCACGTTACCGGTAACATCCCTGGGCGAACCCAGCACATGGTAAGCAGCAGGCGCCATCATGGGCGAAGCAAGCTGAAATCCAAGACCGACGATGACAGCACATTGCGCAGCCAAAGCCCAGCCCATCCAGTGCGAATTTTCACCTGCAAACCAGGACCTTAGCCTTGCAAATATATCCGGCTTCGATGCTGCCGACTGTGCAGGCAGGCTGCGCAGCACAGGAGCTTCCTGAGGCGCATCCAGTCTGGCGCTGAACTGCGCAAACGCTTTGTCCACATCGGGCAAGGCGTTACTCGGCAAATACACCGTCTGAAATTTACGCTGCCACGCAATGTCGGACTGGCACTGCGCGCAGGTGCGCACATGCTCCTGTACCATTGCCAGTTGCTCGCCTTCCAGGGTTTCGGTCACAAACCAGGGAAGCAGCTCCTGCACCGCCTTGTGCACGGTCGTATCCAAAGTCATTATGCGGGCGCTCATTCTCCGTCCTCCGCCTGATAAGAAAGCAAGATTTTCAAGCGGCGCCGCGCATGGAACATGCGTGTTTTAACTGTATTGACCGGACAATCCATAATCTCGGCAATTTCCCCATAGGCCATTCCATGATAATAAGTCAGGTTGACCACTGCGCGCTGCTCCATCGGCAAGACGCTAAGCGCCTGCTCCACATTTGCTTGTAATTGTTTATACATGACATCCTGCTCGGGTTCGTTCTGCGTATCATCCAGGCAGGCTTCCTCGAAATCCGACTCAAGCGGCTCATCAAGCGAGCGTATGCCCTTGAGCGCCTTCCTGTATGCGATCGCAAAAATCCAGGTGGAGACTTTGCAGCTGTGGTTAAAGCTGGAGGCTTTCTGCCAGACGGTGAACATGGTGTCGTTGACGATCTCTTCTATCAGCGCAGCATTGCGCGTCATCCTGTCGAGAAACCTCACCAGTCTGGGAAAGTAATTACGATACAATACCTCGAGCGCGCGGCGATCCCCGCCGGCAATCAGACCGATCAGTTGTACCTCGTTCGACTCTGCTACCGAAGTACGGCTTCCCGGTATTCGGGCATCTGCATCCCAGCTTTGCTGCATTCCTTCTCCCCTGTTATGCCCGTTTATACCTTTTCCAAAGGAAACGGTTCAAATACCATTTCATCTTACTCGTCCGCTCAAAAAAGTGGCTGGCCGACGTGCCAATATTGTTCATTAGAGCAATTTCCCGCCACTTTGTTTCATTTCGTAAAATACGTTACATTTGCCAAAAGGAAACAACAGCTTCGCTTATATGGTGTCTAATAGTGCCTGGAGGCCACGATGAACATCACCTATCTTATTTACGCCTTAATCATTTTTGCTCTGGGAGCCGCAGGCTGGTTTTTTTATAGCAAAAAAAGCAAGGACCAGTTTGATTTCCGCAAGAAAAAACCGCTCACTGAAGCCGAAGAGCAAATGTACTGGAAATTGGTGCAGGCTTTGCCTCAGCATGTGATACTGACCAAAATCTCCCTGCCACGCATACTTAGCTCTTCTACGGTAGAAGCGAGGGGTTCCATTACACAGAAAACCCTGGACTTCCTCGTCTGCGAAAAAGATTTTACACTCGTCGCCGCAATCGACATTGAAGACAAATCGCCAAGCGGCAGCAGGAAACGCGCCGAAGAAGCGAAGAAATTTGCGCTAGACAAGGCAGGCATTAAACTTATCAAATGGAAATCTTCTGCCTTGCCTACGGATGCCGAAATCCTGAGCAGGGTATTGGGCATAAAACCCAAAGCCCCCGCCCTGAAGATCGTTCCCTCGGAAAGTTTTAATACGGAAAGCGGCGCTGCGGGCTAAGTCATTAGCATTTGCGATTGTAATATAGCGGCTTTGACCGCTTTTTTTCGGCTGCTCTTGTTTATTCCCCTGCTCCCAGCTCAGGAATTCGCTTAACATCAGCGAATGATAAATAAGAACACATAGAGATAGCCGAATGAGCAGGCGAGAAAATATAGATGCCGGCGCCGTCTACAAAATCATGGAGAGCCCGGTAGGCACGCTGACCATGCTGGCATCGGAGCTTGGCCTACATGCCGTCCACTGGGAGGATGAGGCGCAAATCCAGGCCGAAGGATTCCATCACGATCCGCATTATCCCCTGTTAATAGAAACACAGAAGCAGCTGGAAGAGTATTTTGCCAGCCGTCGCAAGACTTTCGACCTCCCCCTGGCTCCGCGGGGAACACCGTTCCAGCTGCAGATATGGCAACTGCTGCAGGATATACCCTTCGGACAAACCGCCACTTATGGCGAACTTGCCGCACTGTCGGGAGACTCTAAAGCCTCGCGCGCAGTGGGCATGGCCAACAATAGAAACCCCATCCCCATCATCATCCCCTGCCATCGCGTGATCGGCCGCTCCGGCGCACTGACCGGATTCGGCGGCGGCCTGCTGAATAAATCCATCCTGCTCGATCTGGAAAGCCAGCATCGCCTGTTTTAAAGCGAGCAGAGTTCACCATCCATCAAAGCTGCCAGGCAAAAATCCCCTGGATAAAGCGAACTTGATCCAGTTTGATATTTATTCTCATTATCATTTAGAATGGCATATCATTATGTAAGAACGAATCATATGCCTGATGCTTCAAGGACTGTAACCTCCCCGATGGCCACGCTGCCCAAGACGACCAATACGCTGGATCAATTAGCTATAGGCGCGTCCGCGCTGGTGGATTCCATAGCAAGCATCAAGGACGGTAGCGATTTCGACGTGGCCCTGCGCCTGAAGGAACTAGGTTTCGTACAAGGTGAAAAAGTCAAAATCCTGCATAAAGGATATTTCGGTGGAGAACCAATTGCTGTCCGCATAGGTCAATCCACTTTTGCATTGCGCAAATTTGAGGCTGCGCTGATCAGTATCATCCAGCCTGGACCCGTTTAATGAACACAGTAAATATCGCATCGCCCCGCATCGCCCTGGTAGGCAATCCCAACTGCGGCAAGACCGCATTATTCAATCGCCTCACGGGCGCCCGGCAAAAAGTCGCCAACTATGCAGGCGTCACCATAGAGCGCAAGGAAGGTAAATTCCGTTCGGACACCGGTCGCCTGTGGCAAGTGCTGGATCTGCCCGGCACCTACAGCCTGAATGCGATCACCCCGGATGAAAAAATCACCAGCGACGTGGTTAAAGGCCTGCGACCGGACGAAGCATTGCCCGATGCGGTGGTATGCGTCGTGGACGCCACCAACCTGAAGCGCGGCCTGCGCATCGTTCTGGAATTGAAAAGCCTGTCCATACCGATGGTGCTTGCCGTTAATATGATGGACGTGGCAAAAAAACGAAATATCCACATCGACATCCAGGCCTTGCAGGAAATGCTGGGAGTTCCTGTCGTGGAAACAGTTGCGGTCGACCCCAAGGGGGTAGATGCGCTGCTGGCAGGACTGGAAAAGCTGGCGGGCAATCTGCAATCACCCGCCACGCATATCAGTGCGGCGTTGCCGCAATCGCCGGAAAACATACAACGCGAAGCCAATGCCATTCTGGAACGTGCGGTCTCCTATACCGATGCGGAGGAAAGCAGCTTCAGCTATAAAATCGACAGCCTCGTGCTGCATCCGCTGCTGGGGCCTATCATTTTTGCGGTGCTGATGTTCCTGGTATTCCAGGCAGTATTTGCCTGGGCCCAGTGGCCTATGGATCAGATCAAGGACGGCATGGATCACCTGGGCAGCCTGGTGGAGTCGGCAATGCCTGCAGGAGCCTTGCAAGGCCTGCTGGTCAAGGGTGTGATCGGCGGCGCCGGCAGCGTGCTGGTATTTTTGCCGCAAATCCTGATCCTGTTTTTCTTCATCCTCGTGATGGAAGATTCCGGCTATCTGCCACGCGCGGCCTTTCTGCTGGACCGCATCATGGGCAAGGTGGGCCTGTCGGGCCGCGCCTTCATCCCGCTGCTGTCCAGCTTCGCCTGCGCCATCCCGGGCATCATGGCCACGCGCACGATACAGAACCCGCGCGACCGGCTCGTCACCATCATGATCGCACCGCTGATGACCTGCTCTGCACGGCTGCCGGTGTATGCATTGATCATCGCTGCATTCATCCCCGAAAAAATGGTTTGGGGCTGGCTCAGCCTGCAAGGCATTGTACTGTTTGTGCTGTATGTGGCAGGCATCGCCGCCGCCATGCTGGTTGCTTTCGTGCTGAAAAAGCAATGGGGCGGCACGCAGCAACAGGCACTGATGCTGGAACTGCCTGATTACCGCTGGCCCAACTCCCGCAACCTGCTGATCGGCCTGTGGGAGCGCGTCAAGATATTCATGACACGTGTAGGCACCATCATCCTGTCGCTGATGGTGCTGCTGTGGTTCCTCAGCAGCTTCCCCGGCGCGCCGGAAAATGCGACTCATCCGGCCATCTATTACAGCATCGCCGGCATACTTGGGCGCGCATTGGAAACCGTCTTTGCGCCCATAGGCTTCAACTGGCAGATCTGCATTGCACTGGTGCCCGGCCTGGCCGCCAGGGAAGTGGCTGTAGCGGCACTGGGGACAGTATATGCGCTGTCTCAATCCGGCGAGGAGCTGGCAAGCTCGCTGCAACCCTTGATTGCGCAATCCTGGAGCCTGCCGACTGCATTGTCGCTGCTGGCGTGGTATGTGTTTGCGCCACAGTGCATTGCGACGCTGAGCGTCGTGAAAAGGGAAACCAATACCCTGCGCTATCCGTTTTTGATGGCTGGCTACCTGTTCGCGCTGGCCTATATTGCTTCATTCGCGACCTACCATATAGCTCGTTTTCTGATGGGAGCCTGACATGCAAATACTGATTGTTGCCTTGATACTGATGTGCGCCGCGGCCTACCTCGGCTGGCGCTGGATGCCCCAGATGCTGAAGAAAGATATCAGCGGCTGGGTTGCCAGGCACGCACCCGCGCTGTCCCCCTACTTGCAGGCGTCCTCAGGCGGCTGCTCCAGCGGTTGTTCTTCCTGCAGCAACAGCAATGCCGACAGTACAGGATGCAGTACTGAGGCCATGCCGGATACAAACAGCCAGGGTCGCCGTGTTATCCATATCAAGCCCCAGCAGTAGGCTGCAACAAAAATGGACTGTCACCATGCGCCAACACCGGGAACAAGCCAGCGGGCGCAAGTTGGCGATATCAAGATATTTAGTGTATCCTGAAATCAATAATTAATATTTAATACATGCTTGAGCTTTCAGGCATGTGCGATGCGGCAGCGACATGCCCTCATATCCCCATAATAAAAATATCCGAGACAAACAAGGTAGCGATAGCCCATGAGCACGCTGGTATACGACAAAACCGATAAAGGCCGGGAAGAGATAGCGACCCGCAAGTATCAGCTTGCATCGCGCGTCAGGACGCTGCTGGTCATGGTGGATGGCAAGCAGACTGAAGACGAGCTGCTGAAAAAAGTAGCCGGCCTTGGCTTGAACCAGCAAAACATTGACGATCTGCTGGAGCAGCAATTCATTATCGCCGTATCTGCAGCATCTATGGCGTCAACCGTAGCTGTTCCCAAGGCCGCACCACCAGCCAAGACGGCTCCCGAGGAACTTGCGCAAACAGCCGCGCCCACAGAGGACAATGGTCCCGATTCGGTATTAGGGTTGGGCGAAGACGGCGGAACCATGGACGATGCAACCCGGTTCCAGGCCATCCATACCTTCTTCAATGAAACGATCAAAAGCACACTGGGCCTGCGCGGCTTCACCTTGCAGATGAAGGTAGAGCGCGCCGCCACGCTGGAAGACTTCCGTGAATTGAGGCGCACTTATCTGGAAGCCGTGCAAAAAGCCAAGGGCAATGAAATGGCGCGCAGCCTGCGCCACCGCCTGGACCAGTTGCTGTATCCGGGCGAAAAACCGCCATCGGATACAACCTTGATGGGGCCTTAAAACATCAGGCCGCCGCCCTTCCTGAAGAGGGCAATGTCCACATAGCCGGACAAATGCAGATCCGGGTCTGCCGGATTGATCGTCAGACCTCCCAGGTCTATCTGCCCCTTTTGCGCAAAGAAATTCTTCGCGCCCTCCCGGCTGCCGGACCCGCTCATCTGTATCGCCTTGACCAGGGACTTGCCCACGGCAAAACCTTCCAGCGTCAGCGAAGACAGGCTTTCGTCCCGGTACTTCCTCATCATACGGATATGGTCGCTCTGCAGCACCGAGATTGCCGATGCCGGATTTGGCACCACTTGCGAAAATACAGTCCATTCCAGCATCTTGGGGCCGGTCATCTCCGCCAGTGTCGTCAGGTTGATCAGCGACGTACCTGCAACAAAAGTCTTGGATGCATGCTTGCGAAATTCTTTCAGGAACAGGCCGGTGCCTATCGTGTCGGCTATGGCGATGACGATATCCGGAGATGCTGCCGCCAGTTTCCCGGCATCTTTATCGGTATCAGCCGGCGTGGCAAATATCTTTGCGGTGCCGCTCAGGATCAAGCCGCGCCGCTTCAGCTCCGCGACCACATATTGGTACGCTTCCTGGTTCAAAGGATTGTCCTGGAAGGCAATCCCTACGCTCTTGATGCCCAACTTGCCGAAATAGGAAAAAATATACTGCAACTCCTGCTCCTGGCTGGGGCGCCAGAACAACACCATCTGGCCGTAGTTTTTGGAGGCGTTCGCCAGCGGCGCGAACAAGACCTGCCCGCTCCTGGAAAAAATGGCCGAACTGATGACGGCCTGCACCGCATCACCGCCCACTCCGCCTAACAGGTAATCTGCCTTGTCCTGCTCCAGCAATTCACCTGCGGCCTTGGCTGATTCGGCCGGCTCGCCGCGGTCGTCTCGTGTCAGGTATTTGATTTTCTTGCCGTTGATGCCGCCGGCCGCATTCACACTGTCGAAATACGTCGCAAGGCCGGTCACGTAATCGCGTCCTATGCTGCCGTTAGGGCCGGACAGATCGATCGCCTGACCAACGACGATACTTTTTTCTGCCGCACTCGCGTCCACCGCCATCAGGCCGGCATATACAGTCAAAAAGGCCAGCAGATATCCAGTTAATTTCGGCATGCAATATTTCCCAAGAAGCAATGTTGAAATAGTGCATTTTGAATGTGACGACGCAATGACGGTCAGCCCCCCTCCCCGGATTTTGCCCATAAAAAAAGCCAGGCTCACCTGGCTTCTTTCGCTATTTTCAGTTTCCGGCTTATTCTATGCCCTGGCTATTCAGATAATCTTCATAGCTGCCCTGGAAATCGATGATTTCGTTTTCCTTTACTTCCAGCACGCGCGTCGCCAGCGAAGACACAAACTCGCGGTCATGTGAAACGAAGATCAGCGTGCCGGCATATTTTTCCAGCGCGATGTTCAGTGATTCGATCGATTCCATATCCATGTGGTTGGTCGGCTCATCCATCAGCAGCACGTTGTGGCGGCCCAGCATCAGCTTGCCATACATCATGCGGCCTTTTTCGCCACCGGACAGTACCTTGACCGACTTCTTCACGTCGTCGCCGCCGAACAACAGGCGTCCGAGGATGGAACGTACGACCTGGTCATCGTCGCCTTCCTGGGTCCAGCGTCCTATCCAGTCCGTCAGGTTCTTGTCTTCCGAAAATTCTTCGGTAGGATCCTGCGGCATGTAGCCCACGTTGGCATTCTCCGCCCATTTGGACATGCCCCGGTCCGGATTCAAACCGGTCACATCGGCGCCGCCTATGCAACGCAACAGTGTTGTCTTACCGGCGCCGTTGGCGCCGATAATGGCAATCCGCTCACCGGCTTCCACCATAATGCTGAAGTTGTTGAACAAGGTCCTGTCATAAGCCTTTGTCAGGCCCTGCACTTCTGTTGCCAAGCGATGCAGTTTCTTCTCTCCGTCAAAGCGGATGAAAGGATTCTGGCGGCTGGAAGGCTTGATATCCTCAACCTTGATCTTCTCGATCTGCTTGGCGCGGGAAGTCGCCTGGCGAGCCTTGGATTTATTGGCAGAGAAACGGCGCACAAAATCTTGCAGTTCGGCGACTTTATCCTTGGCTTTGGCATTGTTTGCCATCTGCTGCGCACGCGCCTGCGACGAAGCCAGCATGTAGTCGTCGTAATTGCCGGGATACACTTTCAGCGTGCCATAATCCATATCGGCCATGTGCGTGCACACCTGGTTCAGGAAGTGGCGATCATGGGAAATGATGATCATCGTGGAATTACGCTCGTTCAGCACATCTTCCAGCCAGCGGATGGTATTGATATCCAGGTTATTGGTCGGTTCGTCGAGCAGCAGGATGTCTGGATTGGAAAACAGGGCCTGCGCCAGCAATACGCGCAACTTCCAGCCGGGAGCGATGGCGCTCATCAGACCCTGATGCTGGTCGGTAGGGATACCCACGCCCAGCAGCAGTTCGCCCGCGCGGGCTTCTGCAGTGTAGCCGTCATATTCAGCAAACCTGGCTTCCAGGTCGGCGGCCTTCATGTAGTCGTCGTCTGTTGCTTCCGGGTTCGCATAGATCGCGTCGCGCTCCGCCATTGCCGCCCACATCTCCGTGTGGCCCATCATCACCACGTCCAGCACGCGCATGTCTTCAAAAGCAAACTGATCCTGGCGCAGCTTGCCCAGGCGTTCATTCGGGTCCAGCATCACGGTGCCCGAAGATTGCTCCAAGTCACCGCCCAGGATCTTCATGAATGTGGATTTGCCACAGCCATTGGCGCCGATCAGGCCATAGCGGTTGCCATCGCCGAATTTGACAGAAATGTTTTCGAACAGCGGCTTGGGGCCGAACTGCATCGTGATATTTGCGGTAGAAAGCACGAAAAACCTTTTGCGAGATAAATACGAGAGAGATACAACTAACCTTCCATTATATCATCGCTACCGCTACTTCCCATGAAAACAGGCACTTAGCCCTTCACGCTTGTCCGGACGCAAAAAACCCGGCGCGCCTTTCAGCCCGTCGGGTTTCGTTTATTACAATACCGCTTTCATCAAGCGGTATTCATCATTCAGCCGTTAAAGCCCTTGCCTTCGGCAGCCAGCCTGGACAGCAGCGGCGCAGGTTTCCATGCATCGCCGTGACGGCCTTTCGCGTACTTGTCCATCGCCATGACCACGTTGGGCAAGCCCACTGTATCTGCGTAGAACATCGGGCCACCACGATGCAATGGGAAGCCGTAACCGGTCAGGTACACCATGTCGATGTCAGAAGCGCGCATCGCAATACCCTCTTCCAGGATGTATGCGCCTTCATTGGCCAGCGCAAACACCAGGCGCTCCACGATTTCCTGGTCACTGATCTTGCGGCGTTCCACGCCGATGTCGGCGGAGTGCTTGATGATCATGTCATTGACCAGTTGCGAAGGATAAGCCTTGCGGTCGCCCGGTTTGTAGTCGTACCAGCCGGCGCCTGTTTTCTGGCCGAAACGGCCCAGTTCGCACAGCAAGTCCGCTGTTTTGGAATAGCTGATCTGTGGTTTCTCCACATAACGGCGTTTGCGGATGTACCAGCCGATATCATTGCCGGCCAGATCGCCCATGCGGAAAGGTCCCATCGCGAAACCGAATTTTTCCACGGCTTTGTCCACCTGCTCAGGCGTACAGCCCTCTTCCAGCAGGAAGCCTGCCTGGCGGCTGTACTGTTCTATCATGCGGTTGCCGATAAAGCCATCGCAGACACCAGAGACTACGCCGGTCTTCTTGATCTTCTTGGACAATGCCAGCGTGGTCGCCAGCACATCTTTCGCTGTTTTCTTGCCGCGCACGATTTCCAACAGCTTCATGACGTTGGCCGGGCTGAAAAAGTGGGTGCCGACGACATCTTCCGGACGCTTGGTGAAAGCAGCAATCTGGTCTACGTCCAGCGTGGAGGTATTGGATGCCAGGATCGCGCCGGGCTTCATTACTTCATCCAGCTTCTTGAATACCTGCTCCTTGACGCCCATATCTTCAAATACGGCTTCCACAACGATATCTGCCTGGCCTATGCCTTCATACGACAAGGTGCCGGTAATCAGGCCTACGCGCTGGTCGAACTTCTCCTGCGTCAGCTTGCCTTTCTTCATCGTGTTTTCGTAGTTCTTGCGTATCGTCGCCAGCCCCTTGTCCAGTGCTTCCTGTTTCATTTCCAGTATCTGCACCGGAATGCCAGCATTGGCAAAATTCATTGCAATGCCGCCACCCATGGTGCCTGCACCGATGACGGCCGCCGATTTGATCGCGCGTGTTGGCGTACTTTCCGGCACGTCAGGAATTTTGCTGGCAGCGCGCTCGCCGAAGAAGGCGTGACGCAGCGCTTTGGATTCAGTGGTTTGCACCAGATCCACAAACAATTCACGCTCAAACTTGATGCCATCATCGAATTTCTTGGTGATGGACGCGGCAACTGCTTCCACGCATTTCAGCGGCGCAGGGAAAGGGCCGGACATCGCCTTGACGGTATTGCGCGAGAATTGCAGGAAGGCTTCGTAGTTTGGATAATTGACCTTGATGTCGCGCACGCGCGGCAAAGGACGCACATCGGCCACCTTGGCGGCAAAAGCCAGCGCGCCGGCCATCAGGTCGCCTTCAATTAATTCATTGAACAAGGCGGTTTTTGCCAGTTTTTCGGAAGGAACGGCAGTTCCCGACACGATCATGTTCAATGCCATTTCCAGGCCCAGTACGCGCGGCAGGCGCTGCGTGCCGCCGGCACCCGGCAAGATACCAAGCTTGACTTCCGGCAGCGCAATCTGCGCGCCCGCCGTGGCTACACGGTAGTTGCAGCCCAGTGCCAACTCCAGGCCGCCGCCCATGCAAACGGTATGGATGGCAGCGATCACCGGTTTGTCCGAACCTTCAACAACATTGATCACGGTGTGCAGCGTCGGCTCCGCCATCGCTTTCGGGGAATTGAATTCCTTGATGTCCGCGCCGCCCGAAAACGCCTTGCCGGCGCCGGTGATGACGATGGCCTTGACGGCAGCATCGTTCAAGGCTTTTTTCATACCTTCTACAATCGCGCTGCGGGTCGAATGCCCGAGACCGTTGACCGGGGGGTTGTTCAGGGTGATGACGGCGACATTGCCGTTGACTTGATATTCTGCAGTCATGTCTCTTCCTATGGTTGATTTGGATGTGGCAGACAAAAGCCGGCCCGTGCTGTTATGTCCAGACTACTAATATACCGCAAAAAGAACGACCGTATTATTTTTTTTAAACGAACACCGGCATTCCAATAAAAACAGGGAAGTATTTTCATACCTCCCTGCTAGAAAACGTTCAAAGTGCCCCAGGGAAACCTATACTTCCAGCCATTCCTTGCGGATATTTTCGTTCGCTTTCAAATCCGCCGGACTGCCTTCAAACACTATAGAACCATGGCCCATCACATACAAGCGTTGTGAAATTTCCAGAGCAATCGCCAGCTTCTGCTCCACCAGCAGCACCGAGATGCCGCGGTTTTTCAATTCCTTCAGGTACTCGGCCACCAGCTCAACGATTTTCGGCGCAAGCCCTTCGGTAGGCTCGTCGATCATGATCAGGTCAGGGTCACCCATCAGCGTACGGCACAGCGTCAGCATCTGCTGCTCGCCGCCGGACAACACACCTGCCGCCGTATGCTGGCGCTCTTTCAAGCGCGGAAACATCTTGTACATGTCGGCCAGCGCCCAGCGCGATTTTTTGCCGGACTTTTCACCCAGTATCAGGTTCTGTTCCACCGTCAGCGTGGGGAAGATGTCGCGGTTTTCAGGCACGTAGCCCAAGCCCTTGTGCGCAATCTGGAAGGCCTTCAGTCCAATAATCTCTTCACCCTTGAAACGGATGGAGCCGGTGGCGTTGACCTGCCCCATGGTCGCCTTGACTGTAGTCGAACGCCCTACCCCATTACGCCCCAGCAGGCTGACAATCTCGCCCTGGTTGACGACCAGATCCACGCCGTGCAGCACATGGCTCTTGCCGTAATACGCGTTCAGGTCCTTGATTTCTAGTAATGCACTCATCGTTATGCCTCCACCGGTGCATGACCACCCAGATACGCGTCTTTCACTTTTTGGTTGTTGCGGATATTTACCGGCGTGTCGCAGGCAATCACCTCTCCATAGACCACGACAGCAATCTTGTCTGCAAGACCGAACACCACGCTCATGTCGTGCTCCACCATCAGCAGCGTCTTGCCCACGGTGACCTTGCGGATCAGTTCAACCGCCATGTCCGATTCGGAACGGCTCATGCCGGCGGTAGGCTCATCCAGCAGGATCACATCGGCGCCGCCGGCAATCGTGATGCCGATCTCCAGCGCACGCTGTTCCGCATAAGTCAGCAAGCCGGCAGTGATGTCGCGCCGGCGCTTCAGGCCTATCTGCTCCAGCACCGACTCCGCCCTTTCATGCGCATCCTTCAGGCCGTTCAGCCTGTGCCAGAAAGAGTACTTATATCCCAGCGACCACAAGACCGCGCAACGCAGGTTTTCATACACCGACAGGCGATGGAAGATGTTGGTAATCTGAAAACTGCGCGACAAGCCTTTGCGGTTGATCTCAAACGGACGCAACCGCGTCGTGCTCTCGCCATTCAACAGGATGTCGCCCGACGTGACGGGGAAGCGGCCCGAGATCAGGTTGAACAGCGTGGACTTGCCTGCGCCGTTGGGCCCGATGATCGCAAAGCGCTCACCCTTCGGTACCTGCAGCGTGGCGCCGCGTATGATTTCGGATTTGCCGAAACTCTTCCGGACTTCTTTTAACTCAAGCGAGAACGTCGTCATGCCTGCGCCCTCCGCATCTGCTCTTCAATCTCAGTATTCACTTCGCCCCACTTCTGCTTAAATACAATCTTGCAGCGCCAGAATCCAAAGCCGCCCACGGCAATCAATAGCAAGGCCACTATCCAGGGTACAGGCTGGGTCGTATCAACCATGACGCCGAACAGGTTGATGACGGCGTCCTGCGTGGCATCCACCGTGCGCTGATACAGCATTTCTATCGCAACGATGACACCGACCAGTGCCACGCCCGAAACCAGCAATATTTTCCACATCGCAGGCCAGATACGCTTGTACAGGCCAAACTTCGCAACCCTCAGGTTCATCATCAGGATGCTGGCCATGCCACCCGGCGCAAACATTACGATCGTGATGAAGAATATCCCCAGGTACAGCTGCCACGCTTTCGTGTAGTCAGACAGCATCACCGTCAGGAACACGCCGAGGACAGCACCCAGGATAGGACCGAAGAAGAAGCCGATGCCGCCGATGAAAGTGAACAGCAGCACCAGCCCCGAGCGAGCGGCGCTGACATTTTCCGCGCTGACGATTTCAAAGTTGATTGCAGATAATCCACCGGAAATGCCAGCGAAAAAGGCCGACAGGATCAGCGTCATATAGCGTACCCATTGCGTATCGTAGCCGACGAACTCCACGCGTTCAGGATTATCCCGCACGGCGTTTGCCAGGCGGCCCAGCGGTGTCTGCGTAAAAGCATACATGCCGATGGTGCTGACAAACAGCCACAGCGCCACCAGGTAGTACACCTGGATTTGCGGTCCATAGGTAATACCCATGAAAGACTGTCCGATGACGCGATTGGTCGAAATGCCGCCTTCGCCGCCGAAGAAGCTCGGGAACATCAGCGAGCACGCGGACACCAGCTCCACGATACCCAGCGTGATCATCGAAAAAGTCGTTCCCGACTTCTTGGTAGTGACATACCCGAACAGGACGCCGAAGAACATGCCGGCGATGCCGCCGATCAGGGGAATCATCGTGATCGGGAAAGGGAATGCACCGTTGGTGACCAGATTCATTGTATGGATCGCAAAAAATGCGCCCAAACCGGAATACACCGCGTGGCCAAAGGACAGCATGCCCCCCTGCCCCAGCAACATATTGAACGACAGCCCGAAAATCATGATCGTGCCCATTTGCGACAACAGGGATATCGAGCTGCCTTTATTGAATATCAGCGGAGCAATGATCAGTACGATGAAAAACGCACCCCAGATGATCCAGCGCGTGAGGTTGATTGGTTTATATTTAAGTGTCGTTGTCATGGTTATCCTTCGCGTGTGCCCAGCAAACCTTTTGGCCGGAAGATGAGGATAAGAACCAGTAGCAGATACGGCAGGATCGGCGCAGTTTGCGCGATCGTCAGGCTCAGCATTGCATATCCCGGTGTTGCCGCAGTGATCTGGGTACCCATTTTCGCCAGTACGGAGGCAAACGAATAATCCAGTGCGACAGCATAGGTCTGCAGCACGCCGATCAGGATGGAGGCAACCAGCGCGCCCGCGAGCGAGCCCATGCCGCCGACCACCACTACCACGAAAATAATGCTGCCCAGCGTGGCCGCCATGCCGGGTTCAGTCACGAAGGCATTGCCTCCAACGACGCCGGCCAGCCCCGCCAATGCACAGCCGCCGCCAAACACCAGCATGAAAACGCGCGGCACGTTGTGTCCAAGCGCTTCCACAGTGTCGGGGTGGGTCAATGCCGCCTGGATCACCAGGCCTATCCTGGTGCGCGTCAACAGCAGGTAAATCGATGCCAGCATCAGCAGCGCCACCAGCATCATGAAGCCGCGATAGATGGGGAAAGTAGTTGTGTAGAGTGTGAACAACGGACCATCCAGCTGCGCCGGAATAGCGTAAGGCACGGTTGAGCGCCCCCAGATCAGTTGCACCAGCTCGACAATCACAAAGGACAAACCAAAGGTAAACAGCAGCTCCGGCACATGCCCATATTTATGCACCGAACGCAGGCCATAGCGCTCTACCAGCGCGCCAAGCAGGCCCACCAGGATAGGTGCGACGAACAATGCGGGCCAGAAGCCCAGTTTGACACTGATGCCATAGGCAAAATACGCGCCTAGCATGTAAAAACTTGCGTGGGCAAAATTAAGTACGCCCATCATACTGAAAATCAGGGTCAGTCCCGACGAAAGCATAAACAACAGCAAGCCGTAACTAACTCCGTTCAGCAAGGTGATCAGTGTGAATTCCACAGCGAGATCCTTATTAAAATTCTTGAACGATCGTACTATTTTTAAGTACAAAAAAAGAGAGCCCGCACAGGCGGAACTCTCTCATGTGGAGCTTGTTAGCTTGGGCGTTTCATCTGGCAGGAAGTCGGCTGTGTCGCAATGAAAGCATCAATCTTCTGATTGGTCTTCCATCCCAGGCCGGTGTTTTCCTGATCAAATTTCACGTCCTTGCCATTGGTTTTTACCCAGGTGGCAATATACAGAGGCTGCTGCAGCTGGTGATCCGATTTACGCATCACGTCTTCGCCGTTCAGACTCTTGATTTTTGCGCCTTCCAGTGCAAAAGCCACGTCCTTAGGTTCGATGGATTTGGCCTGTTTTACAGCCTGCGCCATCGCGGCGATGATGGTGTAAGTCGCCATCGAATAATAATCGTCTTTATATTTTGCCTTGAAGCCTTCAACGATATCCTTGCCGGCAAAGGTTTCATTGTTGGCATTCCAGTAGCCCACGTATTTCACGCGGTCCTGGCCTGCTGCACCCATTGCCGTCGGCACGCCTGTCGTTGCGCCGTAGTAGGTGTAGAAGTTGGCTTTCAGGTCGGCGTCTTTCGCTGCCTTGATCAGCAGGGCCAGATCGGCACCCCAGTTACCTGTGATGACGGTATCTGCACCGGCTGCCTTGATTTTAGCGATGTACGGAGAAAAGTCTTTTACCTGGCCGATAGGGTGCAGGTCATCACCGACGATCTGCACGTCAGGGCGTTTGCGTGCCAGGTATTCCTTGGCAGCGCGCGTTACCTGATGGCCGAACGAATAGTTCTGGCCGATGATGTAGACTTTCTTGATGGTTTTGTCCTGTGCCATGTAGGTCGTCAGGGCTTCCATTTTCATGTCGGAGTTGGCATCGAAACGGAAATGCCAGAAGCTGCACTTGCTGTTGGTCATGTCTGGATCGACAGCAGCGTGGTTCAGGTAGACGATTTCCTTGCCTGGATTACGTTCATTGTACTTATTGACCGCATCCTGCAAGGCCATACCGGCGCCGGAGCCATTACCCTGGGTAATATAGCGGAAGCCTTTGTCGATGACGGTTTTCAGTACGGTCAGCGATTCCTGCGGGCTGCCTTTGTTGTCGAAACCGACGACTTCAAATTTATTCGCGCCTGCCCAGTTTTTGGCATTGGCTTCGTCAGCGACAAACTGGAAGGAGTTCAGGATGTTTTGCCCTACCGGCGCAAACGGGCCGGACAGCGGGTCGATGTAGGCGATCCTGATCGTATCGGCCATGGCGACCGGTGCGGTCAGGGCAAAAGCAATTGCTACAACAGATGCACGTAATTGAAATTTCATTTGTCTCACTCCAATTCCTCATTGATGGGATTTATTTATTAACAACCGGCCCAGCGTAATACGATGCCAGACCGATTATTTTTTTGCTTTGCAACACAAACGTCTAAAGCTTTCCTGCTTCCCTCTGAGAGTTATGCCGTCGGTAATTTATACTCTTTGAATTGGTCTCTCAGCTTATTTTTTAATATCTTGCCGGTAGCACCAAGAGGAAGCGCGTCGATGAAGACGACATCATCCGGGGTCCACCATTTTGCTATCTTTCCTTCATAAAACTGTATCAACTCCTGTTTCTCGACTTCTGCACCCGGCTTTTTAACGACCAGCAGCAAAGGCCTTTCATCCCATTTCGGATGAAATACGCCTATGCATGCCGCTTGCAACACTGCGGGATGGCCCATCGCCACATTTTCGAGATCGATGGTGCCTATCCATTCGCCACCGGACTTGATGACGTCCTTGCTGCGGTCGGTAATCTGCAGGTAGCCGTCTGCATCTATCGTGCCGACGTCGCCGGTAGGGAACCAGCCGTCCTGTAGTACGTCCCCGCCCTCATTCTTGAAATAACTGCTGATGACCCACGGGCCTTTGACGAGCAGATTGCCATAGGTGCGGCCGTCCCATGGCAGCTCCTTGCCCGCGTCGTCGACAATTTTCATGTCGACGCCGTAGATTGCATGGCCCTGCTTCTCCAGCACGGCCTGCTTTGCCTCTTCCGGGAGAGACAGGTGTCGGGTCTGCAAAGTTCCCGCTGTGCCCAGCGGCGACATTTCCGTCATGCCCCAGGCGTGCACCACCTCCACATCGTAGGTATGGCGCAGGGTTTTCATCATCGCGGGCGGGCAGGCAGAGCCGCCGATCACGGTACGCTTGAAGCTGGAGAATTTCAAGCCGTTCTGCGCAACGTAGGTCAGCAGGCCCAACCATACGGTAGGCACGCCGGCCGAGAAAGTCACCTGCTCCTGTTCAAACAGTTCATACAGCGACTTGCCGTCCAGCGCCGCTCCCGGAAATACCAGCTTGGCGCCGGTCATCGGCACCGAATAAGGCAAGCCCCAGGCATTCACATGGAACATCGGGACGACAGGCAACACGCAATCGCGGGCGGACACATTCAGGCTGTCCGGCATTGCCGACGCATACGAGTGCAGCACAGTCGAACGATGTGAATACAGCGCGCCTTTGGGATTGCCGGTAGTGCCGGACGTGTAGCACAGGCTGGACGCAGAATTCTCGTCAAACAGAGGCCAGGTAAAATCTTCGGAATTTTCAGCGATCAGGTCTTCATAGCACATCAGGTTCGCGATCTTGCCATCGGTCGGCATCCTGTCGCGGTCGCACATCATGATGAAGCCTTTGACAGTCTTGCAGTGCGCCGCAATAGCCTGGATGATGGGCAGGAAGGTCAGGTCAAACAGCAGATACTGGTCTTCTGCGTGGTTGATGATGTAGCCCATTTGTTCAGCATGCAGGCGCGGATTCAGCGTATGCAGCACGGCGCCGGAGCCTGATACAGCATAATAAGCCTCCAGGTGCCGGTATCCGTTCCACGCCAGCGTGGCAACGCGGTCACCGAGCTTGATCCCTAGGGCCTTGAAAGCATTTGCCAGCTTCTTTGAGCGTTTATGGCATTCGCGGTAGTTATAGCGGTGAATATCGCCCTCAGCGCGGCGCGATACAATCTCATTGCTTCCAAAATACCTGTCCGCATGCTGGATAATGCTTGAGATAAGCAGCGGCTGATCCATCATCTGCCCCATTACGGGACTCTTCTGATACTGCACCATCTGGTCTCCTGAAGTTTAATTTTGGCTAGTACATTTAATGTGCTGCTCTTTATTATTCGTGACTTCGGATACGATTTTTGTACGACCGTACTAATTCGTCAATGATTATTTTTGCTGCACCGCCGCATATCTTGATGGTAATTGTCGAGGAATACTCTCACAGATTCTGCAATCCTCTATGGTTCGAATGTATTGCAGTGCAGCATTCTGTGATTCTGCATAGCGCCTTTTCAAGGCTGAGGTGTCTCATATCGACTTATTTGCGGAGCGAACATCACCACGCACCAGACGCACGCCGCCCGCCGGGTTGCCGCATTTTTCCCGGCACAGCCTGCATCAGTACTGTCTTTGTAAAGCTTGCTTTAGCGTTGTTTTAACGTCGTTCCGGCCGTTATTGTTTTGGCCTTTTTTTGCCTATCGTTTCCGTTTCCCCTGATTCCAGAAGAAAACCGGCGCCGGGATCACGGCCAAGCACTTTCACCAGGTACGGCATTACCTCCCTCAGCGTCGCTTCCAGCGTCCACGGAGGGTTAATGATGAACATGCCGCTACTGTGCAAGCCAAAGCCGTCCGGCGAAGGGCCGCTGATAGACAGCGTCACGTTCAGCCAGCCGTTGGCGGGAATGCGCTTCAGCCGGTCCGGCAATTGCCTCGATTCCGGGCGGTTCAGCACCGGATACCAGACTGCATAAGTACCGGTCGGAAAACGCTTCAGCGCATCTTCCAGGGTTTCCTTGACGCGGCGATAGTCGTCTTTCACCTCATAAGGCGGATCGATCAATACCAGGCCGCGGCGCGATGGCGGTGGCAGCAAGGCTTTCAGACCCATGAAGCCATCCCCTGCAGCAATGATGGTGCGCTTGCCACGCGTGGTGGGCCGCTGTCCTTGTGCTTCCTTGTGCGCGTCCAGCCGCTGGAAATTCTCGCTGAGTATCTTGATCTCGCTGGGATGCAGCTCAAACAGGCGCAGCCTGTCCTGCTCGCGCAGTAACTTCTCGGCGCAATACGGCGACCCAGGGTAGTAGCGCATTTTGCCGCTGGGATTCATCTCCTTGACGAGACTGACATATTCGGCCAGCGCAGCAGGCAAATCCTTGCGGTCCCACAACGGGCCGATGCCGGTTTCATACTCGGCATTCTTGCTCGCATAGCCGCCATCCAGCGCATACATGCCGGCGCCGGCGTGGGTATCGATATAGGTGTAAGCCGTATCTTTCTGTGCCAGGTAATTGAACAGTTGTATCGTGACAAAATGCTTGAGTACGTCAGCATGATTGCCCGCGTGAAAAGCATGGCGATAGCTCAGCATGGCTTGGGTAATTCCTATAAAAATAGAGAGGGACTTAACGGCGGCTCAGGGAATGCGATCGAAAGACAGTCGGGCAAGAGCCGGATCGCATCGCTTTTTTGCTCGCGAAAAACAAGTCATCAAGGCGGGATACCGGATTTTAACCTTATTTGGCCTGCAACTGCCAGAAATACGAACAGCAAACGCCGAACGGCCCTTCACCGGAAAGGGCCGCAGAGGGTTCAGCAATGCCGGAGAGCGTTGTCAGGCGACGCGTTTACCGACGATGATCAGATCGCGCTCAATGCCGTCCAGGTTCGCTACCCGCGGCATATTCGCCCATACGTCGAAGCCGAAGGCTTCAAACAGTTTCAGGCTGGGCGCGTTATGCCCGAAAATAAAGCCAAGCAAGGTGTGCACCTGTATCTTGGGCGCGTGGGCAATCGCCTCGGTCAGGAAATACCGTCCCAGCCCCTTGCCGCGTGCGTCTTCATGCAGATAGATGGACAGTTCAGCCGTTCCAGAGTACGCGGGCCGGCCGTAGAAATTGGAAAACGACAGCCAACCGAGGATGGCGCCATCCTGCTCCATAACCCACAACGGCCGGCGGGCCGGGTCATGGTCGTCAAACCATGCGAGACGTGATTCTACCGGAATAGGTTCGGTATCGGCAGTGACCTGGCGCGATGCAACGGTGGAATTGTAGATGTCAACGATAGCCGGAAGGTCGTCAAAACGTGCCAGCCTGTGCTCAGGCTTGAATGGGGATGCGGAAGTATTTACAGACATGCAGTTTACAAGGTGTGGGTTGCGCGTGATGAGCGGAGCGCCGTTCCCAGCAATTCCTCCACCCTTAGTTTGATCCTGGTGCCGCTTTCATCGTCGGGAAAGTGCACGCCTATCCCCTGCGACTTGTTATTGCCGGCGCCGGCGGGAGTAATCCAGGCCACTTTACCGGCGATAGGATATTTATTCGGATCGTCCAGCAAGGTCAGGATCAGGTAGATCTCTTCGCCAAGACGATAGGACTTATTGGTAGGCACGAAAATGCCGCCATTTTTCAGAAAAGGCATGTATGCCGAATACAACGCCGCCTTCTCCTTAATCGCCAGGGAAAGCACGGATGGCCGTGCCGGCGCAGGCGCATTCACTGGCGTGGTCGTATCTGGTGAGTCAGCCATATATGCAAGCTTTCAATGGAAAAGTGCCGAATAGTCCAGCAGCATGTCTTCTATAAATAGTTTAGCAGCCAAAGGGTGGCTGGCAATAGCCTGACGCTCATCGGTGCTTTTGATCGCCTGCAGCAGTTCCGTGCTGCCGGCGCGGCCCGCCAGTATCGCCAACTCTTTCTGATAGCGAGGATAATACCGGATTCTGCCCGTTTGTTTGAAAGAAAAAATATCGTATAACCAACGTTGCATCCACGACACGGTTGTCGGCATATCCATTTTTTGCATTTTCTCTGCAATTTTCAGGCTGCTGTCGGGACCAGGCTTGCATAGCTGGCGCAGAAAATCATCCAGTTCCGCCTTTCCTTCCGATTGCGACGCCTGATACGCAGCTAGCGGGGCGCCACCCTGCTGCGCAAGCCAGCTTTCCGCGTCATCCACCTTTTGCGATTTGAGCCAGGCCAGCGCCTCTTCCTTGCCGGGCATACCCATCCCAAACTTGTGGCAACGCGACAGAATGGTCGGCAGCAGCCTGTCCAGGCTATTTGTCACCAGCACAAACACCGTATTCTTGCTGGGCTCCTCCAGCGACTTGAGCAGCGCGTTAGCGGCTGGCACGTTCAAGGCTTCGGCTGGGTATAACACGATAAGCCTGCGCCCGGAACGATGGGTGGAGAGATTCATGAAGTCCGTCAATGCGCGGATCTGGTTGATCACGATTTCCTTGGATGGCGCCTTGCTTGCCTTGGCGGTCTTCTTGTCGCTCTCCGCTGCCTCCCCTTCCACACCGGCGGACTCCTCCTCATCCAGCAGTTCAGGCCGGACCCGGCGGTAATCTGGATGGCTATATTGGGAAAACCAGCCGCATGACAGGCAACTGCCGCAGGCGTGACCGTCGGCCGCGGGCGTTTCGCACAATAGCGACTGCGCAAAATGCTCCGCAAACAATGTCTTTCCTATCCCTTCCGGTCCATGCAGCAAAATCGCATGCGGCAGGCGCTCGCCGAATTGCTGCAGTTGCTGCCATGCGGATTCCTGCCAGTGGTACAAAGGATTCGTCATTGAGGTTTCATTCCTATTGCATTATGCCGGCCACAGGCGCGCCAGCAGCCCGTCCAGCAATTGCCGTATTTCAGGTATCGCCCGGGTCGAGTCGATGACCTCGAACCTGGCCGGAAATTCCCGCGCGCGTCGCAGGTATTCCGCTCTCGCCGCAGCAAAGAAATCCGTTTTTTCCTGTTCGAATTTATCTTGCACGCGGGTTGCGTCCAAACGTTCGCGCGCTACTTCCAGCGGCACGTCGAACAGCAGCGTCAGGTCCGGCTGCAGTTGGGGGTGCACCCATTGCTCCAGCGTATCCAGTTTTTCCAGCGCCAGCTTGCGCCCTCCGCCCTGGTAGGCAAAGCTGGAATCGGTAAAACGGTCGGAAATCACCCAGTCGCCGCGCTCCAGCGCTGGCGCGATCACCTGCGCAAGATTTTCCCGGCGCGCGGCAAACATCAGCAAAGCTTCGGTTTCCAGGTGCATTTTCTCATTCAAGGCCAGGTCGCGCAGCTTTTCGCCCAGCGGCGTACCGCCCGGTTCCCTGGTATTGACAACCTGGATGCCACGCTGCCTGATCAGCTCAGTCACGTAGGCAATATGGGTGGATTTGCCCGCCCCATCAATGCCTTCAAACGTAATAAATTTCCCCGCCTGCTTCATTCAATTCCTGTTTCTGTATCGCTGTTCATTGTCTTATGCCGCCGTGCCCTGCACCCGCCCTACACCGTATCCTTCAGCATGCGGCGCCTGTAAGGTGCTGCTAGCGCTGGTATTTATTGACTGCCCGATTATGCTCGGTCAGGTTATCGGAAAAATGGCTGGTGCCGTCTCCCCGGGAAACGAAATACAAGGCGCCGGAATCGGCCGGATTCAGGGCCGCGGAAATCGAAGCAATGCCAGGCAATGCAATCGGCGTGGGCGGCAAACCTGCCCTAGTGTAGGTATTGTAGGGCGTATCGGTGAGCAAATCACGCTTGTAGATCTTGCCCTTATACGCATCGCCCATGCCGTAGATCACGGTAGGATCGGTTTGCAGCAGCATTCCCGTCCGCAGGCGGTTGATGAACACTGCCGCGATCAGGCTGCGTTCGGATTTCTGGCCAGTTTCTTTTTCCACGATGGATGCCATGGTCAGCGCCTCATAAATATTTTTATAAGGCAGAGACGGGCTGCGCACGTTCCAGGCTTCCGCCAGACGTTTCAGCATCGCGGTATGTGCCTGTTGGTAAATTTGCAAATCGCTGCTGCCTTTGGCGAACAGATAGGTATCAGGGAAAAACAGGCCTTCCGGCCATTTATAATCCGCATCGACCTTCTTCATCAGATCCGGATCGGATAAGGCCGCCGTATCGTGCCGGATTGCAGGGTGGGCATCGATCAGCTTGCGCATCTGCTGGAAAGTCCAGCCCTCGATGATGGCAATAGATGCCTGCGAAAACTCGCCATTGGCAATCTTGTCCAGCAGACCCAGCGGCGTAATGCCGGGTTCGGCCTCGTAGGATCCGGCCTTCAACCTGGCGCCCTTGCCGCTGGCCCGCACCAGCAGTTCAAACAGCAGCGGATTCTGCGGAACACCCGCCTCCACGATCTGCGATGACAGGCTGCGCACGCTGCTGCCCGGCCTGATGCTAAAGTCGATCGCTTTTTCCGACTGGTGTATGGGCTGGAAAGCCCAGTAGGCAAGCCCGGCCGCGGCTGCGATCAACAGCAACAATGATAATAAAATGAGTTTTTTAAAAGAGGCCATGCCAACCGGTTTCAAACGTAAATTCCGCGACGCCACTATAATCTGTGCCACGGTACTTGCTCCGCTGGCCGGAACGGCCTCGGACAAGAGCGTAATGATACTGGTTTATTGAGTAAGACCACAGGATTATGAGAGAAAAGATGACGACTTGGCAGCAGTTCCTGGCGCAGCACGGCGCGCAAATAGCGGATGAAGACGGCGCGGATGTTATCGGCTACCCGCCTGCCTGGCAAGATGACAGCCTGCAAACCGGCTTCTTCGCACCGCTGACCGATCTGGGCTTGATCCTGGCCTCCGGCGATGACGCCGCGAGCTTCCTGCATAACCAATTGACCAACGATATAGAGGGCCTCGGTGTCACTGAAGCCAGGCTGGCAGCCTTTTGTTCGCCCAAGGGCCGCATGATGGCGAGTTTTCTCACGTGGAAAACAGAGGCAGGCATCTTCCTGCAGCTCTCACGCCGCATACAGGCGCCGATACAAAAACGCCTGCAAATGTTTATATTGCGGTCCAAGGCCAAGCTGGCCGACGTCAGCGCTGACTACGTTGTGCTCGGCTTGGGCGGCAAAGCAGCAGCGCAAGCCTTGCAGCAATGGTTCCCTGCCCTGCCCGCCCAGCCCTTCGCCAAGCTGGACAACGATTTCGGTAGCCTGATCCGCATGCCAGACGCGGACGGCATTGCCCGCTACCAGTGGATCACGGGCGCGGAAACGGCAATGCAGGCATGGCCCGTGTTGAGCGCGCATTTGAAACCGGCCAATACCAGCGCTTGGCGCCTGAGCGAAATCCAGGCCGGCATTCCAAGGATCACGGCCGCGACGCAGGAGCAGTTCGTGCCGCAAATGGTCAATTTTGAATTGATAGGTGGCGTCAATTTCAAAAAAGGCTGCTATCCAGGGCAAGAAATTGTCGCCCGCAGCCAGTATCTGGGCAAACTCAGGCGCAGGATGTCCATTGTGCGCGCCCCAGTGGCGGAAGTTGTCGCGGGCACGGAAGTCTTTAGCGGCAGCGACGCCAGCCAGCCTTGCGGCATGATCGTCAACGCTGAAACTGTTGCGGCAGGCCAGAGCCTGTGCCTGGTGGAGTTGAAAGTAGCAGACCAGGAGGCCGGCGACATCCGCCTCGGCGCCAGCGACGGCCCGGTGCTGGAATTCCTGCCCCTGCCCTATGCCGTGCTCGACATTACCCAATGAGCGCCAAGATGGATTGCTATATCTATTACCGTGCTGAGGCCCAGCATCAGCAGCAGGTTGGGCAGCAGGCCGGCAAACTGCTGCAACTGTTCGAGCAGGCCGGGGTTGCCACTGAGTTGAAGCGGCGGCCTGAAGCGGAAAACGGCATGCACACCTGGATGGAAGTCTACAAAGGGGTGCCGCAAGATTTCGAGGCACAAATGCGCGCCGCGTTGCAGCACACGCAACTGCTTGCAGTGATAGCCGATGGAGGCAAACGCCATATCGAATATTTTATGGATATCACTCCATGTGCCTGATCGTTTTCGCCTGGAAGCTGATCCCCTCCACGCCGCTGGTCGTGGCAGGCAACCGCGATGAATTTTACGAACGCCCGGCAGCGCCGGCAGGCTGGTGGCAGGATGTGCCAAACATTTATGCGGGCCGCGATCTGCAGGCCGGCGGCACCTGGATGGGCATCTCCACCAGGAATGGCCCGGACTCAGTCACCACCAGATTTGCTGCCATCACCAATATCCGCGCACCTTCAGAAAAACGGCCCGATGCGCCCAGCAGGGGCGCACTGGTCAGCGATTTCCTGCAGGGCAGTGCTTCAGCGGCGAAATATGTTGAACAGATCAAGGATGGCGCACAAGCCTACAACGGCTTCAACCTGCTGCTGGGAGACGGTGACGACCTGATCTGGTTTTCCAACCGCTGGCAGCAGGACGAGCGCAACGGCAAGCCGCTGCTGCCGGGAATATACGGCATTTCAAATGCCGCGCTGGATACCCCCTGGCCCAAGGTCGTCAGCACCAAGGCGGAGTTCGCCAGCCTGCTGTGCCAGCGCGCACCGGAAGGCGCCTATTTTGAAATGCTGGCAGATTCGACCAAGGCACCCGATTGCCGGCTTCCCGACACCGGCGTCAGCATCGACATGGAGCGCTTGCTGTCGTCCGCCTTTATCGCATCGCCCACTTACGGCACGCGCGCCTCCAGCCTGCTATATATCCACGATGGCAAGCCGGCTGAATTCCTGGAAAAAACAGCGCGCTGACAAGACAGCTCGTCGCAAACGCAAGAAAGCCGGCACAGCCGGCTTTTCAGTATCTGCCCGTCCCAGAACGACGGTGGACAGGTAAACAGCTTCTAGCTCAGTTCTTCCAGCCGCAGCTTGGTCACGGTGCCGAAGACCGAACTCAGCGCCTCTATGCGGGCAATTGCTGCAACGATATTCTTCTCCTGAGTCTGATGCGTCAGAATGATGATGTCGGTCTGCGTTTCGCCTTCGGCCGGCTCCTTCTGTAGCATCGCATCGATGGAAATCGAAGAATCCGCCAGGATGCGGGTGACGTCGGCCAATACGCCGGCCTGGTCGGCCACATGCATGCGCAGGTAATAGCTGGTGACGATTTCCGACATCGGCAGAATAGGCAGGTCGCTGATGGCATTCGGCTGGAAAGCCAGGTGTGGTACCCGATGTTCAGGATCGGCAGTCGCCAGGCGCGTGATGTCCACCAGGTCGGCAATCACCGCGGATGCGGTAGGCTCAGCGCCGGCGCCCTTGCCGTAGTAAAGCGTTGCGCCGACGGCGTCGCCCTGCACCAGCACCGCATTCATCGCGCCTTCCACGTTGGCAATCAGCCGCCTGGTAGGGATCAGCGTTGGATGCACCCGCAACTCTATGCCCTTGTCGGTGCGCTTGGTGATACCCAGCAGCTTGATGCGGTAGCCCAGCTGCTCAGCATACCGAATGTCGGTTGCTTCCAGTTTGGTAATGCCCTCCACATGCGCCTTATCGAACTGCATGGGGATGCCGTAGGCAATCGATGCCATGATGGTCGCCTTGTGTGCGGCATCCACGCCCTCAATATCGAAGGTAGGATCGGCTTCGGCATAACCCAAGGCCTGCGCCTGCTTCAGCGCCACGTCAAAGTCCAGGCCCTTGTCGCGCATTTCGGACAGGATGAAATTCGTCGTGCCGTTGATGATGCCGGCAATCCACTGTATGCGATTGGCCGTCAGGCCTTCGCGCAGCGATTTAATGATGGGAATGCCGCCGGCTACTGCCGCCTCAAACGCCACCATTACACCTTTTTCTTGCGCAGCCTGGAAAATTTCATTGCCATGGGTGGCCAGCAGCGCCTTGTTTGCCGTCACCACATGCTTGCCTTGCGCAATGGCTTTCAGCACCAGGTCTTTGGCGATGCCGTAACCGCCTATCAGTTCGATGACGATGTCGATATCGGGATGGTTCACGACGAGATTGGCGTCGTTGACGACCTCGCACTCTCCATTGGTCAACTCGCGCGCCCTGTCCACGTTCAGGTCTGCCACCATCGTAATCTCAATCGAACGGCCTGCGCGACGCATAATCTCTTCCTGGTTGCGCTTCAAGACGTTGAATGTGCCGGAACCTACCGTTCCTATGCCTAACAGACCTACTTTGATGGGTTTCATATAATCTTCAATGATGCTGGTTAATGAGGTAAACAAGGTAAAACTTTAATGACAAGTTCGTTCAGCCGGTGCCGTGGCGCTTGCGGTATCCTTCAAGGAAATTCGCAATCCTGCCGAAAGCATCGGTCAGGTCGTCGGAATTCGGCAAAAATACGACACGGAAGTGATCGGGCCTGATCCAGTTGAACCCCGTGCCCTGCACCAGCAACACTTTCTGTTCGGTCAACAGTTCGTGAATGAATTCCTGATCGTCCTTGATCGGATACATTTCAGGATCCAGCTTCGGAAACATATACAGCGCCGCCTTGGGTTTGACACAGGTAACGCCCGGTATCGCCGTCAACAGCTTATGCGCCAGATCGCGCTGGCGCAACAGCCGGCCGCCCGGACCGACCAGGTCATTGATGCTCTGGTAGCCTCCCAATGCGGTCTGGATTGCGAATTGCCCCGGCGCATTCGCGCACAGTCGCATCGAGGCCAGCATGTTCAGGCCTTCAATATAGTCTTTCGCATGCCGCTTCTCACCCGACACCACCATCCAGCCGGCGCGGTAACCGCAGGAGCGATAATTTTTAGACAGACCGTTCAGCGTCAGGAACAATACGTCGTCGGCCAACGATGCAATCGATGTATGTTCGGCTTCGTCATACAAGGTCTTGTCGTAGATTTCATCGGCGAACACGATCAGTTGGTGCTCGCGAGCGACGTCGACAATCTGCTGCAGCACTTCCACCGGGTACAGCGCGCCGGTAGGATTATTCGGGTTGATGACGACGATGGCGCGCGTATTCGGCGTAATCTTGCTCTTGATATCGTCGATATCCGGCATCCAGTCCGCACTTTCATCACAGACGTAATGCACAGGCTTGCCGCCCGACAGGCTGACCGCGGCCGTCCATAAAGGATAGTCCGGTGCCGGCACCAGCACCTCGTCGCCGGTGTTCAGCAAGGCATTCATGCCCATCACGATTAGTTCGGATGCGCCGTTGCCTATATAGATATCCTCTATCGTCACACCGCGTATATGCTTTTCTTGCGTGTAATGCATGATGGACTTGCGTGGCGCGAACATGCCCTTGGAATCGGTGTAGCCGGCAGCATTGTGCATGTTGTGGATCATGTCCTGCACGATCTCGTCCGGCGGGCCGAAATTGAAGACGGCCAGGTTGCCGATGTTCAATTTGATGATCTTGTGCCCCTCGTCCTCCATCTGCTTGGCTTTTTCCAGCACAGGTCCACGGATGTCGTAGCAGACGTCGGCGAGTTTATTCGATTTTTGTATGGTTCTCACTGCAGCGGTCTTTCCATCGGTTACGGAAGCTTGATGCGGCCACGCGTCTCCCAGCGGCCGGCAATAGATTCTTTGCTAAAGTTTGGTGCAAGGATGCAGCAAAATGCTGCACTGCCGAACCAACCATTCTGCCCAATGCGCACGGTTTTATCAATCCGTTTTGCGAAATTGTCTAATATTATTTGCTTTTTTGGCGTATCAACTTGATTTAGCAAGCATGTCCGAGGGCGATCGCCTGCCTCGCACCACGACACAGCGCGGGGCTACAGGCGATTCTGTTGCGTGAATGAAGATAAAAGTAATTACGCTCCATTAATATATTAATGATGGCACAGCAATTCCTCACAGAGCCTTATTCCCCCCGATCGCACCGGCAGGAAAATCCACGCCCGCAGCAGAAAACTGACAAGCTATGCAATAAAAAAGCAGCTACAATGCGGCAATTATCAAGCAAAGCATGCCTGACGATTTGCCAAGAGCAGGAGTCGGACCGCACACCACCTCGCCATGAAGCTGCACACCACCCTTACCCAGCAATATCAAACCGTTACCGCCTACGATAAAACCGGTGTCGAACTGAATGCCATACGCTATGAGCATAGCCTCGTTGTATTGCCCGAAGTATTGCCTGCCGCCTGGCCTGTCGGCAAGTTCGAAGACCTTACCACCGAGCATTTCGTACAGCTTGAAGCGACCAAGCCGGATGTCGTGATACTTGGCACCGGTTACAAACAGCGTTTTGTCCACCCCAAATTGACCGCCGTGCTGACGGAAAAAAGAATAGGCGTTGAGTGCATGGACAACCAGGCAGCTTGCCGTACTTACAACATCCTGATGGCGGAAGGCCGCAAAGTCGCGCTGGCCCTGATCATGGAAACTGAATGAAGCAAACCTCGTCCCCGTTCGATTCCCGCCGCCTGCTCTGGATACTGTCGATACTTTTCCTGATTGTCTGGTTTTACATGCTGGGCAACCGCACGCTGATACCCACCGACGAGGGCCGTTACGCGGAGATGGCGCGCGAAATGCTAGTCACGGGCGACTGGATTACCCCACGCCTGGACGGCATCAAGTATTTTGAAAAGCCGCCGCTGCAGGCGTGGATGAATGTCATCACGTTTGAACTGTTCGGCGTAGGCGAATGGCAGGCCCGCCTGTGGACCGGCCTGTGCGGCTTGCTGGGCGTGGGCCTGGTTGCCTACACCGGGCGCAAGGTATTCAGCGCCAGAACCGGCATCAATGCTGCGCTGGTGCTGGGTTCCAGCGTGCTATGGGCAGCATCGGCACACTATAACTCGCTGGATATGGCGGTAGCGGGAATGATGACTATCACGCTGTGCGGCGTGCTGCTGGGCCAGCGCAATGGCGCCAGTGCAGCGGAACAGCGAAACGGCATGCTTCTGTGCTGGGCGGGCATGGCGCTGGCAGTGCTGACCAAGGGCCTGATCGGCGTGGTATTGCCGGGAGCAGTGCTGGTGATTTACACCTTCGTTTCGCGCGACTGGGCGATCTGGAAGCGGCTGCACATGGGCAAGGGCCTGCTGCTTTTCTTCGCCATCTCCGCTCCGTGGTTTGTGCTGGTGGCAATCAAGAATCCGGAACACCCGCACTTTTTCTTTATCCACGAACACCTGGACCGCTTCACCAGCAACGTGCACAAGCGCAACCAACCGGCCTATTTCTTTTTCGGCATTCTGGCCATAGGAATTATTCCGTGGCTAGGCCTGCTGCTGCAGGGCATGTGGGCGGGCGTCAAAAGGGAAAGCCAGGGTTTCCAGGCCCGGCAGATGCTGCTGGTGTGGACCATTTTCATTTTCTTTTTCTTCAGCATTTCCCACTCCAAGCTGACCGGCTATATCCTGCCTATCTTCCCATCGCTGGCGCTGCTGATTGCCTGCCAGCTGGAAGCCGGTTCCAGTAAAAGCCTGCGTTTTGCCGCTATGCTGTTTACCTTGCTTGGTTTAGCCACGCTGGGATTTGTCCTTGTCTCGCCGGAAAAAATTGCGTCGGCGAAGTTGCCGCCGCTGGAACAGGCGCTGAACCAGGGTGTCATCCCCTGGCTGATCGCCACGGCGCTGATCATCACCGCCGGCGGTATCGTGGCGGCAGCCATTGCACGCAGCCATAGGGATTGGGCCGTCATCAGCCTGTCGGCTGCGGGGCTTCTCGCCAGCCAGACTGTATTGCTGGGCTACGAACCATGGGGCTATTACCGCGCGGGCCTGCTGCAATTGCATGCCATCCAGACTGAACTGAAGCCGGATACGCCCATATACACGGTAGGCCAGTACGAACAATGCCTGCCCTTTTATCTGGGACGCACATTGATCCCGGTAGAATTCCCGGATGAACTGGAATTTGGCCTGCAGCAGGAACCGCAGTTGTGGATACCGGAGCGCAGCACTTTTGTCCAGAAATGGCGCGCCGACTACGCCAGCGGCAAACTCTCCATCGCCATTCTGCGAACGGAAGTCTATGAGGACATGCAAAAGCAAGGTGTGCCGATGCGGCTTATCGGGCAAGATCCACGGCGGGCAGTGATTGCCAGCACCATAGCACGGCAGCCTGCGCAGGCCGGAACTCCGGCCGAAAAATAGACGCAGGCGGCGCAAATCAAGGGCCGGGCAATCTATTTCCCGGCTTTATAATAATTCCGACAAAGACCAGACAAGGGATATCCATGAGCGAGCAACTGCCTTTCCTGCCGTTTACCAAACCGACCATTGATGAAGAAACCATTGCCGCAGTAGGCAATGTATTGCGTTCCGGCTGGCTGACCAGCGGCCCCAATGTGCAGGCACTGGAAGCCCAGTTATCCGAATATTTCGGCGGGCGTCCGGTGCGCACCTTCAATTCCGGCACCTGCACGATGGAAATCGCGCTGCGCATCGCCGGCATAGGCGCCGGCGATGAAGTGATCACCACGCCGAACTCCTGGGTTGCCACTGCCAATGTCATCATAGAAACCGGCGCCACGCCGGTCTTTGCGGATATTGACCCGCGTACGCACAATATCGATCTGGACAAGGTCGAGGCCGTCATCACTCCCAGGACCAAGGCCATCATTCCGGTCCACATCTGCGGCCTGCCCTGCGATATGGATAAACTGTATGCACTGGCAAAAAAGCATAATCTACGCGTGGTGGAAGATGCTGCGCAGGCGATAGGCTCGACCTGGCAAGGCAAGCGCATAGGCTCGTTCGGCGATTTTGCGTCGTTCAGCTTCCAGGTCAACAAAAACATCATGACCGGCGAAGGCGGCTGCCTGGTGCTGAACAATGCAGAAGAAGCCCGGCTGGCAGAGAAATACCGGCTGCAGGGCGTGACCCGCAGCGGCCTGGACGGTATCGATGTGGACGTGCTTGGCGGCAAATACAATATGACCGACATTGCCGCGGCGATAGGCCTGGGCCAGATGAAGCACCTGGCCGAATTCAATGCCAGGCGACTGGCGCTGGCAAAACACTATTTTGCCGCTTTCGGCAATGATTTTGAAGCCAGTACCGGAGCCGAGCTGCCGGTTGCCGATTTTGAGCAGTGCAACTGGCACATGTTCCATATCGTACTGCCCGAACGCATCAACCGCGCCACGTTCATGGAACAGATGATGGAAAAGAAAATCGGCCTCGGCTACCACTACCGTGCGATCCACCTGTTCAGCTATTACCGCGCACGCGGCTTTACCGACGGCATGTTTCCCATCGCCGAGAGGGTCGGCAAGCAGATCGTGACCTTGCCGCTGTTTCCGGCAATGAACGAATCTGATGTGGAACGCGCCGTAGCTGCGGTAAAATCCTGCCTTCAATAAAATAAGCGCTGCCTGATGAAACCAGAACTCTCAGTTGTCATCCCCGTCTATAACGAAGAAGCAGGTCTGGACCGCCTGTACGCCCGCTTGTATCCCGCGCTGGATGCGCTGGCTGCCACCGGCGTCAGCTATGAAATCGTATTCGTCAACGACGGTAGCCGGGACGGCACTGCGGCAATGCTGGCGACGCAGTTCCGCCTCAGGCCAGACGTGACGCGGGTCGTGCTGTTCAACGGCAATTACGGCCAGCACATGGCGATACTGGCCGGCTTCCAGGCTACCCGCGGCGATATCGTCGTGACACTGGATGCCGATTTGCAGAACCCTCCCGAAGAAATCGGCAAGCTGGTCGAAAAAATGCGCGAGGGCTACGACTACGTCGGCTCCATCCGCCGCAAACGCCAGGATTCTGCCTGGCGCACGTATGCCTCCAAGGCCATGAACCGCCTGCGCGAGAGGATTACCCGCATCAAGATCACCGATCAGGGCAATATGCTGCGCGCCTATGGCCGCAATGTCATCGACCTGATCAACCAGTGCAGCGAGGTCAATACTTTCGTTCCGGCGCTGGCCTATACCTTCGCGCGCAAGCCGACAGAGATCATTGTCGAACACGAAGAACGTGCTGCAGGCGAATCCAAATATTCTATCTATAGCCTGATACGCCTGAATTTCGACCTGATGACCGGTTTCTCGGTGGTGCCGCTGCAGATATTTTCCATGCTCGGCATGATCCTGTCTGCCGCATCAGGCGCACTGGTCATCTGGCTGCTGCTAAGGCGTTTCCTGTTCGGCGCGGAAGCCGAAGGTCTGTTCACGCTGTTTGCCATCGCCTTTTTCCTGATGGGTGTCATCCTGTTCGGCATAGGTTTGCTGGGTGAATACGTGGGCCGGATCTACCAGCAGGTACGCGGCCGGCCGCGCTATGTCGTGCAAGCCGTGTTGGAACAAGGCAGTGCCGACAGGCCGGACAGCAACTGACCTTGATGTAACCGACAAGTAATCGATACGCAACCAACACGCAGCCGACATCAGTTCAGGATATCGAAATGGCAAATGAAGCTTCTCCCCAGCCTGCAGTAAAAGCCGTCGTATTCGCCTACCACAGCGTGGGGGTGCGCTGTCTGAAAGTCTTGCTGGCGCGCGGCGTGGATGTGGCCCTGGTCGTTACCCACCAGGACAATCCGGCAGAAACCATCTGGTTTGAATCGGTAGCCGATTTATGCCAGGAACACGGTATCCCTGCAATTACGCCGGCCGATCCCAAATCGCCCGAGCTGATGGCCCAGGTAGAAAAAATCCACCCTGACTTCATCTTCAGCTTTTACTACCGCCACATACTGCCGGTTGAACTGCTGGCGCTGGCAAAGCGCGGCGCTTATAACCTGCATGGCTCGCTGCTACCCAAATACCGCGGCCGCGTGCCTGTCAACTGGGCAGTGCTGCACGGGGAAACCGAAACCGGCGCCACCCTGCACGAGATGGCCGCCAAACCGGATGCCGGCGCCATCATCGCGCAGACCGCCGTTCCCATCTTGCCGGATGATACCGCTTACGAAGTCTTCAACAAGCTGACCGTGGCAGTGGAGCAAACCTTGTGGCCGGTGCTGCCGGCGCTGATCGACGGCACAGCGCCAAGATCGGCCAACGACTTGTCCAAAGGCAGTTATTTCGGCGGCCGAAAACCGGAAGACGGCAAGATCGACTGGAGCCAGCCCGCCCAGCAAGTCTACAACCTGCACAGGGCGGTAGCGCCGCCCTACCCCGGTGCCTTCTTTGAACAGGCCGGCCATCACTACGTCATAGGCAAGGCCAGGCTGTCGAAACTGGATGCGCACAAGCTGAAACCCGGGCTTGCCGTATCCGGCAATACCATCCTCGGCGTCTGCGGCGATGGCCGTGCATTGCATATCCTGGAACTGGTGCAGGATGGCAAGCCTGTGACATCAGTCGAACTTCAGCCCATCCTAGATGCACAGCCGCCAGCCTGACAGGCATCATCTACAGATTCATCATAAGCTGAAAAAGCAGCGCATCACCGAAAGTCTCCATGCCCAGCATAGTCTTGAAAATCGACGTCGATACTTATCGCGGCACACGCGAAGGAGTTCCCAATCTGGTGCGCATGCTGAAGAAGCATGAGTCCCAGGCGACGTTCCTGTTCTCCCTCGGCCCCGACCATACCGGCTGGGCACTGCGGCGGGCTTTCCGCCCCGGTTTCTTCCAGAAAGTATCCCGCACCTCCGTCGTCGAGCACTACGGTATCAAAACGCTCATGTATGGCGTCATGCTGCCGGCGCCGGACATCGGCAAACAATGTGCGGCCAACATGCGCGCAGTGCAGGATGCCGGTTTTGAATGCGGCATCCATACTTGGGACCACGTGGTATGGCAGGATAATGTCAGGCAACGTGGCGCCGAATGGACTGCGAAGCAGATGCAGCAGTCCTTTCAGCGCTTCCAGCAGATTTTCGGCCATGCACCGGCAACGCACGGCGCGGCAGGCTGGCAAATGAATGAACACGCGTTCTCGCAGCTAGACAGCTTCAATATGGCCTACGCGTCCGATGGCCGGGCGATGCTGAAGGACAACGGCGAGCTTGCCGACCCCGGCGCCGGCCCTTACCGCCTGGGCATCAATGGAAAAACCCTGGCCTGCGTACAGATGCCGACCACACTGCCTACACTGGACGAATTGCTGGGCCGTACGATAGACGGCACCGTCATTGATACGTCAAATATTGCCGCTATGCTGCTGAAGTTGACGGCAATACAAAAAAATCATGTGTTTACGCTACATGCGGAGCTTGAAGGTCAGAAACTCGCCCCCATTTTCGAAGAATTGCTGACAGGATGGCGCAAGCAGGGTTACGCTTGCATATCCATGGCGGATTATTACCAGACGCTGAAGGCAGATGAATTGCCGGTGCGCCCTTTCAGCTGGGCTGAATTGCCAGGCCGTTCAGGCGAACTGATGGCGCTGACGGCCTGATTGACGCTGACACTGGTTGCCGCCGCCCAAAGTATCAGGGAGCCCTTGCCATGCAAGCGATGCAAGACTATGATGCGGTCGTCCGCGATGCCTGCCAGTGCTTTACCCGGCTAGGACGCTGCCGCAACGACGCCCTTTGTCGCGAAGATTGACCGGAATTCTGCATTACCCTCGCTTTTCTCCCCCATCAACAGTTCAGGAGACCACTGTGGCCGACGAAAGCCCATCCGCACTTAATAAAACAGTTCCGAATTTTTCAGCAGCAATGACAGGAGACAAAGCGTTCCAGCTCAGTGACTATGCAGGGAAAAAGCTGGTGCTGTATTTTTATCCTAAAGACAATACACCAGGCTGCACAACGGAAAGCATGGCTTTCAGGGATCTGCATCCTCAGTTTGACGAGCATGGAGCAATCATCTTTGGCATCAGCCGCGACAGCATACGTTCGCATGAAGGTTTTAAATCCAAGCTGGGCATGCCGTTTGACCTGATTTCCGACCCTGACGAAGCGGTTTGCAATCTGTTCAATGTCATGAAACTGAAAAACATGTATGGCAAGCAAGTGCGCGGAATCGAACGCAGCACATTTGTCATTGACGGAACGGGTAAATTAGTGAAAGAATGGCGTGGAGTAAAAGTAGCTGGACACGTTGATGAAGTGTTGGAATTTGTGAGCGCACATTAGTAATTGGAACCCAGAATCTTCTTTGAAAAAAGCCGCGCATGGAAGTGACCCGAACTTGTCCGGGTTGCCCATAGCGGCTTTTTGACTTTTAGGGTTCACTAGCAGTCGATAAGCAGTCGATGATTTTTAGCTCTCACAACTTTGATAAGAGGTCCTAATGCCCCTGCCGAAAATGCCGACTAAACCTGCGGCCCTGTTGTCCCCCAAGGATTACCCGAAAGCAGAAAAGGGTAAGCCTGCAAGAACCGATAAACCAGAACCAAAATTAGTGGCAGTTCCTCCACAGGCATTGCCGGCAAAAACGCTTGCCAGGCAGGATACGGCTACGCCTGTCGTTGCCAAGCTTCCCGCTACCCCGGCCCGTGCAAAAACGCCGGCGGCAAAAACGGCAAAGCCCGCTGCCGTCAAGGCAAAAACAACGGAAAGCCGCGTCAAATCCGGCACCAGCCGTGCGGCGGACAAATCCGGCGTCACCAAACTGTTCGTGCTGGATACCAATGTGCTGATGCACGATCCATCGTCGCTGTTCCGTTTTGAAGAGCATGATGTCTACCTGCCGATGATCACATTGGAAGAACTGGACGATCACAAAAAAGGCATGTCGGAAGTCGCCCGCAACGCGCGCCAGGTATCGCGCTCGCTGGATGCGCTGGTCGGCGACATTGATCACCACGCAATAGAGCAAGGCATTCCGCTGTCCAAGCTGGGCAACAAGGACGCCAAAGGCCACCTGTACTTCCAGACCAAGCTGCAGACTGCCACCTTGCCTGCTGGCCTGCCGCAGGGCAAAGCCGACAACCAGATCCTGACTGTCGTGCGCGCGCTGGAAGCAGACCAGCCGGGTCGCCCGGTAGTGCTGGTGTCCAAAGACATCAATATGCGCATCAAGGCGCGTGCGCTGGGTCTGCCTGCCGAGGATTACTTCAACGACCATGTACTGGAAGATTCCGACCTGCTGTATTCAGGCATTGTGCAACTGCCGGACGATTTCTGGAACAAGCACGGCAAAGGCGTGGAAACCTGGCAGGAAAACAAGAACGGCCTCAGCACCACGTTCTACCGGATTACCGGCCCTATCATCCCTTCGCTGCTGGTTAACCAGTTCGTCTATCTGGAACCGAACAATGGGGAAGCTTCCTTCTATGGTCAGGTAAGGCAGATCAACGGCAAGACTGCGGTGCTGCAGACCTTGCGCGACTATGGCCATGCCAAGCACAGCGTTTGGGGCATCACGTCCCGCAACCGGGAGCAGAATTTTGCACTGAACCTGCTGATGGACCCGGAATGCGATTTCGTTACGTTGCTCGGCCAGGCCGGCACCGGCAAAACCCTGCTGGCATTGGCGGCAGGTCTGGCGCAAGTGCTGGAAACCAAAACCTATAACGAAATTATCGTGACCAGGGTAACGGTTCCTGTTGGCGAAGACATTGGCTTCCTGCCGGGCACTGAAGAAGAAAAAATGTCGCCGTGGATGGGCGCATTCGACGACAACCTGGAAGTGCTGAACAAGTCCGACAACGATGCTGGCGACTGGGGGCGTGCTGCGACCCAGGACCTGATCCGCTCGCGCATCAAGATCAAGTCGCTCAACTTCATGCGCGGCAGGACCTTCGTCAACAAGTTCCTGATCATCGACGAAGCGCAAAACCTGACGCCGAAACAGGTCAAAACACTGGTCACGCGCGCAGGTCCGGGCACCAAGATCATCTGCCTCGGCAATATCGCACAGATCGATACGCCTTACCTGACCGAAGGTTCCAGCGGCCTGACCTATGTCGTGGATCGCTTCAAAGGCTGGGCGCACAGCGGCCACGTGACACTGGCACGCGGCGAACGCTCGCGCCTAGCGGATCATGCGAGCGAAATCTTGTAGTAATATTGTTTCTCGAACAAAATCGGCGTCCTGGGCGCCGATTTTTTTTGCCCCGCCCGACTACGACCACACCAAAAGAGCACTGGTCAGCATTCAATTTCAGCCTGTGCAAAAGAATTTAATTTCAGGTAGACTGTTGCCTAGGCAATGATTTACATGAACACATGAGCAACTCTTCTCCGTTTAAATTCGATAATTACCAAGTGGAAGACAGCGTGGGCTACCTGCTTGCCCGTGCGAGGACCATGTTATCCAAAGCGGCCGACGAATCCCTCGGCGAACTGGGAATTACCCACGGGCAGGCCAGCATTTTCATTTTGCTGGCAATGGACAAATGCAATACCGCTGCCGACCTCGCGCGCGAACTCTTTATCGACTCGGCGGCAATGAAGCGCATGCTGGACAGGCTGGAAGCAAAGGGTTTCGTGGAACGCACTCCGGACCCGCATGACAAGCGCCTGTTCAAGCTGGCGCTGTCCGACGCCGGCAAGC
Organism: Undibacterium sp. TJN25; assembly: GCF_049339885.1. Taxonomy (NCBI): domain Bacteria; kingdom Pseudomonadati; phylum Pseudomonadota; class Betaproteobacteria; order Burkholderiales; family Oxalobacteraceae; genus Undibacterium; species Undibacterium sp. TJN25. The sequence goes on along the minus strand of NZ_JBMPPM010000021.1, from coordinate 5,085 downwards.
AACTGGCGCTCAATATTCCCGGCATTTTTGCGGACGTACTGAATGTAGGATTCACCGGTTTCAGCCCCGAGGAAATAGGTTTCTTGAAAAGTCTGCTAAGGAAATTGCTCGCCAACCGACCGCTGCTGGAATCAAAAAATACTAATTGACATGACAATCATTTCATTCCTGTCCGACACCGGCAGATTTGCCATTTTTTCTAGCCTACTATGACACATCTCCTCTCTTCATCTTTGCACTGCAGCTTGCCTAGTCGGCTGCGCAGGTCTGCAGGATTGCTTGCGGCAAGCAGCGCAGCAGTACTGCTGTCGGCTTGCGTCAGCTTCAGCGGTATCCAGAGCAATGCGCAATTGAAATCATTGACGCCGCAAAGCGGCGCAGGCGTACTGGTCAATCAGACCGGCGCGTGGCCGGACGCCAGCTGGGCACAGGGCATAGGCGGCAAGCCGCTGCAAGACCTGATCGATTCTGCGATTGCGGACAATCCCAGCCTGCAGGTCGCTGCTGCGCGGGTAGCCGCCGCCAGGGCGTATATCGAAGCCACGCATGCGGATACTTTGCCCACAGTCGGCGCCAGCGCAGGCAGCACATATCAGCGCTTTACCGAACACGGGCTGATCCCGCCTCCGCTAGCCGGCAACTATTACACCGACAATGAGCTCGCGCTGAATATCTCGTACGAAGTGGATTTCTGGGGCAAGCACTCAGCCGAGATGCGCAGCGCACTGTCGCAGGAAAAAGCAGCGCTGGCGGAGCAGCAAAGCGCTCGCCTGGTGCTTGGCAGTTCCATTGCCCATGCGTGGGTGCAACTGGCACGCCAGTATGCGCAACTGGATTTGGCGACACGACAGCTGTCCATCCGCAACAAGCTGGATGATCTGACGCAGCAAAGGCTGAAAGCCGGACTGGACACCAGGACCGATACAGAACAAAGCCTGGTGCAGACTTCCACACTGAAGGCTGAGATCACGCAGTGGCAGGAAGCCATTTCGCTGACCCGCAACCAGCTGGCAGCCTTGCTTGGCCAAGGGCCTGAACGCGGCCAAAGCATACCTCGGCCGGAACTGGCGCAGATCGGGAATGCCGTGCTTCCCGCCCAGCTGCCGTCGGAACTGCTGGGCCGCCGTCCGGATATCGTTGCCGCGCGATGGCGCGTGGAGGCAATGCAGGGCGACATCGATACGGCCAAGACGCAGTTCTACCCGAATATCAACCTGAGCGCCTTTGTCGGCCTGTCCAGCCTGGGCTTTTCCGACTTCTTTAAAAGCGGCAGCGCCATCGTCGGCGGCGGCCCTGCAATCAGGCTGCCTATTTTTGAAGGCGGCCGGCTGCGCGCGCAACTGAAGGGCAAGGTTGCCGCTTACGACAGTGCGGTGGCAACGTATAACCAGAGCCTGACAGACGCCCTGCATGAAGTGGCGGACCAGGTCCAGTCGATGAAAGCAGCGGAAGAACAGAACAAGAACCAAAGCATCGCAGAGCAAGCCTCCGCGCGCACCGTGATGCTAGCCCAGCAAAGGCGAAAAGTAGGAACAGCGAGCATCTTGCCCGTGCTGGCAGCGGAGAGCGCGCTGATCACACAGCAGAAAATGCTGCTGGATAACCAGATGCGCCGCGCCGACTTGCAGATCAGCCTGATCAAGGCGCTGGGAGGCGGCTTTGAAGCCTCGCCCGAATTGCGCGCGCCGGTCGTCCCTGCCCTGCCCGGCGCAGCATCTACCTCTTCAAACCAATCTACCGATCAACAGAAATCTCATTCGGAGGCTGCGTAATGACCGCTCCTGCTCAAGACAATAATCAAACGACTCAAGCAAATCCAGCACCGGCAACACCGGCTCCAGCATCTAATGGAAGTGGAAATGAAAACGGAAACGGAAACGGCAGCAACGGCAAGCGTAAAGGCATATTGATCAAGGTAACGATCGTCCTCGTCATTCTTGGGCTGGCCTATCTCGTCTACTGGGAACTGGTCGGCAAAAAATATGAGCACACCGACGATGCGTATGCCGCCGGCAATGTCGTGCAGGTAACGCCGCAGGTGGGCGGTACTGTGCTGGCGATCCATGCCGACGATACGGAAATGGTGCAAGCCGGCCAGCCGCTGGTGGATCTGGACCGTGCCGACTCCAAGGTTGCACTGGACCAGGCGGATGCCCAACTGGCGCAAACCGTACGTGAAGTGCGTGTGCTTTTTGCCAATAACGGCTCGCTGGCTGCCAATGTCAGTCAGCGCAGCAGCGACGTAGAACGCGCAAAATCCGACCTGGCGCGCCGCCAGCAATTGCTGAGCACGGGCGCGGTTTCTACCGAAGAAGTGGATCACGCAAAGACGGCTTTACAGAGTGCGGAATCCGCCTTGCTGGCAACGAAGGAGCAACTGGCCTCCAACCGCGTGCTGACCGACCACACCAGTGTGGAGCAGCATCCCAACGTGCAGCGCGCGGCGGCCCGCGTGCGCGAGGCTTACCTTGCGTATGCCCGTACCAGTCTGCCGGCGCCGATGACGGGCTATATCGCCCGCCGTTCAGTGCAGCTTGGCCAGCGCGTTGCCGCCGGCACACCGCTACTGTCCATCGTGCCGCTGAACGCCTTGTGGATCGACGCCAATTTCAAGGAAGTACAGCTGATGCACATGCGCATCGGCCAGGATGTGACACTGGAGTCCGACCTGTACGGTTCCGACGTTGAATACCACGGCAAGGTGGCCGGGCTGTCTGCCGGCACGGGCTCCGCGTTTGCGCTGCTGCCGGCACAGAACGCCAGCGGCAACTGGATCAAGGTCGTGCAGCGTGTACCCGTGCGCATTTCGCTGGATCCGAAAGAGCTGGCCGCCCACCCCTTGCGCGTAGGCCTGTCGATGCAGGTCAAGGTCAATATTTCGCAGGAACAGGGCCAGCCTCTGACAGCAGCTCCGGCGCGCACTACCCCTGCCTATAAGACCGAAGTATTTGACCAGACCGGCAAGGAAGCAGACAAGCACATCGGGCAAATCGTTACGGATAACCTGGCCGCTGCCACCAGCGGCGCCAGCCATCAATGAGCGCACCCGGAGCCCCCGCCCTCCAGCCCCTGAAAGGTGCCCAGCTTGCGCTGGGCACCCTGGGCTTGTCGCTGGCGGTTTTCATGAACGTGCTGGATTCGTCGATTGCGAACGTATCCATTCCGGCGATTTCCGGCAATATGGGTGTATCGCCGCAACAGGGCACCTGGGTCATCACTTCGTTCTCGGTGGCGAACGCGATCTCGGTGCCGCTGACCGGATGGCTGACGCAGCGCTTCGGCCAGGTACGGCTGTTCATCACTTCCATCCTGCTGTTCGTCATCTCGTCCTGGCTGTGCGGCATGTCTCCCAGCATAGAAATCCTGATCGCCGCACGCGTGTTGCAGGGCGCGGTCGCCGGCCCGATGATTCCTCTGTCGCAATCGCTGCTGCTGGGCAGCTACCCGCCTGCCAAAAGCTCCATGGCCCTTGCGCTCTGGGGCATGACAACGCTGGTCGCCCCTATCATGGGGCCGCTGCTCGGTGGCTGGATCTCGGATAACTACACGTGGCCGTGGATTTTCTATATCAATATCCCGGTCGGCGTTTTTTCAGCATGGGTCACCTGGACGCTATACCGCAAACGCGAATCGGCAATACGGCTCGTGCCTATCGACAAGGTCGGGCTCGGCCTGCTGGTGATCTGGGTAGGTTCGCTGCAATTGATGCTGGACAAGGGCAAGGAACTGGACTGGTTCAATTCCGGCGAAATCATTGCGCTGACGCTGGTCGCCGTGGTCGGCCTGGTTTATTTCATCATCTGGGAACTGGGCGAAGAGCATCCGGTGGTGGATCTGTCGCTCTTCCGGGGGCGTAATTTTAGCGCCGGCGTGGTTGCGATATCGATAGGCTATGGCCTGTTTTTCGGCAGTCTTGTCATCATGCCCCTATGGCTGCAAACGCAATTGGGCTACACCGCCACCGAAGCCGGCAAGGTGATGGCGCCGGTAGGCGTGTTTGCGATCCTGCTGTCGCCGCTGATTGGCAAATTCCTGCCCAAACTCGACGCGCGCAGGGTCGCCACGGTAGCCTTCCTGCTGTTTGCGCTGGTTTTCTACATGCGCTCCAAATTCAGCACCGACGTCGATACGATGTCGCTATTGATCCCCACGCTGATACAGGGTGCCGCGATGTCCATGTTCTTCATTCCATTGACGTCCATCATCCTGTCCGGCCAGGCGCCGCATAAAATACCGGCAGCGGCCGGCTTATCCAACTTTGTCCGCATCATGTGCGGCGGCATGGGTGCGTCGATCGCCACGACAATCTGGGACAGCCGCGGCACCTTGCATCATGCACAACTGACCGAACACACAGGCAGCAGCTATCCGGCTTTTGTGCAAACAGTGCAACAAATGGGACAGCTGGGCATACCGGAATCCGGCGCATGGGCCGTTATTGACAGAACCATAAGCGTGCAGGCCAGCACGATGGCGGCCACCGATATCTTCTGGATATCTTCCGTGATGTTCCTTGGATTGATCGGCCTGGTCTGGCTGACCAAGCCATCAAAATCGGCCGTGCCGGTGGACGCAGGCGGAGCGCACTAAAGTACAAAGCTGCGCTGTCTGCAGCGCAGCTTTGTCAAAACCCTCCAATGGCCGATACAGGCCGGTTCCGCCAGTGAAAACTGGCCGAATTAACCTTAGTTTGCATTTTTTGCCGCAAACACACACTCAGTCCCCATTTTCCTGAATTTCATAGGCAACTCATAGGTAATTCCGGCAGCCTGGCATATGATTCTCTAGCCCAATCATCTGCCAATAGCCCCTGGTTTCCTTATATACTCGCAATCTGGCGGTATATACTGAGACTCGGAGAAATATCTATGAGTTCACAAATCAATCTGGATAACGACAGCCTGGTCTTTTTTGACGACCATGAGGCTCCGTCGTCTCCGGATGCCAGCCGGCCGACGTGGCGGATCATGATAATAGACGACGATCCCGACGTGCATTCGGCGACGACCTTTGCGCTGGGCAGCCTGGAAATCCAGCACCGCGCCTTAAGTTTCCTGCACGCCTACTCCGCCGCCGAAGCGCGCG
>NZ_JBMPPM010000020.1:0-52870 GCF_049339885.1 Undibacterium sp. TJN25 | reverse complement strand
TTATAACGAACGGCGAATGCATTCGGCGCTAGGCTATCAATCACCCAATAAATTCGAAGCACAACTCGCTCGGCAAGCGGCTTAAATCTGGAAACCCGATTGGTCCAGCCCAAGGGGTTCAGTCCACTAGTAAGTCTCTTTATTTCGTCTAGACTTTGGGTAGTCATAACTTTTGCACGTCTCGTCATCAATATGGGTAATTTAGTGGCGTGAGCCAAAATTTGTTGCATTGGAAAAAATTTCTTCGCTAGTGATGCCAACTTTTATTTGTCCGTCAAGGCAATATTTATTGGGAGTACTTTGGAATGAAGAAAATCGCAATTGTCGGCGCTGGAGTGATTGGTGCAAGCTGGACCGCGTACTACGTGGCAAAGGTATGGACGTAATCGTCACCGACCCCGGAGACGGTGCCGAAGAGGCACTGCGCAAGTACGTGGCGGATGCCTGGCCATTAATCACGCGCATGGGCATTACTGAGGAAGCCGTGCCTTGACGCTTGAAGTTCCCGTTCAGCTTGAGGGAAGCGGTTTCGGACGCGGACTTCGTGCAAGAAAATGACCCAGAGCGGCCGGATTTCAAGGCAGACCTGTTCCACGACATCGACAGTTTCACTCCTCCGAATGCTATCTCGGCGTCAAATTCATCTGGCTTGACGATGGGCGTCATTCAGGCCAAGTTCCAGCGCCCAGAGCGCTGCGTCATACTGACAGACCAGGTGAAGCTATCTAAGACGAATGGCAAATTCCAGACCGTGCTGGTGCCAAGAGGTTCGAGCAGGCCCGAGTGGCTCTCGAACTGAATCACGGGACGAACTGTTTGATTTGGAAGGCGCTGCTCTCGCCAAGGTTATCAAATACGTGAGTCAAGAAGCTGAAGAGCGCCGGGTTTGGTTCTAGTCAACTGGGTGCGATTCTAAGGAAGTTGTGTACGAAATCTACTCAGGAGAACTATTGTCATGAACATCATCAACAAAACTCTTGCCATATTCTTGCTGGCGCTGGCCGGCACTGGCGTTTCCACAGTAGCAAATGCGGAACCAATCAAGAACATCGTATTGGTTCACGGCGCCTGGGCTGATGGCTCCGGCTGGAAGGGTATCTACGACATCCTGAAGCGCGACGGTTACAACGTCAGCGTGGTCGCCAATCCTGATACTGGCCTGGCCGATGACATCGCTGCGACACAGCGCACTTTGGACCGCCAAAATGGCCCTGTCGTGTTGGTCGGCCATTCGTATGGCGGTGTCATTATCAGTCATGCTGGCGTGGACCCGAAGGTCAAGGCGCTGGTGTATATTGCTGCTTTCGCTCCTGATATCGGCGAGTCGGCTGCCCAGTTCCTGCCGAAAGGTCCCTTACCGGGAACGCCGACGAAAGATGGCATCCTGTTCATGGACCGACCCACTTACTTGGCTGCCTTCGCTCCGGACGTCCCCCAGGATGTAAAGGAATTCATGGCAGACTCTCAGGTCCCCATCCAACTTAGCGGCGTCACCGCGAAGGCCACGACTGCTGCCTGGAAGGATAAGCCCACCTGGTACCTGGTCTCCCAGAACGATTTGATTATCCCGCCTGACAACGAACGCATGTTCGCGAAGCGTATGAAGGCGACGACTGAGGAAGTTGCCGGGAGCCATGTCCAGTTTGTAGCTCACCCCCAAGAAGCTGCAAAGTTGATTGAAGCAGCTGCCTATGGCGCTGGCTCCAAGTAATACCTGAAACCCTGCGAAGACCTTTACCTTGCGACGCGCGGTGAGGCAATTTTCCGCTCGCCCAAGGCGAAGGTGTACGTCAATGACTGGGTTTTCCCTCGCAGACCTGGAGCTGATTCTGTGGCTTCCCGTGAGCCGATTTCCAAGAGCACGATATCTATCCAGACTACGCCGAGCAAATGCCGGTAGCCGCGACGAACGGAAGTCAAGTTTCATCGAGCCGACGAGCCAGCACATCTATTTCGTCATAACACAACATGCATGGCAAAAAATGGTTTACTCCACCGTCACCGACTTGGCCAAATTCCTCGGCTTATCCACATCCGTCCCCCTCGCCAGTGCGGTGTGATATGCCAGCAACTGTAAAGGCACGGTATGCAGAATCGGCGACAGCTGGCCGTAGTGTTCCGGCAGCCGTATCACATGCATGCCTTCGCTGGGCGTGATGCGGGAATCGGCGTCGGCGAAGACATACAGTTCGCCGCCGCGGGCGCGGACTTCCTGCATGTTGGATTTCAGCTTTTCTATCAGTGCGTCTTTTGGCGCCACTGTCACTACCGGCATTTCCTTGGTCACCAGCGCCAGCGGGCCGTGCTTCAGTTCGCCGGCGGGGTAGGCTTCGGCGTGAATGTAGGAAATTTCCTTGAGCTTCAGTGCGCCTTCCAGCGCGATGGGGTAGTGCAGGCCGCGGCCAAGGAAGAGGGCGTTTTCCTTGCGGGCGAACTCCTCTGCCCAGGCGATGATCTGCGGTTCCAGTGCCAGCACGGCGCTGATGGCGACGGGCAGGTGGCGCAGCGCTTTCATGTGCTCCGCTTCCTGCTCATCGCTGAGACGGCCTTTGGTTTGCGCGAGAGACAGCGCCAGCAGGAATAGCGCTGTCAGCTGGGTGGTGAAGGCCTTGGTGGAAGCGACACCCACTTCGACGCCGGCGCGGGTGATGTAGGCCAGTTCGCATTCGCGCACCATGGCGCTGGTGGAGACGTTGCAGATGGTCAGCGTGTGCGGCATTCCTTGCGCGCGCGCATGTTTCAGTGCGGCCAGCGTATCGGCGGTTTCGCCGCTTTGCGAGATGGTGACGACCAGGCTATTGGGGTTAGGTACGCTGTCGCGGTAGCGGTATTCGCTGGCGATCTCGACGTTGACGGCGATCTTGGCGATGGATTCTATCCAGTATTTTGCAGTCAGCCCGGCGTAGTAGCTGGTGCCGCAGGCCAGGATCAGCACGGAATCGACCTGCTTGAAAATGTTGTAGGCCTTGTCGCCGAACAGTTCCGGCATGATGCCGGTAACGCCTTCCAGCGTGTCGCCGATGGCGCGCGGCTGTTCGAAGATTTCTTTCTGCATGTAGTGGCGATAAGGACCGAGTTCGGCGGCGCCGGTGTGGGCGTGCACGGTGCGCACTTCGCGCTGTACTGATTTGCCGTTGACATCCACGATCCAGCAGCGTTGCAGCTGCAGGTCAACCACGTCGCCTTCTTCCAGGTAGATGATCTGGTCGGTGGTGCCGGCCAGCGCCATCGCGTCAGAGGCGAGGAAATTTTCTCCATTACCGGTGCCGACGATCAGCGGCGAGCCCTGGCGCGCGCCGACCACGCGGTGCGGTTCGTCGCGGCAGAATACGGCAATCGCATAGGCGCCGGTCAGGCGCTTGACGGCTTGCTGCACGGTTTCAAACAGGTCGCCGCTATACATGTGGTCCACCAGGTGGGCGATGACCTCGGTGTCGGTCTGGCTCTCAAACACATAACCGGCGGCTTGCAGTTCCGCGCGCAGTTCTTCATGGTTTTCAATAATGCCGTTATGGACCAGCGCAATGCGCTCGCGTGAGAAATGCGGGTGGGCGTTTGATGAAGAAGGTGCGCCATGCGTGGCCCAGCGGGTGTGTGCGATACCGGTAAAGCCGGCCAGCCCGGTTTGCTGGATCTGTGCTTCCAGCTCTGCCACGCGCGAGGTGCTGCGCGAGCGCTGCAGCTTGCCGTCTACGTGCAGCGCCACGCCGCAAGAATCATAACCGCGATATTCCAGCCGCTTCAGGCCCTCTACCAGGATGGGAGTGATATTGCGTTGTGCGACTGCGCCGACGATTCCACACATGAGAGAGCCCCTTGATTGTTGTACTGATTGCCGTATTGGTTGTTGTATTAGTTTGTTCGTGATGTCCAAACTGTTGCATCATGCTAATGGGTTTGCTATGAAATTATCTTGCAATATTTTTATAATTTTGAATTTTAATTACTTGAATGGATTTATATGTTTAAATATTCCAAATTAACTTAATATTTGAAATTAAATGCCATTAAAAGATGTTCCCACAGTCCTGGACGAGCTTGATAAGCGCATTTTGCAGCAGTTGCAGCAGGATGCGTCGCTCACTAACCACGAACTTGCCGCGCGCGTGCACGCCTCGCCGCCCACCTGCCTGCGCCGCGTGAAGCGCTTGGTGGAAGAGCAGGTTATCGCCAAACAGGTGGCCATCCTCACGCCCGAGAAGGTCGGAGTCAGCCTGACGGCCATCGTGGAGATTACGCTGGATCATCAGGCGACGGAAAAACAGCTGGAGTTTGAAGCGCTGGTGGCGAATGAAAGCGCGGTGCAGCAGTGCTACCGTGTGTCGCCAGGGCCGGATTTTGTGCTGGTGATCCTGGTGGCGGACATGCCGGCCTACCATGCGCTGGCGCATCGGTTGTTTGCGACGCAGGCCAATGTGCGCAATGTGCGCAGCTTCTTTTCCATCCTGCGCAGCAAGTTTGAAACCAGGGTACCGGTGGAGTAGGGCGCTGCTCCTATTTTACCTTGCGGATTCGCTGAAGGCTTTCAGCTTGCTTTCCGATACCACCTCTATGTACGCGTAGCCAAGGTGGATCGCATCCTGTTCCACCAGCAGCTTTAATTCTCTCGACAATGTCTGGCGGGTGATGCCCAGCATCATCGCCAGCGATTCCTGCGACACCGGCAGGCGCGGCCGCACCTGTGTGGACATCGTTGCATCTCCCCTTGCCAACAGCAGCAGGCGGCGTGCAATACGGGCGCGGGTGGAGCGCAGCGTGGCGTCTTCGACGATACCGTACAGCATACGTATGCGCGCCGCCAGCATGGAAGACACCGCCAGCGCAAACACATTGCTGCCCATCAGCGTATCGAACACCGGACGCGGCAAGGTCAGTATTTCCACGTCGCCCATGGCGGTGGCGTCATGCGTGCGGGGTTTGTTGTCGATCAGCGAAATCTCGCCGAACCAGGTGCCGGGTTCCAGCACCACCAGGATCGCTTCCTTGCCGTCTTTGCTCAAGGTGGACATCTTCATCACGCCGGACACCAGCGCATGCAGGTTGCCGGGAGCATCCCCCTGGCGGAACAGCATCTCGCCGGGGCGCAGGCGCAGCAGTTCGGATTCGGCCAGCATGATCTTGCGCTCGCGCAAGGGCAGTGAGCCGAACCAAGGGTTGGCGGAGAGTTGGGGCAGCAGATCCAGGTTGGAAGACACGTGCTTGGCCTTATTCGATCAATTGTAAAAAATTTGACAGTTAAGAGTGTAGCCTAGTTGTAAGGTAGGCACACAAACCGGGTAGTAAAAGCTTATTGCCCCTTATTACCCCTATAAGAGCCACAAGCCGTGAGCCCAACCATTCACCAGCAAGGAGAGAGACAAATGAATGCACGCGCCAATTTCACCCGCATGCAGGACAGCACCCAGCAAGACTGGCAATTGATAGGCGGCGAGTTCCGCGAGTTTTCCAAGGGTTTGCCGGACCGCGTCATCAAGCATCTGCAAATCCTGGACGGCGACTACGGTGGGTTTCCCATCGACCGCTACACCCATTCGTTGCAGACCGCCACCCGCGCGCTGCGCGACGGCAAGGATGAGGAATACGTCGTCTGCGCGCTGCTGCACGACATCGGCGACACGCTGGGTTCCTTCAACCACCCCGATATCGCCGCCGCTATACTGAAGCCGTTCGTCGCCGATGAAAACCTGTGGATGGTGCAGAACCATGGCATCTTCCAGGGTTACTACTTCTTCGATCACATAGGTCTGAACAAGAATATGCGCGACCAGTTCGCCGGCCATCCGTTTTTTGAACGCACGGCCGAGTTCTGCGAGCTGTATGACAATCCGGCCTTCGACGCCAAGGCAGAAACCCTGCCGATGAGCGAGTTCGAACCCATGGTGCGCCGCGTACTTTCCCGTCCGCGCAACACCATCTACAAGGCGGCGATGAGCGAATAGCGGGCAGCGGCAGGTTTGCTGCAGACTTGCCGCCCATGCACTACCATGTAACTACCCTATATTGCATGCCGTATCTTTGGATGCCGGCGCATTGCATAGAGTTTGGCATTTAATTCAAGAAAATTTTCAGGAGACAAAACATGAATATCCCTTCACTGAAGGAAGTCGTCAGCGCAGAAGAATGGCAAGTGCGCGTGGACCTGGCGGCCTGCTACCGCCTCGTAGCCGCTTACGGCTGGAGCGATCTGGTGTTTACCCATATCAGCGCGCGCGTTCCCGGCCCCGAACACCATTTCCTGATCAACCCTTACGGCCTGATGTTTGACGAGATCACCGCGTCTTCGCTGGTCAAGGTAGACCAGCAGTGCAACAAGGTCATTGATTCTCCTTTCCCGGTCAACCCTGCCGGCTTCGTCATTCACAGTGCCGTGCATGAAGCGCGCCCGGATGTGCAATGCGTATTGCACACGCATACCCGCGCCGGCGTTGCCGTCAGCGCGCAAAAGGCCGGCATCTTGCCGATTTCGCAGCAGTCCACCTTCGTGCTGGCGTCGCTGGCCTACCATGAATATGAAGGCGTTGCTTTCCGCGATGAAGAAAAACCGCGCCTGCAAGCCGACATGGGCCGCGCCAATTTCCTGATGCTGCGCAACCATGGCTTGCTGACTGCAGGCAAGTCCATCGCCGACGCTTTCCTGTCGATGTACACATTTGAATCCACCTGCCAGATTCAGCTGGGCGCACAGGCCGGCGGCGAGCTGACGCACGTCAATCCGGAAATCGTCAAGGGCGTGTCGGAAGCAATGCGCGTGCAGACCGGCGGCCTGGGCGGCGCTTTCGTATGGCCTTCGCTGATCCGCAAGCTGGAACGCATGGACCAGAGCTATAAAACCTGAGTTTCCTGCAACAAATACTGAAAGCCCCAGGAGTATCTCCCGGGGCTTTTTCCATCATGCCGGCCTGGGCCGGACCACATAATTGATCAAAGGAATAAACATGTCTTTCGAAGGCAAGGTTGTCTGGGTGACCGGTGCATCATCAGGAATTGGCGAAGCGCTGGCCAATGCATTTTTCAAGCAGGGCGCATATCTGATTTTGTCGGGCCGCAGGGTCGCGGAGCTGGAACGCGTTGCGGCTGCCGCGCCGGAGCGTGCGCTGGTATTGCCGTTTGAAACCACGGATTACGATGCGTTGCCCCAATATGTAGAACAAGCCTGGGGCTGGCGCGGCAAGATCGACGTGCTGATCAACAATGCCGGCGTCAGCCAGCGCAGCCTGGCGCTGGATACAAAGCTGGACGTGTATCGCCAGCTGATTGAGGTCGATTACCTGGCGCCGCTGGCGCTGACGCAGCTGGTGTTGCCGCGTATGGTGGAGCAGCGCTCCGGCCACGTTGCCGTCATCAGCTCGGTGGCCGGCAAGGTCGGCACGCCTTTGCGCACGGGTTATTGCGGCGCCAAGCATGCGGTAATCGGCTATTTCGACGGTCTGCGCGCCGAAGTGGAAGCGGCTTACGGCATCAAGGTCAGTGTGATATTACCGGGTTCAGTGCAGACTTCGGTTGCCGTCAATGCGCTGGTCGGCGACGGCTCTTCACGCGGCCGCTCGGATGCCAACATCGACAACGGGATGCCGGTAGAAACCGCGGCGCAGATCATCGTGTCCGGCATGGCCGAGGGCAAGCGCGAGATTCCCGTGGCCGAAGGCAAGGAGCTGGCAGCGTTGAATTTCCGCACGCAAGACCCGGAACGCCTGTTCGACATGCTGGCCAAGGAAGGCGCGCGCCTGGCCGGCTTGCGCGAAGCCGGCGGATCGACAGACCCCAGCGACATTCGCTCCGAACGCTGATGCCGGCGCTGCCGGCTGATTAAAACATCTTTGACAAGAAAGAAAATAATGAGAGTAGTGATCATTACCGGCAGTTCCGACGGCATAGGCGCCGAGATGGCGCGCCAGCTGGCGAAAGCAGAGGGCAGCAAGCTGGCGCTGGTGCTGGCTGCGCGCAATGAAGACATGCTGAACCAGGTGGCAGCCGAATGCGCACAGTTTGGCGCACAGACGCTGGTCGTCAGGACCGACGTATCGGTACAGGAGCAGTGCAGGCACCTGATTGCCGCCACGGTGGAAAAGTTCGGCCGCATTGATGCGCTGGTCAATAATGCCGGGCGTTCGGCACACGCCTTATTTGAGGATGTGCTGGACCTCGCCTGGTATGAGGAGCTGATGCGTATCAACCTGTGGGGCAGCGTATGGTGTACCCATGCCGCGCTGCCTTACCTGAAACAGTCCAAGGGCAGCATCGTCGCGGTGTCGTCATTGGCAGGCCTGATCGGCGTGCCGGGCCGTACTGCCTACAATGCTACCAAGTTTGCAATGGCCGGTTTTTTTGAAGGGCTGCGGGCAGAATTAAAAGCCGCAGGCGTCAGCGTGACGACTGCCTATCCCGGCGTGGTCGCTACGCAGATACGCTACCGCGGTTATAACGCCGCCGGCGGCGCACTGGGCAGCAGCAGCCTGAAGGAAGACAAGGCGATGTCAGTGGAGGAATGCGCCGGCCTGATCGTGGACGGCATGAACCGCCGCAAGCGCGAGGTGGTGATGTCCTTCAAGGGCAAGCTGGGCCGCTTCATGAAACTGATTGTGCCCGGCCTGGTGGAAAACATGGCGCTGGCTGCCTTGAAGGAAGACGTCAGGCCGCACTAAGCGGCCCCGTTTTTTCGCGAGGTGCGAGGTCACGCGCTAATGCTCCTTGCACTTGTCTCCCGCCTGTTCTCTTGCCTGTTTCTGTCTACGGAAGTTTGCTGAGGATGGTATCCATTTCTTCCCTGGAAAACGCTTTCAGTGCCTGCAGCCGGACATTGCCGTTGGCGCTGATGGCGTAGCCGAAGGCGGCAATGGATGCGTCGTCGTTTGCCTCGGAGACCGACACCATGTCGTACTCGCCTGCGGTCCAGTACATGCCGGTTATTTTTACCCCGAATTTCCCTGCCAGCTCCCTGACCATGTCCGCTCGTTTCACTGAGTCCTTGACGGTGCGGATTCCCTGATCGGTAAATTTTGCGAGAGATATATAGGTCACCATGTCGATTCTCCAAAGTAGGATTGAGGCTCCGCATTGAAGTGAAGATGACGCCCGGCCTTTTGGATAAAAGGCAGCCCGGCAAGCGATATGCGGAGAAATCATTGCCGGAGATTCAGATTTCCCGGAGATAAGCGGATTGGAGCTTAATCACTGTTGGGCCGGAAAACTATTCCATGCGAGGAAAAGTGTGCCGGCCTGGTGGGAGAAATGCCTGATCAGTCGCTTAGAATGTAGACCATCCTGAGCGAATTGCAAGCATAGACTGCGGATAATGAGCCGTGATTTCTTGATGCAAGAATACGCGTATGTATCAGGTTTTTGGCAGCAATGTTTCATGCACCCACCCAGAATTGCCATGCAAAAAATACTGCCAGCCCGGCAATGATCGTCAGCATCTGCTTGCGGCTGGCGATACAGACTGCAATGGCGGCGACGGCGCCCATCAGCTGCGGGTTGCGCCAGTTCAGTTCCAGCCCGGCACCATGCGGCGCCAGTATCATCGGCACGATGATCGCCGTCAGCACCGTCACCGGCACAAAACTCAAGGCCAGGTTCAGCAGCGGCGGAAAGGCGATACGGTCGCCCAGGATGAACATGATGGCTTTCACAAACACCGTCACCACGGCCATGCCCAATATCATCAGCGTGTAATTCATGCGCCTTCTCCTTTCGGCATGGTTTTGCCTGTGCGCGTCAGCGCGATGCCCACTGCCACGCCGATGAATACTGCTGACAGCAGGCCCAGTTTGTACGGTAGCCCCTGCAGCAGATAAGCGAAGGTGCCCGCGGCCAGCGCGGCGCCGAACTGCGGCAACCGGTTCAGCTGCGGCACGATGATGGCGATGAAGGTCGCCACCATCGCAAAATCCAGGCCCAGGGTTTGCAGCTGCGGGAAGATGGCGCCGAACAGTAGTCCCACCAGCGTCCAAAGCTGCCAGTTGCCGTACATCGCCAGGCCGGAGCCGAGGAAGTACCAGTGGCCATTCGGCGGGTCCTTGCGCTGATAGTAACCCGCCATGACGGCAAAGGTTTCATCAGTCAGCAAGAATCCCAGCAGCCAGCGCCAGCGCGCCGGCAGGTGCGCCACATGCGGCAGCAGCGTGGCCGCATACAGCATGTGCCGCATGTTGACGATCAGTGTGGTAAACCAGATCACCAGCATGCCGGTATGGCTGGCCACCAGGCCTGCGGCGATAAACTGGCTGGAGCCGGCATACACGCTGAGCGACATCAGCTGTCCATGCCACGGCGCCATCGGGCTGGCCGCGACCAGCGTGCCGAAGATGATGCCGAAAGGCGCCGCGCCCACCAGCATGGGCAGGGTATCGCGCGCGCCGGCGGCGAGGTTGTTCAGCGGTGTGGGTTCTGTGTGCATGGGTGGACTGCTTATGCTCATTGCCGTTCTCCTGTAGCGCAGGATGATACGGCCTGGGATGCCGGCTGGCTTGTACCGGATTGCTGCTAAAGACAGAGATTCGATGCTGGCCGCATGGCGGGCAGGTTTGCTCCTTCACCCGCCATGCAGCCGCATTTTTTATTTTTTGATTTTAACCGGACGCTGCCAGTTTTCTATCGTTACCTGCCTGGCGCGGGATACCGTCAGCTTGCCTTCCGGGGCATCCTTGGTCAGCGTGGTGCCGGCGCCCAGGGTGGCGCCTTTGCCTACGCGCACCGGCGCCACCAGTTGTGAATCGCTGCCGATGAAGGCATCGTCCTCGATGATGGTGCGCGATTTGTTGACGCCGTCGTAGTTGCAGGTGATCGTGCCGGCGCCGATGTTGACGCGCGAGCCTATCGTGGCGTCGCCGATATAGGCCAGGTGGTTGGCCTTGCTGTGGGCGGCGACCTGGCTGTTCTTGACCTCGACAAAATTCCCGATGTGCACATCTTCCGCCAGTGTGGTGCCGGGGCGCAGCCGCGCATACGGGCCGATCTGCGATGCGGCGCCGACGGTGGCGTCTTCGATATGGCAGAAGGGCTTGATCACCGCGCCGGCGGCGATGTGCGCATTGGTGATCACGCAGTGGGCGCTGATCTTCACGCCGTCTTCCAGCGTGACCTTGCCTTCAAATATGCAGCCCACATCTATCGTCACGTCGCGGCCGCACACCAGGCTGCCGCGCACGTCGATGCGTGCCGGGTCCATCAGCGTAACGCCCTGTTCCAGCAGCGCCCTGGCGATATTGGACTGGTGGATGCGTTCCAGCTCGGCCAATTGCACCTTGCTGTTGACGCCCAGCGTTTCCCATACCGCATCCGGCTGTGCCGACACCACGGCAACGCCGTCGGCAACGGCGCTGGCGACGATGTCGGTCAGATAGTATTCGCCCTGTGCGTTGTTGTTGGACAGTTTTGCCAGCCATTGTTTCAGCTTCGCGGTCGGCGCTATCAGGATGCCGGTGTTGACTTCGGTGATGGCGCGCTCTGCTTCATTGGCATCTTTCTGTTCGACGATGCGCACAATCTTGCCGCCTTCCCTGACCATGCGGCCCAGGCCCGTCGGGTCCTGCATTTCAGCGGTGAGGATCGCCAGTTTGTCGGTGCCCGCAGCGGCAATCAGCCTTTGCAGGCTGGTGCCGGTGGTCAGCGGTACATCGCCGTACAGCACCAGGGTTGGCATCGCATCGTCCAGCACGGGGCCGGCCTGCGCGACTGCATGGCCGGTGCCGAGCTGCGGTTCCTGTTTTGCAAAACGCAGGTCATCCGCGGCGATAGCTGTAGGTACCTGCTCGCCGCCGTGCCCGTAAATGACGCAGATATTGGCTGCGCGGCCGCCATCTGTACCGGATTTCAGGCTGCGCGCCGTATCCACGACATGGGAGAGCAGCGGTTTGCCCGCCAGGGGATGCAAAACTTTTGGCAACGCGGACTGCATGCGTTTGCCCATGCCGGCTGCAAGGATGACGACGTTCATGGATTTTCCGTGATGAAGAGACAATGCTGAAATTTTAACATGGGGCTACTGCTGTATTGCGAGCTTTGGGACGCCGGCGGGTTTTGCCGCCACATTCATGGCGAATAAATTGGCAAAAAAAGGGACGCAATAGTGCGTCCCTTCTGTATGGCTTTTATGGCTTTATATCGCCGGGGCGGCTGACTGGCTCAAGTCTGCAGCCAGTTGCCCTTGAAGACGATAGGCCCGGTAGGTTTGTCGGGGTTGCCCGAGCCGCCTTTGGGTTCCAATGTCACCGCCAGCAAAGGCGTTGCCTGTTCGTTCATGTATTCAGGCATAGGCAAGG
Organism: Undibacterium sp. TJN25; assembly: GCF_049339885.1. Taxonomy (NCBI): domain Bacteria; kingdom Pseudomonadati; phylum Pseudomonadota; class Betaproteobacteria; order Burkholderiales; family Oxalobacteraceae; genus Undibacterium; species Undibacterium sp. TJN25. Next base: position 40,610 of record NZ_JBMPPM010000020.1, on the reverse strand, counting down.
TGACGGTACCTTGGGCCGGCACCAGGCCCAGCGACCTGACCTTGCCATCCTTGTACACCGCCCACAGTTCCAGGCTCTTGTCGGCGCCGATGTTTTGTGCGGCAACCATGCGCACTGTCAGCTGGCGGCGTTTGGTGTCGCCGCTGATGACGGCAATCGGCTGCGCTTTGTCATCCGACAAGGTCGCGACATAGCCGGTAGCCGGCGGCGTGGTATCCACTTGCTGTTTGCTCAGCAGCAGCGATACCAGCACCAGTGCAGCCGCAGTGGAGGCCATGCCGAGGCCGCGCCAGAAGCTGAGGTCTTCCCTCAGGTTGCGCCAGAAGGCCCTGCGGTCTTCGACGCCGGCATTTTGAGCACCGTGCAGGTTCAGGCGTTTTTCCACTGCCTGCCAGACGCTGCCTGAAGGCTGCGCGCTTTTGGCAAATTCCGCCATCGGTAGCAGATTGCCCTGCCATTGCCTGACGGCCTGCTGCAAGGCATTGTCACTGCGCAGCCAGGTTTCAAAGCGGCGGCGCGCGCCGCCACGCAAGGTGCCCAGCACATATTCTGAAGCCAGCTTTTGCTGCAAGTCCGGCTTGTTGGCGATATTCATGCGGCCTCCAGTTTGGACAGGCAGGTGCGCAGCTTGTCCAGCCCGCGCCGTATCCAGGTCTTGACCGTGCCCATCGGCAGCTTCATCTGTTCCGCGACTTCGCTGTGCGACAGGTCATGGTAGAAGGCCAGCGCCATCGCCTGCCTGTGCAAGCCTTCCAGCTTGGAGAAGCAGCGCGCCAGTGCCTTGGCGTCCTGGGTCAGCTCCAGCGACTCGATCGGTGTCGGGTCGCCGGCTTCCAGCGCATTCATTACTTCCATATCAAAGTTGTCCGCATCGATTTCCACGTCGTGGTCCAGTCTGCGCAACAAGTCAAAGGCGCGGTTGCGCACAATGGTTGTCATCCAGGTCATGGGCGCGGCCAGGCTGGCCTGATAGCTGCCGGCGTTGTTCCAAATGTTGACAAAAGCTTCTTGCAACACCTCTTCCGCAAGCTCGCGCTTATTTAATATACGCAACGCGAAGCCAAACAGTTTCGGCGAACTTGCGTCATACAGGGATCGGAATGCATTTGCATCCTTGTTTGCCACTGCCGCGAGCCAGATATGCAGCTGGCCGGAGTCTATTTTGGGAGGTATCGACAATTTTGAATCCGTTTCAGAAAAAGTGACGTATCAGACAACAAACAGGCATCATCGCATTCTACGTCGAGACGTAAGGTTTACAACTTCATTGATACGTAATGCGTTGCTCTTTGGATTTATTTTTGAGAATTTTTGTTAAATCTGGCCTAAACTACGTACTTTCCTCGCTTTTCTCTTCCGCCTGTTCTAAGACTGTTGCTGAATCTGGAATAATATATTGCGGATTGTCGCCTTTATTGATATCTCCAAAGCCTATAGACTTCGCTCCATCGATGAGCACCACACCACGCAAGTGGAGATAGTGCGCGACTCACCGAGGCCGTTTGCGGAATGTTCCGCGCTCTGCCTGGAGTCCTCAACCTGATTTTGGAGAATTAACATGAACGCGAAACAATTATTTGCAGCTGTCGCCCTGATCGCAACCGGTTCTGCTTTTGCAGGCAACTATCAGGTTGGCGGCGAAGCGTATGCCAGCTTCCCTATCCCTTCAATGATCAAAACTACAACAGAAGCCAAAGCTGCTCCAACGACAGTTGCTGCTGCCGGCATCAGCACTTCCACTACCGGCAAAACACGCGCCGAAGTGATCGCTGAACTGGCCCAGGCCCGTGCTGAAGGCAATACGGTTGGCGGCGAAGAGTATGTTGCTTCCAACCCAGCGACACCTGCTCGCGTTGCTCCAGAAACTGTCAAAACTGCAACCAGCAAATAATTTGCCTGTATGTCCTAGTGTGGCGGCCATCATAGCTGCTGCCAAAAAAAAACGCCGCTAAAAGCGGCGTTTGTCTTTTCCGGCATTAAAACCGGGACGCAACATCCCTTAACTTGCCGTCAAGGTATGTACGGTATCAATTAAAGCTCAGTCCGCCGGCGTTGGCATTGGCCAGCGATTTCGTCTTCAGGTTGATCGTGAAGTGGTCGCTGGGCTTAGCCGACCCCAGGCCCTTGAAGATGGTGAACACCTGCTTGAACTGGTTCTGGAACAGCACGTGCACCGCATTCTGGTCGGAAGGCAGGTCGCCTATCTTCACAATCGCGTCCGGCGTTGCCGGGAATGCCGCCATCAGCACCTTGTACTGGCTGACGCGTTCTGCCCCCATGTCGCGCAATGCCAGTTCGCCGGCATACACGGTGCGGTGGAAATCGCCGTAGAACTCATATGCGGTGATTTTGGCAAAATCGTCGAGTTTCAGGCCGGCAGCCGTGGCCAGCTTGTCGGCCTTTGCCGTGGCGTCGGTCCAGTCTGCGGCCAGATGGCTGGCGGCTACCGGCGTAACACCCGGCGTGCCCTTCGCAGCGCAAGTTGCAGTGATAGGAACGATACCCGATGCATCTTTCAGCTGTGCCAGCGTGACGGCGGTTTTCAGCTGCGACAGGATCAGCATCTGCTTTGCGTTCAGCGACATCGCGGCTTCCTTCATCTCGCATGGCCAGTAGTCATCCATGAAGCGCAGGCGTGACAGCTCGCCGAAATAGTAGCGCGTGAACTCACCGTAGGACTTGGTATTGAGGACGGTGTTGTCCCAGCGTTTCTTGATGTCTGCATCTGCGGTGCTGCCTTGCAGGTAGCCGTATTCCGTCTGGTACAGCGGGAACAGTTCGTTGTAGCGTGCGACCGTATTCAGGCCCACGGTCTGCACGTCGACCGTATCCTTATCCTTGTACGACACAATCTTGTACGCTGCGCCGAATACGGCGAGCGAAGGCGACTGCACGTTGGCGAGGTAGTTGCCGGCGGCATCCTGATAATCATTGGTGCCATTGAAATGCATGTGTCCGCCGATATGCAGTTGCAGGCCGCTTGCAGCAACCGCCGCGGTCGTGGCCGCTTCCGGCACGCGAGTAACCTGGAATGCGCCCGGTTTGAATACGGCCTTCATCGCATTGGTCTGGTTGGCATAGAAGTCCATCGTCGGATAATGCGAGAACGCCATCAGCTGCTTGCCTTGTGCCTTGGCACGGGCGGTGACGGTTTTGATCCAGTCCATCAGATGTTTTTTATGCGTCTGTACTTTATTCCAGCCTGCATCGCCGGCGCCGGTGTAGCCTTTGAAGCTCTTGGGGTTGGCCGGGTCGAAATTGGCATTCGGTACATAGACGTTGGCGTCAATGGACAGCAGCCACAGGCCTTTGACCGGTTCCACCAGATAGCTGGCGTCGGTCAGCGTGCCGCATTTGGTATAGGGTTTGCCCAGCGCCTGTTCGCCGGCGGCTTTATAGCTGCCGCCTTCGCCTTCGGCGCAGATTTCGAACTGGCGGTTCTTCAGGTCGCCGTTGATGACGGCAGCATCGTAAGTATAGTTGCCGCCGCTGTAGCTGCTGAACGGCGTTTCCCAGTACAGGTCGTTCTTGTTGGGCATGAAGCCGAATTCGCCCAGCTTGGCGATCAGGCTTTCATAACCCAGCTCTTTCAGCTGGTCGGTGCAGACTACGGTCGGGTCGGCGGCCTTGCAGGCGGCATTGCCGGTCGCATAGACCTTCTGTTCCTTGCCGTCCTTGGTCAGGAAATCGTTCTTGCCGGCTTCGTTGTCGTCAAACGGCTCATTCGGGTCATGGTTGCCGGGCGCAATAAAGAAGCGCATGCCTTTGGCCTGGTATTCCTTGAGGATGTCTGCAATGCCGTCGATATTGATGGGCTGCGCATCATCGGAATAGTCGCCTGGCAAGGCCACCATGCGTATCCCCTTGCCGAAAGCGTCATCCAGTGCGGCGCGGAAGGCGAAATAGTTTTCGTTGAACAGGCGCGTCGATGTCAGCTGCGCATACATGGTACGTATTGTGGCGTTCTTGCCGTCCTTGGTAGGAATGCCGGCAAACTGCGTGCTTTTGAAATCGCCATAGACATTTTCAAAATGCACGTCGGTCATGAAGGCGACGCTGGGTGCCGGATCGGGGGTGACGGTAACCGGCGGCGTCGCCGGCGTGTCGTTGCTGCTGCCGCAGCCTGCTATCAGCAAGGTGATCAACGCCGCGGCTGCATAGGCCGGGCGTCCAGGGATTTTCTTCATCTTCAGCTCCAGGAGGCCGGCAAAATGATCCGCCGGCAGGTTATTGTCTGTGTGGAGTGAATATTTTTACATCTCAATATGACATCATTGTTACTTAATAGAAATAGTAAGTTACTTAATGATATATATTGACGGAAACATTTGTCGTATCTGGCTGCATGAGAGCGATGGCAAATCTTGATAAAAATATTACTGTGAATACGTTTGACAATAGAATGCTGATGAATCCGGTGCCCGGCGCCACTCAAAAAAAGGACAAGGTTTGACGCTTTACGCAAGATGTACAGAAATCCAGGTAAGGCGCCCAGTGGCGGCACCGGTGGTGCTGGCATGATCCAGGCGCAAAAGTACCAGCGTTGCATGGTGATGGCCGGCGGTGGATTCCGCTTCGGCTATTATCTTGGCATCCATGCTGCCATGCGCGAACTCGGCAAGACACCGGATTTGCTGCTGGCCAGTTGCGGCGGCGCGATAGCGGCAGCCGTCATCCAGGCGCTGCCGGATGACAGCCAGCGCAAGGCCTGGCTGAGCTCGCCCGATATGTACCGCTTCTGGCTCAGCCTGGGGCCGAACCGCAATGCCGGCATAGGGCGTTCGCTGATAGGCGCGCTGAACCGCAAATTCTTTGTCAGTGGCGCCCACCGTATCCCCGACCTGTTTCATGACTACCTGTTTGAAGTGCCTGCCGAACTGCCGTTGCCCGCACTACGCCCGCAACAAACGCAACAAACGCAGCAGGATAGCGGCCCCGATATTGCCATCATCGCGGGCAAATTGCTGTATCAGGAAAATGAAGCCGGACAGCCCAGGCTGGATCGCAAGCTCTTCGCTGAGACCGTGTTTTGCCCGCAGCGCGTCGCCGCACTGCTGCAAGGCATGCAATCGCCATTGAGCGAGGGGAGCGAGGGCGATGGCGGCGGCAATGCGATTGCAGCGGACATCATTGCCAACACCGGCATGCCGGTCGGCGCTGCCGTGCGTGCCTCGATTTCCGACATGTTCTATTTCCGCTGCCATACCTACCAGGGCGCGGACTATATCGGCGGCGTCATCGACCTGTTTCCCATCGAAGTGGCGTCGCGGCTGGCTGAAAAGGTCGTCATGGAGCTGAAGGGGCCTTACGACAATGCGTTTTCCATCCCGGCACTGAGAGCTGTTTTGGGCATACACGGCAATCGCAGGCTGAGGCATGTGCTGCAGCAACCCGCTGAATTGTGGGTCGATACATCGGACATGCAGACTGCGCTGACGGAGCAGCAGGTGCAAAAAAAGCTCTCGTGGCGCCGCAACAAGGTGGAACTGGTCATGCCTGCGAGCCACGCCGATTACGTGCAGATGATAGAAGCGCAGTGGCAATTCGGCTACCGGCGCGGCATGGCGGCCCACGCCCGCCCTTAAGCCGCGCGTCTGTTCTTAGCGAACGTACTTAACGTACTGGAAAGCGAAGTGCAATCTCTGTTAAGCTTGTGTGGCACACCACCACACAAAGGGGGAAGCAACATGAGCCAGGACACCACTCTGACGCTGCATGTACCGGAGCCTACCGGCAGACCGGGACACGAAACGGATTTTTCTTTTCTTCATCTGGCGCCTGCCGGGGCGGTACGGCGGCCTGCAGTGGATGCGGCGCCGATCGACACCAGCGATCTAGCCTATACGCTGATCCGCGTGCTGGACAATGACGGCAATGCCGTGGGCCCATGGGCGCCGCAGATCAGTGCGGAGTTGCTGCGCGAGGGCATGCTCGCGATGCTGAAGACAAGAGTATTCGATACCCGCATGGTCATTGCCCAGCGCCAGAAAAAAATGTCCTTCTACATGCAAAGCCTGGGCGAGGAAGCCATAGGCTCAGCCCACGCGCTGGCGTTGCGCGACGGCGACATGTGTTTCCCTACGTACCGGCAGCAAAGCATACTGATGGCGCGCAAGGTGGCGCTGGTAGACCTGATCTGCCAGCTGCTGTCCAATGAGCGCGACCCGCTGAAGGGACGTCAATTACCAGTGCTGTATTCGGTGCGCGATGCCGGCTTTTTCACCATCTCCGGCAACCTGGCGACGCAGTTCGTGCAGGCGGTCGGCTGGGCGATGGCGTCCGCGATCAAGGGCGACAGCAAGATCGCATCCGGCTGGATAGGCGACGGCTCCACCGCCGAATCCGATTTCAATACCGCACTGACCTTTGCCCATGTGTATCGTGCACCGGTAGTGCTGAACGTCGTCAACAACCAGTGGGCGATTTCCACCTTCCAGTCCTTCGCCGGCGGCGAGAGCACGACCTTCGCTGCGCGCGGTGTCGGCAGCGGCATCGCATCACTGCGGGTGGATGGCAACGATTTCCTGGCCGTGTATGCGGCGTCGCAATGGGCGGCCGAAAGGGCGCGTTGCAACCTGGGGCCGACGCTGATCGAATGGGTGACCTATCGCGCCGGGCCGCATTCCACTTCCGACGACCCTTCGCGCTACCGGCCTGCCGACGACTGGGCGCATTACCCGCTGGGCGACCCGATTGCGCGAATGAAGCAGCATCTGATCGCGCTTGGCATCTGGTCGGAACAGGAGCATGAAGATACGCGCAAGGCGCTGGAAGCCGAAGTCATCGCCGCGCAGAAGGAGGCAGAGCGCTATGGCACGCTGTCCAACGGCCACATCCCCAGCGCGGACTCCATGTTTGAGGATGTCTACAAGGAGATGCCGGCCCATCTGCGCGACCAGTTGCAGCAAGTGAACGAGCTGAAAAAATTGCAGGCCTGATCAATACCATAAGGAGCTGTCGCAAATCAGGCTGGCAAGGAGCAGCAACAACGCCGGCGTAATTGCAGCAGCTTCCAAGACAGGAGACCAAGATGGCGACATCTATGACAATGATACAGGCGCTGCGCTCGGCCATGGACGTGATGCTGGAGCGGGACAATAACGTGGTGATCTACGGCCAGGATGTAGGTTACTTCGGCGGCGTGTTCCGCTGTACCGAAGGCTTACAGGCAAAGTATGGAAAATCGCGCGTGTTCGACGCGCCGATTTCGGAGGGGGGCATCGTCGGCACTGCCGTGGGCATGGCGGCCTACGGGCTAAGGCCGGTGGTGGAGATACAGTTTGCCGACTATTTCTATCCCGCATCGGACCAGATCGTTTCAGAAGCTGCGCGGCTGCGCTACCGATCCGCCGGCCAGTTCACCGCATCGATGACGATACGCATGCCCTGCGGTGGCGGCATTTATGGCGGACAGACACATAGCCAGAGCCCGGAGGCGCTGTTTACGCATGTATGCGGCTTGCGTACCGTGATGCCGTCCAATCCGTATGACGCAAAAGGCTTGCTGATTGCTGCGATAGAGAATGACGATCCCGTGATCTTCCTGGAACCCAAGCGCCTGTACAACGGCCCTTTCGACGGCCATCACGACCGGCCTGTCGTACCTTGGACCGGCCACAGGCTGAGCCAGGTACCAGAAGGATACTACTCGGTGCCGCTGGAATCGGCGTCGGTATTCCGCCGCGGCGAAGACCTGACAGTGATCACCTACGGCACCATGGTCTATGTGTCGGAAGCCGCTGCGCAGGAGACCGGCATCGACGCTGAAATCATCGACCTGCGGAGTATCTGGCCGCTGGACCTGGATACCATCGTTTACTCCGTCAAGAAAACCGGGCGTTGCGTCGTCGTGCACGAGGCCACGCGTACCAGCGGCTTCGGTGCAGAACTGACGTCGCTGGTGCAGGAGCATTGTTTCTACCACCTGGAAGCGCCTATAGAAAGGGTGGCCGGATGGGATACGCCGTATCCGCATGCGCAGGAGTGGGCGTATTTCCCCGGTCCGGACCGGGTCGGCGCCGCATTCAAACGCGCAATGGAGGCCTAGATGAGCATACATGTGATCAAGGTGCCGGATATCGGCGAGGGCATCGCGGAAGTGGAACTGGTCGCCTGGCATGTGCAGCCCGGCGACGTCGTTGCCGAAGACCAGGCACTGGCCGATGTGATGACCGACAAGGCCAACGTGGAAATCCCGTCGCCGGTGTCTGGCAAGGTGATTGCGCTGGGCGGCAAGCTGGGCGAACTGATATCGGTCGGCGCCGAACTGATCCGTATAGATACGGGGGACGTAGCCGGTCATGCAGCCGGCGCGGCCGTCGAGGAAAGAACACCGCCAGCGGCAGCGGTGCCTGCGCCCATAGCCGCTCCCACGCCGCCTGCACCCTTGAAAATGCCTGCTCCCGCGGCAAGTGCAGCCGTCGCGGAGGCAGTGGAAAAGCCGCTGGCTTCACCTGCGGTGCGCCACCGTGCCCGCGAACTCGGCATTGACCTGCAGCATGTCAAAACGACGGACGGGCGCATTACGCACCAGCACCTGGATGCACTGCTGACAGGAAAATCAGCCGGCGCCGCCCAAGGCAAGCGCAGCTTGTATGAGCAAAGGGATGATGAGCAGATCGTGCCCGTCATTGGCTTGCGCCGCAAGATCGCACAGAAGATGCAGGAATCCAAACGCCGCATCCCGCATTTCACCTATGTGGAAGAGGTGGATGTCACCGAAATCGAGGCGTTGCGCGCGGAACTGAATACGCGCTGGGGCGCGCAGCGCGGACGGCTGACGCTGTTGCCGCTGCTGATGCGAGCATTAGTGCTGGGTGTGCAACGTTATCCGCAGGTCAACGCGCTGTTTGATGATGAAGCCGGCAAGCTGATCCGTTATGGCGCCACGCACATAGGTATCGCCACGCAAACCGATAATGGCCTGGTCGTGCCGGTGGTGCGTCACGCAGAAGCGCGCGACCTGTGGTCCAGTGCCGCCGAAGTTGCGCGCCTGGCACAGGCCGCGCGCAATGGTCACGCCACCAGGGAAGAGCTGTCCGGCTCCACGATTACCATCACCAGCCTGGGGGCGCTGGGAGGCATCGTCTCAACGCCCGTCATTAACCACCCCGAAGTGGCGATCGTCGGCGTCAACCGCATCGTGCTGCGGCCCATGATCATCGGCGGCGCCGTGGTGCCGCGCAAGATGATGAACCTGTCTTCATCGTTCGACCACCGGGTGGTGGACGGCTCCTATGCAGCGGAGTTCATCCAGGCGGTGCGCGGCTATCTGGAGCATCCGGCAACCTTGTTTGTGGAGTGATTGCTGTTGACTAGACCGGCTTGCGTCGGCAATACTCTTTAAGGACAGGAGTTCGTGGCAGTGCGGCTGAATGCCGGAAGAACGTACTCCATATGAGTGACATAGATGATGGAAGAATTCTTGTAATGGACGACAGCACGTCAGACTTTGAAAATATCGAGCATCCCATAGATCCGCAAATACGCCTGGAAATCGAGGCAACCCTGGCGAGGGTGGAGCGAGAAAATTCCGTAAAGATTCTGTTCGCCTGCGAGTCGGGCAGCCGCGGGTGGGGATTTGCCTCGCCTGACAGCGATTACGATGTGCGCTTTATCTACGTCAATCCGCTCGATTGGTATTTGACGGTTTTTCCCGAGCGCGATGTAATCGAGTTGCCCGTCAACGACGTATATGATGTCAGCGGATGGGATTTGCGCAAGGCGCTGGGTCTGCTCAAGAACGGTAATGCTACTCTGGTGGAATGGCTGTCTTCGCCTGTCGTATATTTGGCGGATGAAAGTTTTCTGGCTGATGTTCGGGCGGCGTCGCAACAGGTCCACCGGCCTGAGCGTTCGTTTTATCATTACCTGCACATGGCGCGAAAAAATTATCGTGAATACCTGCGCGGAGAGGTGGTGCGTCTGAAGAAATACCTATACGTGCTGAGACCCTTGATGGCTTGTCTGTGGATAGAACAGCAGCGAGGGCCGGTGCCAATGCGCTTCCAGGACCTGGTCGACGCCATCGTTACCGATATCGGCCTCAAAGCGGCTATTGCTGAACTGCTGATCATCAAGCGCCGGGCTTCAGAATCCGAACACGGGCTGGCCATGCCTGAGATCAACCGTTTCCTTGAATTCCACTTGGAGCGGCTGTCAGACGTCACTGCTCCTGAAAAGGAAGAAGGGTTGGAATTCTCGGTACTAGACCGTTTGTTGAAAGACACAGTGCTTCGCAGTAGGTAGCTTATTCCTAGTAAGAAAAATTTGTAACATGCATGATGCGCTTGGCTTGAGGCAGGAAGCAGGTCACCTGTTCAGCCAAAAAGATATCCGCGCAAAGCCCGCAGCAGCACACTGAACTGGATACGCGACCCACCCCGGCGGTGGGTACAGTATTTACATTCGCCGCCCGCATGCCGGCATAGCCCGCCGCGCGGGCGCATCATGTGTATGTGTGCCCTGAAACCGTGCTGCCTCATCTGATCCTCCGCCTGTTCTGCCCGCATTCGATCCCGCGTCGATCTGCACCGGGCTTGTCTTGTCCGGCCTATACCGTATGGCCTTCAGCTTAGCTTTCTCATCATAAAAAAATTACAAAAAGACGGACGCCAGCCGTAAAGAATCCGTAAAAAATCGCCGCGCGCATTGCCCGCGCAATCGATGACGAGTGTCGTGCCTGGCTTGCCGGTTTTCAAAAGACGCGGCGTAGACCACCCTTTATAGCGTCGCCATTTTTACGAAAAATTTACAAGCGTTGCCTTCTTTTATGCAAAGTTTTTATGCCCTCGTTGATACGATGCTGTTCACTCTGTCGAGTCGGCCGGAGGTGGTGTGGGGAGACACAATTTTTCCGCACGATGTTTTTGGCCAGCGCGTGCTGCAGTCATCCTGTGCTACGCGAACATTTCTGAACCCCGCTTTACCAAAGCGAAATTAAGCAAGGCGCGTTGATATGAATATCTCAAAAAAAACCATCCTTTTTGTCCTGGCCGGCCTGATGGCGGGATCCGCTGCGGCGGGGCCGGACTTTGTCATGCTGCAGCAAGCCCGCAAGAATCAGCTGATACGCGAGCAGAAAGCCAGGCAGGCATCCCAGAAACCGGAAGAGCACAAGAAACAGGCGGCTGGAAACACCGGCAGCGCCAACGAACCGGCTTTACAGCCGGCAGCTCCCGGTACGGATAAATAAGCAGGGCCGATGTCCGCGGAACGGTGGACATCTGTCGCAGGGAATAGGCTGCGGCTCGAAAACTCGATTTTCTTAAAAAATAAAAGAAGGAAGTATCAGCATGACTATGATGAGCAATATGCGCACCCGCGCCGTCCTGGCATCGGCCGGACTGGGCCTGCTTGCAATGACGGCTGCCGGCGCTGCGAGTGCGCAGGAAGCGGCAGGGACAAGCAGCGCAATGACAAATCCTGCAACTCCTGCAAATCCCGCAGCTTCCAATGGCGCCGTCGCAGGCTGTGCGGCGGGATCAGATAAATTATCGCTGTCGGACAGGTTCGTCAGCAGCTACAAGGATGCGCTGGGCTGGAACGGCGACCCTGCCGGAGACCCGAGCTGGCGCCAGGGTTACCAGCCGCCGCAGCAGTCGACTCCGCCGATGCCATTCACCGGATGGCCTATCGGCGGCACGGAAATTATCGGCTATGACAATTCCTACAGCGGTGCGCTGATGGATGCCATCTATTGCGGCCCCAACGGGCAGGCATGGAAAGACAGCAGGGTTACGATCTATGGCTGGATCAATCCGGGCATGAACCTGAGCTCCTCGCACACACGCTACAACACCAAGAACGGCACAGGCGGTAATTTTCCTGCGGCGTATAACTATGCACCGAATACCGCGCAGATGGACCAGGTTGCGCTGTATGCGGAACGTACGCCGGACGTGGTGCAGAAAGACCACTTTGACTGGGGTTTCCGTCTCGCCGGCGTATGGGGCACCGATGCCAAATACACGATCTCTCGCGGCTTGTTCAGCAACAGGCTGTCGAACGGAAACGGTGATGTCGTCAAGAACAGCTACGACATCCCCATGGCATATCTCGAAGGCTATTTCCCCAATGTGGCAGATGGCATGAACGTCAGGGTGGGTCGTTATATTTCAGTGCCTGACATTGAAGCCCAACTGGCGCCGAACAACTACACCTACAGCCACTCATTGCTGTACACCTACGATCCCTTTACCCACGAAGGTGTAGTGGCAACGGTCAAGCTGAACAAGAACTGGACTGTCCAGGGCGAACTTCATCTCGGCAATGACGTCGCCGCATGGTATAGCGACAAGGTGCCCGCTACTTTCGTCAATGCCGCAGGCAATACCGTCGCCAACCCGAATGCGGGCCAGAAACTGGGTGCCCAGATCACACCTGGCGTTTGCGTGCAGTGGTTGTCCGATTCAGGCGACGACGCGCTCTATCCTTGCATCAACGGCATCGGTATCGGCAACAAGAACAACTTCGGCTGGAACAATATGCAGCAGGACGTCCTGACCTGGTACCACAAGTTCAACGACAAATGGCACATGTCCACGGAAGCCTGGTATATGTCGCAGAAGAACACGCCTAACATGTCGAATACGGATGGCCCTGCCCTGTGGAATTCGATGTTCGGAACGACGAATTCCGTCGGCGGCCCCTTTGGCGCAACGGGTGGTCGCGGTTGCGGCCCTAATGACGGCATTACCTGCACGTCCAAGGAATGGGCTGTCGTTAACTACATCATATATCAGCCTGGTCCACGCGATTTCTTCGCCTTGCGCACCGATATCCTGAATGACATCAATGGTCAGCGCACAGGGTTTGCAACGAAATACACGGAAATGACGCTGAGCTGGAACCACTGGCTGGGCAAGGCGATCACGCTGCGTCCTGAAATACGCTATGAACATGCCGGCGTTGCTGCGTATAACAATCCTTGCCCTGCTGCGGGTACCGCAGGCTGTGGCGCTACCGTGACAGCGGGCGCCAGGCATCAGACGACGTTTGCAATGGATGCCATTGTCCATTTCTGAATGGCCTGGCCGGCAGCACGCTGTCGCAGCATAGAGGCAATTGAGGGGGAAGCGAGATTGGACGATGGGCACAGGAATGCATAAATTTTTCGGCTTTGTTTTAAGTTCCCTGGTGTTGAATTCATTTTTCGCTTCCTCCGCAACTGCCGAGACGGCAACTCCGGTGAAGGCGGGCTGGATAGTGCAGGTATATGGCACTACCTATCCCGCAAAAGAATTGCCGGAATGCCTGAAGGACATTTCTTCCGCCGGCAGCGTGCAGCGGCACTATGCCAAGGTGCAGTTCAGATATGTGCGCAGGATGCTGGTGACGCTGGCTGAATATGAAGAAATAGATGGGCTGAAGCCGGGGGACAGGGTGGAAATTGTTCCGGCGGATTGCGCTGCCGGGACTTTGTCGCGGATAGCAAAAGTAGTGGAGCATGATTAACAAGCCTGCTGGGTGGACAGATACCCAGACTGCTGGCCTCGAATTGCCACATGTTGCTAGGAATTAGGCTCGTCACCCCGCTGGGTGGGCACTTACCCAGACGCTATCATCTTTCAGGGCCCTGTTGCCGCTGGCCGAATAGCTTATTGCAATACTGTATCAGGATGGATTGATTTTCAAGACAATGATTAGAGCCGCGAAATTCGGTCTGCTGGATCCGGTCTCGGGATTTGATGCAGCGGCGCAGGAACATCTTTTCCTGCGCAATAAACTGTGGAACAACCTGGTTGAGCTGGAGCGTGAACACAAGGCAAGGTATCGCGCCCTGTTCCCGGAATCGGATGCGGAGCTGGAACTGGTGCAAAACAGGCTGGACAGCATAGAACGCGCCAAGGCTGATCTGCTGAGCCGGAAAAAACAGTTGCGGGCGAAAGAGCGCAGTAAAAAGGCCGATACGGCCGCGCTGGATGTAGAAATCGGTGTGCTGATTGCAGAGAGGAAATCGCTCGGCGCCCGTGCGCGCGAATTGCGGGTGCTGGCCAGGCAGACGCTGGCGCCACGCATTGCAGAGCTGGAACAGGCTCGCTACGACAAAGTCAAACAGCTGGTCGCCGCCAGCGGGCTATGGTGGGGCAATTCCGAAACCGTGGTCGCCGCCTACGATACGGCGCGCGTGAAAGCGATGAAAGACAATGCCGAGCTGCGCTTCAAGTCCTTCGATGGCACAGGCAAGTTCGCGGTCAGGCAGGCCGGCGGTTTTCTGCTGGAAGAGCTGATGCAAGGCACGCTGAGTTTTGCACGTATCCGCGCGCTTCCGGACGAACAGTTTTCCCACTTGTCTGCGCGCGGCATGCGCTCAAAAGCCCGCCATGAACTGACGATGACGGTCTTCACTACCCGCGATGAATCCAGCAGGCAGCTGCTACGCCATGAAGTGACCTGGCCCATCGTCTTGCACCAGCCTGTGCCTGTGAGGCTGATCAAGCAGCTACATGTGCAGCGCAGACGTGTCGGCAGCGAATTCCACTGGAGCTGCTCCGTCGTCGTGCAGACCGATGCCCAGCCGCCTGCGCTGCTAGATCACCCGTCACGTCTGGCGTGTGGTATCGATCTGGGTTTCCGGCTTGTGAAGGAGGGCTTGCGTGTCGCCGTGATCGCCGGCTCGGACGGCACAGCCGAGCATGTGGTGCTGCCGGCGCGCTGGCTGAAGAGGATGGACCATGTCGAACGTCTGCAGGCAGTGCTGGCCGAAATGGCCAATGCTGCATGGGTAGACCTGCGCCGGACGCTGGCGCACACGGACGGGCTTCCGGATACACTGCGGGAGCGAGCTTCCCGGCTGCTGCGCGCGGGCGACAAGGTGCCCATCAATGGCATGCGCGCCTTGCGCAATGCCTTGCTTGCCGCCCCCGGGCTGCTGCCATCTGCCTTGCAGATACTGGATGGCTGGCAGCAGGCAATCCTGCGTGTATCGCATGAGATGCACAACCTGAGGGATAAGCTGATCGCACAGCGCAACGATATCTACCGCAATCTCGCCCACAGCATAGCGCAACGTTATTCGCTGGTGCGCATAGAAGACATGAAATTAAAAAGCATCGCGGTTGTCAACACGGAAGACGGCAGCGATAACCCCTTGCCGGCTGCGGTCCGCAACAACCGGCAACGGGCAGCCTTGTTCGAACTGGCGCTCTATATCAGCCAGGCCTGCGTAAAGAGCGGTGCGGAATTCGAGAAAATGGATGCCGCCTATAGTTCGATTACCTGCAGCAGCTGCGGGCAGGGAAATGCCGGCGTTGAAGACATTTTTTTTACTTGCCGCCATTGCGGTGCGCTGCATGACCAGGATGAAAATTCTGCGAGGAACTTCTTGCTCGGCGCGGAATTCTACCGGCGTAGCAGGCCGGTGGCAACAGCAGCAGCCAAGGGGCTGCTGCCGGCTTTGCTGCATCAGGAAGAGTGCTTTACCAGCCCAGCTGCTTGAATAGCACTGGTGCGCGATCCAGCCGCGACAGGATCGCATCCGGTGTGTAGTCCGGCAGGGGGATGCGCGCAGTGCCGCGGTCTATCCATACGCAGCGAAAGCCGATGTCGCGCGCTGCCTGCAAATCCAGGTGCGGGCTGGCGCAGATATGCACCACGTCTTCCTTGCCGACACCCAGCGCCTTGTGTGCATGCTCGAAAATCGCCCGCGTCGGCTTATAGGCTTGTGCCTGCTGCGCCGAGATCACGCGGTCGATGTGCCCGCCCATCTGCGCTACATTGCCGGCAATGATGTCGTCGTCGGTATTGGAGACGATGCACAGCTTGAATCCCATTTTCTTCAACTGTGCCAGTGCCGGCACCACTTCCTGGAATGGCGGCATGGCAGAGATGCTGGACGTCAGTATTTCTATGTCATCCGGCTGGTAGTCCAGGCCCAGTTCCTTCATCGCCATTTCCAGCGCGGTTCCAGCAACGTCGCGGAATGAACGGTGCGGCTTCTGGGCCTCCAGTTCATGTTCGTAGGCGTCGTACACGCGGATCAGCTTTTCTACGGATACCGGCGTGCCGTTATGCCGGTTGAGGATGCGTTCCACTGCCTTGACCAGCCCTTCGTCCCACTGTATCAGCGTGCCGTAGCAGTCGAAGGTCAGCCATTCCGGCTTGGTTCCAAAATTGTTCATGATGTTGTCCATTATCTGAAATAGAAGTAAATCCGGGTGCCGCCTTTGCATCAGGCAAGGGTGCGGCGCAACGCGGAAAAGAAAAGTTCGGATTGCAGGCGCTCGCCCTGCGTCTGGGCGGCGACCCTTTGTGCCAGGGCATCATCCACCGGCAGCAGCTTGCGGCCGGTGGACATGGCTAGCACCTGTACCTGGCACGCGCGCTCCAGGTAATACAGGTCGTCATAAGCATGGTCGACCCTGTCCCCGCAAACGATCACACCGTGGTTGCCCATGAAAACCACATCGGCTCCCTGCATGGCGTTGGCAATGCGCTCGCCTTCGCCCATGTCCAGCGCCAGGCCGTTGTACTGGGCATCGATGGCGATACGCCCGGCATAGCGCATTGCATTTTGCGACAATGCCGTGTGCAGGCCGCGCTCTTCGGTCAACGTCAGTGCGGTGGCATAGGGCATGTGGGTATGCAGCACGCATTTCTTGCGGGCGATGCGGTGTACCGCGGCGTGGATGAACATCGCAGTAGGTTCCACCTCATGGATGCCGGCCAGCTTGCACCCGTCTGCATCGATCAGCACGATATCGTCCGCCTGCACTTCCCCCCACATCAGGCCGCGCGGATTCAGCAGGAACAGGTCATCATGTTCCGGCAGCAGCACGCTGAAGTGGTTGCAGACGCCTTCCGCCAGACCGTGATGGGCAGCAGCACGCAAGGCCAGCGCGAGGTCGGCGCGTAGTGCTGCGACTGCGGGGGAGCCGTAGCAGGCTTCAATGAAGGCAGGGGAATAGTCCATGGCAAATCCTTACGATGTGTGAACACTGTCGGCGTCTGTCAGGCGAAGTAGCCGAAGGCGATCAAACGGAGTCGATGAATTTCATTATAATGCAAAATTGCTGATTGTCGACAATCAGCAAAATGAAAAAAATTCACCAATTCTGTTTTGCAATATCGTTTTACGTTTCTTGCCAGGTGGAAGGGTGGGCGGTGGAATAAGGCTGTGGGCCAGGCTGCAGGCTGGCGGCCTCATTCCGGAGAGGTGCTAAAGCCCGTTGCCGAAGCTGAGTTCCAGCGATGCTTCGGCAGGGTGGATGTGCTTAAAATGGTCGACCAGAGCCTGGCCTTCAATCAGGTTGTGGGCTGCGGCAATGGCTGCGGCTTTCTCCGGGTCGCGCGCCAGGATGGCGGCGACCAGCGGCGCATGCTGGCTGACAACTTCGTCCGCCGATTTCAGCAAGGCATCCGACGGTGCGATATACATGCGGATCTGATGCTCCAGCGCCTGGTACTGCTGCTTCAGGCGCGTGTGGCCGGAAATGCTGATGATCTCCTTGTGCAGCGCAAAGTCGGCATCGGCCACGGTATCGAGCTTGCCCGTGCCGGCGGCAGCCTCCAGTTTTTGTAACGCGGCTTCCAGCCTGCTGCCATCTTCGTCTTTCAGATTGGCCGCCGCCAGCCGCGCCGCCAGTGTTTCCAGCGAACTGCGCAGGGTGTAAAGCTCCCACGCGCCACGCGCCGTCAGCGCCACCACGCTCCAGCCGGAGTAGGGTGTCTGTTCGACCAGGCCTTCGCCGACCAGCCGTGTCAATGCCGAGCGTATCGTGCCGCGCGACAAATTCATCTCTTCGGACAGACGGATTTCGGTAATGCGTGAGCCCGCGGCCATGTCGCCGGAGATGATGCGGCTGCGGATGGCATCTGCTGCCTGCACTTCGAGGCTGCGTTTTTCTATATGGTGCGAGGCGTCCATCAATCGTCCATCAATCGCTTATCAATCGTCCGTCAATTCGTAAACCAATCCCTGGGATGCCGGCATCAGTCTTCATCGCGCAGGTGCAGCTTGATGACGCTGCCGCCTTCTACGGGAGTGGCGCAGGGTTCATCGTCAAATGCGATGTCGCCGTTGGCATTGGCAACGCCGTCTGCCTTCAGGCCGGCGAAGCCGAACAGGTCGGTGTCCATCAGGTGCGAAGGCACGACGGTGGACAATGATGAGAAAATACTTTCCACGCGGCCGGGAAATTTCTTCTCCCATTCACGCATCAGGCCCTTGATCTGCTTGCGCTGCAGGTTCTCCTGCGAGCCGCACAAGTCACAGGGGATGATCGGAAATTTCTTGACCTGCGCATAACGCTCGGAATCGGCTTCCTTCACATAGGCCATCGGGCGGATCACGATATGTTTGCCGTCGTCGGATTGCAGCTTGGGAGGCATGCCCTTCAGCTTACCGCCGAAGAACATGTTCAGGAAAAAGGTCTCCAGGATGTCGTCGCGATGGTGGCCCAGCGCGATCTTGGTGGCGCCCAGTTCATCGGCCACGCGGTAAAGGATGCCGCGCCGCAGCCGCGAGCACAGCGAGCACGTGGTCTTGCCTTCCGGGATCAGGCGCTTGACAATGCTGTAGGTGTCCTGATTCTCGATATGGAAAGGGATATCCAGCTTGCTCAGGTAGGCCGGCAGGATGTCGGCTGGGAAGTTGGGCTGCTTCTGATCCAGATTGACGGCGACGATATCGAAATTGATCGGCGCGCGCTGGCGCAGCGTCATCAAAATGTCCAGTAGCGCGTAGCTGTCCTTGCCGCCGGACAGGCAGACCATGACCTTGTCGCCTTCTTCTATCATATTGAAGTCGCCGATGGCCTGGCCGACCTGGCGGCACAGGCGCTTGTGCAGCTTGTTGTTTTCGTAGGTGATCTTTTCCTGGGACTTCAGGCTGGCTACTTCCGGCGCCGGGACTTCGGTAACCAGGGATTCGTGCAAGGCTTGCATGTTCATATTATTTCTCTGCTTTGATCTGGAACACTTCCACGCCGACGCCTTCGCAATCGGGATAGACATCAGGCTTCATCGTGGACACGGACACTGCCCTGACCCGCGGATGCGCCAGCATGATGCGGGCGACGTCGTCGCACAGCGTCTCTTGCAGGTGTACATGGCCCTGGGCCATGCGCTGGGCGATGGTCTCGCGCATGAAATCATAGTCCACCACCTCATTCAGCTGGTCGGCGGTCGGTGTCGACAGCGCCAGCGGGACATACAGGTCGACGTTGATCAGCACCCTTTGCTCGCCCTTCTTTTCAAATTCATGCACGCCTATATTGATGCGCACTTCGTAATTGCGCAAGAATAGGCGGCGGCAATCGCTGAGCTGGGGATGGAGCAGGGCAGATAACATGATGGGCTCTTTATTTCTGTAAAAAGTAATGCGGGGAATTCAATGGGGCGATGCGGCATCAGAGGTGGCCGCCGCACTGGCAGTTGCCACAAACATCACGTCGCGCTGTAGCGGGATCAGATGCTGGCCGCCGTCCACCAGCAGGGTAGTGCCCGTCATTGCCGGCGATTCTGCGACGAAGCATACTGTATTTGCGATGTCCTCAGGCGTGCTGGAGCGGCCCAGCGGCGTTACCTGGTGCGCCTGGGCGAAATCGGCCTCGCTCTGGTGTCCAGACACCATCGTGATGCCGGGGGCGATGCCGACCACTCTTACCGTGGGCGCCAGCGCTTGCGCCAGCGTCGTGGTCGCGCATTGCAGCGCCGCCTTGGACAGCGTATAAGACAGAAAATCCGGGTTCAGGTTGTACAGCTTCTGGTCCAGCAGGTTGATCACACAGGCTTGCCGGCCGGCTGGCGTGGCAGCGTGCAGCGCCTGCGCCAGCAGCACCGGCGCCGCCAGGTTGGCGCGCATGTGCCTGTCCATTAACTGCTGGCCGAAGCTGCGGACATTGTCCTCTTCAAACAGCGATGCATTATTGACCACGCAACTGACCGGGCCCAGCGCCGCCATCGCGCGCGGCAGCAATTGACGTGTTGCCGTTTCGTCCAGCAAGTCGCAGTGAAGGGCGACGGCGCGCCTTCCCATGGCGGTGATTTCGGCAACCAGGCTGTCGGCTTCCGCCGCCGAGCGGCCGTAGTGCACGGCGATGTCCCAGCCGCGGCGCGCCATTGCCAGTGCAATGCTGCGCCCTATGCGGCGTGCGGCGCCGGTAACGAGTGCCACGCGGTTCTCCGGCATTGCGGCCGATGGGGTATCTGTTTTGATAATATTGTCTTGCTTGCTCATGGGGCCAATAATGGAAATGTTTTCTACTGCCGTTTTCTAATGCTGTTTTTACTGCTTTATGCAGGTCTTTTCTCTACAATGCCGGTATGCAACTACCTTTATCCCTACCTGTGCCAGCCCCGGATGCGATGGCGGCTTCCCAGGCCCTGCAGCAACTGATTATCAACGACATCAATGCGCATGGCGGCTGGATTTCGTTCGCCCGCTATATGGAATTGGCTTTATATGCGCCTGCACTCGGTTATTACAGTGGCGGTGCGGCAAAATTAGGCAAAGACGGTGATTTTACAACCGCGCCGGAAATCACGCCGCTTTTTGGCACTACGCTGGCGCATGCCGCAGCGAAGTTGTTTGCGCAAACCGGTGCGCAGATCATGGAATTCGGTGCCGGTACCGGCAAACTGGCTTACGACATCTTGTCGGAGTACGAGGCCCAGGGCATCGTCCTGGACCGCTATTTTATCGTGGAATTGTCCGGCGAACTGCGTGCCAGGCAGGAAGAATTACTGAAACCCTTCCCGCAAGTGCAATGGCTGCAACAAATGCCACGGTCATTGTCCGGTGTGGTGCTGGGCAACGAGGTGCTGGACGCCATGCCAGTGCAGATAGTCATCAAGACCGACCTGGGCTGGAAAGAGTGCGGAGTCAGCGTGGTGGACCAGGATTCGCCACTGCAGCAGCCGCGCTTTATCTACAGGGAGCGGGATTGCGACGCCGGGCTGACCGCGCAAATTCCCGACGCAGATGCCTTGCCCAGCGGCTATATGACCGAGGTGCATCCCATAGGCGCGGGTTTCATGCGCAGCCTGGCGCAGATGCTGGCAGAGGGCCACCGCGACAGCGGGCAAGGCGCTGTCGCCATATTGATCGACTACGGCTTCCCGGCAGCGGAGTATTATCTGGAACAACGCATGCAGGGTACGCTGATGTGCCATTACCGGCACCATTCCCATCCCGATCCTTTTTACCTGCCGGGTTTGCAGGATATTACGGCGCACGTGGACTTTACGGCAATGGCGCTGGCGGCGCAGGCAGCGGGACTGGATCTGCTGGGATATACGAGCCAGGCAGGCTTCCTGCTGGAAGCAGGCATAGGGGATTTGCTGATGCGGACGCCGGCGGAAGATCCGCTGAAGTATCTGCCGCAGGCAAATGCCTTGCAAAAACTGATTTCCCCGGCAGAGATGGGTGAGCTGTTCAAGGTACTGGTAGTGGGGAAGGGTGTGGATCTGGATGCCCGGCTGTTGCGGCATGACCGCAGCCATCGCCTGTAGCAATGCTTGCAACAAACTGAAAATACGCTGAATACGATAGTCGGACGGTACTGCGCATTTCGGCATCCTGGCCTCTCGGCCTCTAGATGCGCCAGTGCCAAAACAGGAAGAATTCGCATGATACGCTGGGTCATCACCATATTTGTCGCACTGATCGTCTTTTCCGCCTTGCTGCCCTGGCTGGAAAAGCTGGGCGTAGGGCGCTTGCCGGGCGACCTGCGATTCAAGCTGTTCGGCCGGGTTTTCTCGCTGCCGTTTGCATCGACGATCCTGTTGTCGCTGCTGGTGCTGCTGATAGCACGGTTCCTGAAATGAATGCTGCAGCTTCCGCCGGGAATGCAGCCGCCGCAGGCGTGCGTGCGATTGCCATACCGGCCATGCATAACGAATAAATAATAGGCTGAAGATTTTCATGAGCGATCTGGCGGATATACGGGCTTTGCTCATTGAACCGCATGCGGGTATGCGGGTCAGTTTGCATAACATGCTGAATTTATGCGGCATTTCAAAAATCGAGCATTCCCAGACGGCGGGCATGGCTGTGCGTACGATACAGTCCAAGCCTTTCGACCTGGTCATGTGCGAATACGATCTTGGCGTCGGCCAGGACGGCCAGCAATTGCTGGAAGATATACGCCACCACAAGCTGACGCCGCTGTCCACGATCTTCATCATGGTGACTGCCGAGCGTTCCTACGCCAAGGTCGTCAGCGCCGCTGAACTGGCGCCGTCCGACTACCTGCTGAAACCCTTTACTGCCGACATGCTGCTGGAAAGAGTCATGAAGGCGATCGACAAGCGCAAGGCCTTTGTCGAAGTTCATGCACTGATGGACAGGGGCGACCTCGCGGCCGCGGTGGCTGCCTGCCGCGAAGGCGGTGATGCCCATCCCAAATATGCGGTTGATTTCATGCGCCTGAGGGCGGAGCTGCATGTGACGCTGGGCGAAGCGGTGGAAGCCGAGGAAATCTACACTAAGCAGTTTGAACTGCGTGCCGTCGCCTGGGCCCGGCTGGGGCTGGCCAAGACGCTGTTCATGCAGGGCCGCTACGAAGAAGCGGAGAGCCTGCTGAAAAGCCTGGTGGCCGAGAACGATAAATTCATGGACGCCTACGACTGGCTGGCCAAGACCCATGAAATCGTCGGCCAGTTGCCGGAAGCAAAAGCTGTGCTGGACACCGCCGTCAGCATTTCGCCGCACGCCGTGCGCCGCTTGCGCAAGCTGGGTGATATCGCGCTGGAAACCGGGGATATCGACACTGCGGAAAGCATATTCAAGAGGGTCGTCAGCAAGGCCAAGTATTCCGATTTCCGTGATCCGGAAGACCATGCGAAGCTGGTGGATGCACTGGTGCAGAAGGGCGATACCGAACAGGCAAAGTCGGTGATACGCGATCTGGAAAAGAGTATGTCCGGCATGAAGAAAACCGAGGCCTGCCGCGCAATTTCGGCAGCGCGCGTACACGCAAAGACGGGCGATGCGCGGCTGCTGGAAGAGCTGGGCGCGGCCGTCACCGCCAGCCAGGAAGATATAGGGTTGTCTGCCGCCACCAAGCTGGGGCTGGCGCGCAACTGCCTGGAAAACGGGCAGGAGGAGCAGGCTACGCAGGTGGTGCTGGACGTGATGCGCAATGCCAGCAGCCCGCAGATGATGTCACGCGCGATGGGGGTGTTTGAAAATGCGGGGAAAAACGATATCGCCCGGCACCTCGCGCAGCAAAGCCGCCAGGAAGTGATGGCGCTGGTGTCCAACGGCGTGCAGAAAGCCAGGGATGGCGATTTCAAAGGATCGGTCGAGGTAATGACGGCGGCCGCCCGCAAATCGCCGGACAATCCGCAGGTGGTGATGAATGCTGCGCTGGCGACGCTAAAATATCTCGAAAATTTGGGATGGGAAGGTTCCGTCGCCGCGCAGGCGAGGATGCTGATAGAATCCGCGCGGCGGCTCGATCCGATGAATCCGCGCTTGCGTGCAATCAGCGGCCTTTATGATGCATTGCAAAAAAAGTACGGCATTAACTCAAACTCAAATAGAAAAGTTAAATAATGTTGCAATTGGTGTTGGATTTAACACTGGTATGCCAAGCGAACCTGCAGGCACTGCTACACTGAGTTCATGACAAGCGATCCCTCTGCATTCCTGCAACACGACGCGCCAGAAATGCCGCGCGACAGGATATTAAAAAAAATCGGTGAAGACCTGAGCCTGCCCACGCTAGGCGTGGCGGTGTCCAAAGTCGTTGAAATTACCTCGTCCGGTGAAGACCCGGTCGCCAAGCTGGCGCATTTTGTCTTGTCGGATGTCGGGCTGACGCAAAAAATATTACGGCTTTCCAACACCATCCAGTACCGGAATGCCTCGGGCATTCCGGTGACGACGATCTCGCGCGCGATTTTCCTGCTGGGTTTCAATACGGTGAAGACCAGTGCGCTGGCGATGCTGCTGGTGGATTGCTTCCAGGACAAAAAGCATGCGCAAAGCGTGCGCAAGGAGCTGATCCATGCGCTGTGCGCGAGCATCGTCGGCCGCGAGATGGCGCAGCGCAGCATCTATCATGATGCCGAAGAAGCTGCGGTTGCGGCATTGTTCAAAAACATGGGCAGGGTGCTGGTTGCCTCCTTCGACCATCAGCTGCATGGCCGCATACAGTCGATGATAGACACAGGCAAAGCGACGCCCGCGGAAGCATCCGACCTGCTGCTGGGTTGCGCCTACGAACGCTTCGGCGAGCTGGCCTTGCAGGACTGGAAGATTCCCGACACCATCGTGCAGTCGCTGGGGCGCCTTCCCGGCGGCACGCTGAAGCGGGCAAGCAACCGCAATGACTGGCTCAAGCAGGTGGCCACTTTCAGCGACGAGGTCGCCGACCAGATACTGGCGCCCGGCACCAATTCGCTGCCGGACCGCTGCAAGGGCATCTTGCTCAAATTCGGCAATGTGCTGGATCTGGACAAGGACCGCCTGGCCAGCCTGCTGGCGCGCGTGGAGCTGGAAACCCGCGAGCTGGCGAAAAGCATGGACATCGCGATGCCGCCTGTGGGCACTGCCGCGGATGAACTGTCGGATAGCCGGGAAGTGCCGAGCGAGTTCTTGCTGAAAGCCTTCGATTCAGAGCAAATGCAGGAAAAGTCGGAACGCTATGCCAGCGGCAAACCGGTCAATGCGCGCGACCTGCTGCTGGCCGGCGTGCAGGATGTGACGCAGATGCTGGCCTCCGACCAGTGCAAGCTGAACGACCTGGTGCTGCTGGTGCTGGAGACGCTGTACAGCAGCATGGGTTTCCGTTTTGCGACGGCCTGCCTGCGCGACGTGCAGTCTTCGCGCTTCGTCGCAAGGATCGCGGTCGGTGAAAAATATGCGGAGCGGCAGAAGGCATTTGCTTTTCCTTCCAAGATTGAAAGCGACATCTTCAGCTTGGCGATGAGCAACAACGCCGACCTGATGATTTCGGATGCGATGGCGCCCAAGATACAAAGCATGCTGCCCGCCTGGCATAAGGCGCTGCTGCCGGATGCACGCAGTTTCATCGTACTGCCTCTGGTGATACAGAAGAAACCGCTGGGTTTGTTCTATGCTGACAGGGCAGTGGTGGCGGAAGAGGGTGTGCCGCCGGACGAGACGGCCTTGATCAAGACCCTGAAGAGCCAGCTGCTGGCGGCAATGATGCGGGGGTGATACTACCAGCCAGTGCATTATTGCCCGAACATTCGGGCGTCTGTCTGTGCATTGAGAGCGGTAAGCCAAATGGAGTGAAACGACCTCCGTTATGCCTACCTGAGCTGCCAAATATTTCGCTTCTGCGTTATTCGCCTGAATCCGTCTCCGGCCGCCTGCGCACTGTTATGCCAGCGGAATTCCCTGTTTCTTCGCCAGCGCATCAATATCCTGCCATATCGTCATCTGGTTCAAGAGCCGTGTGGCCGGGTCCAGCATCGCGTTCAGGTTGAAGAAGCGTTCCAGCGCGGTGTCGTCGAAGCTGCTGCTTTGCGAGAAGTTAGTGCGACCGTATTGTTTGCGGAAGGCGCTGAGCAGGTCGGCCGGGAAGTCCTTGTGCCAGGATTGCATCAGGCCGCCTACCATCAGTGCACAGTCCGTTGTCTGTTCCAGCGTGCGGGGGCTGCGCGAGCCTGCATCGCGGTAATCCAGCAGGCGCGGGAAATGGAATTTTTTGATCCAGTTGGCAGGGATGCCGCCCTCGCGCACGATGACGCCGCAACGCCAGTTACCCCAGCTTTTTTCAGCCTTGCTGCTTAAGACGCTTTCTTCCACGACGGCGGCTTCGTGTTTGCTGGTGCCCTCAATGAAATTTTCATTGGCCCAGACGGTGCAGGCTTCACCCAGTTCTATGTCCAGCACGACGGGCATGCCGGCTTGTACGGCGATATCTTCGAGTTCCGGCATCGCCGGTTTCTGCCCGTGGGCGTCCTGCAGTGCCTTGACAAACACATCCATGACAGCCTCGTTGTCGCGGTGCAGTTCGCCGGTGGCGTCGCAAAATGCAGTGCAGGCGGAGAAATATGCCATCAACTCGCCGACGTAGATGCCGTTGGCGATGGCGGATGCCGCCGCAGGCTGTATGCCGTTGCGCAGCATTGGATACAGCTGCGTGGAGACGGTGCCGTATTTAACGATGGTTCCCGCCGGCAGTGTGAAATCGCTCATGATGCTGCTTTCTGCTGAGAGTGTTGATGCTGAGTGCTGTCGAACAGGGCCAGCACGTGTTCCGGCGGACGCCCTATCGCAGCCTTGCCGCGATAGCTGACGATAGGTCTCTGCAACAGCTTGGGGTGTGCTGCCAAGGCAGCCAGCAACAGGCTGTCGGCTGCCTTGGCCAGGTCCAGCGCCGCGTATTCATCTTCATTATCGCGCAGCATGTCGTGGACGCTGGTGCCCAGCTGCATGTGCAGCGCTTCCAGTTCCGCCAGCGAGGGCGGGGTTTTCTGGTAGTCGATGACGTTCAGCTCCAGGCTTTCGCGCTGGGCGATGTCCTGCACCAGTGCCAGTGTTTCGCGCGATTTGCTGCAGCGGGGATTGTGGTAAATGCTGATTGCCTTGTTCTGTTCCATGTTTGCTCCGTACTTGCTTCATCAGCAGGCAGGAGCGACCCTGCCTGAGAAATTAAAATAAACCGCTGCCCATGCCCAGCAGCACCGCCGCGCCGATCAGCAAGAAGATGGTTGCCGCGATATAGCGCACCAGCTTGAAAGGGAAGTTCGGCGATGCGATCTTGCCCAGGAAAACCGCGGGCACATCGGCCACCATCATGCCGACGGTGGAGCCTGCAACGACCCAGCCTATGCTGGAATATTTCGCGGCCAGCGCGACTGTTGCCAGTTGCGTCTTGTCGCCTATTTCCGCGAGAAAGAAGGCAATGCACGTCACCATGAAGACGCCATAGCGGCTGTGGCTGACGGAACTGTTTTCTTCCATCTCATCCGGTTTCAGCGTCCACGCAGCAATCGCGATAAATGACAGGCCGAGCGCCCAGCGCAGCACACCGGCGGACACATGGGCGGCTACCCATTGGCCCAGCAGGGCTGCCAGCGCGTGGTTGGCCAAGGTGGCGCACAATATTCCCAAGACAATAGGAAGCGGTTTTTTATAGCGGGCGGCCAGCAGCAGCGCCAGTAATTGGGTTTTATCGCCGATTTCACCTACGGCGATGGCTAAGGCAGAGACGAGGAAAGCTTCCATGGATGTGTGCGGATCGGGCGAATTGGCCAATGATACATACGCCTGCCGCCCAATCCCTGGTCGTTGCAAGCGCATATATCAAAGGTCTTGCCAAACCTGCCAGCCGCTGTAAGCGCTTTCAGGCCAAACGCACCATGACGATCGTCAAGTATGTTGATGCGTTTTCTTCAGTCTGGGACCAAAGAAGACTACTCCCCAATGAATATGTGAGCAGGATTATACAGCATGGCGGAGCGCAGGGAGCGGCGGCCCTGCAAATTTATGTTGCACATGGCCGCTGCTCAGGGGGCGTCCCAGCCATCGGTTTGCTGCTTGTCGCGGGCTTCGCGGTCACGTGCAAACATCTCTTCCAGTTCATCCTTGGCCTGTTTTGCCAAAGAGACCAGCTGCTGCTGGTCCTTGTAGTGCGGATAGACCGCGTGCATGGTCTTGATATTGTGCGCCCGGAATTTCATCGCAGTCTGCCTGGCCTGATAGGCGCCGAAGCCCAGGTCTTCCAGCACGCGTCGCCCCAGCTGCAGCGAGCCCTCAAAGGTTTCGCGCTCGAACACGGTGACGCCCCTGTCCATCAGCTGATAGCAATGGGTGATATTGCGCGCGCGCGCCATGATGTGCAGATGCGGGAAGCGTTGCCGGGCAACGTCCACCAGCTTCAGGCTGGCTTCCAGGTTGTTGATGGCCACGACCAGTATTTTGGCCTTGTCGGCGCCGGCGGATTGCAGCAGGTCGGCGCGGGTAGCATCGCCATAAAAAATCTTGAAGCCGAATTTGCGCAGCAGGTCGATCTGGTCAGGATCGTGATCCAGCACGGTGGCATAGATGCGGTTTGCATACAGCAGCCGGCCGATGATCTGGCCGAAGCGGCCGAAGCCGGCAATGATCACCGGACTGTCCTGCGGCGTAATGTCATCGTCGGGCCGCTGGTCCAGGTTGCGCAGGCGCGGTTCCAGCCATTTGTCGTACAGCACCAGCAGCAGCGGCGTGACGACCATCGACAATGCAACGACGACCACCAGCAATGCCGACGTGTCAGGCGAGAAGACCTTGGCCGAAGTGGCCGTGCTGAATACGACAAAGGCAAACTCGCCGCCCTGTGCCAGCAGGAAGGTGAACAGGCTTTGCTGCGTGCGCGGCAGCTTGAAGCATTTGCTGAGGAGATACAGCACGCCCATTTTCGCCGTCAGGAAGATGGCAACCAGGCCGAGGATATGCCAGGGCTTGGTCAGGAACAGGCCAAAGTCCACCGACATGCCCACGGCGATAAAGAACAGCCCCAGCAGCAGGCCCTTGAACGGTTCCAGATCGCTTTCCAGTGCATGCCTGTATTCCGATTCCGCCAGCAGTACGCCGGCCAGGAAGGTGCCTAGCGCCATCGACATATTGACCGATTCCATCAGCAGCGCGATCGAGATGACCAGCAGCAAAGCGAACGCGGTGAAAATCTCACGCATGCCGGTCTTGGCAATCACGCGCAAGATGGGCCGTATCAGGTAGCGGCCGCCGACGATCAAAGCGGCGATCACGCCGACCACTTTCAGGCCGTCCAGCCAGCCTTCGGTCTCGCCCTGGGTTTCTGCCACGCCCAGCAGCGGGATTAGCGCAATCATCGGAATTGCCGCTATGTCCTGGAACAGCAAGATCGAAAACCCGGCACTGCCTGCCGGTGTCGCCATCAGGTTGCGCTCTTCCAGCGTTGCCAGCGCAATTGCCGTCGAAGACAGGGAAAGCCCGAGCGCGGCGATCAGCGCAGTCCGCCAGTCTGCCCCCAGCGCCAGCCCCGCGGTAAACAGTGCGGCGCTGCAGCCCAGCACCTGGGCTCCACCCCAGCCGAAGATGGGTCGGCGCAGCGACCACAGGCGCTTGGAGTCAAGCTCCAGACCGATGACGAACAGCAGCAGTACGACGCCGAATTCCGAAAAGTGCAGGATGATCTGCACGTCTTCTATCAGGCGCAGGCCCCATGGGCCTATCGCCATGCCGGCGATCAGATAACCTAATACGGCGCCCAGGCCCAGGCGCTTGGCGACCGGCACCGCGACGACGGCGGCCAGCAGGTAGATCAGTGCATTAAACAGCAGATTGTTTTCCATTACACTTCCTCGTCTGCGAGAGTGGCCGGTGCCTTGGGCCATTCCGGATAGCTGGACAGCAGGTCCTGAAAATGCAGGCAGTGCTGCTGCACAGTGGCTTCGCTGGCCTGATAGGCGCCGTACAGCACGTAGGGCGGTACCCAGTGCATACCGCACAGGCGCGCCGTCTGCAGGAAAGGAGTCAGGAAGACATCCAGCGGATAGCCGTGCTGGCCGCTGTCTTGATATTCACTGATGGTACCGCCGGTGCTGAGCACCAGCCAGCAATCCTTGCCCTGCAATTCATTGCCATCGCTGCCATGCGCCCAGCCATGTTCCAGCACGACGTCTATCCATTCCTTGAGCAGCGAGGGCATGCCGTACCATTGCACAGGGTGCTGGAAGATGACCAGATCGGCGGTCTTCAGCAGCGCCTGTTCACGTTCCACGTCGATATGGAAATCGGGATAGGTCTCATACAGGTCGTTGACCTGCACATTCGGAATGGCGTGCGCCACGTCGATGAGGCGGTGGTTGACGCGCGAGCGCTGGCTGGCGGGATGGGCGTAGATCAGTAATATATTTGCTGGTTGCATGGTTCTATCGGTGATCTGGGCTACGGGCAGCGAGGGCGTTCCGTGATTGTTCTCAAAAGATGCTTGTCAGAGAGGGCTGGCATGCCAGTATAAGGAATATCTCATTTGGCAAAGTATGAAATATTGCACTTGCGACTCCAGCCGCTATCGTGGCGGTTTCTCCTGGGGAGGCGCGCCGAAGCGTTCCAGCATGAAATCGATGAAGCTGGTGAGCTTGGGTGTTGCTTGACGGTTGCGTGGATAGACGATTTGCACGGGTCTGGAGGCGGGCGTGTAATCCTCCAGGATGGAGACCAGGCGGCCGGCGGCAATGTCTTCATTCAGCAGCACTTCCGATTGCAGCACGATGCCGAAGCCTTGCAAAGCCGCCATGCGCAGCGCCTGGCCGTTGTTGGAGCGGAAACGGCTGGCCGGTATCAGCGATTCGGTATCCGGTTCGCCGGGCAGGTTTCTCAGTTTCCAGCGCACGTGCTTGTTCCAGTGCATGAAGTCCAGGCACTGGTGGGCGCTGAGCTCTGCGGGAGTGTGTGGCGTGCCTTTGCGCGCCAGGTAGTCCGGCGACGCGCAGATCCGCATTCGGTACGGGAACAGCGGGCGCGCCACCAGGCCCGAGTCTTCCAGTACGCCTATGCGGACGGCGGCGTCATAACCCTCGTCCACCAGATCAACGACCCTGTCATTCAGGTTGAGGTCCAGGCTGATTTCCGGATAGCGCCCAAGGAAATCGGCCATTGCCGGCGCCAGCCACTGTGAACCGAACGACACCGGTGCGTTCAACTTCAGGACGCCGCGCGGCGTAGCCTGCATCGCTTCGGCGCCGGTCTCCGCGGAGCGTATTTCTGCAAGGATGACGCGGCAGCGTTCACAGTACTGGTGGCCGATCTCGGTCAGGCTTTGCCGCCGCGTTGTCCTTGTCAGCAGCCGGGCACCCAGCTTCTGCTCCAGGAAGCGGATGTGTTTGCCGACCATTACCGGTGAAATATCGTAGGCCTCGGAAGCGGCGGTAAAGCTGCCCGCATCCACGACGCTGACAAAAATTTCCATGCTGAGCAGTTTGTCCAATGATTTTCCCAAAGCCCGCAATTGCGAACCCACAGTTTTTAATGTTGTTCATGGTAGCGTATTTATTCACAAATTGATTGAATGAATAATGACAGCTCAGTCAATGCATGGAGCGAAATCATGAAGAAAATCCTCGTAATCGGCGCTGGAGGCGCGATAGGCAAAGCGGTAGTGTCCCAGCTGGAACAAAGGCATCAGGTAATCAAGGTGGGTAAAAACCGTGGCGAGCATCAGGCAGACATTACCGACATGGACAGCGTAAGGACTTTGCTTGAAAAAGTCGGCAAGGTGGACGGCATAGTGCTGACCGCCGGCCAACTGCACTTCGGTCCGTTGCAGGAAATGACGCCGGAATTATTCGCGGTAGGCTTGCAGGACAAGCTGATGGGGCAGGTAAACGTCGTGCTGGCAGGACAGGACTATCTGAGCGATGGCGGTTCGTTCACGCTGACCAGCGGCATAGTCGGCAATGAGCCCATCCTTTATGGCGCCAATGCGACCACGGTGAACGCGGCAATCGAAGGTTTTGCACGTGCGGCCGCCATAGAGCTGAAGCGCGGTCTGCGCATCAATGTGGTCAATCCTTCGGTGCTGCAGGAGTCGCTGGACAGCTACGACCCTTATTTTTATGGTTTTGAGGCGGTGCCGGCCGGCAGGGTAGCGCTGGCGTATAGCCGCAGTGTGGAGGGTGCGCAAACGGGGCAAGTTTACCGGGTCTGGTAATATCTCTGAAGGTGCCCCCGACAGGGACATCCGACTGTGTGGACAAATATTTAACATTGCCTTGCAACATCTTTCTTTTCAGCAGGCTTGAGTTTTCCGGTTTTATGCCGATGTTATAAGAATGGGCAATTCTTTCGCTTTGCGAGGTTTGCTAATTTGTAATTTGTCTGGTGTGGCGACTGATTCCGTTTGACTCCGATTCGTTGCGCCTATATGGAAGGAAACATCATGCGCGTCGCCAATACCACCAATATTCAGCAACCCATCAGCCTTGCTCCTGCGAAAACCCGTGATGCCACACAGACCGACGCGGCTAGCGGCGCCACCGGGGCTGCCGCAGCACAGGATACCGTGACATTAAGTGGCGGAGCGTCCAATAATGTCAGCAATGCAACCTATTCCAATCCTAGCCTGAACAAGACAGCGCAAGCGCCCGACCTGGCATCAATGCTGGAAGAGTCCAACCGCAAGGCGCAGCAGATCATCGACCTGATACGTCCGCTGGTCGAGCAGCAGGGCTTGAAATTGGCCGACGTGGCCAGCGGCAGCCAGCAATTGAGCGCCGACCCCGCCGCGATTGCCAAAGCCAAGGACGATATCAGTGAAGACGGCGATTTCGGCGTCAAAAAGACTGCAGAACGGATATTGAGCTTCGCCAAGGCCAGCATAGGTGACGATCCCGCGAAGCTGGATGCAGTGCGCGCTGCCGTTGAGAAAGGTTTTGCCGAAGCGCAGCAAGCGCTGGGAGGCAAGCTGCCCGACATCAGCAACGATACGTTGAAAGCCATTGAAGACACCTTCGACAGCTGGAAAGCCAATGGCATTCCTTCCGGCAATGCCACCATCGTGACGCCGCCTGCCGATTCTTCGTCCGGCACCGCGGCAACAGGCAGCACCACCAAAACAGCGGCAACCTCCTAGCGCGCCGCGGGTTTGGCTTCGGCGGACTGTCTGACGCACGCGTGAGCGTAATGGAGCCAGTCGCCGTAGTCACCCGCCGCCATGTGGCATTGTAAAATTGCAACGCCGGGGCACGTCATAAAAAAAAGCCTGCGTTTATTCGGGTATGCTGAGCAAGTTTTTAGAACTCATCTCAGACATGCGTTCTAGTTTGCCCGATTAAAACGACAAAAAAGCCCGGCCATGACCATCGTTGAATCCTTCCTGCCTTTCTGGACCCATTCGGAACTGGCTACCAATCTCATTATTTTCCTGAACCTGTTCGGCGCCTTGCTGCTCGGCTTCATGGTGGGTTACGAACGTACCTACCATGGCCGCGCCGCAGGCATGCGTACATATGGCCTCGTATGCATGGCCTCCGCCGCGCTGGTGGTGATTACCGGCTACCCCGAGTACTGGTTCGGCGCACGCGGCAATCCGCCGCTGAACCTGGATCCCACACGCACCATACAGGGCATAGTGACCGGCATAGGCTTCCTCGGAGCAGGGGTCATCATGCGCGAGGGTTTCAATATCAGCGGGCTCACGACTGCCGCATCGCTATGGGCATCGTCGGTCATCGGCATCATGGTCGGCGTCGGTTTTTACTGGGCGGCGATCGCGTTGGCCTTGCTGTCGGCGATGTGCATGGTGTGGATTTCCAAACTCGAAGCGCGTTTACCGACCCGGGCCGCAGTGGCTATCACGCTCAGTTTCCGGCAAGGGTTTGTGCCGCGCGAGGATGTGTTGCGGCGGGTCGCTCTGGAGCGCGGGTACGAGATTGCCGGTGGCACGCTGGCAATCTCGGTCAGGGAAGGCAAGGCCGAATGGCGCTTTGTCGCAGTGGCGCTCAACAAACATCTGGCGTGGACCATCAGCGCCTTATCCAATGAGCTGGCGACCTTTGCCGGTGTGGATTTTTTTCAGATGACGCATGCCAGGAACTGAAGCTTAGCGCTGCTTTGCCATTTGCTTCAGGTAGGCGATCAGGTCGTTCAGGTCGGTTTCCGGGAGTATGCGCTCGCTGAAGCCCGGCATTGCCGACTGTTTCCAGCTTCTGACCGAGGCGGGCTCGCGTACCAGCTTGCGCAGGTAAGCTTCCTGAAAATATTCGGTGGGATTGTAGGGCTTGTTCAGGTCGGGACCGATCGCTGCGTCGCCGCCGCCGTTGATCTGGTGGCATACCGCGCAATTGGTCACGAAGACTTTCAGGCCTCGGTATTCGGCGCTGTCTGCCGGAGACTTGGGCAACAACTGGGTATGGCGGCTTTCCAGCGGTTGCGATTCAGCGATTTTGGCAATCTGATAAGGCCACTGTTCATTGGATACACCGGCTTTTTCCGGTGTCAGCCAGATCAGGTAAAAAGGCCCTGCGCTGGCTGGATCGCCCGGCTTGACGGCGGGCCATTGATGGTCAGCCGGCTCTATCGCCAGCCAGGCCTGTGCATTGCTGGCCAGCAGCGGACCCGGGATATTGGCGACAAAACCATCCAATGCGGTAAACTGCACCGAACTCATCTTCTGAACCTGCGGCAGCAATGCCGCTACCGGGATGGCCTGGTATTTCATCGCGCGGTGATAGGTCGCATCGTTGGTAATGTCTACGCTGCGCAGTCCGGGCTGGCTTAGCAGTTCGCTGCGCGTGAATTTCTGTACCTGGCTCCCGCTCGTCACTTCCAGCACGGCTTCCGCGGACCATGCATAGCCGCCGACACCTGCAGTAGCGATGACGATAGCGAGCAAGGCCAGCTGCTTCAGCTTTTTTTTGATAGCGCTCATTCTTTTCCTTTTTTAGTCAGCCTGCAGGCCGTGCCACATTTCCTGGTCGCGCTCTGCGGTCCAGATGCGCGGGTGCTTGATGCCCTGCGCCTCATCTACTGCGCGGGTGACGTCGAAGGGCAGGCAGTGTTCATAGATAAAAACGTGGCCGAACAGCGGATCCATGGTCTTGCGCGTATGCGCCATCGCCTGCTTCAGGTTCATGCCGGCGGCAACGGCTTCTTTCGCGCTTTGCAGCAGGCTGGTGACGAAATCACGGGTATAGTCCAGCCCCCGGTTGACCTGCTCAGGGGTGAGCAGCGCAGGTCCTCGGCCCGGCACCAGTTTGTCGGCCTGCATTGCGCGCAGTGCTTCCAGCGTGGCAGGCCATTCTTCCAGCTGGGCGTCGCCGGTGTAAGCGGCTGCGTCGTACTCCACGAGGTCGCCTGAGAAACAGATTTTTTGCGAAGGTATCCAGGCTATGGTGTCGCCCTTGGTATGGCCCATGCCTATATGCTGCAGCTTTACTTCCAGCTTGCCCATGAAGACCGTCAGTTCTTTTTCAAAGACCATCGTGGGCCAGGTCAGGCCGGGTACCGATTCCACGCCGGAGAACAGGCGTGGAAAGCGCTCTATTTCGGACTGCATATCCTGCGCGCCGCGTTCGGCGATCATTTCATAGGTGCCGCGCGACGCAATAATCTGTTCCGCGCCTTCATCGAAATAGGCGGAGGCGCCCAGCACTCGCACTGCATGGTAATGCGACAGCACCACATATTTGATCGGCTTGTCGGTCACACCGCGGATGCGCCGTATCAGGTCCTTTGCCATCAGTGGCGTTGCCGTAGTGTCGATAACCATCACGCTATCGTCGCCGATGATGACGCCGGAATTCGGGTCGCCTTCGGCGGTGTAGGCATAGGCATTGGCCGACAATTTGATGAAACTGATCTTCTTGGCTTCCAGGTCCGCCTGCGAGGCGAATTGCTTTGTATTCGTATTCATCGTCTTGTCCTTATTCCGGTGAGCCGGATTGTCCAGCTTTGTCCGCTGACAGGCTGTCCATGCCGTGCATGAAAACACCGGTCACCAGTTTTGCAAAATCCTTGTACGACATCTTTCCAGATGCATCCTGGTCCGGCTTCAGCCAGGTGAAAGTCCAGTTGATCATGCCGAACAGCAGCATGGTGACCGCGCTGCGGTTCTTTTCTGTTGTGCTGCCAGGATAGGCTCGCTGTATCGCCTGTGTAAACAGGTCCACCACTTGCCTTTGCGCGTCCAGAATGCGCCTGCGCTGCGGCTCCTCCAGGAATTTTACATCGTTCAGCAAGGCGATGTGCCGGGTTTGCGAATGCTCGTATTCCACCAGGAAGGCTTCAATCAGAGCGGGCAGGCCGGCATGGGTTTGCGCAATGCTGATCAGCACGCCCGTGTATCTGTCCAGCAGGTCAAACAGGATTGCATCCTTGCTGGGGTAGTAGTGGTATAGCCTGGCCTTGGACGTGCCGCAGGCGCTGGCAAGATCGTTCATCGACGTGCCTGGGTAGCTGTTGGCGGCAAATGCCTGTGCAGCGCGCTCCAGGATTTCATCGCGCTGCAACTGGTGGTCGGGTGATTGGGTGCGCGCCATATTATTGATTTTCTGTGACTGGTTATTCGTTGCTGAGGGGATGCTGCGACCGGTCCGCCTGAGAGAGCTGTGTCAGCGGCTTACCGCTCGTCAAAAGATACCACGACCTGCTCGGTAAGCGGGTGAGACTGGCATGTTAATACAAAACCCTGCGCCACTTCCCAGTCTTCCAGCGTGTAATTTTTGGCCATGGCAACTTCGCCCTCCAGTAGTTTGGCGCGGCAGGTGCAGCACACACCGCCTTTGCAGGCATACGGCAAATCCAGCCCTGCCTGCAGGGCGACATCCAGCACGCTGGCGCCTTGCCGTGGCAGGCGTAGCGCGTGGCGCTTGCCGTCCAGCAGCACCGTAAGTGCCACCGTGTCTGCATCTGCGTGTTCTACGTTTGCAACGACGGCGCCAGCGGACCCGGTTGCGGTCTCCGGCGTGCCGAAGCGTTCCGTATGCACCTGCTGCCTGGACATGCCCGCTGCCAGCAGGCTGGTTTCCACGCAATCTATCATGTCGTTGGGGCCGCAGATGAAGGCATGGTCGATGCCGGCGGCGGGAATCAGCTGCAGCAGCGCGGCCATTTTTTCTGCATCTATGCGCCCATGATGCAGGGCGATCTCATTGGGTGCGCGTGACAGGATATGGTGCAACGACAGGCGTTCCAGGTAGCGGTCCTTCAGGTCTTCCAGTTCTTCGCAAAACAGGATGGTGTCGGCGCTGCGGTTGCCGTAGATGAGTGTAAAGCGGCTCAGCGGTTCGCGGGCCAGCGTGGTTTTGATGATGGAAAGCACCGGTGTGATGCCGCTGCCTGCCACGAAAGCGGCGTAATGCCTGGCGCGCGCAGGTTCCAGCGCAATAAAGAAGCGGCCATCCGGCGGCATGACGTCGATGCGGTCGCCGGTGTTGAGCTTTTGGGCGGACTGCGAGAACTGGCCGCCTTCGACGTGCTTGATTGCTACGCGCAACGTACCATATTGCTGGTACTCGTCCACGCTGCTGCAGATTGAGTAGGCGCGCCGAAGCTCTCGCCCATCCACGTGAGTGCGCAGCGTCAGGAACTGTCCTTGTGTATACAAGTAGTGTTCCCGCAGTTCTTCAGGGACGGTAAAACTCAGGGAAACGGCATCCTGGGTCTCTTGCCTGGCTTCGCGTATGTGCAACGTGTGGAAATGGGGACTCATGTTCGGCAGCGTCAATAGGGTTTGAAATAGTCGAAGGGCTCTCTGCATGCGGTGCAGCGGTACAGCGCTTTGCAGGAGGTGGAACCGAATTCGGACAGCAGTTCAGTATCTCTGCTACCGCAGTGGGGACAATCAGGCGCACTGGCCCTGGCGGCAGGCATGCGTATAAAGCGCAGCACCTGGCTGGAAGAGGGCAGGGCGGGTTGCGGCGGCGCGATACCGTAGGCACGCAGCTTGTCCCTGCCTGCCTGCGTAATCCAGTCGCTGCTCCAGGCGGGTGATAACACGGTGCGCACGCTCACTCGCGCGATGCCGCCGGCGCGCAGTGCGCTGCAGATGTCTTCTTCGATTGCCTGCATCGCAGGGCAGCCCGAGTAGGTCGGCGTGATGACAACCTCTACTGTGTCATCCAAGATATGGACATCGCGCAGTATGCCCAGTTCTTCAATGGACACAACCGGTATCTCCGGATCCGGCACTGTTTGCAGTAACGCCATGACGGCTTCTCTGCTGACACCCTGTATTGTGGCGGCCATGATATTTACTGTGTCGCCTACCAGTTGGCGCCGGGATGGGCGCGCGCCAGCGACTGCATCTCCGCTAGCAGGAAACCGAAATGCTCGGAATGCTGGCCAGTCTTGCCGCTGCTGCGGAACTGTGAACTGTTCCAGGAGGGCGGCCATGCGAGAGTGGCGTCCTGTATCACGCCCTGTACCAGCTGCTCCCAATCGGGTTTCAGGCTGGAGCCTGGAATCGCAATGTCCTCGGCGGCTGCCTGCTGCTCTGTCTGGTCGGCAGAGAAAAATTCCTGTGCATACGGGAGCAGCGCGTTTAATGCATCTTGCGCGCGGCGATGAGATTCCGCAGTGCCGTCGCCGAAGCGCAGCATCCAGTCGCTGGAGTGGCGCAGATGATAGCGCGCTTCTTTTGCCGATTTGGCGGCGATGGCGGCCAGCTGGCGGTCGGCTGACTCCGCCAGCGCCTGCCATAGCAGCACTGCGTATGCAGAGAACAGGAAATTGCGGCAGATCGTAAACGCGTAGTCGCGCTGCTGCTGGCCTTTTTCCAGGCCGGAGTTCGGCAATTCCAGCATCGTGAAATTGCGAAAGCCGAACTGTTCGCGGAAATAAGCCAACTGGTCTTCACTTTGCGGCGGCTGCATCAGCGAGCCTGCGTGGCTCAGCAGCAGGCGCGACTGGCCTATCAGGTCCAGTGCGATATTGCCGAGCGCGATGTCTTCCTCCAGCACCGGGCCGTGGCCGCACCATTCGGCCAGACGCTGGCCGAGGACCAGCGTGCTATCGCCAAGGCGCAGCAGATAGTCGATGTGGGATGAAAGGGCCGGCAGGGAGTTAATATTATCCATATTGCTTATACACCGTCACATGTGTTTGACTTCTTCCGGCAACTCATAAAAGCTTGGATGGCGGTAGATCTTGTCTGTCGCGGGCTCGAACAGTTCATCCTTGTCTTCGGGCGCGCTGGCAGTGATCGCATTGGACGGCACGACCCAGATTGATACGCCTTCCTGGCGCCGAGTGTAGACATCGCGCGCCATTTGCAGCGCTTGCCGTGCGTCGCTGGCATGCAGGGAGCCGCAATGCTTGTGCTCCAGCCCTTGTTTGCTGCGGATAAAAATTTCCCACAGCGGCCATTCTGTTGTGTTCATCGCTGGTCTCCCTGCTTGTCGCCGTTACCGCCGCCATGTTTATTGGCATACGCCAGCGCCGCCTCGCGCACCCAGGCGCCGTCTTCGTGGGCCTTGACACGGGTGCCCAGCCTTTCCTTGTTGCAGGGGCCGTCCCCAGCCAGCACGCGCATGAATTCGGACCAGTCGATCTCGCCGAAGTCATAATGGCCGCGCTCTTCATTCCATTTCAATGCCGGGTCGGGGATGCTCAGGCCCAGCAGTTCCGCTTGCGGCACCGTCGCATCAATGAATTTCTGGCGTAATGCATCATTGGAAATGCGCTTGATGCCCCATTCCATCGATTGTTTAGAATTCGGAGAACTGTCATCGTTCGGGCCGAACATCATTACGGTCGGCCACCACCAGCGGTTCAGCGCATCCTGTGCCATCGCTTTTTGTGCAGCGGTGCCGCGGCTCAGACTGAGCATGATGTCGAAACCCTGGCGCTGGTGGAACGATTCTTCCTTGCAGATACGTATCATTGCCCGCGCATAGGGGCCGTAGCTACAGCGGCATAGCGGCACCTGGTTCATGATCGCTGCGCCGTCGACCAGCCAGCCTATGGCGCCCATGTCGGCCCAGGTCAGCGTAGGGTAGTTGAAGATGGATGAATATTTGGCGCGGCCCGCATGCAGCGCATCCAGCATTTGCTCGCGCGACGTGCCCAAGGTTTCCGCTGCTGCGTACAGGTACAGGCCGTGGCCGCCTTCGTCCTGCACTTTGGCCAGCAGGATCGCTTTACGTTTCAGGCTGGGTGCGCGGGTAATCCAGTTGCCCTCCGGCAGCATGCCTATGATTTCCGAATGTGCGTGCTGGCTGATCTGGCGCACCAGCGTCTTGCGGTAAGCGTCCGGCATCCAGTCCTGCGCCTCTATTTTTTGTTCTCTGGCCAAGGCGGAATCGAATCTTGCGTGGCGGACAGCGGCAAGCTGCGCCTGGGCCTCGTCTAATGCAGGCGCGGATTCCGGCAAATCCCTGGCAGGCAGGTCTAGGGCTTGGGTGTACATGGCTAACGCTCCAGGTAAATAGATGGCATTACGCAGGGCACCACGTAGTTGGCGGGTACGCTAAAGAAGGCTTTCGCGGTGCTGTTTGAGTATATATTAAATAAACCGACTGGTCGGACTATTTATTATTCATGTCAATTTGATATGCTATCCAGGCAACTTTGATGCTTTATTGAGCAAGGCAGCGCAATCAATGCAAATTTTTAGTATCATTCGCAAATAGGTATTGACAGGTGTTTCAGACATCTTCATAATCCGGGGTTCCCTACGGAGGGGTGGCCGAGTGGTTAAAGGCGACAGACTGTAAATCTGTTCTCTCTGAGTACGCTGGTTCGAATCCAGCCCCCTCCACCATAGGTAAAAAATTTTTGCGGCTGAAGTGGTAGCCCCTGCGGGTGTAGCTCAATGGTAGAGCTGAAGCCTTCCAAGCTTATGACGAGGGTTCGATTCCCTTCACCCGCTCCAGTTTAAGTGCTTGTGATGTAGTGGAGTGTATCTGCCCCATTGCGCGCGAGCCGTGCTGCCCTTGTAGCTCAGTGGTAGAGCACTCCCTTGGTAAGGGAGAGGCCACGTGTTCAATCCACGTCAAGGGCACCATTAGTATTGCAGAGTGTCTCGCAGTTTCTGGTTTTAAATCTTAAGGTTGTCGGGCGTGTGCCTGAGCATTCTCATCAAAATCGTTAGGAGTCTAAAATGGCAAAAGGTAAGTTCGAACGCACCAAGCCGCACGTGAACGTGGGCACAATTGGTCACGTAGATCACGGTAAAACCACATTGACGGCAGCGATAGCGACAGTATTGTCCAAGAAATTTGGC
>NZ_JBMPPM010000019.1:0-55335 GCF_049339885.1 Undibacterium sp. TJN25 | reverse complement strand
AGTACATTCACTACTACAATCACGACCGCATCAAGGCAAAACTAAAAGGGCTAA
Organism: Undibacterium sp. TJN25; assembly: GCF_049339885.1. Taxonomy (NCBI): domain Bacteria; kingdom Pseudomonadati; phylum Pseudomonadota; class Betaproteobacteria; order Burkholderiales; family Oxalobacteraceae; genus Undibacterium; species Undibacterium sp. TJN25. The sequence continues at coordinate 55,281 of NZ_JBMPPM010000019.1, read as the reverse complement.
GTCCTGTGCAATACAGAACTCAGCCCTTAGCCACCTAGCTATTTAAACCGTCCAACTAATTGGGGTCAGTTCACTCGCATGGGCTTTTTTATTGGCGGCGCGCCTGTTTCCCGGCCGGCGTATGTGTCATTTGCGTCACACCCCTCAAGATATTTACTCACAGCCTGCGCGCAAGCCCAGCTAGAATTTGAACATGACTTACGATTCATCCCCGATTACCGCAATCGCCACTGCGCCTGGCCGCGGCGGCATAGGCGTGGTCCGCATTTCTGGAAAAAACCTCGGCACCGTCGTGCAGGCGCTGTTCGGCAGCCAGCAGTTCAAGCCGCGCCACGCGACCTATATCCCTTTTACGCAGGCAGATGGCAGCGTTATCGACCAGGGCATCGCCATCTATTTCAAGGCCCCGCATTCCTATACCGGCGAAGACGTACTGGAGCTACAGGGCCATGGCGGCCCGGTTGTCATGCAGATGCTGCTGAACCGTTGCCTGGAAGCGGGCAAGGAGTTCGGCCTGCGGCTGGCCGAGCCCGGCGAGTTTACCCAGCGCGCCTTCCTCAACGACAAGCTGGATCTGGCGCAGGCCGAGGCGGTCTCCGACCTGATCGAGGCCTCTACGGAAGCGGCGGCCAAGTCGGCGTCGCAATCGCTGTCCGGTGTGTTTTCCAAAGTGATCCACACCCTGGTTGAAAAGGTCGTGCACCTGCGCATGCTGGTGGAGGCGACGCTGGATTTCCCGGAGGAAGAAATCGATTTCCTGGAAAAATCCGATGCCCGCGGCCAGTTGGCGACGATACAGGCGGCATTGAAGCAAGTCTTCGAACAGGCAGCGCAGGGCGCACTATTGCGCGAAGGGCTGAATGTAGTGCTGGCCGGTCAGCCTAACGTCGGCAAATCCTCGCTGCTGAACGCATTGGCGGGCGACGATATCGCGATTGTGACGCCTATTGCCGGCACCACGCGCGACAAGGTCACCGAGACCATCCACATCGAAGGCATACCGCTCAACATCATCGACACCGCAGGCATACGCCACCACGCCGACGAGCATTTCGAGGCCGGCGGCGAAATCGATGTGGTGGAAGCCATAGGCATAGAGCGCACCTGGGCCGAGGTCGACAAGGCCGATGTCATCCTGCACCTGCTGGATGCCAGCCGCGGCCCCACGCGAGCAGACGAAACCATCATCGGCCGCTTTCCGGACAATGTGCCGGTCATCCGTATCTGGAACAAGATAGACCTGTCAGGCCACCATGCCAGCGTGGACCTGATGGAAGACGCCACCCACGTCTACCTGTCCGCGCAAGACCATGTCGGCATAGACCTGCTGCGCAAGGAGCTGCTGCGCATCGCCGGCTGGCAGCAAACCGGCGAATCGTTGTACCTGGCCCGGGAACGCCACCTGATTGCGCTGAAACATGCGCATGAGCACCTGGAAAACGCCGCGGAATACGCCGCGCAGAATGATCAGTCGCTGGACCTGTTCGCCGAAGAACTGCGGCTGACGCAAGACCGCCTGAACAGCATCACCGGTGAATTTACTTCGGACGATCTGCTGGGTGTGATCTTTTCGCGGTTTTGCATCGGCAAATAAAACCACGGCCGGGCAGATTCATGGAGGCATAGCTCCATTGAAATCTATCCGGTCGCGTGGTGTCGGAACAGACGCTGCTACGCACCCTGATGTTCTGGATAGTCGGTGTAGCCGCGATGGTCGCCGCCGTAGAAGGTACTACGGTCATAGGCATTGAGCGGCAGTCCCGACTCCAGCCGCTTCGGCAGATCCGGATTGGCGACAAAATGGCGGCCAAAGGCAACCATGTCCACATCTCCACGCGCAATGGCTGCGTGCGCGTCTTCCGCCTCAAAACCGCCCGCGGCGATGACCGGGCCGGTAAAGATCTTGCGTAGCCGTGCAGAGGCAACCGGCGCCTGACCTTCGGCCACGACTTCCGAACCATTGACGCGCGGTTCGATAATGTGGAGGTAGGCCAGGCCAAAGCGGTTGAGTGCGGAGGCCACATAGTCGAAAGTTGCCTGCGGATTGCTGTCGGACATGGACAGGAATTTGCCGCCGGGCGAAATGCGGACACCGACGCGATCACCGCCCCATACGGACGCAACGGCTTCGGTCACTTCCAGCAGCAGTCGCGCGCGATTCTCCACCGGGCCGCCGTAAGCATCGCTGCGCCGGTTGCTGCCGTCGTTCAGGAACTGGTCGAGCAGATAGCCATTGGCGCCGTGGACTTCTACACCATCGAAGCCGGCAGACCGGGCGCGTTCCGCGGCACGGCGGAAGGTTTCGACAATGCCTGGAATTTCATGCGTTTCCAGTGCGCGGCTCGGCGACGGCGTGACCCAGCCGTTGGCCGTGAAAGCGGCACCTTCAAATGGGATGGCAGAGGGTGCAACCGGGCTTTCACCGCCTGTCATGTCAACGTGCGATACGCGTCCCACATGCCACAGTTGTAAAAAAATGCGGCCGCCTTTGGCGTGCACGGCATCCGTGATACGGCGCCAGCCATCGACCTGCGCATCGCTGTAGATGCCGGGTGCGCCCAGATAACCGCGCCCGTTAAACGCCACCGCCGTGGCTTCGGTGATGATCAATCCTCCTGCGGAGGCGCGCTGGCGATAGTATTCCAGCATGAGCGCATTCGGCACATCACCGTCCTGGTCGGAACGCAGGCGCGTCAATGGAGCCATTACCACGCGGTGCGACAAGCTTGTCGCACCCAGTTTGATGGCATTGAATAAAGAAGTGTTTTTCATGAGAAGATCCCTGCAGGCCGTTACCGGCCTGTATAAAAGTAAAAGTGGAATGCGTTATTTCAGACTCCTTGCAGCGCCTGAAAAATGTTCGCTTATGCCTTGGCGCTGGGACGGGCAGCGATGCGGTCATACCAGCGCCTGAGCGCTGCGTGATCTTCCGGAATCGGCAGCTTCGCACCACCGGTGGCGAAATCGACTGTTACGAGTGCAGTAATATCTGCTGCCGAAAACTCTTCGCCTGCGATGAAAGGAACTTCTTCGAGACGCGCATTGATGTCGGTATAGAAGTTCTTGATGCGCAACAGGCTGCGTTCTGCCAGCGCCGGAATCTGCTCGTAGGCATGCGGCCCGGACAAGGCGCGTCCCTTCAACCCAGGCACGGTATTGCGTACCGCTTCCATCACTGCCGCGAAACCGTCGAGCTCGACACGGCGTTCCCACATGGCGATCAGGCCTTGTTCCGTGGCCGTCGAACCTAGCAAGGGCGTTGCAGCGTGAATTGATTCCAGGTAGCGGAAGATGGCCGGCACTTCGGCAATGGAGGTGCCGTCTTCCAGCACCAGCGCGGGAACTTGCAGGCGCGGGTTGATCGAGCGATAGGCGTCGGAGAATTGTTCCTTCGCGCCTAGGTCGACCGGAACGACCGTCACCTCCATGCCTTTCTCTGCAAGGAAGATGCGCACCCGGCGTGAATTAGGCGAGCCTGAGGATTGATACAGTTTGATGGTGTTGCTAGTCATGGTGAAACTCCTGATAGTTGGATAATGAGAAATGAATGGCTGATAGCGCGCTGCGTGGCGGCGGCATGCAGCTGCCGCACTGCAGCTTCCGGTATTACAGTTTCGAACCGCCGTCGACGCGCAAGGTGTCGCCGGTGATCCAGCGTGCCTGGTCGGATGCAAGAAAAGCGATGGCGGCGCCGATGTCGTCCGGTTGTGCCATGCGTTTCAGTGACTGCATGCCGAGCGTGGCATCGCGGCCGGCTTCAGTCTTCGCAAAACTGGACATGTCGGTTGGCACTACCCCTGGCGCAACCGCATTGACGCGGATGCCGCGTTCGCCCAGCGCCGTGGCGAAATGTTTGACCAGCGTGTCGATTGCGCCTTTGGTGGCGGCGTAGGCTGATAGAGTCCCTACCGATGCATGCGCCGCCAGCGATGACAGCAGGACGATGCTGCTTCCCGTGCACAGCGCAGGCAGCAATTGCTGCACAAGGAAAAACGGTGCACGTACGTTGACGGCAAACAGCCGGTCGAAATCTTCCACCGTGGTGTCCTGGATCGATGCCGCCGTGGCGATACCGGCGTTGGCCACCAGCACATCCAGGCGGCCGCCGATAATGGCGCGCACGCGCTGCGCCAACTGGTGCGGGCCATCTGGCTGACTCAAGTCGGCGGCGATCTTCTCCGCCTTGCCGCCGGTCCGGCGAATTTCATCGACGACGGCAGTGGCTTCCTGCTCGCCGCTGCTGTAATGCACAAGCACCTGCGCACCGGCTTTTGCCAGCGCCAGCGCTGCGGCCCGGCCGATGCCCCGGGATGCGCCGGTCACCAGTGCAGTCTTTCCTGTTAGCGTATTCATGTTGGAACTCCTTGATGGTTGCAGGGTTGGTTCGATGATTAGCCGGCAGTCTTGCCGCCGTCGACCGTGACAATCTGGCCGGTCACGAACGCGGCGCCTTCGGATGCCAGATACAGCACCGCGCCGGCGATGTCGGCGGGCTTGCCGACGCGGCCGAGAGGCACGCCTGCTGCAAGCGCAGCCTTGTTCTCAGGCGTTCCGGTAAAGCGGTCCAGCATGCCGGTATCGGTTGGTCCCGGGGCGACGGCATTGACGCGCACGCCGCTGGCGGCCACTTCCAGCGCAGCCGACTTGGTAATGCCCTCCACCGCATGCTTGCTGCCGGCATAGACCGACGCGTACGCGGCGCCTTCATGTCCGTAGGTGGAGGAAATGTTGATGATGCTGCCGCTTTTTTGTGCAGTCATGACGCGCAGTTCGTGCTTCAGGCTGAGCAGCGTACCCAGTACATTGGTGTCGAAGGTAGCGGCATAGCTGTCGGCAGTCTGGTCCATGATCAGCCCAGGCTGGCCTTCTGTGCCGGCATTATTCACCGCGACATCAAGGCGCCCGAAACGTGCCACGGTCTGGTCAACCAGGGTGCGAACATCGTCGTCGAGACGCACGTCAGCGCGGACGAAAAGAGCTTCGGCGCCGAGTTGACGCAGTTCCGCCTCCAGCGCCTTGCCTTCCGCGTCGCGGCGGCCGGAAACCACCAGATGCGCTCCATTTTTTGCGAATGCCAGTGCAGTAGCACGGCCGATACCGGTGAGTGCACCGGTGATGAGAACAACAGGATGAGTCATGATTTACTTCCTTCGAGGTATGTTTTTTAAACATGGGATACAGGTCCCATGACATCGGCAGGCATCTGGGTAATTCCCGAAATGCGTTGCTACAGGAAGCAATATAGGAACTTATGGCACAATAAAAAAAGACTTTATAAGCTGGTAGGCATACCTGAAAAGCATGGCTCGATGAAAATCACGGGAGAATGAAATGGAACTGCGGCATCTTCGCTACTTTATCGCCGTTGCCGAGACCGGCAGCCTGACCATTGCGGCCGAGCAGCGCTTGCATACGTCGCAGCCTTCCCTGAGCAGACAGATTCGTGACCTGGAAGAGCAAGTTGGCGCCGAATTATTTATTCGCAGCGCCAGGGGAGTAGAACTCACCGCGGCAGGCAAGGCTTTCCTGGATCATGCCAGGCTGGCCCTGACGCAGGTTGATGCCGCGATTGAAGCGGCGCGGCGGGCTGCCCAGCCGGCCAAGCAGAGGTTTGCTTTGGGATTTTTAACGGGGCAGGAAATGACCTGGCTCCCCAGGGCAATGAACATCCTGCGTGAAGAACTGCCGACCGTGGATATTACCGTCTCCAGCGACTATTCTCCCGATCTCGCGGAAGGGCTTGCGCGTGGCAAGCTCGATATCGCCTTCCTGCGCGCAGAGCCGGGTTTTGACTTGCTTTACCATGTCGTAAGCCGCGAGCCGCTGGTAGTGCTGATGCCCAGTGACCACCACCTTGCCTCGCATGAGAGCATCAGCGCGCAAGATCTCGTCGGGGAGAAGTTCATTGCGATGGCAAACAAGGCCAAGGTGCTGCGTGCCACCATTGACGACTACCTGCAACGTGAAGGCGTTGATATCGTGCCGACGCAGGGAGTGGATAATCCGGCGATGGTGATGTCGCTGGTTGCTTCCACCCGTGGCGTTACGCTGATCCCCTCCTATGTGGAAAACCTGATGCCCTGGTCTGTTGTCAGCCGCCCGCTTGCCGGCACGCCGCCGACCATCGACTTGTGTGTCGGCTACAGCAAGGCGAACATGTCGCCGGTTCTGAAGTTATTTGTTTCCCGGCTCAACCAGCTGGTCAGCGAAGAAACGACAGAGCACGCGCGTTCTGGAAATGCGCTTTGAACATGCACTTGAGCACCGGCCGTCGGCCGGAGGTCGGCATTCCCATCATGGTCCAGATGGGCCTCGCTTACAGGCCGCGCGAAAACATGTTCACATCCAGGCCTGGAATCAGGTCCATGCGCACCTGTTTTTCCACGATAAAGCCTAGTTTGCGCGCGACGTTAGCCGATCCCTCATTGTCCGGATGCACGAGGGCAATCAACTTGGTCAGGTTCAGCGTACGTGCAAATTCGATAGAGGCGATCCCTGCTTCCTGCGCCAGCCCCTTGCCCCAGAATTCAGGCAGCAGCCGGTAGCCCAGCTCCACTTCGGCAAACGGCGGCATGTATTTCAGGCCGCTGAAACCTATCAACTGGCCGGTTTCTTTCCACACGACGGCAAAACGGCCGAAACCGTATTTACGGTAGTCGGTGATCGACCCTTCCATCAGGCTGGCTCTTACCTCTTCGACCGAGCCCATAGGCTTGTTGCCGACATAGCGGATTACTTCGGGGATCACGCACAGCGGGTAATAGGCTTCGGCATCGTCGGCAGTAAATGCACGTAGCAGCAGGCGTTCGGTTTCTACGGTGATTTTCATATTTCCTTTTGCTTCAAATGTTTATCCGGCCCATACTGAGTCGGTATCTGTTATCTGAGTTTTACTTTGCCACGTCTCCAGCGGCCAATGCCCAGCAATAGCGGTATCAGCACGATACACCAGGGCAAAATATAGGCGAGAGCCGTAATCACGATGGAAATGCCCTCCGCCAGATGCCGGATAAATTTCTGACATGCTGACTTTACGGGCGACATCAATCCTTCTTCGTCTTCGGAATTGATACTGATTTCTATGCGCAGGACTTCAGTATTGACCCGTTCAGCCAGTTTCGCTGCATCGCTTTTTGCACTTTCCAGTTCGGATTGCACGCTAGCGATTTCCTTGGACAGCTTGATCAGGGTATCAAGGTCGGTACCGGGACGCGCGTTCAAGGTGTTTAGCCGGTTCTTATACTCCTCCAGCATGGCAAGACGCTTTTCATTGTCGACCATCGGCTGTGCCAGGTCCTCAGCCTTGGTGGACTGTTTGAGGATACGATTTCCAGATGACAAGGTCTTTTGCAGATTCCGGATACCTTCTGGCGTCGCCCTTAAGGTCAGGCGTGCCGTTACTGTGCTCCTAGCGTCATAACTTACACCGCTGCCTATTTGCGCGAGCAGTATGGTGCACCGGTGGCCCGTATCTGCAAGACATTGCGCCATTGTTTTCTCGTATAGCGCAGCAACTTTGGTTTCCTGCGTTTGCAGGCTCAGCTCATGTTCATAAGCGAGCGTACGTGGTCCGGCAGGCTTGCTCACTGAAGGGGGAGGTCGATTTTCCAATACCTGTGCGTTGCCCGCGCTTTTTTCATCTTTGGAGCTGCATCCACTGAGCAAAAGAGAAAAGGCCAACAGAAAAATAGGGAATCTCATCTAAGACTTGCCTTCGCCATGAAGTCGGATGATCATCATAGCTAATTTGCAATAAGTTGCAAGTAGATACGAATGCACAGGTATGTTGTTTCGCAGAATTATGGGGCTCGCATGCGAGCTCTGCCATCTAGCGGCGGGGCTGAAAATGGATGTCCGAAATCAGCCAGTCCGATGCAAAAGATGATGCGATGATGTACGCTATATTCTTCAATGAAAGGAAAATTCATGGAACACCACGCCGAAGCCGCCAACCAGGCAAACCGAGCCCACCAGTTTCACGCCTTGCATGCTCACGAAGGCACAGCACTGGTGCTACCGAATGTATGGGATGCCGTTAGTGCCAGGCTGATGCAGCGCTGCGGCGCGCAGGCGATCGCTACCACCAGTGGCGGTGTCTCCTGGGCGCACGGTTATGCGGACGGCGGCGCCTTGCCTATCGCAGCTTATCTGGCGACGGTGCGCGAGATCGTGCGGGTGGTGCAACTGCCGCTGTCGGTGGACCTGGAAGATGGTTATTCCGATGACGCTGCGGTTGTTGCCGCCAATGTGGCCGAGTTTATTGCAGCGGGCGCGGTCGGCATCAATATTGAAGACGGCGCTGCCGCGCCGGAACTGCTGATGGCGAAAATCGTGGCCATCCGCGAAAAATCAGCGGCCATGGGCCTGGACCTGTTCATCAATATCCGTACGGATGTGTATCTTCGCGGCTTGGTGGAAAAGGACAAGCTGGCGGCGGAGACGATACGGCGGGCAGAGTTTTATAAACGCGCGGGCGCCGACGGCCTGTTCGTGCCCGGCCTGGCGGACCTGGAAGTGTTGCGCAGCATTGCCGAGGTGGTCGGCATGCCTGTCAATGTGATGGCCGTGCCCGGGCTTGCCAGCGTGCAGCAACTGGCGGCGCATGGTGCGCGCCGTGTCAGCGCGGGGACAGCGCTGATGCAGGCAGTACTGGCTTCGACGGTGAAGCTGGCGAACGATATGCTGGTGGACGGCAGTGTGGAAGGCATGTTCGCCGGTAGCCTGGGCTACGGCGAAGTGAATGCCTTGTTTCCTTAGGCCGGCTCAGCCTTCTTTAGAAGCTTGTTTACCCTTATTCCGGCGCGTCCGCATCCTGATCGTCATGGCTGACAGTCTTGGTGCGGTCTGCGTCTACCTTGTCTTTCAGGCTTTTTGCTTCATTGATGAACTGGTCTACCGGCTTGTCTGCGCTGAGCCGTATCGCCGGCGGCAGGATCTGCGACATATACAGTTCGTCGCCGGCCTGGCCGTAACGCTGGAAGTTCATCATCAGCATCAGCCCGGAACCGAGCAACCCAAGGATGATGGCGGTGACGGCCACCCGGCGCGGATGGCGCGGGTTGATGGTGCCCAGGTGAAAATATACCATCGCCGCCGTGATGGCGATCATCACGTGGCTGCCGTAGCGGCTTAATTCTTCCAGCGACAGCGCATACGCCGCCGTGCCGCTGAACAGGCTCCATACTTCCATCGCCGCCATGCCGCAGCCGGTAATGAACAGGTGCCGGCCAAAGCGCGCATGGCCGCCGAACAGGCGGTTGGCAAATGCCCAGACGGCGCTCCAAACCAGCGCGCCGCTGAGCACGTAGGTAATCGCCATCAGGTAACGTATCGCCTCAAACTTGCTGACGTCGCCCAGCCAGGTGCTCAGCGCGGCCAGCAGCGCGATGATGGCCAGGCCGCTCAGCGCCGGCGGCCAGCCTTCCCAGCCGTGTATCGTGGTGTCGGCAAGTTCGTCCGCCACCTGGAAATCGGCCGCACGCACCCGCAGATTGGTATGGCCCAGCCGCACCACGGTATTGCCATTGATGCTGATCAGCGGCAGCCGCTTGCCCTGGTGCACGATACCGTTGTGGCTGCCAAGGTCGCGCATGTGCAGGCTGCCGTCTTCGCCCTGTTCCACGATGGCGTGGTGGGCAGCGGTGTGCGGGTCGTCCAGGATGAAATCATTGTCGTAGGCGCGGCCTATGCGGATCGGCAGCGCGCTTACCTGGTGGCGGTGCCGGACTTCGTCCTTCGATGCCAGCACTTCCACAAAAAACGGTGAGTTCATCGGTCCGTTCATCAGTTGCCTCCCTTGCTCAGGGATTCAAGGAAGATGCGTGATACGCGCAGGCCGTTGTCGTACGACACGCCCTTGGTCTCGATGCGGCTTTGCAGGCTCATCATGGACTGGTCGGCACTGGCCGTCAGCAGGATAAAGTCATACAGGCCGGTGAATTTGCGGTAAGCGCGCACGCATAATACGGCGCGCATCGGCAGCTTCTTGTTGCTGACGAACTGCTCGTTGCAAGCCGGGGCGGTGACTTGCGCATTCTTGTAGCTGCCGCTGACCTGGTTCTTGAAGGCATTGCTGACCAGCTCCGAAAAACGCAAAGAGTTCAGCTCGGTGCTACGGGTAAACGCATGCTGTATCGACACTTGCCCGGTTTGCAGCTGGCCGGAAACGAAAATGGCCGATTCGGTCTGGCAGCGCATTTCGTCCACCGTATAAGGAATATCCGGCTTGGCGTTGGACTGGCCCCAGCAGCGCACCTGGTCCGACTCGCGCACCGGCACGCGGTACGGCCCCAGGCTCTTCAGCGTTAGCGGGCTTTCCAGCAGCTTGTCGATGATCACCGCCTGGTGCGCCATCAACTGCTGGCCGACAATCAGGCTGAAATCCTTGGCCGGCCTGGTTTGCAGGCGTACTTTCGCCAGCAGTTCCTGCACATAGCGCACCGGCACCAGGAAGCTGACCAGTTCGCCATCCAGCCGTTTCGATACATTGACGCCGGCGACCTTGCCGTCCGTGGTCACGTTCGGTCCGCCGCTCATGCCGGCATTGATGGGGCCGGTAAACATCAGCTGGTCGTAAAAACCGCGTCGTATGATGCCGTTATACGAACCTTCCGAAATCGCGAAACCCAGGTCCAGCGGGTTACCCAGCGAATACAGGTACTGTCCCTGCGTCAGTTCCGGCAGCTGCTGTATCTGTTCCGGTACCTTGAAAAAGCCGGTGCCCGCGCGCCCCACCCTGACCACGGCCAGGTCGTGCAGCGCATCCACTGCCAGTAATTCGACCGGACCGCGCTGGTTGGCCGTATCGACGTATTCGCCGACATAGGTTTCCGGTTCCAGCGCGATTTGCGACATCACATGATAATTGGTGACGACCAGCTTGCTGTCGCCGACCAGGAAACCCGAGCCCACTGAAGCCTGCGTGCGGCCGTTTTTCAGCAGTACGCGTATCTGCAGCAAGTCGTTTTGCGCTGTCGAATACAGCTTTTGCGCGGAGGAGGACGGTGCAGGCAGGGGCAGCTGTTCCTGCGGCGGCGGGCCGGCGGCGAAAGCAGCGGCACAGGCCAGCAAGCCTGTTAGGACGACAGCCATACGGGAGAATGTCATTTGTTCTTCTTGGAAATAAGCTTGTCAAAGTATGAATAGCCTGCCTGCGGCTGTCCACCAATTTCTAATTTCAATTTAATATATTACCGATATCAATTTCTTGCAGGCAGACCCGGAAAATAAAAAAGCCACGAGTTACTCGTGGCTTTCGTGGCTTTTTATTCGCCGCTAAGGGAAAACGCTTATTTGCTGCCGTTCGCTGTCAGGCCGCGGCGCACCAGCAATGGCTGGATGATGGCGTCGCGACCGCGGAAATTGCGGAAGGCTTCCATTGCATCCATGCTGCCGCCCTTGGACAGCAGCTGCTGGCGGAACCAGTCGCCGTTCTTGCGAGACAGTCCGCCGTTTTCCTTGAACCACTCTACCGTGTCCGCATCCAGCACTTCCGCCCAGATATACGAGTAATAGCCTGCCGAATAGCCGCTGGCGAAGATGTGCGAGAAGTAGGTGCTGCGGTAGCGCGGCGGCACTGGCGCATAGTCGACACCGCTTTGTTTCAGCGCATTGGCTTCAAATTCCAGCGCATCGTCCGGGATCTGGCTGGTGCTTAGCTGGTGCCAGCGCTGGTCCAGCAGCGTTGCAGCCAGATATTCGGTGGTGGCGAAACCCTGGTTGAACTTGCCGGTAGCGGCTAGTTTGTCTACCAGCGCCTGCGGCATCGCTTCGCCGGTCTGGTAGTGCTTGGCGTAGTGCTGCAGGACTTCAGGCCAGACTGCCCACATTTCGTTGACTTGCGAAGGATATTCGACAAAGTCGCGCGGCACGCTGGTGCCGGAGAAGCGTGGGTAGCGCACATTGGAGAACATGCCGTGCAGCGCGTGGCCGAATTCATGGAAGGCGGTGCGCACTTCGTCCGGCGTCAGCAGCGTAGGCTGGCCTTCAGGCGGTTTGGGGATGTTCAGGTGGTTGGCGACGACGGGCTTGGTGCCGAACAGGAAGGACTGGTCCACATATTCGTTCATCCACGCGCCGCCTCGCTTGTTGTCGCGCGCATAAGCGTCGTACAAGAACAGCGCCAGCGGCTTGTTGTCGGCGTCGAACACCTCAAACACGCGCACGGTAGGGTTGTAGACCGGCAGGTCCTTGCGTTCCTTGAAGCTGATGCCGTACAGCTTGTTGGCCGCATAGAATACGCCGTTCTGTAGCACATTGTTCAGTTCGAAATACGGGCGTAGCTGCGATTCGTCGAAGCTGTATTTGGCCTTGCGCACCTGTTCTGCGTAGAAGGCCCAATCCCAGGCCGCCAGCTTGAAGCCGCCTTTTTTGCCGTCGATCAGCTTCTGCATGTCGGCCGCTTCTTTTTTCGCATTCGCTACCGCAGCAGGCGTGATCTCGGCCAGCATCTTGTTGACGGCGGTCGTGTTCTTGGCGGTATTGTCTTCCAGCGAGTAGGCGGCGTAGTTAGGATAGCCGAGCAGCTGGGCTTTTTCCGCGCGCAGTTTGGCCAGGCCTATCGCCACTTCGCGGTTATCGAATTCGCCGCCATGGCTATTGCGCTCTACCGATGCATCGTACAGGCGCTTGCGCAGTGCGCGGTTGGTCAGTGTGGTTTCATACGGCTGGCCGGTGGTATTCATCAGCGCGATGACATATTTACCTTGCAGGCCGCGTGCCTTGGCGGCGTCGGCTGCAGCGGTGATTTCATTGTCGCTGAGGCCTTTCAGTTCGGCCTTGGTGTCGACGATGACGGCAGAGGCATTGGTTTCCTTCAGCACGTTCTGGCTGAAGGTCGTGCCCAGGCTGGCCAGCTGCGCATTGATGGCTTTCAGCTTGGTCTTGTCGGCATCCGACAGTTTGGCGCCGGCGCGTACGAAATCGGTGTAGTAGCGGTCCAGCAGGCGGCGCGATTCGGCATCCAGCGCCAGGTTGGCACGCTGGTCGTACACGGCGCTGATACGCGCGAACAATTTGCTGTTGAGCCTGATTGCATCATTGTGCGCCGCCAGTTTTGGGGCCAGGTCGCGCGATATCGCCTCCATCGCCGGGTCGGTGTTGGCGCTGGTCAGGTTGAAGAACACGGCGGACACCTGGTGCAGCATGCGGCCGGCTTTTTCCATCGCCACAATGGTGTTGTCGAAGGTGGGCGCGGCGGTGTTGTCTGCAATCGCATTGATTTCCGATGTCTGGCGGCGCATGGCTTCGGTAAAGGCCGGCGCATAGTGTTCATCCTTGATCTTGTCGAAGGCCGGCATGCCGTAAGGCAGCGTACTCGGCGTCAGGAAAGGATTGGCAGTGCCGGCTTCCGCCGCCGCATTGGCGCCGGAGCCTGCGTTGTTGGTTTGTTGTGCGTCGGCGGCGATACTGGAATTCAGTGCGAGGCTCGTGCAGAGCATCATGAACAGGAGGCGTGACATGTGGTCTTCCCAAATTAAGTGAATGGATAGGCTTGCTTGCCCCGGCAGCGCCCGTCCGGCTTTTTTCTATTTCTGGCCGGGAGGATAAAAGCTGCCAAGTCGTGTGACAGGGATGTTACGGTCTTATGACTTGGTATTCTGCCATTTGATTCCTGAAATTGGGAAAATACCGGAAATTCGATACAGAACTGTAAAATTTGCAGGAAAGCCGCAATTTTGTATAGAAAAATTGGAAAAAGCCGGTATTTGATTCCGTGACGAACGATGCCGCCTTGCGGTGGAGAGTGTCAGCGCTGTTTCAGGAAAGCTTCCAGCCGGCTCGCGCCCAGTTCTAGCTTCTCCACCGAGCTGGCGAAGCACCAGCGCACATAGCCTTCGCCTTCCGGCCCGAAAGCGCTGCCCGGCGCCAGCCCCAGGCCGGCTTCGCGCACCAGCCGTTTGCATAATTGCAAGGTGTCGGTTTGCCCATCGACGCGGAAGAATAGGTACATCGCGCCCTTGGGGTTGGGTGTGGTAATGCCCGGCATCGTGTTCAGCCGCTGGTACAGGTAGTCGCGCGCGGTCTGGTAGCGGGCCAGCGTATGCTGCACGATTTCGTCGCCGCGCTCAATGGCGGTGATGCCGGCGCGCTGGATGAAGCCGGGCGCGCAAGAGGTGTTGTATTCGATCAGCTTGCCGAGGTCGGCCATGATGCTTTGCGGCGCAACGATCCATCCCAGGCGCCAGCCTGTCATCAGCCAGGCCTTGGAGAAGCTATTGGCCGAGATCAGCAAGTCTTCCGGTACGCTCAGGTCCAGGAAAGACGGCGCGCAGTTTTCGCCATAGACCAGCCTTTCGTAGACGTCGTCGGCCAGTATCCAGATGCCGTGCCGGCGGCAATGATCCAGCACCGCCTGCTGCTGTTCGCGCGGCATGACCCAGCCGGTCGGATTGTTCGGCGAATTGATGAATACGGCCTTGGTGCCCGGCGTCAGCGCGTCCAGCAACTGCTGCAGGTCCAGTTCCCAGGTCTGGCCGAATTGCAGCGGCACCTTGGTGACCTCGGCGCCGAGTATCTTCGGTATCTCCACCAGGTTGGGCCAGATCGGCGTCACCGCCACTACCCGGTCGCCGGGGTTCAGTATGGTTTGTGCAATCAGCATCAGTGCCGATACGCCGGCCGATGTGACGGCGATCCTTTCCGGTCCTATAGGCTGGTGCAGCTTGGACAGGTAGGTGGCGATGGTTGCGCGCAGCGCGGGGATGCCGTAGTTGTGCGTGTAAAAGGTATCGCCGGCGTCCAGGCCTTCCTTGGCGGCATCACGGATGAATTGTGGCGTGACTTCGTCAGGCTCGCCGAACCAGAATGGCAGAACGTTATCCAGGCCCATGCCGGCATTGGCGACTTCACGGATCTGGGAGGCGCCCAGCTGCTGGACGATGGATCTTGCTTGCGGGAGGTGCTGGGTCATTGTTCGTTTAGCAGAGGGAAAGGTTTTGGGCCAGGCTCAGGATCAGCGAGGGTTGCAGATAGGCAGCGGCGCTGGCCGCTGCAATGAGCGCCATTGCCAGGGCAAGCAGCAGTTTTTTGGGTTTGCTTGGGGGCATGGTGGGTTGGGTTTGGTTGTTGGATTTAGTTTAACGCAAAGTGGGGGGGATGGTGGGCTGGTGGATTGACCGGGCCAGTTTTGGGGCCTACGGTTTGATAACTCGATTACACTTCGTGGGTACTGGTCGGGGGTGGCCCGACAGCCACTTACTTTTTCTTGCTTCGCCAAGAAAAAGTAAGCAAAAAGAAGGCGACCGCAGACTTGCCCTTCGGTTGATGGCGCTGTGCGCCATCACATTTTGCTGCATCACAAAAAATGGGAAACAGACGAAACTCGCCTGCGGCTCAGACAACGTCTGTTTCTGATCCATTTTCTGTAATGCACAAAATGCTGCGTCCCCAGCGGATGAAGGTCAAAATCAACTGCAACGTCGCTTGTGGATTGCTGGAATTGCGATGTCCGAAAACGGCTAGACGGGGGCTTGGGCTGCGGGTATAACGTCGTCATGACTATTCCATTATCTGAAGCTTCCGATTCGGCTTCTCCGGTGTCCTTGCTGGATCCGGAGCATTGTTATCGTGCGCTGGTGGCGCGTGACAGCCGGTTTGACGGCGTGTTTTTTATTGGCGTGAAGACGACCGGCGTGTATTGCCGGCCGGTGTGTGCGGTGAAGACGGCGCGGGCTTCTTCCTGCACTTATTATTCCAGCGCGGCGGCAGCGGAAGCGGCGGGGTTTCGGCCTTGCCTGCGGTGCCGGCCTGAGCTGGCGCCTTATGCCTTGCAGCAGAACCTGGCGCATGCAGTGTGGCAGCGGATCACGGCGGGTGCGCTGAATGACGGCAATGTGGAGCGGCTGGCGGAGGAGATCGGCTTGTCGTCGCGGCAGTTGCGGCGGGTGTTGCTGCAGCATTTCGGTGTGACGCCGGTGGAGCTGGCGCAGACGCAGCGGCTATTGTTTGCGAAGAAGCTGTTGCAGGAGACCGTGCTGCCCATGACAGACGTGGCTTACGCGGCGGGGTTCGGTAGCGTGCGGCGTTTCAACGCCTTGTTTGCCGAGCGCTACAAGATGGCGCCGGGCTCAATACGGCGCGCTTCGGTGGCCGATAGCGAAGGTATCATCCTGCGGCTGGCTTACCGGCCGCCGTATGCATGGAACGAGGTGCTGAACTATCTGGCGGCGCGGGCCATGCCGGGGCTGGAGGCGGTGTTGGCCGGAAAATCGGCGCGCTCTTATGTGCGCAGCGTCGTGATAGGCGGCCGCGAGGGCTGGCTGCAGGTCAGGCATGTGCCGGAGCGTTTTCAGCTGAGCCTGCAGGTGGCGCCTGCACTGGCTCCGGTGCTGATGCCGCTGCTGGCCAGGGTGCGCGGCCTGTTCGACCTGGATGCCAATCCCACAGTGATGGAATCCTATCTGCAAACCGACGAACTGCTCGCGGCGCAGATACGGCGCACGCCGGGGTTGCGGGTGCCGGGTGCGTTTGATGCGTTTGAACTGGCGATACGGGCAATCCTGGGCCAGCAGGTCAGCGTCGCCGGTGCGTCCACGGTGGCCGGCAGGCTGGTGCGGCGTTTCGGGGCTGCCATAGAGACACCGTTCGCGGAGGTCAGCCACCATTTTCCCACGCCGGAGCTGCTGGCGCAGACTGCTGCGGAAGATATCGCGCAGATAGGGCTGACGAAAACGCGCGCGGCCACCATCCGCAACCTGGCGCAGTTTGCCGCCACAGGCGGCTTGCAGATGCCGGCCGGTATTTCGCTTGAAGACGCGGTGGCGCGGCTGAAAACGGTGGCAGGCGTCGGCGAATGGACGGCGCAATACATCGCACTGCGCGCCTTGCGTTTTGCGGATGCGTTTCCGGCGGGCGACCTGGCGTTGCAAAAAGCGGCCGCTGTCGCCCCGGAAACGCGGATGACGGAAAAGCAATTGCTGTCGCGCGCGCACCCTTGGTCGCCGTGGCGGTCCTACGCGGCGCTGCTGTTATGGCAGTCGCTGTCCAGCAAGGCAAGCAACCCTGATACAGAGTAGACGAAGCGAGGAGTATATGTTTTATACTAACTATGACAGCCCGGTGGGCAAGCTGCTGCTGGCGGCAACCGAACGCGGCCTGGCCGGCGTGTATTTTGAAAACCACCGGCACTTCAAGGGCAGCGATGGCTGGGTGCGGGATGACGGCAATGCGATATTGGCGGATGTGAAGCAGCAGCTGCAAGAATACTTTGCTGGCAGCCGCCGGCGATTCGAACTGCCGCTGGATATCTCCTCCGGCACGCCTTTCCAGCAGCAGGTGTGGCAGGCGCTGCTGGACATTCCGTTCGGCGCCACTGCCAGCTACGGCGAACTGGCGCGGCGCATTGGCAAGCCGGCGGCGGTGCGGGCCGTGGGTGCTGCCAACGGGCGCAATCCGGTATCCATTATTGTGCCCTGCCACCGCGTGATTGCCGGGTCGGGCGCGTTGACAGGGTATGCGGGTGGTCTGGTGAACAAGCAGGCCTTGCTGGAGTTGGAAGCGGGTGATCGGCTGATATAAATGAAAATTAAGAAAAACTTGCGTTAAAATCCGGTTAATTTCCCTAAAGAATGTAAATATGATCATTTATGCTGCAATGCACAAAAAGTGCTTGACGCAGATTCCGAACGGAGTAAAATAGAATTTGTTGCGGTGCACCATAAATGATTCACAGATGGACGTCGCTGCTTATTTATCTCTTTTAACTCTAAGGAAATACCATGTACACGACTCCAGAACAATTTATCGCCGCCACTAAAGCCAACCTGGAAAACCAGTTTGCATCCCTGACAGCCCTGAACAAAAAAGCATTCGAAGGCCTGGAACAGATCTTCGCACTGAATGTCAGCGCTGCCAAAGCCACTATCGAAGAATCCACGGCAACTGCCAAGCAATTGATCGGCGCTAAAGACCCACAAGAATTCCTGGCGCTGACCGCAGCCCAAGCCAAGCCAAGCGCTGAAAAAGCACTGGCCTATGGTCGCCACCTGGCAAGCATCACTACGACGACCCAGGCTGAATTCACAAAAGCAGTGGAAGCCCACATTGCTGAAACAAACAGCAAAGTTGTTGCGCTGATCGACGAAGTGACCAAAAACGCGCCAGCCGGTTCCGAACAGGCTGTGACAGCACTGAAATCTGTCATCGGCAATATCAACGCCGGTTACGAACAACTGAGCAAAACCAGCAAACAGGCTATCCAGACTCTGGAAGAAAACCTGGCAAATGCCACGCAGCAGTTCACACAAGCTGCTGAAAAAACAACGACACGCGCCAAGAAATAATCACGGAGCAGTGTACGCGCCGTAGTTCAGGCAAAAAATAAAGGATGGACCGCAAATGCGGTCCATTTTTTTTGCGTCGGGTTTTCTGTCTACGGCAGCAGCGTTCCGCGCCGCGAGTATAATCATGGAAGAAATTATGAAAATGACAGCAGGCAAGATTCACTGCAAGACTCATGTTTATATTGCCCGCATCGTTAGCCAATGACACCGACTCAGCCCGACTGAGCACCTAACCAGGAGAACCACTATGCAAGACGTAGTCATCGTTGCCGCTGGCCGTACAGCGGTAGGTAAATTTGGCGGCTCGCTCGCAAAAGTCGCCGCGTCCGACCTGGGCGCGCATGTGATCAAGGCCCTGCTGGCCAAGTCCGGCCTGAGCGGCGACCAGATCAATGAAGTAATCCTGGGCCAGGTGCTGACGGCGGGTGTAGGGCAGAATGCCGCGCGCCAGGCGTCGATACGCGCGGGTCTGCCGAACATGGTGCCCGCCTTCACGATCAACAAGGTCTGCGGCAGCGGCCTGAAAGCCACGCACCTGGCAAGCCAGTCCATACGCTGCGGCGATGCCGACATCATCATTGCCGGTGGCCAGGAAAATATGAGCGCATCGCCGCATGTGCTGAACGGTTCGCGCGAAGGCTTCCGCATGGGCGACACCAAGCTGGTGGACACAATGATCGTGGACGGATTGTGGGATGCATTCAACCAGTACCACATGGGCACCACTGCAGAAAACGTCGCCAAGAAATACGATGTGTCGCGCCAGGAGCAGGATGAGTTTGCGCTGGGTTCGCAGAACAAGGCCGAAGCCGCGCAAAAAGCCGGCAAGTTCAAGGATGAAATCATCCCGCTGGAAATTCCGCAAAAGAAGGGCACTGTCGTTTTCGATAGCGACGAATTCATCAAGCACGGCACCACGCTGGAATCGCTGTCGGCGCTACGTCCTGCATTTGCCAAGGACGGCACTGTCACCGCCGGTAACGCTTCCGGCCTGAATGACGGCGCCGCGGCTGTCATCATGATGTCGGCCCGCAAAGCCGAGGAACTGGGGCTGAAGCCGCTGGTCAGGATCAAGGCCTATTCGTCTGCCGGTGTTGACCCCAGCATCATGGGCATGGGACCCGTACCCGCTGCCCAGCTGTGCCTGCGTAAAGCCGGCTGGAACCACCAGGACCTGGACCTGATGGAGATCAATGAAGCTTTCGCCGCTCAGGCGATAGGCGTCAACAAGGAAATGGGCTGGGATACCAGCAAGATCAACGTCAATGGCGGCGCCATCGCGATTGGTCACCCTATCGGCGCATCCGGCTGCCGCATCCTGGTGACATTGATCCATGAAATGATACGCCGCGACGCCAAGCGCGGCCTGGCCAGCCTGTGCATAGGCGGCGGCATGGGTGTGGCGCTGGCGATAGAGCGCTAGCTCCCGCCGTCTGCTGGTTCGACGAAAAATCCTGGCGGAATGGCCGGGATTTTTTTTTGCGCTGGCTTTTATTTTGGTCCGGCAAGAATGTTGTGGACAGGGAAACAGCGCAAAAATATACTTCTTGCCATCATCTGACTAACCTGAATACCTGGCGCGCTTTGCGCTATCCAGCCGCCCACTTTTGACCTGGCAACTACACTATGTCCCGTTCACGCAAACTGATCGCCCCCATCGTCCTCGGAAGTACGCTGGCTGCAGGCAGCCCCGTTTTTGCCGCGTCCAGCAACGAGCCGGCAGGCAGCCCCGCTGTCAGCGGCTACCAGTTGCCGGTGCCGGAATTGCAGGCGCTGGTGGATGCGCCGCGCGCGCCGCAGTTCCGCCTGGGGCCCTTGCGTAAAGTCGCTTTACTGGTCAGCCAGCCTGGCTTGCCCGGCATTGCCGAAGTGGCGCAGCCGGAACTGAAACTGGCGGGTTTGCGCATCAACCCGCGGGTGCGCGCCTCCAGCCATTTCGACTTCGGCGACGGCATGAGCCTGCTGGACATTGCCAGCGGCAAGAGCCGCGCGGTCAGCGGCCTGCCGGCGAATCCGCGAATTGATAATGTCGCCTGGTCCGCCGACGAGCGCTGGGTTGCCTTCAGCCGCCGGGCCGATGACGGCGTGGAGTTATGGCTGCTGGATGTGGAAAAAGCAGTGGCGAAAAGGCTGATCAAGGAAAGGCTGAATGGGACGGTCAGCGCCGGCTTCAGCTGGCTGAGCGGCTCGCATGGCCTGCTCGTCAAGCTGACGCCTGCCAAGCAGCCTGCAATGCCGGTCGTATCAATCGTGCCGGCCGGCCCCAACATGCAGGAAACCAAAGGCGGCAAACTGACGCAGACCCGCACCTACCAGGACATGCTGAAGACCGCCGCCGATGCCGACATGCTGGACTGGCAGCTGCAAAGCCAGCTCGCTATCGTCAGCATCGCAGGAGAGGTGCGGCGCATAGGGCCGGTCGCAACGCTGATCGGCGTACAGGCATCGCCGGACGGCAAACTGATCCTGACAACGCAGATGCATCGCCCGTATTCCACGATACTGCCGGCACACCGCTTTCCGCAATTGGTGGAGGTGTGGGACATGCAGGGCCGCAAGCTGAAAACTATCGCAGAACGGCCGATGCAGGAGCGTCTGCCCGCCGGCAATGATGCGGTAGAGACCGGGCCGCGCGAATTCGGCTGGCGCAGCGACCAGCCAGCCACACTGTATTGGGCGGAAGCCCAGGCCGGCGGCGATCCCGAAGTGGACGCACCGGTGCATGACATGCTGTTCCAGCAGGCTGCGCCGTTCGATTCCGCGCCGCACAAGCTGCTGGATTTGGCCTGGCGCTATTCCAGCGTGCTGTGGGGGAATGACGGGCTGGCGCTGGTGACGGAAAGCTGGTGGAAGAGCCGCGATACCCGCACCTGGCGCATACGGCCAGGCCATGCTGACAGCAAGCCGGACCTGCTGTTTGCCCGCAAATCAGAAGACCAGTACGCCAATCCCGGTACGCCGTCTTTAAGCCTGAATGCCTATGGCCGCGCCGTGCTGCGTACCGCAGCCGACGGCAAGTCGCTGTTCTTTTCCGGCGCCGGCGCCAGCCCGGAAGGCGACCGCCCTTTTCTGGACCGTATGGATCTGGACAGCAAGCAGGCCACCCGTCTGTGGCGCTCGCAGGCGCCTTATTACGAGCAGGTTGCCGCGCTACTGGACGACAGCGGAACCAGCTTCATCACCGGCCGCGAATCGACGACGGAACCGACCAATTTCTATGTGCATACTCTCGGCAAGGACGAGCCGCGCGCGTTGACGCATTTTGCCGATCCGACGCCGCAGTTCAAGGGCGTGCAAAAACAGCTGATCCGCTACAAACGCGCGGACGGCCTGGACCTGACGGCGACGCTCTATCTGCCGCCCGGCTACGATCCGAAACGCGACGGCCCGCGGCCCATGCTGATGTGGGCCTATCCGCGCGAGTTCAAGACCGCCGGCGCGGCCGGCCAGGTCAAGGATTCGCCGTACAAGTTCAACCGCATCAGCTACTGGGGGCCGCATGTGATGCTGGCGCGCGGCTATACAGTGCTGGACGGTCCGGCAATGCCCATCATCGGCGAAGGCAAACAGGAGCCTAACGACACTTACCTGGAGCAACTGAAGATGGATGCGCAGGCGGCCGTGGATGAAGTGGTGCGCCTGGGCGTGGCCGACCGCCACCGCATTGCGATCGGCGGCCACAGCTACGGCGCCTTCATGACCGCCAACCTGCTGGCGCACACGCGGCTGTTCCGTGCCGGCATCGCGCGCTCCGGCGCTTACAACCGCACGCTGACGCCGTTCGGCTTCCAGTCTGAAGAACGCAATTTCTGGGAAGCGGCGGACGTGTACCAGGCGATGTCGCCGTTTAATTTTGCGCATCAGATCAAGGACCCGCTGCTCTTGATCCATGGCGAGCAGGACAGCAATTCCGGTACCTTCCCTATCCAGAGCGAGCGTATGTACCAGGCGCTGCAAGGCCTGGGCGCGGTGACCCGGCTGTCCACCCTGCCCAATGAAAGCCACGCCTACCGCGCGCGCGAATCCATCATGCACATGCTGTGGGAGGAAGACCGCTGGCTGGAACAGTTTGTGAAGAATGCCACACCAGAAACATCAGCCGCAAAATAGGTGCTGCTGCCTGCTCGGGCAACCAAAAAATTCGGACTGACAGCTTGCATTTGGGTCGCCAGGCAGAAATTTTCAATAAATAGTGTCAATTTGTGTCGCGCCTGCAGCGTACGGCGGCGCATGGCATTATTACTTATGTATCATTGAGCAAAAATAGTGCGGTGCAGCTGCCGGACCAGCCACTGACCGGAATGTCATTGTGAATTATTGTCATGCGGAAATAGTGCCGGACATTTTTCCTTTATCATCGCAATGGCAGGCCTTCGGTCTCTAAAGGTATATTTATGTTAAGAGTAGTCATCATGGACGGTAGCGCTGTCGCCCGCAATTTGCTGGGCTCGGTGCTGACCAATGGCGGACACGAAGTGGTCGGCGACAGCAATACCAGCCTGGCCAACCTGGCGCGCCTGGTGAAGCTGAAACCGCAGATCGTCTGCGTAGATATCGGCGAACTGAGCGAAGAAGGGCTGGCGTTGCTGGATGCGATCCGCGCGGCGCTGCCCAAGGTGCTGATGTTCCTGGTATCGAGCAAGATCGATGCGGAAACCATACAGGTCACGCAGGAAAAAGGCGTGCAGGGTTTTATCGTCAAGCCGTTCAATACGGTTGCCGTGCTGGCGACGATACGCAATACCATCCTGAAAATCGCCAAGCAGCAAACCAGGCCTGCCGATGACAATGGCAGCGGAGCCCAGGCCAGCGCCTGAGCTGCAAGTTTGATCCGGACCGGGGCTTATCCCGGTTTTCCGTGATTTGATCCACCGCTGCCGGGTTTCGTCGCATCCTTCCCCTATCCTTGCGGTATGCGCCACAATGGCGGCATTGATAGAGTATCGGGATGCATGATGAGCGCCGCCAACAAACCCAGTGTATTGATCCGACAAGACCAGCTGCTGCCGACCGAAGTGTCGATGCGCAGCAGTACCTGGTTCGACCGTTCTTCCAGTTATCCCATTTTTAGCGCAATTTGGTATCGCTATCGTCTGGTGTCGGCGGCGATCTCGCTGGTGCTGATGGAGCTGATCTTCCTGATGATAGGGTTTGCCTCCCGTGCACAGTGGAGGAATGTCGCCGTGCCCGCGGTGTCTATGGGCTTCGGCCTGGTATTTTTGCTGACTTCGGGGATAGGCCTGGCGGTGCTGGTGCGCAGGCAGGCCTGGCCGGTACGCAAGGAAGCGATAGGCCTGGTCAGCGCATTGCTGACAGGTTTGTTGCTGAGCTGGGGCAGCAGCAATGCCGCCGGCTACCTGACCAAACTGCTGGTGTATGGCGATGCGGCATCGGCCCTGACGATAGAATTGTCAGGCCAGATGCACGAAGTGCCGAAAATAGATCCGGCCGCGGCGCAGAAGGCGGGCAAGAAGCCAGCCCCAGGCAGTGCTGCTTCTATTGCCCCTGCGGTGTCCAAGGCTGCGGCTTCGGATGCCGAAGAAGGCGGGCAGGACGACCACGCCGATGCCAAGGCTATCAATACCTGGATGACGATTGCCACCTGGCTGGGAGTTGCGGCTTTTGTGTTGCGCTTTGGGGGCTGGATGGACTTGCTGGTTTTTTTTCGCCAGCGCCGCAGGCTGGAAGAAGTATTGCGCCGCCAGGAAATGGACAGGCTGAAGGCTGCACGCAACGAGGCCGAACTGCGCCTGTCGGTACTGGTGGCGCAAGTGGAGCCGCATTTCCTGTTCAATACGCTGGCCGGCGTACGTTCCGCCATCGTCACCGAACCGCAAAGGGCGACGGCCATCGTCGACCATCTGGTTGACTACCTGCGGGCCACGATCCCGCAGATGCGTAGCGACGGCGGCAGCGTGCAGGCCAGGCTGGGGCCGCAGCTGGAGGCGGCGCGTGCCTACCTGGCGCTGATGCAGGCGCGCATCCCGCGGCTGGAATATTCGGTGGACGCCGAGCCTGGCTTGCAAGATGCCGCAATGCCGCCGCTGATCCTGATTTCGCTGGTGGAAAACGCAGTCAAGCACGGCATAGAGCCCAAGATCGGTCCGGCCCGCATAGACGTCAAGGCGCGCCAGGTCAGCCTGGAGGGCGTGGACAGCCTGGAGCTCAGCGTCAGCGACGACGGCGTAGGTTTTGGCGGTACGACGTCCGGCAGCGGGCTCGGCTTGTCCAACATTCGGGAAAGGCTGGAGGCGCTGTACGGCAACCAGGCCAGCTTGACGCTGAAGGCTTTGCCGACAGGCGTCAGCGCCATCATCCTGTTGCCGCTGTCGATATAGGCAGCACGGGCAAGCCCCACATACCAGCCGGACAGCCGGTAAAAATATCACCTCTATTCAGGATGACACTTATCATGCCTACCGCCATCATTGCCGACGACGAAGATCTTCCGCGCGCCGAACTGCGCCGCATGCTGGCCGATGTCTGGCCCGAACTGCAGATACTGGCCGAGTGCGAACACGGCGCCGATGCGCTGGAAGCGATACAGCAGCATGCGCCGGATATCGCCTTCTTGGATATTCGCATGCCGGGGCTGAGCGGACTGGACGTTGCGCATGCGGTCAAGGGGCGCTGCCATGCGGTGTTTACTACGGCCTACGACAACCACGCGCTGGAAGCCTTTGCCGCCGGCGCCCTCGATTACCTGCTCAAGCCGGTGGCGCGGGAGCGGTTGCAGGAAGCCGTCGGTCGCCTGCGCGAGCGTATGTCCGCCAGCCGGGCTGCGCCCGATATCAGCCGTCTGATGAGTGAACTGGACAAGCGCCTGCGCGGCGGCGCAGCTGCGGAGAGAATACGCTGGATCAGCGCCAGTGTCGGCGATACGATCAAGATGTTCCCAATAGAGAAAATCCTGTTTTTTGCGTCGGATGAAAAATATACGCGTGTCGTCAGCACCGACGATGAGGCGCATGTGCGCAAGCCGTTGCGGGAATTGATCGATGGACTGGACCCGGACATGTTCTGGCAAATCCACCGCAGCGTGGTGGTGCGCGCCGATGCGATCACGAAGGCGCATCGGGACGAGCTGGGTAAGGTGACCGTGGAACTGCGCGGTTGCAATGAAAAACTGAAGGTAAGCCAGGCCTATGCCTGGCGCTTCCGTCCGATGTGAGCTTGCCGGCTGCATTCGCCAGCTATCGCCAGCTTAACGCTTGGCTACATGGATTGCAGCTTGCCTGCCGCTGCGTCGAACAGGTAATTGCGCTCGAATTCGTCCGGCGTCAATGCCGGCGAATACAGGAAGCCTTGCAGTTCATTGCAGCCAAGTTCTTGCAGGAAAGCGCGTTGTTCTTCTGTTTCCACCCCTTCCGCGATGACCTTCAGTTTCAGCGCATGCGCCAGACTGACGATGGCGGTGACAATGGCGACGTCGCTTTCATCGGCCGGCAGGTGCTGCACGAAAGAACGGTCTATCTTCAGCTTGCTGATCGGGAAGCGCTTCAGGTAGCTAAGGCTGGAATAACCGGTGCCGAAATCGTCAATCGCCAGGTTGACACCCAGCTGCGCCAGTGATTCCAGCACCCGCAAAGCTTCGTCCGCGTCCCTGATAAGGATGGATTCGGTCAGTTCCAGTTCTATGCGGTCTGGCGCCAGGCCGGCTTCCTGCAGCGCGGCGGCCAGGTTTTGCACAAAATCGGATTGCTGAAACTGCAGCGCGGAGACATTGATTGATACCCGCAGCACCTGCCTGCCCTGGTTCCATTTCGCCGCCTGGCGGATCGCCGTGGCCATGACCCAGTTGCCGATGGCGACGATAACGCCGGTTTCCTCGGCAATGGGGATGAACTGCGTCGGGCTGATCTCGCCCAGGTCCTTGTCGTTCCAGCGCAGCAGCGCTTCGGCGCCGAATACCTGGCCGCTGGCCAGGTCCACCAGCGGCTGGTAATGCAGGCGGAAACCGTCATGCTCCAGCGCCTGCCGCATTGCGTGGTCCAGCTTCATGCGCGACAGCAGGCCGATGTTCATCTGGCGCTGATAGAAGCGGAAATCGGAGCGGCCGCGTTCCTTCACGTGATACATCGCGCTGTCGGCATTCTTGATCAGGTCATCCATCGTCATGCCGTCAGCTGGATACAGCGCCACGCCTATGCTGCAGGTGACAGTAAAGCTCATGCCGTCCAGCGAGAACGGCACATTCAATTCTTCCAGCACCCGCCTGGCGCAAATTTCGGCGCCGGCAGCATCTGCCTGGTGCAGCAGCAGCACGAACTCGTCGCCGCCCAGCCGCGATGCGGTATCAACCTGGCGTATGCATTTTTTCAGGCGCTCGGTAACCTCGATCAGCACCCTGTCGCCGAAAGGATGGCCAAGCGAATCGTTGATCTGCTTGAAATGGTCGAGATCGATGAACAGCAGCGCAAACGTGCTGTTGCCGCGGCTGGCGACGCTGATGGATTGCTTGATCCTTTCGGCCAGCAGCAGCCGGTTCGGCAGGCCGGTCAGCGTGTCGGAAAAAGCCAGTTCCTCGATTTTCTGCTTGGCGGTGTGCGTCTCTGTCCTGTCCTTGAAGAAGCCGATGTAGTGCATGGTCTTGCCGTCTTCATCCTGCACCCGCACCAGCGAGATCATGCACAGGTAGGCATGGCCGTTCTTGCGGCGGTTCCACAGCTCGCCTTCCCAGAAACCCTTTATTTCCAGTTCTTCGAGCAAGGTCTCAACCTGGTTGTCGTTACTTTGCTCGGAAAAGAAATCGCGCGGCGTCTGGCCTATCATTTCCTGTTCGTTATAGCTGGTCAGGCGCTCGAAGCTGGGGTTGGTGGTGATGATCTTCTGTTCGCCGTCGGTGATGAAGATGGCATCGGTGCTGGATTCGAACACCTTGGCCGCCAGCTGCAGGCGGGCCTCGTCGGCCAGCCGCTGCGTGATGTCGCGATAGGAGTACACGCGGCCTATCGGACGCCCGCGCGCATACTGCGGCAGCGTCACGCGTTCCAGAATTTTGCCTGAGCGCAGCACCAGCACATCGGTGGCTTCCATCAGCGGCGAACGGGCGATCGTACCCAGGCGCTCCATATAATGGCCGGCATCCACCATGCACTTGTCCATCCACGAATAGATGGCGGCGTCGTCGCGCTGCGTCAGCAGGTCTTCGGGCAAGCCCCACAGTTTGGCGAACAGGTGGTTATAGCTGCGGATGGCACCGTCCAGGTCGGTCACGAGAATGCCGTCGGCGGTGGATTCCAGCGTTGCGCGCAGTTCGGCGATCAGCTTTTCCAGTTCGTTTTCCACCTGGCGCTGGCTGGTATGGTCGCGTATCGCAACGACGTAGACTGAATTGTCCAGCCCTACACGGACCAGCGATACGCGGCGTTCCACCTGTATCGTGCTGCCATCCTGGCGCTGCAGCAGGGTCTCGGAAAAAATATTGTCGGACAGGCCGGCAGCCACATCTTCCCAGAAGAACACGTCTTCCGGCGCCGCCGCCAGTTCGACCACCGCGGTGCCCATCAGCGAATCCGGCGGCAGCCGCAGCAGTGTATGCGCGGAACGGTTGGCGCCGAGTATGCGCAGCTGTATGGGGTCGACCAGCAGCACTGCTTCCAGCATGCCTTCTATCAGGGGCTGCCAGCGATGCGGTTTCATGGCGTGTCCCCGGATGGCGCCAGTTCACGGCTACGCTCAAAGAAATAGCACAGGCGCTTGCGCGGCGACAGGTAGTCATACGCCGCCTTGGGCAGCTGTATCGGTTTCAGGCTGCGGTGGATGCCGAGGTCGGCCTCGTTTTCCAGGTTGATGACCAGCGCATCGTCGCGCGGGATGTCAGGGTTATGGATCAAAACGCGCGGCTTGATCGGCCGCACCGAGTTGACCGACACGACCATCGCGTATCTTTCGTCTGTCAGCTGCACCACCGAACCCGGCGGGTAAATGCCCATCATGCGGATAAAGGCGGTCAGTGTGGGCAAGTGGAACTGGGATTTGAATTGTGTGAATATCTGCGACAGCGCCTCGTGCGGCGTGATAGCCGACGCGGGATTGCCGGGATTGCACAGATTGTCGTAGCGGTTGACCAGCGCGACGATCTTGCTGAGGGCAGACATTTTCTCGGCCCGGATCTGGCTCGGGTAGCCGCTGCCGTCTACATGTTCATGGTGCTGGCCGATCAGCAGCATTGCGTGCGCCGATAAACCCATCTTGCGGCCCAGCGTGACGCCATGCGCCACGTGAGCCTGGTACAGCTGGCGCTCGGCAAAGCTGAAGTGTTCGTCCAGCCAGCGTAGCCGGTCGGGCAATTCCATCTTGCCTATATCGTGCAGCAGCCCGCCCACGCCCAGTTCCAGCATTTCGGCTTTGCTGAGTTGCATCGCCTTGCCCAGCAACAGCGAGATGACGGTGACGTTGATGGAGTGCAGTGAGGTTTTTTCGCCCGCTTTTTCGGACAGCAGCCGTATGGCGGCTTCATCTTCGGTCAGGATTTCCTGCAAAAAGGACTGGATCAGGTTTTCCGCATGCTCGCGCGCTACCTGCGGTTGCGCGTGCACCGATTCCGTCACCATCTTGAAAGTCTGCGTGGCATTGCTGAACTGCTTTTCGCACGCCATCAGGCTGGCCTGCTGGCTTGCCAGCAGCTCACGCCGTTTGCGCGATTCTACGGCTTTGGGCGATTCTACTTCCGTCAGCACCGGCGGAGAGGCCGGCGTGCCTGCGCTAGCGGCGGCTTGTTCCGCCGCATCCGCTTGCGATTCCGGCGTGCTTTTTTCGGGGGAGTAGCGGATGCGCTCCAGGCCCAGCGAGCGTATGGTGGAGATTTGTTCGGGGCTGGTGATGGAAAAACTATTGACCGGAAAAGGGTGCTCCATCCAGCCTATATCGAGGTAAACAAACATCCCTACCCGAAGCTGGGACAGATCAACAAATTGTGGATAGCTATCAGTCATGGGGCCAATTTTTTGCCTGCTTTCGTGAAGCCGCGTGCCGACGTTTTACATACGTCCATATAGGCTTGCATTATTAGCATGCTAAATAGGAAAAATCCATCAATTTTGAAATTTGCTTACTTCGGACGTCAAATCCACGCCGCTCAACATAAAAAAGCAGGCCGTTTTTCCGTTTTTCACGAAAAATGGCCTGCTGGCTATTTTAATTGATAATAAGTGGCTGCCCGCCCAGACTTGTAAAGGATTGTTACACGGCAACCTGTTTACAGGTTGGGCGCTAGCCAGCGCTCCACATCTTCCTTGTTGACGCCGCGGCGTTGCGCCATGTCGCTGACCTGGTCGCCGCCTATCTTGCCGACGCTGAAGTACTTGGACGCAGGGTGGGCGAAATAGAAGCCGGATACCGCCGCGCCGGGGATCATCGCGAATGATTCGGTGATGTGCATATCGATTTCTTCACATTGCATGACCCGGAACATATCGGCCTTGACCGTATGTTCGGGGCAGGCCGGATAGCCGGGCGCCGGGCGTATGCCGGCGTAAGCTTCCTTGATCAGCGCTTCGTTGCTGAGGTTTTCATCGGTGGCATAACCCCACAAGTCCTTGCGCACCCTTTCATGCAGATGCTCGGCAAAGGCTTCGGCCAGCCTGTCGGCCAGTGACTTCAGCATGATGCTGCTGTAGTCGTCATGCGCGTCTTCGAAGCGCTTTTCGTATTTTTCTATGCCCAGGCCGGCGGTGACGGCGAACATGCCTATGTAGTCGGCCACGCCGGAAGACTTCGGCGCGATGAAATCCGACAGGCACTGGTTGGGCCGCGCGACGCCGTCGATGACCGGCTTTTCGGTTTGCTGGCGGGTGCCGTAGTAGGTAAACGCAACCTTGCTGCGGGTATCGTCCGTGTAGATTTCGATATCGTCGTCGTTGACGCTATTGGCCGGTAGCAGGGAAATGACACCGTTGGCGGTGAGCCAGCGGCCTTCTATGATCTTCTTCAGCATGGCCTGGCCTTCGGCGAAGACCTTGCTGGCGGCATCGCCGACGACCTCATCGGTGAGGATGGCGGGGTAAGGGCCTGCCAGATCCCAGGTCTGGAAGAACGGACCCCAGTCTATATACTGCGCGATGCCAGCCAGGTCGTAATTCTTGAAGATGCGGCGGCCGATGAACTTGGGCTTGACCGGGGCGAACTCCAGTCTTGCCTTGTTGGCACGCGCCGCCGCCAGGCTCAGCATCGGTATCGCCTTCTTGTTGGCATGCTGCACGCGGATGCGTTCATAGTCGATGGCCAGTTCTTCCACGTACTGCTCGCGCTGGTCCACGGTCAGCAGTGATTGCGCGACCGATACCGAGCGCGACGCATCTGGCACATAGACGACGGGGCCTTCATAGTTGGGCGCGATCTTGACCGCGGTGTGCGCGCGGCTGGTGGTGGCGCCGCCTATCAGCAGCGGGATCTTGAGCATGCGGAAGTGTGGATCGCGCTGCATTTCCTTGGCGACGTAAGCCATTTCTTCCAGCGAAGGCGTGATCAGGCCCGACAGGCCGATGATGTCCGCATTTTCCGCCTTGGCCTTGGCCAGGATTTCCGAGCAGGGCACCATCACGCCCATATTGACGACTTCAAAGTTATTACATTGCAGGACAACGGTGACGATGTTCTTGCCGATGTCGTGCACGTCGCCCTTGACGGTGGCGATGACGATCTTGCCCTTGGGCTTGTTGTCGCCGCTGCGCTTTTTCTCTTCTTCTATGTACGGCACCAGATGGGCCACCGCCTGTTTCATCACGCGGGCCGACTTGACCACCTGCGGCAGGAACATCTTGCCCTGGCCGAACAGGTCGCCGACGATGTTCATGCCCGCCATCAGCGGGCCTTCGATGACCTGGATGGGACGGCCGCCGTTGTCCATGATGGCAGCGCGCGCTTCTTCGGTGTCTTCGACGATCCATTGGGTGATGCCGTGCACCATCGCATGCGACAGGCGTTTTTCTACCGGTTCGCTGCGCCATTCCAGCGTGGCTTCTTCTTTTTTGCCGCCGGCCTTGAGCGTGGCGGCGAATTCGATCATGCGTTCCGTTGCGTCGTCACGGCGGTTCAGCACGACGTCTTCGACGCGCTCGCGCAGTTCCGGCGCCAGTTCGCTGTAGACGCCGACCATGCCTGCGTTGACGATGCCCATGGTCATGCCGGCCTGGATTGCGTGGTACAGGAATACGGTATGGATCGCTTCGCGCGCGGGATCGTTGCCGCGGAAGCTGAAGCTGACGTTGGACACGCCGCCGCTGATCTTTGCGCCCGGCAGGTTCTCATGTATCCAGCGGGTCGCATTGATGAAATCGACCGCGTAGTTGTTGTGTTCTTCGATGCCGGTGGCGATGGCAAAGATGTTTGGGTCAAAGATGATGTCTTCCGGGTCGAAATCCAGTTCCTTGATCAGCAGGTCGTACGCGCGCTTACAGATTTCCACCTTGCGCTCGTAGGTATCTGCCTGGCCCTTTTCATCGAAGGCCATGACGATTATCGCGGCGCCGTAGCGTTTGCATAGTGTCGCCTGGCGCAGGAATTCGGTTTCGCCTTCCTTCATCGAGATCGAATTGACGATGGCCTTGCCCTGCACGCATTTGAGGCCCGCTTCGATGACGCTCCATTTGGACGAGTCGATCATGATGGGAACGCGGGCGATATCCGGCTCGGAGGCGATCAGGTTCAGGAAGCGCGTCATCGCTGCCAGCGAATCCAGCATTGCCTCATCCATATTGATGTCGATCACCTGGGCGCCGTTTTCCACCTGCTGGCGGGCGACGGCGAGCGCTTCATCGTACTGTTCGTTCAGGATCAGGCGGGCAAAGGCTTTGGAGCCGGTGACGTTGGTGCGTTCGCCGACGTTGACGAACAGCGAATTGTGGTCAACGACAAACGGCTCCAGGCCCGACAGCTTCATGCTGGACGGCACTTCAGGCACCAGGCGTGGTGTGATGGGCCGTAGCAGGTCGGCAATCGCCTTGATATGTGCAGGCGTGGTGCCGCAGCAGCCGCCGGCGATATTGATGAAACCGCTTTCGGCAAATTCTTTCAGCAGCGACGAGGTATCGGCCGGCAATTCATCAAAGCCGGTGTCGCTCATCGGGTTGGGCAGACCGGCATTCGGATAGATGCAGACGAAGGTATCGGCGATCTTGGACAGTTCTTCCGCATACGGGCGCATCAGCGTCGCACCCAGCGCGCAGTTCAGGCCTATTGTCAGCGGGCGGGCATGGCGCACGGAGTTCCAGAAGGCCGGTACGGTCTGGCCGGACAGGATGCGGCCGGACGCGTCGGTCACGGTGCCGGAGATCATGATGGGCAGGCGCTTGCCGGTCTCTTCAAAATAGGTATCGATGGCGAATAGCGCGGCTTTGCAGTTCAGCGTATCGAAGATGGTTTCCACCAGCAGCACGTCGGCGCCGCCGTCCACCAGCCCTCGCGTTTGCTGCAGGTAGGCGGCAACCAGCTGGTCGAAGCTGACATTGCGCGCGGCAGGGTCATTGACGTCTGGCGAAATCGACGCCGTCTTGGGCGTAGGGCCCAGCGCGCCGGCGACGAAGCGCGGTTTGTCGGCACTGCTGTATTTGTCGCAGGCAGCCCGTGCGATTTTTGCGGACTCCAGGTTCATCTCGTAGGCGAGATGCGCCATGTGGTAATCGTCCTGCGCCACTGTGGTCGCGCCGAAGGTATTGGTCTCGATCAGGTCCGCGCCGGCAGCCAGGTATTGCTCATGGATTTCCTGGATGATGTCCGGGCGTGTCAGCGACAGCAGTTCATTATTGCCTTTGACGAACAGCTCCCTGCCGGGGCCGGTAAAGTCCTTGAAGCGCTCGCCGCGATAATCTTCCTCGCTCAGCTTGTACTGCTGGATCATCGTGCCCATCGCGCCGTCCAGGATCAGGATACGGCGCGCCAGCAGGTCGCGCAAATGGGCTTCGGTGGAAATTACGGCGGCAGGTACGTCGGCAAGGCTGTTCATTATTTCGCTCGTCAAACAAAAAACCCGATCGGCTTATGCAGGCGGATCGGGCGATGTCCTTTTAGCTGCATTTATTAAGCGCCCGCAATCTGAGTCTCAAATCGGCGCAACCAGCGGGCTGTTGTTTCCCGCTGGCGTAAATTATACGTCAAATCAAGGGCTTGGGTACGGAGGCCGGCAGGTTTGCCCGGATTTTGGGCGGCATTTTGGTCTGGAATGCAACAAAATAGACGCAGATAAAAGCACAAGCGGATAAAAAAAGGGCACATCACCGTAACGCTGGTAATGTGCCCTAAAGGGAACCGTTAATGTTTTATACAGTTTTAACCGAAGCCTAGTCGGTTTCTTTTCTCTCCGGCCGGGTAGCGATCAGGCTGGCGGCGATGGAACTTGCCAGGATGCCGCCGATGACCAGCAGTGAAATCGCAGTGGGAATGTGCAGCCATTGCACGACCAGCATCTTGACGCCGACGAACATCAATACAAACGCCAGGCCGAATTTCAGCAGGTGGAAGCGTTCTGCCATGTCCGCCAGCAGGAAGTACAGTGCGCGCAGGCCCATGATGGCGAAGATGTTGGAGGTGAATACGATGAAGGGATCGGTCGTGATCGCAAAGATCGCCGGTATCGAATCCACTGCGAAGATGACGTCCGATATCTCGATCAGGATCAGCACCAGCAGCAACGGCGTGAACAGGCGCTTGCCGCCTTCAACCACGCTGAATTTCTCGGCGCGGAAGCTGTCCGTGAAAGGCAGCAGCTTTTTGGACCAGCGCAGCACCGGATTGGCGTTCAGGTCCGGCTCTTTTTCTGCCGACACCAGCATGCGGAAGCCGGTCACCAGCAGGAATACGCCGAATAGGTAGAGCACCCAGGCAAACTGCGTCACCACCCAGACGCCGGCCAGGATCATTGCAATACGCATGACGATGGCGCCCAGCACGCCGTATAGCAGCACCTTGCGCTGGTATTGCAGCGGCACCGAGAAATGGCCGAAGATCAGCAGGAACACAAATACGTTGTCGACGGACAATGATTTCTCGATGACATAGCCTGCGAGGAATTCCATCGCCTTGGCATCTGCAACAGCCGCGCCTACCGTATCCTTCAGGTAGAGCCACAGGCCGAGGTCGAACAGCAACGCCAGGCTGACCCAGACGCCCGACCACAGCGCAGCCTCTTTCACGCCCACCTTGTGCGAGCGCGAGCCGCCGAGCGCAAATACGTCGAGCAGCAGCATTCCCAGCACAAAGGCGATAAAGACAGCCCACATCCAGGGCTGGGCGATGGTTTGTATCATTGTTGCTTCCGTAAGGTGCAAAGCGGTTTCCCGCCTTGCACCGTGTTAATGGTTCTAATAGTTCTTAATCTTCGCGGCTGACAAAGCCCAATAACTGCAGCAAGCTGATGAACAGGTTGAAGATCGTGATGTACAGGCTGACGGTGGCCATGATGTAGTTGGTCTCGCCGCCGCGGATGATATTGCTGGTTTCAAACAGGATCATGCCGGACATCAGCAAGACCATCACTGCAGAGATCGTCAGCGACAGCGCCGGAATCTGAAAGAAGATCGCACCCAGGCTGGCGACGAAAGCGACCAGTACGCCTATCATCAGGAAGCTGCCGAGGAAGCTGAAATCGCGCTTGCTGATCAGCGCATACGCCGACAGGCCCAGGAAGATCGCACCCGTCATGCCCATCGCGCCCATCACGATGCCGCTGCCGCCAGCCATGCCAAGGTAATGGCTGATGATGGGGCCGAGCGTATAGCCCATGAAGCCTGTCAGTGCGAAGACGAACGCCAGGCCGAGACCGCTGTTGCGGAATTTGGTCGTCAGGAACAGCAGGCCGAAGTAACCGACCAGTGTAATGATGATGCCCGGACCGGGCAAAGCCAGCGCAACGCTGGCAGCGGCCGTCAAAGCACTGAATAACAAGGTCATCGACAGCAGCATATAGGTGTTGCGCAGGACTTTATGGCCTTCGCTCGCACTGCTGTCCGTGTAGTCGACCGTCTGCGCATTGCGCAGGGCGGTACGATTCATATTTAATTTCATGCTTTTCTCCTGAAATGTTGAAAGGCGGCGGAGTGTTGCCTGCTGCTTGTTACCGTTTGCTGCCTTTCACCTTCCCAAAGAAGGTAGTATCAGTGTAGTGGCTGTCGATTCGCAATAAAAGTCGAATATAATTGATAAATACATCGTATAAAACGATGTATATTCTTAAGAGACGATGGATTTGGAACGGATTTGCCATGAGCAACTTGAATTACAAGCATTTGCACTATTTCTGGGTGGTGGCCAAGGCGGGCAGCATCGCGCGCGCCAGCGAACAATTGCACCTGACGCCGCAGACCATCAGCGGGCAGCTCAGCGTGTTTGAAGAAATCCAGGGTGAACAGCTGTTTGAGAAAAGCGGCCGCAACCTGGTGCTGACGGAAGCCGGGCGGCTGGTGCTCAGCTATGCGGAGGAAATTTTTGCGCTTGGGCAGGAGCTGGAAGAGGTCTTGCATCACCGGCCCACCGAGCGCACGGTGCAACTGCGGGTAGGGGTTTCCGACGCAGTGGCGAAGCCGGTGGCATACCGGCTGCTGGAGCCGGCGCTGAGCCTGCCGCAAACCTTGCGCATCAATTGCCGCGAAGGCAAGCTGGAGCATCTGCTGGCGGAACTGGCGGTGCACAAGCTGGATATCGTGATCACCGACAGCCCGATGCCGCCTACCGTTAACGTACGCGGCTTCAACCACTTGCTGGGCGAGTGCGGCATCAGCTTTTTTGCGACCGAGGCGCTGGCGCGGCAGTATGCGCCGGACTTCCCGGCCTGCCTGGATGCGGCGCCCCTGCTGCTGCCCGGCGAGGATTCCGCGCTACGCTCCAAGCTGATGCACTGGATCAATGCGCAGCAACTGCATCCGCGCATTGCCGGCGAGTTTGACGACAGTGCGCTGATGAGCGCATTCGGCCAGGCCGGCGCCGGGTTTTTTGCCGCGCCTTCGGCGATAACCGACATGGTGGTGCGGCAGTATGGCGTCGTGCAGGTGGGCAGTACGGAAGAAATACGCGAACAGTTTTATGCAATTTCAGTACAGCGCAAGCTGACCCATCCTGCGGTACTGGCAATCAGCCGCGCTGCGCAGCAGGACTTGTTTGGCGGCGACCGTTCAAGCTAAGTATCCGGCGTAAAAATCAGCGCAAAAAATCACTGACTACGGCGATCTGTTCCGGCACGTTCAGCGCCGGGGCGTGGCCGCAGCCTGCGACTGTCACCAGCGTTGCCTTCGGCCCGTGTTGCGTCATCTGCTGTGCCGTATCGGCCAGCAACAGGTCTGAATTTTCTCCACGCAGCACCAGCGTCTTGCATGTCAGGCTGTCGTATTCCTTCCAGCGCAGGTAGTCGTTTTCATGCTCGGTAAACTGCATCACCATCCTGGGGTCGTAATGCGGCGTGACCTTGCCGTCCGGCAGGCGGCGTACCGAGCTTTCCGCCAGGCGCCGCCATTGCTCGTCGCTGAGCCAGCCATACGGTGTATATACCTGCCGGAAGTAGTTTTCCAGTTCTGTGACCGTATCAAAGCTGGCCGGTGATCCGGCATAGCTGCGGATGCGGTTGAT
This sequence comes from Undibacterium sp. TJN25, assembly GCF_049339885.1. Taxonomy (NCBI): domain Bacteria; kingdom Pseudomonadati; phylum Pseudomonadota; class Betaproteobacteria; order Burkholderiales; family Oxalobacteraceae; genus Undibacterium; species Undibacterium sp. TJN25. The sequence continues at coordinate 18,445 of NZ_JBMPPM010000019.1, read as the reverse complement.
CGCGGCTTCGGCCAGTTGTGGACCGTTGTCGTTCAGTACCAGGTGGGTGATACGCTCCTTGAGCGGGCCGGCCGCAGCTACCATGCCGATGGCGCCGCCCATTGAGGTGTCTACCCAGCGCATGCTTTGTATCTTTAACTGATCGGCTAACTCCGTCATCAGCTTTGCGTAGAATTCCAGGCAATATTCTTTTTGCGGTTCCGGACTCCATTGCGACAGGCCGCGGCCCAGCATGTCGGGTGCGATGACGTGATAGTCGTTTGCCAGCACTTTGGCAAGATCGTCGAAGTCGCGGCTGGTTCTGGCCAGGCCGTGGCTGAGGATGACGGTAGGGTTTTGCGAGGAGCCCCATTGCAGGTAGTGGAGTTCTTTTTGGTGGATGGTGAGGTAGTGGGAGGTGGGGTGCATAGTCTTGGTGTTTTTTACGATTGCAGGCCGGGGGTGGCCCGGCGGCCACTTACCTTTTTTGCTTCGCCAAAAAAGGTAAGCCAAAAAAGGCGACCGTAGACTTGCCCTACGGGTGACGGCGCTTTGCGCCATCACATTTTGCGCATTACAAAAAATGGGAAACAGACGAAACTCGCCTGCGGCTCAGACAACGTCTGTTTCTGATCCATTTTTTGTAAAGCACAAAATGCTTCGTCCCCAGCGGATGAAGGTCAAAATCAACGGCAACGGCAACGGCAACGGCAACGGCAAATTCAAAACCAGATTGATGGTTTTTCGATGACGCTGCAATTATTTTCTTTGTTGTCGCAACTTGCCGACTATTCCCGTCGGTAAAAAGTATACCGACAATACAAACAGTACGCCCAGCCACAGTAGCCAGCGGTCGGGGTGGAAGAAGTTGGCGATTAGCGGGATGCCTTCCAGACCTCCGTGCAGTAATTTCATGCCGTCCTGCAGATAGTTTTGCGCGATGACGAATAGCGCTGCGCCTATGGCTGCCCCATACATGGACCCAATGCCGCCTATCACCACGATCAGTAGTATATCTATCATGATGTCGAAGCTGAGTACCGTGTCGGGGCCGACGTAGCGTAGCCAAATGGCGTAGAGTGCGCCGGCCAGGCAGGCCAGCAGGGCGGCGAGGCAGTTGCCTACGGTGCGGTAGGTGACGGGATTGAAGCCTATCGCGGCCACGCGGAAGTCGTTTTCGCGGATTGCCTGCAGTACGCGGCCGAAGGGGGAATTGACTATGCGCAGGCAGAACAGGACCAATGCGGTGCTGGCGAAGAAGACGATGTAGTAGGCCAGGATCTTGCCGTTCCAGTCCACGCTCAGCCAGGGCTCTTCCAGGAACTGGGTGCCGGGCGACAGCAGTGCGGGCAGGCTGAAGGTCAGGCCATCTTCGCCGCCGGTATAGTCGGAAAATTGCGAAGCCAGGATGACGAAGAAAGAGGCCAGCGCCAGCGACATCATTGCAAAGAAGATGGTTCTTACCCTGAGCGAAAGCAGGCCCAGCAGCAGCGCCAGCGCCAGGGCTACCAGCATTGCCGCGAGTATGCCCAGTGCCAGCGGAAGCCAGCCGGGTTCGAATCGCGACATCGCGATGCCAACGCCGTAGGCGCCGATACCGAAAAACATCGTATGCGCAAACGATACGATCCCGGTATAGCCCAGCAGCAGGTCATAGCTGGCGGCCAGTACGATAAAGACACAGATCTTGGCGGCGACATTCAGTGCACGGGTGCCAGGGAAAATGAAGGGCGTCAGCAGCAGGCCCAGCAGGACAAGGGCCAGCAGTGCTGTCAGCACGCGGCTGCCCGGCAGGTCGCCGGAGAAAAGTTTTCGTATCATCGAGACGCCACCGGAAACAGGCCCTGCGGCCGCCATAACAGGATCAGCACCATCAGCAGGATGTTGGCGCCCAGCGCGATCTTGGGTGCCAGAAAGCCGACGTAGTTGGCCATCAGCCCTACCAGCAGCGCGCCGGCGAAGCAGCCGCCCACTGAACCGAGGCCGCCTATGATGATGACGATAAAGATCAGCACCATCAGCTGCGCGCCCATCGTTGCGCTGACGGTTTCCTGGTACAGGCCCCATAACACGCCGCCCAGCCCGGCCAGCGCGGAACCGACGACGAAGACGCCGATGAACAGCCTGCGGATCTTGTAGCCCAGCGTTTCCACCATCTCCGGATTCTCCACGCCGGCGCGCACCAGCAGGCCTATCTTGCTGCGGTTCAGCACCAGCCACATGATGGCGAAGATCAGCAGGCCCAGCACCACGGCAATTACACGGAATTTTTCTATCGCGACGTCGCCGAAAATCCAGGCGCCGCGCAGGCTGGCAGGGCGAGGCAGCGCGATTTGCTCCGGCCCCCAGATTGCATGGATCAACTGTTCGGCAATGATCAGGCCACCGGTGGTGATCAGGATCTGCTTCAGGTGCTGCCCGTATACCGGCCTGATCATGATGCGTTCGAACGCCCAGCCCAGCAGGCCGGCGACCAATGCCGCCGCTGCCATCGCTATGCCGATGGCCAGCAGGTTCAGCGCTGCGTTCTCCGCCTGCATCCAGTCGGCCATGGGCAGCAGCACGCTGGTGGCAACGAAGGCGCCAATGGCGATGAATACGCCGTGACCGAAGTTCATCACATCCATCAGGCCGAATACCAGCGTCAGGCCGCTGGCCATGATGAAGATCATCATGCCCATTGCCAGGCCGGCTACTGTCAGCGTGATCCAGGTGGGCAGGTTGGGCACCAGGATCAGACCCGCCAGCATGACCAGCGGGATAACGAACTGCGGCAGTTTCTTGCCCAGGGTATTGTTCAGTATCTGCATCAATGCGCTCCCACGCTGAGGCCCAGCAATCTTTGCTGCAGTTCCGTATCGGCACTGAGCGCCGCCATGCTGCCGCTATGGATGACGCGTCCGGAATCCATCACCGCGACCATGTCGCCCAGTGCTTGTGCTACGGCCAGGTTCTGTTCCACCAGCAGTATCGTCGCGCCCTCTTTTTTCAGCTCACGCAGCGCGGCGATCATGCTGTTGACCATCACCGGCGCCAGTCCCTTGGACGGTTCATCGAACATATAGAGTGTGCGTTTTTCTATGATGGCGCGCGCGATGGCGACCATTTGCTTCTGTCCGCCGGATAATTTGCCGGCCGGCTTGTCCCAGAATTGTTTCAATGCCGGGAACAGGCCGAAGATCCATTCCAGCCTGCGGGTATCCATGGGGCCGGAGCGCGCTGCCAGCAGCATGTTCTCGCGCACGCTGAGGTCGCTGAAAATGCCCATGTTTTCCGGCACATAGCCTATGCCGCACAAGGCGATATCAGCAGTATTGATGCCTTTGATGGAGGCGCCATCCAGCGTCAGTTCGCCAGCGCTGGCCTGCCACAGGCCCATGATGGTACGCAGGGTTGTGCTTTTTCCGGCGCCGTTGCGTCCCAGCAGCATTGTCAGCTGGCCGCGCGCCACATCCAGGTCCACGCCTTGCAGGATGTGGTAGGGGCCGATATGGGTATGCACTGCTTGCAGTTTCAGCAGGACGTCGCTCATGCGGCCACCTCGTCGCTTGCCGCTACGCCCAGGTAGGCTTCCTGCACCACCTTCGATTGCATCACGGCGGCAGGTTCGCCGTCCGCCACCAGTTCGCCCTGGTTGAGCACGATGATGCGGTCGGCCAGCCTTTCGACGACATCCATCTTGTGTTCAACCAGCAGGATGGTCTTGTCGCGCTGCTGCTTGATGGTGGCGATCAGGTCCAGTATCACCGGTGCTTCGTCGTGGCTCATGCCGGCTGTCGGTTCGTCGAACATGAAAACATCCGGCTTCATCGCCAGCAGCAGGCCCACCTCCAGCTTGCGCTGGTCGCCGTGCGGCAGCTCCGCGGCAGGCGTATCGCGCCGGGATGTCAGTGCAATCTGCTCCAGTATCTGTTCCGCTTCTTCTATCAGCACGCGATGTGAAAACCAGGTGGAAAAAATCTGCACGCCGAGCTTGTGCCGCGCCTGTATCGCCAGTCGCACGTTTTCCAGCACCGACAACCGCGGGAACAGGTTGGTCAGCTGGAAGGCACGGCCCAGGCCGCGTTGCGCCCGGCTGGCGGCATTTTCGGAAGTCAGGTCTTGCCCGTGCAGTAGCACCTGGCCGCTGGTGATAGGCAATTGACCGGAGATCAGGTTGAAATACGTCGTTTTTCCGGCGCCGTTAGGGCCGACGATGGCTGTCAGCGTGCCGGGCGAAAATGCGCAGGATACCTGGTTGACGGCAACGTGACCGCCGAAATTGACGGTCAACGCGCGGGTTTCTAAAGAGGTGCTCAAGTGGTCGCCGATGAGTGAAATGGACGATGTGCCTCCCCTCCGGACTGCGAGGCGGGAGGCAAGTCGGAAAAGCGTGTCAGCGCTTGTTCTTGATAGGGATGTTCATATCCTCTATCTTCAGCTCGCGCACCAGTTCCGGCACCCCCCAAGGGAAGGCAGGGTCCACCTTGATCTTGAAGTGGTACATCGATTGCAGCGCCTGGTGATCTTCCTTGCGGAAGACCATTTTCCCCTTGGGCGTCTGGAATTCCATGCCTTCCATGGTCTTGATCAGGTTGTCGGTGCTCAGGTTGTTGCCGGCCTTGGTCAATGCTTCCACTGCCGCTATGCCGGCAGCCATGCCGCCTGCAGTAAAGAAATCAGGCGGCGCCTTGTAGGTTTTGTAGTGATTGGCGACCAGCCATTCGTTGACCGGGTTTTTAGGGATGCCGAAGTAGTAATAAGTCGCGCCTTCCATGCCCGGGAAGTTCTTGTACGCAGCCATTGCCGGCAGGATGTTGCCGCCGGTGGCAATCTCGATGCCGTAGCGTTTCAGGTCCAGGTCGGCAATCTTGAAGGGATTGCCGGCGCCCGCCCAGATGACGAAGATGATCTTGCGGCCCGGCTTGTCCTTGAGGGCATCGATTAGGTGCTGTGCCCCGGCGGTAAAGTCGGTGGTAGTAGTCGGCAGGTATTCTTCATGCACGAGTTTGGCGCCCTTGCCGGACAGGGCTTGTTTGAATGCCTTGACGCCATCCTTACCAAATGCGTAGTCCTGGGCCAGCGTGGCGATGGTGACGCCGGGCTTGTCGAGCGCAACCGCATTGGAGATCGCATCCTGCGAGGAATTGCGGCCGGTGCGGAAAATATAGCGGTTCCATTTTTCGCCGGTGATGGAGTCGGCAACTGCGGGTTCGACGATCAGTATCTTCTTGTATTCCTCGGCGACGGGCAGCATCGCCAGCGCCACGCCGGATGAGGTGGGGCCGATGGCCAAGTCCACCTTGTCGTCGCCATAGGCCTGCGCCAGCAAGGATTTGCCGACGTCGGGCTTGCCCTGGCTGTCTTTTTCTATCAGCACGATCTTGTTGCCGTTCACCATCATCGTGCCCTTGGTCGCATAGTCCAGCCCCATCATCAGGCCGATCTGGGTTTGCTTTGCGTAGGCTTCAAGCGCGCCGGTCTTGTCATAGACATGTGCAATCTTGATGTCTTTGGCAGCGGCGGGCTGGCTGAATGCCGCGATGGAAATGACGGCGGCAATTGCGGTAAGGGCAAAGCGTTTCATTATGTCTCCTGATAATGAGTACTTCTATTCGTCTGATAAAGGGATACAAGGATACAAGGATACAAAAGGAATACACAGGGCAGGAGAGAACATCGCCATGAGCGGCGATGATGGAAAATGCACGCGCGCGACGTATGATGCCGCCCTGCGCGATATTTTCTTCGGGCGGATGTGCTGCCCAGTCTCCAATATTTATTTTTAATTATGTAGTGCAGTTTTCGATACTATATTTGTCAACTAGACAGCACAATACAGTAGAACTACTGGGGTGCAAATGGTATTTGCGGAAGAAAAAAGAGACGGATGGCGCGCCGTCCCTGTAACGGGACGGCGGCTGGAGAGGCTAAGGCAGCTACTTTGCGGCTATTTTGTGAATTGCAGCCCGGCTTCGATAGGAAAGCCTTTGAGGAATTCCGCCACCGGCAGGCGCTTGCCTCCGGGTTTTTGCAACTCGATCAGCTTCAGCACACCGCTGCCGCAGGCAACCAGTACGCCGTCTTGCGGCGTGGCGGCCAATACCTGGCCGCGGGTGTAGCTGCCGGCCTGCAGGTCGGCAGCTTCGGCGTGCCAGATCTTGATGGCGCTGCCTGCGTAGCTGGCGTGGGCGCCGGGGAAAGGGTTGAAGGCACGTATCTTCCGGGCGATGAGCTCTGCGGGTTCGCTGAAATCCAGCGCCGCTTCTTCCTTGCTGATCTTGGAGGCATAGGTCACGCCTTCCTGCGGTTGCGGCGTGGAGTCCAACTCGCCCTGTTGCAGCTTGCGCAGGGCATCCACGATCATGCGGCCGCCCATGGCGGCGAGCGTGTCATGCAGACTGCCTGTGGTGTCGCTGCCGGTGATGGTGATTTTCTCCATGCTGAGCATGGGGCCGGTATCCAGGCCTTCTTCCATTTGCATGATGGTGATGCCGGTTTCGGTGTCGCCGGCTTCTACCGCCCTGTGTATCGGGGCGGCGCCGCGCCAGCGCGGCAGCAGCGAACCGTGGATATTGATGCAGCCCAGGCGCGGGATATCCAGCACCGAACGCGGCAGTATGAGGCCATAAGCCGCAACCACCATGACGTCATGGGGGGTGGCGTGTAGCAAGGCATGCGCATCCTTGGCGATATCGGGATATTTGCCATCCAGCCGCAGCGATACGGGCTGGGCGACAGGGATGTTGTGCTGCAGAGCGAACTGCTTGACGGCAGATGCATGCATCTGCATGCCGCGCCCGGCAGGACGATCCGGCTGGGTCATTACCAGCGGAATTTCAAAACCGGCCTGGTGCAGTGCTTGCAGTGCGACGGCGGCAAATTCCGGTGTGCCGGCAAAGATGACTTTCATCAGCGTACACGCTGCTTGCTGCGGTTTTCTTCGCGTTCTTCTTTCAGCATCTTGGTCTTGATACGGTTGCGCTTCAGCGGCGACAGGTACTCGACGAAGACCTTGCCTTTCAGGTGATCCATCTCATGCTGTATACAAACGGCCAGCAGGCCGTCGGCATGCACTTCAAAAGATTTACCATCTAGGTCCAGCGCCTTTACCTTCACCTCGGCGGGCCGTTCCACACCGTCATAGACGCCGGGCACCGACAGGCAGCCTTCATCGTAAATCCTGGTCTCTTCGCTGGCCCAGACGATCTCGGGATTGATGAACACGCGCAGGTCGCTGTTGGTGTCCGAGGTATCGATGACGATCAGCTGTTCATGGACGTCGACCTGGGATGCGGCAAGGCCGACTCCGGGAGCTTCATACATGGTTTCCGCCATATCGGCGGCCAGTTTTTTCAGGCGTCCGTCAAAAACGGTGACCGGCTTGGCAACTTTATGTAAGCGTGGATCGGGATAACGGAGGATATTTAATATAGACATAAGACATTTCGCAACAACGGATCAGTACAACAAAGCGTTTTTTCTTGCTAGTTCAAGGATTTGTGGGCAGAATTTGATTCAATTTGGCAAGTTTTGCAGGCGCAGGCCTTATCATTTCAGCATCTTTTCGTATGCAGTAGCAGCATTCCATGCATGATAATGTGAATGCAGGCTCTCCGGTACAAAACTGCGGCATGCTCACGCTATGGTATAAGCTGCACATAATTCACCCTGACAGCACCACGACGTACCACGCATCGGACAATATACATGAAAAAGTTTAGCACAATCGCTCTGGTCCTCGCATTTGCCTTTCCGGCGCTGGGCGCTATGCCGGCATTCGCGCAGGATGCTTCAGGTGCTTCGGGCAATCCCGGCAGGACCGCCGGCGGCAAATGCAGTTTCCGGCCGGATGCGCCGGACAAGCATGTTGTGGTCAGGGGAGATACGCTGTGGGGCATCTCCGGAAAATTCCTGGCCAATCCTTGGTGCTGGCCTGAAGTATGGGGCATGAACCGTGAAGAAATCCGCAACCCTCACTGGATCTATCCCGGACAGATCGTGTATTTCGACCGCGTCAATGGCCGCCTGCGCCTGGGCCAGGTCGTCACTGGCGGTGAACCATCCGGCACGACCAGGCTGTCGCCGCAATTGCGCACGCAGGGTCTGGCTGGCGACGCCATTCCGGCGATCCCGTCTAACCTGATCGAGCCTTTCCTGTCGCAGCCGCTGATCATTGAAGAAAATGACTTGCTCACTGCGCCGCGCATCGTGGCGACGCAGGAGGGACGCGTGGTGCTGGCCAAGAATGACAAGGCCTATGTGCGCGGCGACCTGAGAGGCGGCACTTCGTTCCAGGTATTCCGTCCCGGCGTGGCACTGAAAGATCCGGAAACCAAGAAGGTCATCGGCTTTGAAGCGGTGTTTCTGGGAACGGTCAAGTTGGACCGCGTCGCTAAAAGCGCCGACAGCGTCGATACCTTTACGGTTGTCAGCGCCAAGGAGGAGATGACGGTCGGCGACCGGCTGGTGCCTATTCCCCCGACACCGATACTGAATTATGTGCCGCATCCGCCCGAGCAGGCGGTGTCTGCGCGGGTAGTGGCTGTGTATGGCGGCGTGGGCCAGGGCGGGCAAAACAATATTATCAGCATCAACCGCGGCGCGAGCAGCGGTCTGAATCTCGGTACCGTGCTGGAGCTGGGCCGCTTCGGTGAAACGGTGCCGGACCCTACCGACAACAAGAAACCTATCAAGCTGCCTGATGAAAAATACGGCACGCTGTTTATTTTCCGCGTGTTCCAGAATATCTCCTATGGACTGGTCATGCAGGTGACCAATACCGTGCAGATTGGCGATATCGTGGCATCGCCTGAATAGCCTGCGCCGCAGTGCTTGCATCGGAGAACGGCAATACAGCTGAGCTGGCAGACTGGATACGCCTGGAGCAGACTCCGGGTGTAGGCCAGGAGACTGCCCGCAAGCTGCTGGCGGCATTCGGCTTGCCCGCCCAGATATTTGCCGCCGGCTTCACTGCCCTGCGCTCGGTGGTGCCGGACAGGATAGCGCTGCCGCTCAGCGAACCCATCACCCCGCAGATACAGGCGCAGATCGCAAGGACGCTGGACTGGTGCGCGCAGCCCGGCAACCAGGCGCTGACGCTGGCCGATGCCGGCTACCCGCCCGCTTTGCTGAATATTCCTGATCCGCCCGTCATCCTGTACGTCAAAGGCCGCGCGGCGTTGCTGGAAGCGGCGTCCATTGCCGTGGTGGGCAGCCGCAATGCAACGGTCCAGGGCGTAGGCAATGCCGAGAAATTTTCCGAATCGCTGAGCAAGGGCGGCTGGACCATCGTCTCCGGCCTTGCCGTCGGCATAGACGCGGCAGCCCACCATGGCGGCCTGCGCGGGCCTGGTTCGACGGTCGCCGTGATCGGCACCGGCGCCGACATCGTCTATCCCGCACGCAACCGCGCACTGGCACACCTGATTGCTGAAGGGGGCTGCATCGTAAGTGAGTACCCGCTAGGCATGCCGGCGATTGCTGCTAACTTTCCGCGCCGCAACCGCATTATCTCCGGTCTGGCCAAAGGTGTTCTTGTGGTGGAGGCGGCGGCCCAGTCCGGCTCGCTGATTACCGCCCGCATGGCCGCCGAACAGGGGCGGGAGGTGTTTGCGATACCGGGGTCGATCCATTCGCCGCTGGCCAAGGGCTGCCACCTGCTGATCAAGCAGGGCGCCAAGCTGGTGGAGTCGGCGCAGGATATCCTGGATGAATTGCTGGCGGGGCCGGCGTTGCCTGTCCGGAAACCGCCCGCCCAACTTGCGCTGGTGGAGAGCGATCATCCGCTGCTTGCGTTGATGGGGTATGATCCGGCCCACATTGATACGCTGGCGCTACGATCAGGGCTGGATATCGCGGAATTGAATACGCAATTACTGAACCTGGAGCTGGACGGCATAATCGAGCACTTGCCGGGTGCTAACTACAGGCGAATCGCATAGTTGGAGCAGATCTCTCCGCAGTCGTGCGGTATGTAAAGCGTGCGTTGTAACATATTGTATTGCCTGTGTGGCCGATGCATTCGCGCAGTAAGATGGCAGGGCAAAGTTCGTCGCTTATTCCATCTTTAAGGGATGTAAATATGGACAGAATAGCGCTCTAATCGGAAGTATTTTCCTTAACGGCAAGCTCCCTTGGGGCTTGTTTCAAAACGCCCTTGGGGATACAGTGACAGTATGTTTGATATTCTTGTATACCTCTACGAAACGTATTACCGTCCAGACGCTTGTCCGGACGCAGAAGCCTTAGCCAAAAAATTGTCGGCGGTCGGTTTTGAGGAGGATGAAATCTCCGAAGCGCTGGACTGGTTGACTGTATTGGCGGACAACACCAACGGCCTGGCCGCAAAATTGCCTGAAGCAGCTCCATTTTCTACCGGATTCCGTGTCTACGCCCAACAGGAAATTGCCATCCTTGGCGCGCCTGCAATGGGTTTTATTCAGTTTCTGGAATCGGCGGGATTGCTTAATCCGCAACAACGCGAGATTGTCATTGAGCGCTCGCTCGCCATCAACGAATCCCCTGTTCCATTGGATAAGGTCAAAGTGATTGTGCTGATGATGCTGTGGAGCCAGGGCAAAGAACCCGACATGCTGATGTTTGACGAATTGCTGCTGTCAGACGACGAAAGCGAACCCCGGCTGTTGCATTAACGCAACTTGGCGAAACGGCCCCTGTTGCAATGCCGGTGACTACCCCCACGTGTTTTGTGTCCTTGGCTCCGGCAATCATTCCTTGTATGTAACATTTCATTGCCGACAGCCTTTAAAAGGCCTGTAAACGTGGCAAAAAGCACATGCCGATTGCGAATTTCCGGTTAACGCGTTTATCATCCCCGCTAAATTTCCCTATTTAGGGTAGTCTTACGCTTATTTTGGGCTGTCAGTCCATTTTGTTGTTTTTAAGATACTTGTCGTTGTCTAAAATAATGAAGCGCCACAAAGGCGTGCTCTCTATTTGATAAATTGGCAATCAATAACAACGTGGTGATTAAAACAGTCATCATAAGCATTGACTCAGCAACAATAAAAACAAGCCGGCAGTTTTGCTAAAGAACCAATCGAGATCTCACACTATGACCAAAACCCTCATCATCGCCGAGAAGCCCTCCGTCGCCAATGATATAGCGAAGACCCTGGGCGGCTTTACCAAGCACGATGAGTATTTCGAGTCCGACGAATACGTCCTGTCATCCGCCGTCGGCCATTTGCTGGAAATCGCGGTGCCGGAAGAATATGACGTCAAGCGCGGCAAGTGGACATTCACCCATCTGCCGATGATTCCGCCGCATTTTGCGCTGAACCCGATCGCCAAGACCGAGTCCAGGCTGAAGGTGCTGAACAAGCTGATCAAGCGCAAGGACGTGTCCGCGCTGATCAACGCATGTGATGCGGGCCGCGAAGGTGAGCTGATTTTCCGCCTGATTGCGCAGCATGCGAAGGCGAAGCAGCCGGTCAGCCGCCTGTGGCTGCAGTCGATGACGCCGGGTGCGATACGCGACGGCTTCAAGCACCTGCGTACCGACGATGAAATGCTGCCGCTGGCCGATGCGGCCCGCTGCCGTTCCGAAGCCGACTGGCTGATCGGCATCAATGGCACCCGCGCGATGACGGCGTTCAACTCCAAGGAAGGCGGTTTTTACCTGACCACCGTGGGCCGCGTGCAGACGCCGACCCTGTCCATCGTCGTGGAGCGTGAAGAAAAGATCAAGAGCTTCGTCTCCCGCGATTTTTGGGAAGTGCGCGCGGAATTCGTCTGCGCGGCCGGTATCTATGAAGGCCGCTGGCTGGACCACCAGTTCAAGAAGGATGAGTTCGACCCCGAAAGGCGCGCCGAACGCCTGTGGAGCAAGGCTGCGGCCGAGTCCATCGTATCGGCCTGCCGGGGCAAGCTGGGCAATGTCACCGAAGAGTCCAAGCCGGCCACGCAAATGGCGCCTGCGCTGTTCGACCTGACCAGCCTGCAGCGCGAAGCCAACTCGCGCTTCGGGTTTTCTGCCAAGAACACGCTGGGACTGGCGCAAGCCTTGTATGAAAAGCACAAGGTGCTGACTTATCCGCGTACCGATTCCCGCCATCTGCCGGAAGACTACCTGAGCACGGTCAACGACACGCTGGAAGCAGTGTCCGAGAACAATAACTACCACCAGTTCGCCAAGCAGATCCTGAAAAGCAACTGGGTCAAGCCGAACAAGCGTATTTTCGACAACACCAAGATCAGTGATCACTTTGCGATCATCCCGACTACGCAAGTGCCGAAGAACCTGTCCGAGCCTGAGCAAAAGCTGTATGACCTGGTAACGCGCCGCTTTATGTCAGTGTTTTTCCCGGCCGCAGAATTCCAGGTGACCACGCGGATTACCGAAGTGTCCGGCCATCAGTTCAAGACCGAAGGCAAGGTCATGACCAATCCGGGCTGGCTGGCGATCTACGGCAAGGAAGTGCAGGATGAAAAAGATCCTGAAAACAAGGGCAACTTGGTGGCGGTCGCCAAGGGCGAAAAAGTAAAGACGGAATCTATCGTCGCAAACGGCCTGGTGACCAAACCGCCTGCACGCTATTCGGAGGCGACGCTGTTGTCCGCCATGGAAGGCGCCGGCAAGCTGGTCGACGATGAAGACCTGCGCGAAGCGATGGCCGGCAAGGGGCTGGGCACGCCGGCAACGCGCGCCGCGATCATCGAAGGCCTGCTGAACGAGAAATACCTGCTGCGCGAAGGCCGCGAACTGATGCCTACCGCCAAAGCCTTCCAGCTGATGACGCTGTTGCGCGGCCTGGGCGTGGATGAACTGACCTCACCCGAGTTGACCGGCGAATGGGAATACAAGCTGTCGCAAATGGAACGCGGCAAGATCAGCCGTGAAGAATTCATGCGCGAAATTGCACAGATGACGCAGATCATCGTCAAACGCGCCAAGGAATACAACAACGATACGATCCCCGGCGATTATGCAACGCTGAAAACGCCCTGCCCTAATTGTGGTGGCGTGGTGAAGGAAAACTATCGCCGCTTTGCCTGCACCAAATGTGAATTCTCAATGAGCAAGACGCCGGGCAGCCGCCAGTTTGAAGTGGCCGAGGTTGAAGAATTGCTGAACAAGCGCGAGATCGGTCCTTTGCAAGGTTTCCGCTCCAAGATGGGCCGGCCTTTTGCGGCGATATTGAAAATCGTGCCGGATGCCGACAACAGCAATATGAAGCTGGAGTTTGATTTCGGCCAGAGCCAGGATGAGGGCGAGGACGGTGAAGGCGTCGATTTCACCGGCCACACCGCATTGGGGCCTTGCCCAAAATGCGGCAACGGCGTCTACGAGATGGCCTTGTCTTACGTGTGCGAGAAATCCGTTTCCAAGCCCAAGACCTGCGATTTCCGCAGTGGACGCATCATCCTGCAGCAGGAAATCTTACCGGAGCAGATGTCCAAGTTGCTCAACGAAGGCAAGACAGATCTGCTGCCGGGCTTTGTTTCGCAACGCACACGCCGTCCGTTCAAGGCGTTTTTAGTACGCGGCAAGGATGGCAAGGTCAGTTTCGAATTTGAGGAGCGCAAGGCCAAGGCGCCAGCCAAAGGCAAGGCTGCCGCGGCGGAACCTGAAACCGAAGAAGAAAAAACGGCCAAAAAACCGGCCGCGCGTGCGACTGCCGTAAAAGCGGTAAAGGCGCCTGCAAAAACTGCCGCCGCCAAAAAGCCCGCCGCCAAAAAACCGGCAGCCAAAAAGAAAGCGGCAGCCTGAGTCGGGTACAGCGAAGGCCGGTGGTATAGGCCTTCGCTGCAACTTTGCTGGCAAAAGCCCGGGCATTTCGTTTATAGTTTACAGATATTCCATATTGGGAGCTGTTGTTACATTGGTCTGGCCGGAAGTTGCGGCCTATCGTCGCCGACGACACTGCCGTTTGGTCAATGCGGTAAGGCCGGCGCAAAAAGCGCTTCAGTAAGCCTCATGTCGCCAGAAAGCGATAAGGATCAACATGGATTTGAATCAGTTGTTGGCGACCACGCGCGCTGAATTCCTCCGGACATTTGTGGACGCGGTCAATAACTCCCTTCCGCATGCAATTGAGGGCTTGTATACGAAAGCGGACCAGAGCCGCTCCTCCATCGAGCAGGGTTGGGTACTGACTGCCCGCAGCGTATTGCGGGTCAGGCAGGAACAGCTGGTGCAGCAGATGCGCAAGGAAATGGAGCATCTGCTAAACCGCAGTTTCCAGACTACCTATAACAACTTTCGTCCCACCGTCGCCTTCCAGAGCGACACGCTGGCGCTGATCGAGTCTTCCGTGATGGAGGATGAACTCCGCATTAACCAGATCACCCAGAATTTCCGTAATGAAGCAGAAGAGCAATTACGCGATCTGAATATCCGCATCGCGTTGCTATTTGAGCAGGACTCGATCAACGAGAGGGAAAACCCTTTCCGCCCCTACCTTTTTTCACGCTGCATTGCCAAATCCGTGGAAAGCCTGGAACAAAGCGAAGCTTTGAATGCGATTCTGGTGGCGCAACTGGCGGAAGTGCTGGCGCCTCACATGGTGGATATCTACAACAGCGTAAACTCGCAGCTGGCTAAGCATGGCATTGCTGCACAATTGCAGCTGAAGATAAAGAAATCCCCTACCCAGCCGGGCGTTTCTGCACCGTACCAGGCGGATGAGGTGCTGGCCGACGACATCGTTGCCGGGGCGGCAGCTGCAATGCCGGGCATGCGCGGCAGCGGCGGCGGCGCCGGATACGGCGGAGCGGCAGACGGACAAGGGGCCGCAGGACAATATGAAATTGGCGGCAAACAATACGATATAGATTCGCGTGTGCTGTCGTCGGATACGCCCAAGGGCAGGGTGGATCAGTTGCTGGATTCGGTGCGCGTGATGGCGGGCGGCATCGTCGGCTCTCTGCCTGGGCGCGCCGCGTCGGCGGAGGCAGGGGCGGATGCGGGAGTGAGCTCCCCCGTCGCAGGTGAAGCGCATGCGTCCGGCAAGTCGGGCTGGCTGGGTAGCGGCCAGGTGGTCGGCGACGTACTGCGCAGGTTTTTCTCGGATGGCGCCGCGAGCTGGCAATCCAAGGTAGCAAACCACCTCAGCGACAGCGCGTCCCTGGGCGACTCTCCGTTTCCAAATTCGCAGCTGAACTATGACGGCGGCCTGACCGCATCTACGACGCAACGGGCAGACACCGTGCTGACAGGCTCGGTGCGCCAGTTGCAAAACTCGCATACGCCGGCGACAGAGCAAATGCTGGACCAGCATGGTGAGGTACGTAACCTCATCCTGGAACGGCGTTCGCAGCTCAATAGCGAAGCCAAGAGCATTGACGAGCAGATGACGATCGATATCGTCGCGATGCTGTTCGAATTCATCCTGCGCGATACGCAAGTGCCGGCTGAAGTGCGGGCCCAGTTGGGCCGGCTGCAATTCCTGGTGCTGAAGATGGCGCTGCGTGACCCCACACTGCTGACACAGAAGGGACATCCGGTACGCTTGCTGGTGAATCGCATCGGTTCGATCTCGCTGGGCTTGAAGCAGCTGGACCCCGGCGGCACGCAGCTGACCAAGGAGATCGTCAGGATAGTCGCCACGCTGCTGGATGACGAGACTGAGGATTCGGCAATGTTCGCCAAGGCACTAGACGAACTGGATGCGTTTATCGCTCATGAATTACGCGCCCGCAATAATGTGGAAAGCACCGTGCAGGCGGTGGAGCAGGCGCAGAATCGTACTTTGCGCTTTGCCCACACCACCGCGCAAATGGCGCAGGCGCTGGCTGACCTGACCATTGATCCTTATCTGCAGGGCTTCCTGCAAAATGACTGGGTGCATGCGATTGAGCACGCTGACCGCAGCGATGCCAAGCGCGCCCGCCGCTTCCGCCTGCTAGTGCCTGACCTGTTATGGAGTATCGTGCCGAAACTGACGGCGGATGAGCGCAGCCAGCTGTTTGCCTTGCTGCCCATCATCCTGAATACGTTGCGCGAAGGGCTGGGGCTGATGGGCTGGGATTCCGCCCGGCAGCAGGGTTTGCTGAACTGGCTGGTGGATGCGCACACCAGCGCATTGAAGGCAACGCCGAATGCGCGGACATCACCGCCCCTGCCTGTGATACATACGCATTTCAGCAAGTTCATCGATAACCCGGAGGCAAGCACAGGACTGGCGCTTGCTCCGGACAGCGCAGAGAACCGCCAATTCCTGGATGATGCAATCAAGGAAATGAATATCGAGGTGCAGTGGATAGACCGGATACTGGAAGATGACCAGGAACTGGCGGCTGACGCACCCGAAAAGGACGATGCGGCAAGCCGGGAGGCGGACGAGGCGACTGTCATGCAAAGGTTGCAAAACGGCGTTGCGCTGGAGATCAACCTCGGCGGCAAGCCCGGCCTGGGCCGCCTCAGCTGGGTGGATCCGCAGTTGTCCAGTCTGGTTCTGACCTTGGATGGGCAGTCAGCGCCATCCATGGTCAGCGTGCAGATGTTCCGCCGCCTGATCGACCATGGCCGTGTGCGCTTCCTGGAAGCTGAGCCGCTGTTTGAGCGCGCGGTGCAGTCGCTGCTGCAATCTGCCGATAGCATGAATTCTGCCGCGCAGTGATTTATTGATGTAAGGAAACCGCGTGCTTGGGCGACTGATTCACTTCAGCCTCGGCAAATCCTGTTGTTGCCGGCTTTGGCGCGGCACTGCCGATGAGCAGAGGGCATTGCAGAGGATAAACATGCGCAGACAAAATCAATACCACAACATTTTTGCGGCAAATATTCTGTTAAGCGCCTCCATCTTCACGTGCGGCGCGGTATATGCGCAGGCACCCGCTGCACCGGCACCGGCATTGAAGCTGGATGAGAATACGGTGGCAACCATAGAGCTGCCTTTGCTGGCGGGCTGGTACCAGGGCAATCTGGTTCACTATATTTCCACCGATATGTCGGACCGGGACATGGCGCAGCAGACTGCCACCAATTACGTGCCCCGCCTGAAGCATGCGTTGCGTGCACCGGTGCCGGGCCAGCCTTCAGCAGTAGACCGTGTATATAAATTCCCCAATTTCAACCAGGGCAGCGTGTTCCCGTCCGCACCCCAGCCGGCAGGCTATGCCAGCACCAGCGCAGAATATACGCCTTTATGGGTGGTCTATATGGTGAGCTGGCTGCCGGGAACCAAACCCCGGGTACTGCGCTCGGAGGAGGAGGTACTGGATGCGGAAGAGAAAAAGCTGGTGAGCATACAGGCGACCGATATCGTCGTGAACTGCCCTATTCTGTTTGCCGTGAAAGACGGCAAGCTGCAAGAGTTCACTATACATATCCAGAAACCCTGAGCCTGCCGCCGGTCGGCAGGTTTAGTCCTTGCCGGCTTCAATATCTGGCTCAAAGAAGCACCATTTAGCCTGGGGCCAGGTTTGCTGTATGCTTTCCTCGACCTCGTTGATCGCATGCACCAGCGCCAGGTCGGATTCCTGGCGGCGCATCTTGGCCTGGACTGCCACCATCAACTGTTCACCCCATTGCAGCGTAATCAAGTTGATCACTGATTCCACGTGCGGGTGCGCCTCTATATGCGCCTTGATTGCATCGTTGACTTCCGGTGCGGCAGATTCTCCGGTGATCATGGCTTTGACTTCGCGCGTAACGAAGAAGGCTACGATCATCAGCAATATACCCACGACGATGGAACCTACGGCATCCCAGACCGGGTTGCCGGTGACCACGGCCAGCACGACGGCCGTAAAAGCGACTGCCAGGCCTGCCAGCGCCGCAATATCTTCGCCGGCGACGACCATCAGTTCCGACTGGCGGGTTTCACGGAACCACCTGATGAAAGACTTGCCCTGGGAAATTTTGTTGATTTCTTTCATCGCACCGTAGAGCGAGAAAGCCTCCAGCGTGACTGAAATGCCCAGCACGGCCAGCGCGACCAGCGGGTTTTTCAGGGGTTCAGTATGTTTCAGCCTTTCTACGCCCTCCATTACCGAGAATGCGCCGCCCAGGAAAAACAGCAGCAAAGCGACCATCATTGCCCAGAAATAGACGACGCGGCCATAGCCCATAGGGTGGGAAGCGCTTGGCGGGCGTTTGGCTTCTTTCAGGCCCAGCAGCAGGAATACCTGGTTGACGCAGTCCGCCAGCGAATGGATGGCCTCTGCCAGCATGGCGCCGGAACCGGTAAATGCAGCTGCGCCGAACTTTGCCACAGCAATGCCGCCATTGGCGCCGAGAGCATAAAAGATAGCCTTGGTAGAGCCTTCATTATTGGATGACATGGGTATCTAGATATAAGTGAGAAGTCAGCGGATAAGGTAAGGGATAAACATAACGGCTTCTTCACAATCTTGCAATAAATCTAATCAGTGAAAATAGTTTATAAAAAAGCTTGCCAAGTTTGGATGAGGCTTGCTATAGTTCGGCTCCCGTCGAGGCAAGCAGCAAATAACGCGAAAGGGACAGCGGGAAGTTGGGCTGTTTTTGAGCGGGATGAGTGGGCAAGTGAAGACGGAA
>NZ_JBMPPM010000018.1:0-59571 GCF_049339885.1 Undibacterium sp. TJN25 | reverse complement strand
TGGTCCTGCTGATCATCTTCCTGATCACCATCCCCGTTGTGACACACACGGTCCCGGTCAAACTGCCGTCTGAAACCAATCAGCCGTACAAGACCAAACCGGAAAACATCAACCTGGCCATCGACAAAGAAGGCCAGATATTCTGGAACGAAGGCCTGGTGCCGGATACCCCGGCGCTGCTGGAAAAGCTCAAGAAGATCGCGGTCATGGTACCGCAGCCCGAACTGCATATACGGGGTGACCAAAACACCCAGTATAAATATGTCGGCAAAGTCATCCTGACAGCCCAGCGGGCAGGCATCGCCAAGGTCGCGTTTGTGACCGAACCGCCACCGCGCGGCGGTTAAATCGGCGAAACCAAAAGCCCTTCTCCCGCGTGCGGGAGAAGGGTGGGGATGAGGGGCGTTGCGCTCCTGTAGAGATAGTGAAATAGGTATTTACATTGCAGGCCGAGATGAGTGAACGCCGATGTGAAAATGATTCTGCATCAACTCAAGCCCCCTCATCCCGGCCTTCTCCCGCACGCGGGAGAAGGGGCAAACCTCACAACATAAAGGAACCCACATGGGAATGAATATAGGCTCAGGCGGAGGCAGCTCCGCCGATCCGGAACCGATGATAGAGATGAACATGACGCCGCTGATCGACGTCATGCTCGTACTGATCATCATGCTGATCATCACCATCCCGATCCAGAACCACGCCGTCAACCTCAACATGCCGACCAGCAGCCCTGCCAAGCCGCTGACGGACCCGGTAGTGGTGACGATCGACGTCGACTTCGACGGCACGGTACTGTGGAACGGCGTCGCCTTGAGCGGCGGCCGTGCAGAACTGGAAACCAAGCTGCGCGAAGTCGCCGCACAGCCAGACCAGCCCGAAGTGCACCTGAAGCCCAACAAGCTGGTGGCGTACAAGTCGGTGGCAGCGGTGATGGCCTCGGCCCAGCGTCTGGGTGTGACCAAGATCGGCATGATCGGCAACGAGCAGTTTATCAACGATTAATTCATTAATCTTGCGATTGCTGGTGCTAGAATCTGAACTACGATAAAAAGAATGGCAGGGTTATCCCTGCCATTTTTCATGTACACGAGATGTGCAATCCGGGAGCCGGACTGGGCGCCATTCCATCACCGAGTTTTTATCAAATTGAATGGAACTTGGTATACACTCCGCATCACCTGTATTGAATCCACAATTCATTAAATTTGTTGATTGAGAGATCAAATATGAAGCAATTTCGACTGTCGCGCTTGGCTGTGCTGCTCGCTGTTATCGGCCTGAGCTCTGTTCCTGAACTGACCGGCTTTGTCGGCAACACTGCCTATGCACAAGAAGCGATGCGCCCGGAAATCGGCAAGCACGTGCAAGCTGCCGGCGAACTGTTCAAAGCCAAGAAATACAAGGAAGCGCTGGCCAGATTGCGCGAGACCGACAATATCAGCGGCAAAAATGCCAATGAAAACTTCACTATCGAACGCATGCGCGCAGCGGTTGCATCTGCTGCAGGCGATAACGATGCAGCAATCCGCGCGTACGAAGCGGTGCTGGCAACCAACAAGCTGACCGGTCCGGATCACCTGACCTACCTGAAAGCATTGGCAGGCGCTTATTACAAAGCGGGCAACTACGCCAAGACAGTGCAAACGATCACACGCTTTAACGCCGATGGCGGCAGCGACCCGGCGATGCGCCCCTTCTTGATCCAGTCCCTGTACATGAGCGGCGACTATGGCCGCACCTTGAAAGAAGTGCAATCCGATCTGGCGGCTGAAGAAAAAGCAGGCCGCACGCCAAGCGAAACCAGCCTGCAACTGTATGCGAATGCCGCATTGAAGCAAAACGACAAGGCAGGTTATGTCGGCGCGCTGGAAAAACTGCTGACTTATTACCCGAAGAAGGAGTTGTGGGCTGACATGCTGAACCGCCTGCCCGGCAAACCTGGCTTCTCCGAGCGTCTGTCGCTGGATCTGTATCGTCTGAAACTGGCGGTAGGCCAACTGACCAAGACCAACGATTTCATGGAAATGTCGCAGTTGTCCCTGCAAGCCGGATACCCGACAGAAGCCATCAAGGTGATCGACCAGGGCTACAAGACAAATGCACTGGGCACCGGCACTGAAGCCGAACGCCACAAGCGCCTGCGCGACCTGGCCAATAAAAACCTGGCTGAAAGCAATAAAGGCCTGGCAGCTGCCGAAGCGGACGCCGAGCAAAGCAAGGATGGCTCCGGCCTGGTCAACCTCGGCTACCTGTACGTCGTCAATGGACAGGCAGACAAGGGCCTGCCGATGATGGAAAAAGGTATTGCCAAGGATAATATCAAATATCCGGAAGATGCCAAACTGCACCTGGGCATTGCCTACCTGCAGGCGGGCAAAAAAGCCAATGCCATCAAGACCTTCAAGTCGGTTCAAGGTAAAGATGGCGCGGCAGATCTGGCCCGTTACTGGATCATCTACGCCAACCAGAAATAAATTGGCATAGGCCTGTTTCTCTCCTCTAGCCAGCCTGCCCTGCGGGTTTGGCTGGAGTGAATAGATGCAATACGAGCATAAAAAAATGGCGCAGATTCAATCTGCGCCATTTTGCTTTTATCCGGCCTGGCCGGATGGTTCGCCGGATTGTGCGTTACCCGTGCCGTTTCTTCGGCGCTTTTGCACTGGCCAGCATGATCTTGCCAGGAGCTGCTTTGCGCCCGTTGGAGGCATTGGCGCTACGTTGCCCCACTTTGCCGGCGCCTGCAGTATGTGCTGCGACATGGACCTGTTTACCCCTGGCTGCAGCCACGTATGGCAAATGAATCTGCAAAGTCTGGCCGGCTGCAATATTGTCGCGCTTCAGGTCATTCCAATCCTTTAGCTGAGCCACGCTGACCTTGTAGCGTCTGGCAACCGAATTCAGGTTGTCGTGTTTGCCGACCCTGAAACTGACCTGGCGTCCCGGAGGCGGATTTTTCTCGATGATCAGCTGCGCCTTCTCTGCAATCTCCATCGAGATATCCTGGTCCGGCGCCTTGGAAGACTTGGGAATCAGCAGCGTGGAGCCGGCCTTGACGAGCATCTTCGCAGGGATCAGGTTTACTTCACGTATCAGCTCAGGCTTCAGGCCCAGCCGGCTGGCCAGCGACTCCACTCTTTCAGTCTTGCCAACGACATGGGTAGACCAGCTGGACAGAGGGCCTTGCCATTTGCTCAGGTTTTCTTTGAACAGCTCGGCATTTTCCATCGGTAGCAAAATCTTGGTGCTGCTGTCACCGGTAATCACAGGGCGGTTGAACTGCGGGTTCAGTGCATTGAATTCACTGACAGACAGTTCCGCCAGCTTGGCTGCCACCCTGACATCGATATCCCTGGTTTTCTCAATGGAGACGAAATAGGGCTGGTTATCCAGTTTGGGCAGCACGATGCCGTATTGCTCTGGATGTCCGATGATATTTTTTACTGCCTGCAGCTTCGGCAGGTAGTTTTTGGTTTCGTTCGGCATCAATGCCGACAGGCTTTCAAAGTCTATCGGCAGGCCGAGCGCCTGCTGTTTCTTGACGGCGCGCTGCACTGAGCCTTCGCCCCAGTTATAGGCTGCCAGCGCCAGCTGCCAGTCGCCGAACATGCCGTGCAGCCTTTCCAGATAGGTCAGTGCTGCATCGGTCGAGTCGACCACGCCGCGCCTGTCATCCTTGAACATATTCTGTTTCAGGTTGAAGTCACGCCCGGTCGCTGCCATGAACTGCCACATGCCAGAGGCCTTGGCAGTCGACATCGCTTGCGGATTGAAGGCGGATTCTATAAACGGCAACAGCGCCAGTTCCGTCGGCATGCCGCGTTTTTCCAACTCTTCGACCACATGGTACAGATAGCGCGAGCCGCGCTCCACGGTCCTTTGTATGTAGTCAGCGCGCGAGCTATACCAGTTCAGCTGGTTTGCCACCAGCTGGTTATCCAGGTCGGGAATCGCATAGCCGTTACGGATCCGTGCCCAAAGGTCGACTTCCGGCACAGGCGCGGCATCGGTGGCGGGCGTTTCCGGGAGGGGATTTTCGGGTGAATCCGGCATTGCTTCTACCGGGATCAGAGGGGTTTTGAGACTTGCTGCGCTGCCTGGATTTTCCAGTGCATATAAATCACTTTCTCCTGCATGGCTTAGCTGGGGGCTGGCCCACACCAGCAATACGGAAGCCAGGGCAAGAGATAGTCGATGTCGGAATGGTTTCATAGGCGATAATTTGTCCAGGCATGCTGACATGTGATTTGGGGGAGGGCAAGCCCGAGGGATGGGCCCATGAAGGCCCGGCTGCACCCGCAAATCAGATGCCGGCACACTCAATCGGGTCGACTCTGGGATTTAAAGGATCGTGTGAGTGTACGCAAGGCGCAATTGCTGCGTCAAGGGAAATGTCCGCAATGTTACAAGAAAATTTTGTTTGAAAATAAGGGCTTACACGTGACGGGCTGTAAATCGGGCAGGCCCGCAGGCGCCTTGGCGGCCTGCTTGATGTTAATGCCTTACCATTGCTTGAGCAGCGCCACGTCCTTGCTGCTGACCATCTGCAGCTCTTCATCCTGGCTGGCCAGTGACGCCTTGTGCATCAGCCGCTGGAAAGCATTGTCGATGCGAGTCTGCTCGGTGCCGAAGTAGCCTACCCAGGCATTGCGTCCGCTGCGCTTGGCGGCATACAGCGCCTGGTCGGCAAGTTCCACCACTTGCGACCATGACAGCAGGCGCGGGGTCGCCGGCAGGAAAGGGTAGCAGGCAAAGCCTACCGAGCAAGTCCTGGCCAATTTGGCATCGTCTGCCAGTTCAAACTCCCTGCCGGAGATTGCATGGCGGATGCGCTCCGCAATCGTCGCCGCGTCGGAACGGCTGGTCGAGCGTGCCACAACCAGAAACTCCTCGCCGCCCCAGCGCGTGAGGAAATCCGATTCCCTGAAGACCTCTTCCAACCGCTCCCGTATCTGCACCAGCACCCTGTCGCCGGCCGCATGGCCATATTGGTCGTTGACGGCCTTGAAGTGGTCCAGATCCACCATGTAGAAGATCAGGTCCATGTCTTCCGGCTGCAACTCGGAGCCATTGTTCAGCCACTCCTCGTAGCGGCGCGCGGTGATGGCAATATCGACATCCAGCTGCTGCTGCAAAAAGCGCCGGTTGCGCAGGCCGGTCAGCTGGTCCGTCAGGCTGACGTCTTCCAATGCCTTGTAAGCCCGCTCCAGCTCCAGATTTTGTCTGACAACTTCGGCTGTGCGCTCACGTATTGTCTGCTCCAGCTGGTCCTGGTGCTGCTGCAATGCGAGTTCGGCACGCTTGCGGTCGTTGTTCTCTTCTTTCAGGTTATGGTACAGGCTGGCGTTTTCCAGAGAAATCGCTGCCTGGGACGCCAGCAGCTCCAGCACTGCAATGCGTTCCGGCGTGAAGACACCCGGCGTCAGCTTGTTTTCCAGGTACAGCACGCCGGCCATTTTTCCCTGTTTCAGCAACGGCAGGCACAGCACCGAGCGGGGTTGCGACTCGAATAAATACGCATCGCCGGAAAACTGGTTGGTCAGGCAGGCATCATCCAGCAGCACCTTTTCCTGCGTGCGGATCACGTACTGGAACACGGTCTCAGGCGCCAGCTGCGTAGTTGTCGGTGCGCGCAGGAAGTTGACTTCCGCGCCATTGGCCAGTGTATTGGCCTCGGCTTCGATGCGATAACCCTGCTCATGCGGCAGCATCAGCAGACCGCGTTCGGCGCCAGCATTTTCAATGACGATCTGCAACAGTGACTTGATCAGCTGTTCCAGTTCGATAACGCCGGATACAGCCTGTGAAGCCTTGACCACGCTCATCATATCCAGGTTCTCCAGCCGGGCGTCATACGCCATTGCGCTGGCGGGTACTGCCTGCGCATCCAGCCAGGGGTACTCGCTGTCCAGCTGATTGACCTTGCCCAATGCACCCCATTTCAGGAAGCAATAGCGCGCCTCGCGCAGATAATTGGTGGCGACGCGTTCAAACCCCTGGCTCAGGTAGAATTTGGCCGCCAGCTCATTGGCAATGCCTTCTGCCTGCATGAATCCATGTTCCCTGGACAGCTTGATGGCATCGTCGTAAGCGTGCATGGCATCGAGCTCCCGGCCTTCGATGCGCGCAATTTCCGCCAGCACCAGCGTATACCGGTTCAGGAAATTTTCCGGACAGTCTTCCGCCAGTTTTTTCAGCATTGCCGTGCGCGTCAGCAACTGCTCTTTATACTCGTGCTGGCGCGCGCCGGCACCCGGGTACAGCGCGGCAAGCGTCAGCGCATGGTAAAAATAGTGGCTGGCCTCGATCAGCGTCAGCCTGACGTAATGCAAATGCTGGGCTGCCTGCGCGGCAGACTCCAGCGCTTCTTCGTAGTGGCCGAAAGTATATTGCGTTACCTGTTTCAGCATATGGAAGCGAGGGATGCCGCTGCCGTAGCCGGCCCTGGTAATGGCGACCAGTGCCTCGCTCTCGCTGAAGCCGTCGTCGTTCAGGCTGGACTCATCGTTGGTCAGCCCTTTCATGCAGGCGACGAACTGTTCGCTCAGCCTCACGATTTCGGTGACGACGTCGTAATGGCTCTGGCGCGTAAAGGCGATATATTTCTTGATGCTTTTCAACGCATCGTCCAGCGGCTCATTCTTTTCTATGACCATCAGCGCGATGGCGCTGGCAGCATGGTTGGCAAACAGCAGGTTGCCGGTTTCCAGGCAGGAGACGAAGGCATTTTCCAATACGGGTACGCCGCTGGCGATGCTGCGCTGCCAGCAGTGGATGATTGCCCCCTGGTTAAACAGCAGCCGGCCCTTGCGCTTGCTATCCTTGAATTTGTCGTTCAGCAGCAGCGCCAGTTCAGAAAACTTGATGGCCGCGGAAACCTCGCCTATCGATGCGGACAGGATGGCATACGAAGAGTAGGCAAAACAGGCCGCTTCGGTATTGCCGTGGCGGAGCACAAAATTCAGTGTCGTCAATATCACCAGCGGGTAGATCTTCGGGCTGGAGTTCCATACAGAGGGCGCCATCTCGGTCAACAATTCCAAAATCACGCGGGTTTCTATATCGTGGATCAACGGAAGGTTGACGAGTTCGGCAATATCGCGTCCGTTCAGGCTGCTGTCCAGCAGCTTCTTTTCCCTCTGCACGGCGGCGGGAATGTCTTCATCCGATTTCGGAAAGTCCACGCCAAACATGCTCAGGGCTTGCCGCGACACCTCGGTGGCACTGTCGAAATGCCCGGAAATCTGGTGCAGCGTCAGCTGCAGAATGTAGAGCTTGGCCTTGTCCAGGCTGGAACCTGCATGTGCAAAAATCAGGTCAAACAACTGATTGGCCTGATCGTAATGAGCCGTCAGGTATTCGCACTCGGACAGCGCAAAATAAATCGCGAATGTGTCCTCGTAATTGTATTGCCACGCGTCGTCCGGTAGCAGTGCGATTGCCTGTATCAGGTAGCCGCGCGCGGAAGCATAGGCAATGGAGTCCTTGGCCTTGCGGCCGGCCAGCAGGTTCAGGAAGCATAGCCGGTCTTTTTCCTGCTGGTCTGTGATCAGTTCCATGCCGCGGTTCAGGTGGTTGACGATGCTGAACACGTCTTCTTCAATCGCTTCGGCCGACATGGTCGACAGCAGCAGCCTGCCTATCTGCAGATGCAGCTGCGGCAGGCTTTGCGGCGACACCAGCGAATACGCTGCCTCCTGCACCCTGTCATGCTGGAAGCGGTAGTAGTTGTCGTTGCGTATCAGCAGCCCCATGCGTACCGCGTGCCACAGGTCGGTATGAGTTTCTTCCTCGGTCTTGTCGGCCATCCGCGCGACGGTTTCCACATTGGCGGTGTTGCCCAGGCAGGCCAGGTATTGAAAAGCATCCTGCGTGGCTTCCGGCAGGCGTTGCAGCTTGCCTATCATCAGGTCCACGACGTTATCCGACAAATCCCTGGCGCGGATGCGGTCTATGTCCCAGGTCCAGTTGGCGGTAATGGCATCGAAGGCCAGCAGGCGCTGTTCCGCCAGGCTGGTCAGAAACTGTATCGTGAAGAAGGGATTGCCCTCGGTCTTTTCATATACCAACTGGCTCAGCGTCGCCGTCACCTTGACGTCGCAGCGCAGCGTATCGGCCACCAGTCTGGCGACGTCGCCTTCCTGCAAGGGCGCCAGTACGACTTCGTGCACGCTGGCCTTGCTTTTCTGGATGGTATCCTTGGTCAGCATCAGCGGATGCGCCGCGGTGACTTCATTGTCACGGTAGGCGCCGATGAACAGCACGTGCCTGACTTCGCTATGCGTCATCAGGTGTTCCAGCAATTTCAGGCTGGCCGGGTCTATCCATTGCAGATCATCGAGGAAGATGATCAGCGGCCGCTCCGCCATGGCAAAGGTGCCCAGGAACTGGCGGAATACCGTCTGGAAGCGGTTCAGTGCTTCATCCGGCGCCAGTTCTATCGTAGCAGCCTGCTCGCCGATCACGAAGCGCAGCTCGGGGATCAGGTCCACCATCAGTTGGCCGTTGTTGCCGACGGCTTTCAGGATAGCCTGCCGCCAGATCAGCAGTTCCCGCTCAGACTGGCTCAGCAATTGCCGTATCAGGCTTTGCAGCGCCTGTGCCAGCGTTGCATAAGGGATGTCACGCTTGTACTGGTCGAACTTGCCGGAAACGAATACCGCCCTCGGCTGTATGATGGACTTGTGCAGTTCGTTGACCAGCGAGGATTTGCCTATGCCGGAATAGCCTGATACCAGCACCAGTTCCGGGTTGGTGTTGACGACCACACGCGCCGCCGCATCCAGCAATACCTTCTTTTGCACCTCGCGGCCATACAGGGTTTCCGGAATCATCAGCCTGCGCGAAGCGTCGCGCGTGCCCAGCACGAATGGCGCAATAAAGGATTTCTCGGACCATTGCTCCATGCAGCGCGACAGGTCGGCCATGACGCCGGCCGCCGTCTGGTAGCGCATTTCCGCTGTCTTCGCCAGCAGCTTCATGATGATCGCCGACAGCATTTCCGGAATGTCCGGCCTCAGCCTGGAAGGCGGCGTAGGCTGGCGCGCGATGTGGCAATGCACCCAGCCCATGGGGTCGGAAGCGGTGAAGGGTAGGCTGCCGGTCAGCATTTCGTAAAAAGTGACACCCAGCGCATACAGGTCGCTGCGGGAATCTATCGAACGGTTCATCCGCCCGGTCTGCTCCGGCGCCATATACGCAAAAGTGCCGGCAATCACTTCCATCGGCAGAGGTGCCTGCTGTTCGCGCGGCACGCGCGATGCGATGCCGAAGCCCGTGATGCGGCAATTGCCGCTGGCTGCATCGATCAGGATGTTGGCAGGTTTAATGTCTTTGTGGATGATGTCCTGCTGATGCAAACGCCCCAGAGAAGCGCAAATACCCACGGCTATCCGCAAGAACAGCGGCAGTTCTATCGCTCGACCCAGCAACTGGTCCAGCGATTGGCCGCCGGCATCGTCCAGGATCAAGCTTGTCTTGCCGTCGGTATTAATCAGGTCGAGAGGTTGCGCTGCCCAGCTGGGGTCAAGCTCATTACGCAGATTGTATTCGTGCTGCAGGCGCAGCAAAATGGCCGTGGTCGGATGTTCGGCCGCAGGCTGAACGATCAATACTGGTTTTTGATCCCCACTCCTTTGGCCGCGCAGGACGATAAATTCGCCATTCTTGCGCAGTTTCTGAATCAGGGAATATCCCTCAAGCTTTAACATCCAATTGCCTTGTCTCTACCTGGTATCGGCCCGCGCATTCTCTGTCGGAGTGTTATTGCAGGCAAATTTAATGATTGGTTCTTTACTGGTCTTCAAGTGTTGCTGCTACGAATAAGGTTCTATCCAGGCACGTGATTGAAGCGTTGAATTTTTCTTTTCAACAACGTCTAAGTATGCCGGTTTTCCCGCTGTCTTTGCATTTTTATGCGCAGTTTTTTTAACAGGTGCGTGTCTAAAATAGTTTCTCTGCCGAATTTCATAGTATTCTTGCCACGTTTAAGCTTGTCGATTGACGCGTTGTCTGTTCCACCAACTGAGGAATACTCATGCTAGCAGAATCATCACGCCGTAGTCCCAGCCTTCCGCAAAATGATAGCCCTGCGCAGCAACAAAAGCGCGCAAAACAACTATTAGATGCCAAAGGGAAATATATCTGGAACGACCAAGTGGTCAATCTGGTCGGTGTTCCCATGAGTGCGACGGTGCCGGAAACAGATCAGCCTACGCTGGAATGGAAGGTGCTGATCCTCGAAGCCCTGGTCAAGGTGGGAGAAAATCTGCTGGCCATCAAGGTCAATGACGAGCTGGGATGGTTCGGTAAAAAGCTGCCTATCCAGAACAGGCTGGAGTCTGTCAAAAACCTGGTTGAAAAGGCAAAAAACACTACGCAGGACGGACTTGAGTCGTCCTTCGCACGGGTGGCGCTGATGGCGGAGATAGCGATTGCGTTTGGTGAAATAAAGCTGGAAGAAGCAAAGCTATTGCACGAATCGGCACAGTTGCATGAAACGGCGCAAGCCAGCGCACCCGACCTGCAAGATTACAACAACCTGTTCAAGGCCATTGCGATCCCGCAAATCTCAACTTCTTTCCAGAACGATCAGGTATTCGCACGCCTGCGCGTGGCCGGCCCCAATCCCATGCTGCTGAAAGGTATTGCCAGCCTGCCGGACCGATTCCCCGTCAGCGAGTTGCAATACCAGCAAGTCATGGGCAATGCAGACAGCCTGGCGAAGGCCGGCAGCGAAGGTCGGCTCTACCTGCTGGATTTTTCCGAGCTGAATTATCTGGTGGAAAATCCCGGCCTGTATAAGGGCAAACCCAAATATGTGTATGCGCCATTCGCCTTGTTTGCCGTGCCGGTGGCCGGACAATCATTGACGCCGGTTGCGATACAGTGCGGGCAGGACCCCGCCAAATTTCCTGTTTTCCTGAAACCTGCGATATCGGATGCGAGTGCGCAATGGGGCTGGGAAATGGCAAAGATGGTCGTGCAGACCGCCGATACCAACTACCTTGAATTATTCGTGCATCTGGCGCGTACCCATTTGCTGATGGAGGCATTTGCCATGGCTACATATCGCTGTCTGGCGCCTGAGCATCCATTGCATGTGCTGCTGCTGCCGCATTTTGAGGGCACGCTGTCCATCAACGACAAGGCTGCTTCCACCTTGCTGGCGCCGGATTCCATCAATGACCATCTGTTCGGCACGCCGGTCCAGTGCACACAGAAGGCTGCCGGCGCAGACAGGCTGGCTTATGACTTTTACCAGAACATGCTGCCGGCAGAACTTGCCGCGCGCAACGTGGGCAACGCCGTGCATTTGCCGGATTACCCATACCGTGACGATGCCTTGCTGGCATGGGGAGCGATCCATCAATGGGTAACGGAGTATGTCAGCATCTATTACAGCAGCGATGCCCAGGTGGTCGGCGATACCGAACTGGCAGCATGGACCGCGAGCCTGATGGCGGAGAACGAAGGCAGCGTCAAGGGTTTCAAATCCATTGCCGACCGCGCCCAGTTGGTTGAAGTGTTGACGATGGTGATATTTACTGCAAGCGCGCAGCATTCGGCCGCCAATTTCCCGCAAAAGGGCATGATGATGTACGCGCCCATGTTCTCCGGCGCAGGCTGGACACAGGTGCCGGAAGCCGGCAAGGAATATACGCAGCGCGACTGGCTGGCAATGCTGCCGTCGCTGCCGCTGGGCATAGAGCAGATCAACCTGCTGAGCGTGCTGGGCTCCATCTACTACCGCCGGCTGGGCGACTACCGCAGCAACTACTTCCCTTACCCCGAATGGTTTGAAGACCACAACATCACCGGCAGCGACGGACCGCTGGCACGCTTCAAGAATGCGTTGCTGGAAGTTGAAGCGACTATCAATGCGCGCAATCTGCGCAGGCCGGCGCCATATCCCTACCTGCTGCCTAGCCAGATAGCGCAAAGCATCACTATCTGATTAGTGGGAGATGCAATACAAGGATGGCGGCTGCGGCCGCCATCTTTTTTTTCTGTTTCTTCTTACTGTTCGGCTTTCAGTTTTGCCTGTTCAAATCTTTCGCGTGTCGTATCTTCATCGCGCGCGCCGAAGGCATAATTCGCTTCCAGCCACATTACGTTGATAATGCCGAAAGCCAACGCCAGGCCTACGCCCAATATCCAGGTAAAGTACCACATGGTTTTCTCCGTTCCGGTTAGTTGGCAATTGCCTCAGTAGGCCGAATGCTCATTGTCGTGGATATGCTGCAGTGTCACCTTGCCGCGCATCACGCGATAGACCCAGCCGGTATACAGCATGACGACCGGCATCAGCAGCACGACGACCCAGAACATGATGCCCAGTGTGCGGTGGCTGGATACGGCATCCCAAGCCGTCAGGCTGCTGTTCGGGTCCAGCGAGGACGGCATGATGAAAGGGAACATCGCGCTGCCTGCAGTCAGGATAATACCGGCTACCGCAGTGCCGCTGGCAATGAAGGCCGGCAATGACTTGCGCATGCCGGAGAACAGCAGGCAGGCTGCTGCTGCAGCTATCGTGCCGGCCGGTACCAGCCACAATGCCGGCCATAGTGCATAGTTGCCCATCCAGCCGCCCATTACTTTTTCCACCGTTTTTGCCGGAGGCATGAAGGCGGACGCCGCGGCTGGCATGCTGGTAATGCGGTAGCCTTCAATGCCAGTCGCAATCCAGATGCCTGCCGCGATAAAGCAGATGAGTGTGAGTGCAGCGGCGATCATTGCCGCTTTGCGTGCGCGCCTGGCGACTTCATCCTCCGTCTTCACCTGCAGGAAGCTGGCGCCGTGCATGGCCAGCATGGCAACGCTCAGAACTCCGGACAGCAGCCCGAACGGGCTCAGCAGGCCGAAGAAATTGCCGAAATAGGTGACTCGCATTGTCATATCGTAGTTAAACGGCGTGCCCAGCAGCAGGTTGCCGAAAGCGACGCCGAAAATCAGCGGCGGAACGAAGCCGCCGATAAACAAGCCCCAGTCCCAGGCAGTGCGCCATGTCGGATTCTGCAGCTTGCTGCGGTAATCGAAGCCCACCGGGCGGAAAAACAGCGCAAACAGCAGCAGCAGGATGGCGACATAAAAGCCGGAAAATGCCGTGCCGTAGACCAGCGGCCATGCCGCAAAAGTGCCCGCGCCGGCCGTGACCAGCCAGGTCTGGTTGCCTTCCCAGGTAGGGCCGACGGAATTGAGCATGACCCGCCTTTCCATGTCCGTCTTGCCGACAAAGGGCAGCAGCATGCCCACGCCCATGTCGAAACCGTCGGTCAGCGCAAAGCCGATGATGAGAAAGCCGACAAACCCCCACCAGATAATTTTTAACACTTCATAGTCGAAGATCATGACAGCGCTCCTGTGGTGGCCGAAGCAGGCATGGTTGCGGCGCCGGCTTTCTCAAAATGGTAGTTGCCGGTGTGCAGGCTGCTCGGCCCTTGCCTGACGTACTTGACCATCAGCGTCATCTCTATGACCAATAGCACGGTATAGAAGCCAATGAAACCGGCCAGGCTGAAATACAGGCTGGAAGGGGTCAGGCTGGACGCCGACAAATGCGTGGGCAACACGCCCGAAATGGTCCACGGCTGGCGGCCGAATTCCGCTGTGAACCAGCCCAGCTCGGCAGCGATCCACGGTAGCGGAATGCTGATGACTGCCAGCTTAAGCAGCCAGCGTCGCGTCGCCAGTTGCTTGCGGATCAGGAAGTAGAAAGACAGCGAAAAGATGAGCAGGAACAGCATGCCCAGCGCCACCATCAGCCGGAAAGACCAGAATACCGGCCATACCTTGGGAATTGTGTCGTTCACTGCCATGCGTATCTGCTCCGGCGTTGCATCAACGACCTTGTCGGTATATTTTTTCAGCAGCAGGCCAAAACCCAGGTCACCCTTCAGCTTGTTGAACTCTGCGTGGGCTTCCGGCGATTTGTCGCCTGACTTCAGTTTCAGCAGCGCCGCGTAAGCCAGCATGCCGTTACGTATGCGGACCTCATGGTCTTTTTTCAGATCCTTGATGCCTTTGACTTCGGTATCGGTGGAGCGCGTTGCGATCAGGCCGAGCACGTAGGGTATCTTGACGGCGTAATCGGTGCGTTCTTCCTTGTCGTTCGGCAGGCCGAATACCGTGATGCCCGCCGGCGCCGGTTCGGTATTCCATTCCGCCTCTATCGCCGCCAGCTTCACTTTGTTGACTTCGCCGGCGGTATAGCCGGACTCATCGCCGAGCACGATCACCGACAGGGTGGACGCCAGGCCGAAGCCGGCTGCAACGGCAAAGGAGCGCAGCGCAAACGAGGTATCGCGTGCCTTCAGCAGGTAGAAAGCGGAAATACCGAGCACGAACATCGATGCCGTCACATAGCCGGCCGCCACCGTATGCACGAACTTGACCTGGGCAACCGGGTTGAAGATGACGTCCTGCATGTTGACCAGCTCCATGCGCATGGTCTCGAAGTTGAATTCCGCGCCCACCGGGTTGTTCATCCAGCCGTTGGCGATCAGTATCCACAGCGCCGACAGGTTGGAGCCCAGCGCCACCAGGAAGGTCACGCCCAGATGCTGGACCTTGGACAGCCGCGGCCAGCCGAAAAAGAACAGGCCGACAAACGTGGACTCCAGGAAGAAGGCCATCATGCCTTCAATGGCCAGCGGCACGCCGAAGATGTCGCCCACGTAATGCGAGTAATAAGCCCAGTTGGTGCCGAACTGGAACTCCAGCGTAAGCCCGGTTGTCACGCCCATCGCAAAATTGATGCCGAACAGCTTGCCCCAGAACTTGGTCATGTCGCGGTAGATTTCCTTGCCTGTCATCACATACACCGATTCCATGATGACCAATACCCAAGACAGCCCCAGGGTGAGCGGAACAAACAGAAAGTGATACATCGCGGTGGCTGCAAATTGCAGCCGCGACAGGGCGACGACTTCATCGATTGAGGTCATGGAAGAAAGCCTTTGTCAGTAGTTTTGGAAACCGGGGAGGGCGCATCTGTCGCGGCGGGAGATACCCGTGGGACAGTCGGCATCGTCGAAGGGTTTTGCGCCAGCAGATGTTGCTCGACTTGCGGGAGCGGCAAGCGCATTTTTTTTGCCTGCGGATGGGAGAAAAAGAATTTCCACAGCATCGTCAGGATCACCGCCTTCACGATCAGCGCCAGCGTAATTTCCAGCGCCAGAGGCAACCGTGTGAAGCGGCGCGGCCACCAGCGGGGAGAGGCAGGCGGTGGTGAAAATTCTTCCAGTTGCATGGGCATCTGCTGAATCTCCTAGGAAAGCTCGCTATCATCCTGCTGGTCGAGAACGTCCTGCCTGCCGTCTTTATCCGTGCTGCCGCTGAAGCGGAACTTGTCTCGTACATCCAGCAGTTTCTTGACCTTGGAACCCATTTTCATCAGAGACGCAAGGGTTTCGGGTGACAGGCGCTGCACATCGTCGAACCAGGAGCTGGACAGCTCTATCAGGTCGTACATCTCGCGCATGCGCTCCTGGGCCACGCGGTCAGTCTCGCTGGCGGGATTTTCCAACAGCGCATCGCGCAGCATGGACAAGGTCGGCTCCACTTCCCGCCGGCGGCGCTCTTCGAGCAGAGCCTTGAAAATGTCCCAGATATCCTTGGGCGGCTCAAAGTATTCGCGGCGGTCGCCGGGTTTGTGCAGCAGCTTTACCAGCCGCCATGATTGCAATTCCTTTAAGCCCATACTGACATTGGAGCGTGAAAAAGACAAGGCCTCGGCAATCTCGTCAGCGTTCAGCGGCTTGGACTGCACGTATAACAGGGCGTAAATCTGGCCGACGGTGCGATTAATGCCCCAGCGGCTGCCCATCTCTCCAAAATGCAGGATGAAGCGCTGCGTCAGCGGACTAAGTTGTGGATTCGTCATTTACTTGATTTATTGAATTTTCAGGAATTACTGAAATTATAGGATATTCAGGATTTCATGGCCAGAAAAATTCAGTCTCATGCTTTTTATGTAGCGAAATAGATAAACTGCCGTTTTAATATAGGCAGAGACGAGGCTTTATTCCAGCCTGAGGAGCCGCCAGCTGTGTATATGACGGCTTCGTCGCATCGCTGCAGTTCCGCTGGCGCCGTATTCGGCGGTGCTCGCTGCGTGGAATGTGTATTCCATCGCATTTCACTGCGGCGCCGGAACGGTCTCAGGCAATATGCGCATGGAACATAAACAGGGAGAGTCGAACGTGAATGCCTTCATCGCTTTTTTGCATCATCTGGCGTTTATTGCCATCATGGTGAGCCTGTCCGCTGAAATGCTGTTGCTGGCGGAGCCGTTGAGCCTGCAGTCCGCGAGAAAAATCCAGAAGCTGGATGCGGCATACGGTCTGGCTGCCGGGCTGATCCTGGTGCTGGGTTTGCTACGTGTGATGCATTTTGAAAAAGGCCCGCAATACTATTTGCATAGCGGCCCCTTCATCGCAAAGATGACATTGTTCATCGTGGCGGGGCTGGTATCGATTTACCCCACCGTGGTCTTTATCAAATGGGGCAAGTCCCTGAAGCAGGGGGTAGTGCCCGATGTCAGCACGCAGCAACGGCGCAGGCTGCGCGGCATCATCCATCTGGAGTTGACGTTGCTGGCGCTGGTCATTCTTGCCGCGGCAATGATGGCCAAGGGCATAGGCTACTTTGGAGCCTAGTCTTTTTCTTGTTACTCAGTGTGGCCGGCGTTTCGCACCATATCGATGTGCTGGATGTCGTCTTCCAGGTAGATGTCGGTCACGGTCCTGAAGCCGAATGAACCGTAAAATTTTTCCAGGTAGGCTTGCGCGCCTATGCGTATCGCCTGGTCCGGATACATGCGCTCCAGGTGCCTGATCCCTTCCGCGATCAGCGTCTTGCCTGCGCCGCCGCCGCGAAAATTTTTAGTCGTAATGACGCGCCCCAGTGAAGGTTCCACAAACTTGATGCCCGGAGCAACGATACGCAGATAGGCCGCGACGACGTTGTCGCCGCCCCAACCGATCACATGATCCGCATCCAGATCCAGGCCATCCATTTCCTGGAAAACGCAATTCTGCTCGACAACAAAAACTTCCGAGCGGGCGGAGAATATCGCGTACTGCTGTGCCGCGGACAGTTCGGTCAGGCGGGCGCATTGCCAGGTGATGCCGGCGTTGTTGTTTTGCATGGTGTTCAGGT
Organism: Undibacterium sp. TJN25; assembly: GCF_049339885.1. Classification (NCBI taxonomy): domain Bacteria; kingdom Pseudomonadati; phylum Pseudomonadota; class Betaproteobacteria; order Burkholderiales; family Oxalobacteraceae; genus Undibacterium; species Undibacterium sp. TJN25. Next base: position 42,411 of record NZ_JBMPPM010000018.1, on the reverse strand, counting down.
AGGGTAAATGGTTTGCCGATAGCGGGTGCCGGCTTGATGTTTAAGCATCTCAAGGTGTGGCGACCCAGCCGGCAATTATGCCTGAAAGTGTTACCGATGAATGGATTCCGGCTACATTTGCCTGAACAGGTGCGCATAGACGCGGCTGACATGCAGCACATCATCCGACCCCCGCAGCTTCAGCGTCAGCTTGCCGGTCTCGTCGCGGATAGCCACCTGTACCTGCCGCGTGTTGACGACGGTGCTGCGGTGTATCTGCCAGAACAGCTTGCTGTCCAGTTGCGGCAGCAGGTCTTTCAGGCTGGTGCGTATCAGCGATGAATGCTCTGCGGTAACGACATTGATGTATTTGTCGGTCGCCTCGAAATACAGCACATCGGCAACCGGTATCATGCGGATCTGGTTGCCGACCGCGGCGCGTATCACTTCCAGGCGTTCCGTTTCAGCTGCGGCCTGCGGCATCAGGCTGCGCAACTGCCCGACTACCCGTTCCAGCTCGCTGGAGCGTTCCTGGCTATTGTCCAGCCTGGCTTTCAGCCGGCCGACAGTCTTGGCCAGGCGCTCGTCGCTAATCGGTTTCAGCACATAGTCAGAGGCAGAATGCTCAAAGGCCTGAATGGCATATTCGTCATATGCGGTGACGAACACAATCAGGGGAAAAGCCGGACCTTCCGGCCATTCTTCCGCCAGTTCCTGGGCCACTTCCAGCCCGGTTTTTCCGGGCATCTTGATGTCCAGGAACAATATGTCAGGCTGCTGTGCCAGCGCTTCCTGCACTGCGGCCACGCCGTTTTCTACCACGCCGCAAATTTGCAGCTCCGGCCACAGGCGGCCAAGCGCCTGCAGCAAGGCATAGGAAAGTATGGATTCGTCCTCTGCCACCAGGGCGCGTATCTGTGCCATTTATCGTCATCCGGTAAGTTTAGTCATTCGCCAGCGGCAGGCTGAGGCGTGCAACGACGCCGGCCGGTTGGTTCGCTTGCAGCGTAAAAGAGGCGTCGGGGCCGTATATTGCCAAAATCCGGTCACTGACATTGGCATTTCCAAGATGGCTACCGGCAGCAGCGTCGCGGTTAAGCTGGCGCTCCGCATGATCGAACGGCAAGCCCAGTCCGGTATCGGCAACTTCCAGCAATAAAATGCCGTCCTTGCGCCGCGCCGTCACAACGATGCTGCCGCCTTCCATCTTCGGTTCTACACCATGCTTGATCGCATTTTCTACAAGAGGCTGCAACAGCATCGGGGGAATCTTCAGCGCCTGCAATTCGGCAGGCAGATCCAACGTATAGCTCAGCCGTTTTCCCATGCGTATCGACATCAGTTCCAGGTAAGCCTTCATCAAGGTAAATTCTTGCGACAGGCTGGTCTGGTCCGCGCGGGATGAGCTGAGCGTGGCGCGCAGGTACTGAATCAGCTGGTCCAGCATGTGCTGCGCGCGGACCTGGTCTATGCCGATCAGGGTTTGCAGGTTGGCCAGCGTGTTGAAAAGCATATGCGGTTCTATCTGTGCCTGCAGCAGTTGCAGCTGCGCTTGCATTGCCTGTTTTTCTATGGCGGCGGTGCGCGCTTTTTCGGCCTCGGCTGTTGCCGTCAGTTCAGCCATTTTTCCCCTGTTCCAGAAGAAGCCAGTCGTTACGAGACAAGCAACCAAGGTAAAGATCAGGGTTCCCATGCCGAACTGCGCGTGGTAGGAAGTGAAAGTGCGCAATGGATAACCGTAAATCAGGGAGCCAAGGTTGACGCCGACATACATTGCAACCGGCGCCGCCGCCATGCAAAGCACGTAATACGCAGGGCGGGACACCCGGCGTTCGCCCCAGATCAGGAAGGCGCCGCCATTGATGAGCAGAAAGGCGGTATTACCTATGCACATCGAAAAAACAAAATTCTCCAGCAGACCACCGCCATACCGCAACAGGTAGGTCAGCATGAAGCCGCAGAGAGCATTGATTGCCGTTACCGTAATGAAGTCGTTGCGCAGCTTGATCAGGAAGGCGCGCGAGCGAAAAAGTTCCAGCAGTTTTGTTTTTGTTAAATGGTTCATGCAGTCGATGCGATCTTTTTTGAGTAAACCGTTTATTTGTTTAATTCATGCTGAATCATACGTTGTTTCCAGCTGTTTCCCGGAGCATGTGCGATAACCGACAGCGCATGGAAGACCAGCCCTATGCCCCAGCCGAACAGGGGAAAGGCAGACCAGCTGAAGCGACCCAGTTGCATGTTCAGCAGCATCAGGCCGGCGTTGACCAAGACAAAAACGGCGGCATGGGTCATCAGGCCGATTTTACGTTCCACCTGGCGTTTTGCCTGTTCATAAGTGACGGTAGTTTGCATGATTTCCTCGCGATAGGGTGAATGAAGATGACTGAATTATCTATGCCGTAGCCGTATGGCGACAGCGGAAAGCGATGAGCCAGCGCTTTTATGGCGTGAAATCGACGGAATTTGGCGCCGGCTGCGCTCAGGTGTCGCAAACAGGGAATATTTGCTGATATATTTGACGGGTTTTGCGCAGACCGATAGTCATGCCGTAAGCCATGTGCTGAGCTAAATCGCTACCGCGCCCGCCGCAATAAAACAGACCGATAAATAGAGTGGAGAGAGAAGAGAATGTCACACCGAATATTCAGCAAGCAATTCATGTTGCCGCTGGCTGCTGCAATTGCCGCGGCAATGCCATTGCTGGCGCCGGCAGCTACGGACGGCAAACAAGGCGCGCCCACGGTAGCGGAAGCGGAAAAATTCATCGCTGCGGCGGAGCAGCGGCTGGAAAAGCTGGGCATCAACGCCGGACGTGCATCCTGGGTATATGAAACACACATTACCGACGATACTGAAACGATGGCCGCGCAGGCCAGCGAACAGTCGTTGACGGCTGCCAGTGAAATTGCCTTGCAGGCCCGCCGCTACAACAAGCTGAAACTGCCCGCCGACAGCGCGCGCAAACTGAAACTGCTGCAACTGAGCCTGGTACTGTCGCAGGCCGCCGACCGCGAAGCCTACACCCGTCTTGGCACGACGCTGGCCGGCGAATACGGCAAAGCCAAATATTGCAGCAAGCCGAGCGATGCTTCTTCCTGCCTGGATCTGGGGCAGCTGGAAGACATCATGGCAAACAGCCGCGATCCCGCCAAACTCAAGGATGCGTGGATAGGCTGGCACAAGCAGGCGATCAATTACAAAGACAGCTATGTGAAGTACGTTGCCCTGTCCAACAAGGGCGCGCATGAGATGGGCTATGCGGATACCGGCACCTTGTGGCGCGCGCAATACGATATGCCGCCGGAAGCCTTTGCCGCAGAAACCGAACGCCTGTGGCAGCAGGTCAAGCCGCTGTACGACTCCCTGCACCTGTATGTACGCCTGAAACTGCGCCAGACCTACGGCCCGGACGTGGTGCCGAAAGAAGGGCCGATACCGGCCCACCTGTTCGGCAATATGTGGAGCCAGACCTGGGATAACCTGTACCCCATCCTCAAGCCGCAGGGGCAGGACACGTCGCTGGATGTTGGCGCAGTACTGAAAGAGCACAAGATAGATGCGGTGCAAATGACCAAATTTGCCGAAGGATTCTACACGTCGCTGGGCATGGAAAAATTGCCGCCGTCCTTCTATGCCAATTCCATGCTGGTCAAGCCGCGCGACAGGGAAGTGGTGTGCCATGCATCCGCCTGGGATATCGATACTGCGACCGATGTGCGCATCAAGATGTGCATCAACCCGACGACAGAAGATTTTTCCACCATCCATCATGAGTTGGGCCACATCTATTACGACCTGGCCTACCGCAAGCAGCCTCCTTTATTCAAGAACGGCGCCAATGACGGTTTCCATGAAGCGATAGGCGATACCATCACGCTGTCGATGACGCCGGAATACTTGAAGAAGATAGGCCTGCTCAATGAAGTGCCCGATCCCTCGCAAGATATAGGTGTGCTGCTGCACAAGGCATTGGAGAAAGTCGCCTTCCTGCCATTCGGCTACCTGGTGGACCAGTGGCGCTGGCAGGTGTACTCCGGCAAGGTCGATCCCAAGGATTACGATAAGGTATGGTGGGAACTACGTGAAAAATACCAGGGCATCAAGCGCCCGGCGCCGATGGAAGACAATGGCTTCGATGCTGGCGCCAAATACCATGTGCCTGCCGATACACCCTATGCCCGCTACTTCGTCGCACACATCCTGCAATTTCAGTTCCATCGCGCGCTGTGCCGTGAAGCCGGCTACACCGGCCCGCTGAACCGCTGCTCCATTTTTGAGAACATGCAGGCCGGCGCCAAATACCAGGCCATGCTTTCCCTGGGCCGGAGCCGCCCTTGGCCGGAGGCGCTGAAACAGGTGTCTGGCGAAGACAAGATGGATGCTTCCGCCATCCTTGATTATTTTGCGCCGCTGAAGGTATGGCTGGATGCGCAGAACAAGGAATTGGCCAAGCTGCCTTAAGCTTTTCGTCTTAAGCTTTTCTTTCTGCCGGAAATCGGCGGGCTGCGCGCCCGCCGTTTTTTTTTTGCTGCTGGCGCCTAAATGATATTCCGGGCGCGCAAGTTGGCCAGCCTGTCTTCATCGTAGCCTAGCAGGCTGCCCAGTACCTGCGAAGTGTGCTGTCCCAGCAAGGGCGGCGCGCTCAGCGCCTGGGCCGGCGTGGCGGACATCTTCATCGGACTGCCTACCAGCCTGACCTTGCCAGCGCTGGGGTGCGGCAGGCTCACCAGCATGTCGCGCGCCAGTACTTGGGGGTTGTCGAATACTTCATCCAGATTGTTGATGGGGCCGCAGGGCACACCGGCGGCTTCCAGCGCATCTATCCATTCCTGCTTGGTCTTTTGCTTGACCATGTCCACCAGCAGAGGCACCAGTTGGTCGCGGTGCTGCACGCGGCGCGGGTTGGTGAAGTACAGCGGATCGTCGGCCAGTTCAGGGCGGCCTCCGGCCTGCACGAACTTGGTGTACTGGCTGTCGTTGCCCGCTGCCACGATGATGTGGCCGTCGGATGTCGCAAAGGTCTGGTAGGGCACGATATTGGGGTGTGCATTGCCCCAGCGTTTTGGCGCTACGCCGCTGGCCAGGTAGTTGGTGTTCATATTCGCCAGCATCGCTACCTGCACGTCCAGCAGCGCCATATCGATATACTGGCCTTCGCCGGTCCTGTCCCTGTGGCTCAGCGCAGCCATCACGGCGACGGTGGCGTACATGCCGGTCATCAGGTCGGCAATCGCCACACCGGCTTTTTGTGGCCCACCGCCGGGAAGTTCGTCGCGCTCGCCGGTCAACGACATGAAGCCGCCCATGCCCTGCACGATAAAGTCGTAGCCGGCGCGATGCGCATACGGCCCGGTCTGGCCGAAACCGGTGATGGAGCAATAAATCAGCTCGGGCTTCAATTCCTTCAGCGACTCGTAGTCCAGCCCGTATTTTTTCAGCTGGCCGACTTTGTAGTTCTCCAGCACCACGTCGGACTGCAAAGCCAGCTCGCGGACGATCTGCTGGCCTTCTTCGCTGGCAATGTCCACGGTAATGGCCTGCTTGCCGCGGTTGGCTGCCAGGTAGTAGGCCGCCTCGCCGGTATTGTCACCGGCCTCGTCGCGCAGGAAGGGTGGGCCCCAGCTGCGGGTATCGTCGCCGGTCAAGGGACGCTCCACCTTGATGACTTCCGCGCCGAGGTCGGCCAGGTTTTGCGCGCACCAGGGGCCGGCGAGCACGCGCGTCAGATCGAGCACGCGAATATGGCCTAAGGCTGTTTTGTTCTGCATCTTCGATTATCCTATGTTGACTTCTTTATACTTCGTCCAGTTGTTGCTGGTGTTAATTCTTGTTCTTTTTTGTTATTCATTCTTGCAAAGGTGATCTGCATGTGGCCCTATCCCAAAGTGGTCGCCCATCGTGGCGGCGGCACGCTTGCTCCTGAAAACACGCTGGCAGCGATGCAGTGCGGCCTGGACCGCGGCTTCCGCGCGGTCGAATTCGATGTCATGTTATCAAAGGATGGCATACCTGTGCTGATGCATGATCCTGATTTTGGCCGCACGGTGCCCGGACCGGGCAATGTGGCGCAGACGTTGGCCGCCGATTTGCTGAGGTTGGACGCCGGCAGCTGGTTCAGTACTGCCTATGCAGGTGAGAATGTACCCACTTATGAGATGGTGGCGCTGTTCTGCCAGCAAAACGGTATCTGGATGAATGTGGAAATCAAACCGGTGCCGGGCTATGAGGTAGAAACCGGCAAGGCCGTGGCTCGGCTGACGCGGCAATTATTCAGCGCCGCGTTGCCGGCCAACCCGTCGCTGATGCAGGCGCTCCCCTTGTTTTCTTCATTTTCCTTCGAGGCCTTGCTGAGTGCAAAAGAGCATGCACCCGATATTCCACGGGGATTCCTGACCGATACCATCCAGCCGGACTGGCAACAAAAGCTGCAACAACTAAACGCTGTCGCGCTGCACACCAACCATAAACATCTGACTCCGGAGCTGGCTAGTGCGGTGAAACAGGCCGGTTACGGCCTGTTCTGCTATACCGTGAACCAGCCGGACAGGGCCAGGGAAATTATGGAATGGGGAGTCGATGCGTTTTGCACTGACAGGATAGATCTGATCGCCGCCAATTTCGTGGATTTACCGTAAATGAGGGCAATAAGCAGGGCGCGGCCCCTGGCCCCGTCCGGAAACCCCGCGTTGTCCGCCGGACAGCGTGGTTTTGTGTTTTATGGGCCAAATTACCGGAAGTTATCACGTATAATCAAAGGCTAAACTTTATTTCCAATTAGATATCACCCTAATACACCAAATATGAACTCGTCAGAAATTCGCGATAAATTCCTTAGCTTTTTCGAATCCAAAGGCCATACCCGGGTGCGTTCTTCCAGCCTGATACCGGGCAATGACCCGACCTTGCTGTTCACTAACTCCGGCATGGTGCAGTTCAAGGATGTGTTCCTCGGGCAAGACAAGCGCAGCTATACGCGCGCGACCACTGCGCAGCGCAGCGTGCGCGCCGGCGGCAAGCATAACGACCTCGAAAATGTCGGCTACACCGCCCGTCACCACACCTTTTTCGAAATGCTGGGCAATTTCTCTTTTGGCGATTATTTCAAGCGCGATGCAATCAACTATGCGTGGGAGCTGCTGACTGTTGCCTACGGCCTGCCCAAAGACAAGCTGACCGTGACCGTCTATCAGGAAGACGACGAAGCCTACGGCATCTGGCTCAATGAAATCGGCGTACCTGCAGAGCGCATCATCCGCATCGGCGACAACAAGGGCGCGCGCTACGCGTCGGACAATTTCTGGCAGATGGCCGATACCGGCCCCTGCGGCCCTTGCAGCGAAATCTTCTACGACCACGGTCCGGAAATCTGGGGCGGTCCCCCGGGCTCTCCCGATGAAAACGGTGACCGTTTCATCGAGATATGGAACCTGGTATTCATGCAGTTCAACAAGGATGAGCAGGGCGTGTTGCATCCCTTGCCCAAGCCATGCGTGGATACCGGCATGGGCCTGGAACGCATTGCCGCCGTATTGCAGCATGTACATTCCAACTACGAGATCGACACGTTCCAGAATCTGATCAAGGCGGCTGCACGCGAAACCGGCTGTGCTGACCTGGAAAACAATTCCCTGAAAGTGATTGCCGACCATATCCGCTGCGCCGGCTTCCTGATCGTTGACGGCATCATTCCGGGCAATGAGGGCCGCGGCTATGTGCTGCGCCGCATTACCCGCCGCGCACTGCGCCACGGCCACAAGCTGGGCCAGACTCAGCCGTTCTTCTACAAGCTGGTGACCGATCTGGTCAAGGAAATGGGCGTTGCCTATCCTGAGCTGGCTGAAGCGGGGGAACGCGTTGCGCAGGTGCTGAAGCAGGAAGAAGAGCGTTTCGGCGAAACGCTGGAACATGGCATGAAAATCCTGGAAGCAGCCTTGGCCAAGGACAGCAAGCAACTGGATGGCGACACCGCTTTCACTCTGTACGACACTTACGGTTTCCCGCTGGATTTGACCGCTGATATCTGCCGCGAACGCAATATCGTGCTGGATGAGGCCGGTTTTGACGCTGCAATGGAGCGGCAGAAGCAGACCGCGCGCGCCGCAGGTAAGTTCAAGATGGCTGCCGGCGTGGAATATAGCGGCGACAAGACCAAATTTGTCGGCTACGACAGCTTAAGCCACCAGAGCAAAGTGATTGCGCTGTACGTCGATGGCGCCGCTGTCAATGACATCAAGGCCGGCCAGCAGGCTATCGTGGTGCTGGATACCACGCCTTTTTACGCAGAGTCCGGTGGCCAGTGCGGCGACTCCGGTGTGCTGTCCATCGAATCCGGCGCAGCGTTTGAAGTGACGGATACGCTGAAGATACAAGCCGATGTATTCGGCCATCATGGTGAATTGAAAACCGGGTCGCTGGCTGTCGGTCAAAGCGTCAAGGCACAGGTCGCAACCGAAGTGCGCGCGCAGACTGTGCGCAACCACTCGGCGACGCATCTGATGCATAAGGCCCTGCGCGAAGTGCTGGGTTCGCATGTGGCGCAAAAAGGCTCGCTGGTCGATCCGGAAAAAACCCGTTTCGACTTCAGCCACAACGCGCCGATGACGGCCGATGAGATCCGCCGGGTGGAGCTTATCGTCAACCGGGAAATCCTGGCCAACAATGCGGCGCAGGCGCAGGTGATGTCGTATGACGATGCAGTCAAGGGTGGCGCAATGGCCTTGTTCGGTGAAAAATACGGCGATGAAGTCCGCGTGCTGGATATCGGCTTCTCGCGCGAACTGTGCGGCGGTACCCACGTATCGCGTACCGGCGACATCGGCCTGTTCAAGATCGTTGCAGAAGGCGGCGTTGCGGCGGGTATACGGCGCGTGGAAGCTGTTACCGGCGAAGTGGCGCTGACTCTGGTGCAAAACCTGAGCAACCGTGTCAATGAAGCCGCAGCAGCGTTGAAATCGCAGCCGGAAGAGTTGACACAACGCATCGTACAGGTTCAGGATCATGTTAAATCCCTGGAAAAAGAACTGGCCGCATTAAAATCAAAACTGGCCTCCAGCCAGGGAGATGATCTGGTCGCGCAGGCGGTGGATGTCAAAGGCATCAAGGTGCTGGCAGCCACGCTGGAAGGCGCCGATGTGACGGCGCTGCGCGAAACCATGGACAAGCTGAAAGATAAACTGAAGACTGCGGCGATCGTTCTGGCAGCGGTGAACGACGGCAAGGTCAGCCTGATTGCGGGCGTGACTGCGGATTCCACATCCAGGGTCAAGGCCGGCGAGCTGGTCAATTTCGTGGCGCAGCAGGTAGGCGGCAAGGGTGGCGGACGTCCTGACATGGCTCAGGCAGGCGGTACCGATCCTTCCGGCTTGCCAAAAGCGCTGTCTGAAGTCGCAACCTGGATAAGTGAACGCCTATGATTTTTATACGCCGCGCCGAACCGAATGATGCCGCCCAGATCCAACGGGTGTATGCAAGCAGCAATACCTATGCGGGAACCTTGCAATTGCCGCATCCTTCGGTGGAAATGTGGCAGGACAGGCTGAAGCAGACCAGCCCGAATGATACATTGCTGGTGGCGGTATATGACGGCGTGCTGGTCGGCACTGCCGGCCTGCATATCGAGGAGGGGGCCAGGCGCCGCCATGTGGCAGCGCTGGGCATGGGAATCGCCGATTCCTTTACAGGCCGTGGCATAGGCACTGCATTGCTGGCGGAGTTGCTGAGCCTGGCCGATAACTGGCTGAACCTGCTGCGTGTCGAACTGACGGTGTATACCGACAATGCGCATGCGCTGCATCTGTACAATAAATTCGGCTTCGAAATTGAAGGAACCCTGCGTTCCTACGCGCTGCGCAACGGCGCGTATGTCGATGCCCATGCCATGGCGCGGCTGCATCCCAAGCAGCCCCGCATTCCCGTAACCGGCCGTTAAATTCCATGACTGAATTCAAATTTTGCCCTGCCTGTGCGGCGCCGCTGGTGCTGCGCCTGGATCAGCACGAAGCAGGCAAGGAACGCCTTGCCTGTCCTGAAGGACACTGGACCCACTGGGACAATCCCTTGCCGGTGCTGGCGGCATTGGTGGAGGTGGAGGGGCGTATCCTGCTGGCTCGCAACGCGGCCTGGCCGGAAAAGATGTTTGCGCTGATCACCGGCTTCATGGAGCGCGGTGAAACACCGGAGCAGGGTATTGCGCGCGAACTGAAGGAAGAAACCAATCTCGATGCGGATCAGATATCGCTGATAGGCGTATATGAATTCATCCGCAAGAACGAAGTCATCATCGCCTACCACGTCAAGGCCAGCGGCGACATCCAGTTATCGGAAGAGCTGGTCGAGTTCCGCCTGGTTGCTCCCGAAAGGCTGCGTCCTTGGCATTCAGGCACTGGTTACGCGATGGCCGACTGGATGCGAGCCCAGGGGCTGGAGCCCGAATTCATGGACTGGCCTGCCAGTTGATCGCTTGAAGTTTGCCGGTTCACTCCCATCTTGTTTATACCGTTCCGGACAGCGGAATCAGCCAGCTGAATAAGGATAAATTATCCAGGTTGTTTGTGAATGTTCACCAATATTGTGCAAATTTGTTGTGAATAGATTACCTGTACTGTATTAGTGTGTTGCGTTGCACCATCTAAGTAAAATTTCCGGTAGAATTGGTGCATCAATTGTTGAGCGAATTAGTTTATTCAATTTGTACCCTGCCACTGGAAACATCATGCAATTCAATAAAGAACTGGACGCGCGTGGACTGAATTGTCCGCTTCCAATTTTGAAAACCAAAAAAGCCCTTGCCGATATGATTACAGGCGAAGTGTTGCGCGTCATCGCAACCGATCCGGGCTCTGTCCGCGATTTCAAGGCTTTTTCCAAGCAGACCGGCAATGAGTTGTTGTCGCATCTGGAAAACAGCCAGGAATACGAATACTTCATCAAGCGCAAATAGGCTTGTCCGTTTGCGCGGGTTGTTCCTGTTGCAAGCGTTTGTTAAAAATAGAGTTGGTGTCAATGGCCCGCAAGGCTTGCTTTGCGGGCTTTTTGTTGCAAAATAGTTATTTATTTTCTTGAGTGCAAGGCTTTAGGTGTAGGGCTCTAGCTTCAATGTGGTCTTAATCGAACGATCGTGCTAAATTGTGCGACGAGTTGTCAAATTCGTTTTATAATCGTCGGGGTTTACGTTTACGTCAATGAGCGTCAATAAGCTTCAATGAGTCAATAGGTGTCCGCACCTCAGGCCTGTAGCTCTATTTGGTAAGCTCGCTGCTTACCGGATGATCCGGGCTGTTGCGAAATAGGCTGGGCTTCCTGCACATGTGTCGATAGCAGGCTTATTCCGCAACATCCTTTTAGATTCATAGATTCAAGCTTTACTCAGTCTCAGCATCTCTCTGTTCGAAAATCAGTTTAAAAATATCAGTTTAATAAAGGCAGACCCATGAAAGTCCTGGTACCAGTCAAACGTGTCGTCGATTACAACGTCAAAGTGCGCGTCAAATCCGATGGTTCCGGCGTTGATATTGCCAACGTCAAAATGTCGATGAACCCCTTCGATGAAATCGCTGTGGAAGAAGCCATGCGCCTGAAAGAGGCTGGCGTGGTAACGGAAGTCGTCGCTGTATCCTGCGGTGTTGCCCAGTGCCAGGAAACCCTGCGCACGGCCATGGCGATCGGCGCCGACCGCGGCATCCTGGTGGAAAGCGACGCGGAACTGCAGCCGCTGGCTGTCGCCAAGCTGCTCAAGGCGCTGGCTGACAAGGAACAGCCGCAACTGATCATCCTCGGCAAGCAGGCGATTGATGACGATTGCAACCAGACCGGCCAGATGCTGGCAGCCTTGCTGGGCTGGCCGCAAGCGACGTTTGCATCCAAGGTCACCGTTGCAGACGGCAAGGCAACGGTCACCCGTGAAGTAGACGGCGGCCTGGAAACACTGTCGCTGACTTTGCCTGCGATCGTCACAACCGACTTGCGCCTGAACGAACCGCGCTATGTGACGCTGCCTAACATCATGAAGGCCAAGAAAAAGCAGCTGGATAATTTCAAGCCGGCCGACCTGGGCGTGGACGTTGCTTCCCGTGTAAAAACACTGAAGGTAGTCGAGCCTCCGAAGCGTTCTGCGGGTATCAAGGTGCCTGACGTGGCAACATTGGTTTCCAAGCTGAGGAACGAAGCCAAGGTAATCTCTTAATCCCGCCGCAAGTCCCGGGAATTTCAAGAATAACTTTTGCGGCAATTCAATTCTTTGCCGCGATTTACATGCAAATGTGGAAGACATCATGACTACACTCGTCATCGCTGAACACGATAACGCTTCCCTGAAGGGAAGCACCCTGAACACCATCACTGCCGCAGTTCAATGCGGCGGCGACGTCCATGTGCTGGTTGCCGGCCATAATGCCGCCGCGGCAGCACAGGCTGCATCCCAGGTGGCAGGCGTTGCCAAGGTATTGCTGGCTGACGCGGCGCACTTTGCCGACGGCCTGGCGGAAAACGTCGCCGAACAGGCTTTGGCAATCGCGTCTGCGTACAGCCATATCCTGGCGCCCGCCACCGCATACGGAAAAAATATTCTGCCGCGCGTTGCCGCCAAGCTGGACGTATCGCAAATCTCTGAAATTACCAAGGTCGACTCGCCGGATACGTTCGAGCGTCCTATCTACGCCGGCAATGCAATCGCCACCGTGCAGTCCACCGATGCCATCAAGGTCATCACCGTGCGTACTACCGGTTTCGACGCTGCTGCAACAAGTGGTTCCGCCGCAGTGGAAAACATTGCCGCAGTTGCCGATTCCGGCAAGTCTGCGTTCGTTTCGCGCGAAGTGGCCAAATCAGACCGCCCTGAGCTGACCGCTGCCAAGATCATCGTTTCCGGTGGCCGCGGCATGGGTTCCGGCGATAACTTCAAGCTGCTGGAGCCATTGGCCGACAAGCTGGGCGCCGCAATGGGCGCATCCCGCGCTGCCGTCGATGCAGGCTTCGTGCCGAATGACTGGCAAGTGGGCCAGACCGGCAAGATCGTGGCGCCTCAGCTGTACATCGCGGTCGGCATTTCCGGCGCTATCCAGCATCTGGCCGGCATGAAGGATTCCAAGACCATCGTCGCCATCAACAAGGATCCGGAAGCGCCGATTTTCTCCGTGGCAGACTACGGCATCGTCGGCGACCTGTTTGAAATCGTTCCGCAACTGGTTGCCGAACTGGGTTAAATCATTAAAAGGCGGGTAGATGCATGTGTATCTGCCTGCCGCCGCTAAAAGGACAGGGAATGAGTTTTGGTTTTCACTCATCCTGTCCTTATTTTTTTGGAGACATGGAGTAAAAATATGAGCTACGTCGCCCCGTTGAAAGACATGTTGTTCGTGATGAACGAACTGGCCGGCCTGTCCGCCGTAAATGCCTTGCCCGGCTGTGAAGATGCAACTCCGGAAACCGTGGAGGCGGTGCTGGAGGAAAATGCCAAATTTACCGGCGAAGTGGTGGCCCCGCTCAACTGGGCCGGCGACCAGTCTCCCAGCTACTGGAAAGACGGCAGCGTCTTCACCACCAAGGGCTTTAAGGAAGCCTTCAAGATGTACGGTGAAGCAGGCTGGCAGGGTGTGCAGCACCCGACTGAATTCGGAGGCCAGGGCTTGCCCAAGCTGGTGGCGACCCCTTGCATAGAAATGCTGAACTCGGCCAACCTGTCTTTTGCACTGTGCCCCCTGTTGACCGATGGCGCGATTGAAGCGTTGCTGACGGCCGGCAGCGATGAGCAAAAAGCGATTTACCTGGAAAACCTGATTACCGGCAAATGGACAGGTACGATGAACCTGACCGAACCGCAGGCCGGCTCTGACCTGGCCATGGTGCGTACCCGTGCCGTGCCGCAGGGTGACGGCACCTTCAAGGTCTTCGGCACCAAGATTTTCATCACCTATGGCGAGCACGACATGGCCGAGAATATCGTCCATCTGGTGTTGGCGCGCACACCGGACGCGCCGGAAGGCGTGAAGGGCATTTCGCTGTTCATCGTGCCAAAATTCCTGGTCAATGCCGATGGTTCGCTGGGCGCGCGTAATGACGCGCATTGCGTATCGATAGAACACAAGCTGGGCATCAAAGCCAGCCCGACTGCGGTGCTGCAGTTCGGCGACAATGGCGGCGCCCTAGGCACGCTGGTCGGCGAAGAGAACCGCGGCCTGGAATACATGTTCATTATGATGAACGCCGCGCGTTTTGCGGTCGGCATGCAGGGTGTCGCCGTCGCAGAGCGTGCTTACCAGAAGGCGGTCGCTTATGCGAAGGACCGCCTGCAGTCGCGCGATCTGGCCGGTTCCGCTGGTGCGGTCAGCATCATCCACCATCCCGACGTGCGCCGCATGCTGATGTCGATGCGCGCGCAGACCGAGGGCGCGCGCGCGCTGGCCTACGTGGCCGCCGCGGCCAGCGATGCGGCTCACCACCATGCGGATGAGGCGACCCGCAAAGCGAACCAGGCCTGCTACGAATACCTGGTGCCCATCGTCAAAGGCTGGTCTACGGAAATGTCTCTGGATGTGACTTCCACCGGCGTGCAGGTGCACGGCGGCATGGGTTTCATTGAGGAAACCGGCGCTGCCCAGCATTACCGCGATGCCAGGATCCTGCCTATCTATGAAGGTACGACAGCGATCCAGGCCAATGACCTGGTAGGCCGTAAAACCGTGCGCGATGGCGGCGCGACTGCCAAAGCGCTGATCGCACAGGTACGCAAGACGGAAGCGGAACTGGCGGATGTGCAATCCGGCGATCTGGCGGCCATTCTGCGCCAGCTGTCAGCGGGTTCCGCGGCACTGGAGGAGGTTGTTACCTATGTCGCAGCCAACATGAAGACCGATATCAAAGCGGTGTTTTCGGGTAGTGTGCCTTATCTGCAGCTGGCCGGCATCGTGCTGGGTGGCTGGCAAATGGCGCGTGCCGCACTGGTGGCGCACCGGAAATTGCAGGCAGGTGAGGGCGATGCCAAGTTTTACCAGGCAAAAATCGCAACGGCGCGGTTCTTTGCCGACCACATCCTGTCGGCAGCGCAAGGCATACGCAGTTCCATCGTCGAAGGCAGTGCGGGTGTGATGGCGATGCCTGAGGATCAGTTTTAAGATTCAGCCGCGCATAAAAAAAGCGGCCCGTCGCGAGGGGCCGCTTTTGCGGGAAGTGCGGGCTAGGTTTAGCCGTACGCTCCGCCGGTATACAGCAGGTCGAAGCTGCGCGCCAGCACGGCAATCAGGATGCCTGCGCCGATGGCGACGGTCAGCACCAGGATCAGCGCCAGCAACCACGATGAATCGCTGGTCTTTCCGGATGCAGGGTTGAACTTGGCGTCCCATTTTTCATCCGGTGACAGCCCCAGCACCAGTGCCTCGATCGCGCTGACCAGCAGCGACAGCACCAGCAGGCTGTAGGTCAGCAGCATGGGCAGGCCGAAATACAGGTTGCCCAGTATGATGGAAATGGGCAGTGTGGCCAGGTGCAGCCAGCCGGCCTTGTCTTTCCATCCGCGCAAATAAAAGCGATGGGCGCCTATGCTGCCCAGCAGCGCTGCCAGGAAAGTGGCAAGAGTCTTGTTCTTATGGGAATTATTCATGTCTCTGATGTGGGTGGACCGGCAAAAGCATGATTCTAGTGCAAGGGCATCGACTGCGTGGCGATAAATTGCCGGAACCTTGCCGAGGCGAGACGATAATTCCGCTTGCTTGTTATGGTTTTTGCATTACATTTGTAGGGTAATAGCCACTGATTGTTGGCCAAGCCGGGATAGCTCTTGCGGCATGGTCGATAAACACGCTATAATTTGCGGCTTTTTCCGCGTTTAGAACTTTTTTGGAAATATTATGGTCGTTATTCGTTTAGCTCGTGGTGGTGCAAAAAAGCGCCCTTTCTACAATATCGTTGCAACTGATTCACGCAATCGTCGTGATGGCCGTTTCATCGAGCGTATCGGTTTTTACAACCCGGTAGCGCAAGGCAGTGCTGAGACAGTACGTGTTGCTCAGGATCGTCTGGCTTACTGGCAAGGTGTTGGCGCACAATTGTCGCCGGCAGTTGCTCGTCTGGTGAACAAGGCTGCAGCTTAATTTTTGGCTGATATGTCTGTTGGTGGAGTGCGTGTTCCTGAAGATTTAGTCCTGGTGGGTTATGTCTCGGGAGCATATGGCATTCATGGTTGGGTAAGAATACGTCCGTATTCATCAGAAGCCGATGCATTGCTGTCGGCTAAAACCTGGTGGCTGGACAAGCCGGAATTGCATGATGTCGACCGCATGGAAGTCAAGATCCATGGCGAGGACGTTGTTGCAAGGCTGGTTGGCGTTGCAGGCAGGGATGCCGCGGAAGCACTGAAAGGCGCAACCGTCAAAATCTCCCGCAGCCATTTTCCTCCTTTGCCGGACGGCGAATTCTACTGGCTGGACCTGATAGGTCTGTCTGTGGAAAATCTGCAGGGCGAAAGCCTGGGCCTGGTCAGGGACTTGATGGACAACGGCGCCCACCCGATACTTCGTGTGGCCGCTGCCGACATCCCGGAGGCCGAGCTGTCCAAGCATGAGCGCCTGATCCCGTATGTTGACAGCTTCGTCAAGGAAGTTGATCAGAAGACGAAAAAAATCATCGTCGACTGGGGTCTCGATTTTTAGTGAACGTAGAAGGGTAGTGTGATGAGATCAGAAAGCATGAACAATGCAGTTTGATGTCATAACATTGTTTCCCGAAATGTTTGCCGCTTTGACGCAATCCGGGGTAACCCGTCGCGCATTCGAGCAGAAAAAATGCGAACTGGCATTGTGGAATCCTCGCGATTTCACGACGGACAGGCACCGTACCGTGGACGACAGGCCTTATGGCGGCGGACCCGGCATGGTCATGCTGGGCAAGCCCTTGCAGGCAGCGATAGAAGCCGCCAAGGGGCGCCAGCTACAACTCAGTTCGCTCAGCCCGCAAGCGGAAGCGCCGAAGGTAATTTATCTGTCGCCGCAAGGCAGGCAGCTGACACATGGCCGCGTGATGGAGTTGACGGAACTGTCCGGCGTGGTGCTGCTGTGCGGTCGTTATGAAGCAGTGGACCAGCGTCTGCTGGACCGCTATGTCGACGAGGAAATCAGCCTTGGCGATTTCGTGTTGTCAGGCGGAGAATTGCCTGCCATGGCGCTGATGGATGCCGTGATACGGCAACTGCCCGGTGTCTTGCATGACGATACATCGGCGGTACAGGACAGCTTTGTCAACGGCTTGCTGGATTGCCCGCATTACACCAGGCCGGAAGTGTTTGAAGATGTTGCTGTGCCGGCGGTTTTGTTGGGCGGTAACCATGCTGAAATTGAAAAATGGCGGCGTGAGCGTTCACTGGAAGCCAGCATGCAGAAGCGGCCGGACCTGATCTTGCAGGCGCGTGAAGCTGGTTTGCTGACGCGCAGCGACGAGAAATTTTTAAGCAGTTTGTAGTAAGTTGTTGCAGTAAAGTTGTACTGCAGGTCGTAAGGCCTGATATCAAGCGCGAACTTCGGTTCGCATGTTAAACCCCATCCTCTACTGGGCCTGAGCATGGCTCTGCAGCGTCAGCAAGATGGTATTCGGAGTAAAAAAATGGATCTTATCCAAACACTAGAGCAAGAAGAAATTGCTCGCCTCGGCAAAAATATCCCTGATTTCGCACCAGGCGACACGGTTGTTGTCAGCGTTAACGTAGTCGAAGGCACACGCAAACGTGCCCAGGCTTACGAAGGCGTTGTTATCTCCCGTCGTAACCGCGGTCTGAATTCGAACTTCATCGTTCGCAAGATTTCATCCGGCGAAGGCGTTGAGCGTACATTCCAATTGTATTCTCCGCTGATCGCTTCGATCGAAGTCAAGCGTCGCGGTGACGTACGTCGCGCCAAGCTGTACTATCTGCGTGAACGTTCAGGCAAATCCGCTCGTATCAAAGAGAAATTGCCAAGCCGTAAGACAGCAGCTCCAAAAGCAGGTTAATATTTGCTTTGATGGTGTGTTGAAAAGAGGGATGCCAGCCGGTGTCCCTTTTTTGTTTGCAGGAGATATGGTTGGCCAAGCTTCTTTTTAATCCTGAACAGCTGCCGGTGGTATCGGTAGCTGAAGAGGGCGCAATACCCGCTGAACGTTTGAACGCGGACTGGCTGCGCCGGCATTTTGCCGAACTGCCGCCCTGGTCGGTGGAAACCAGCGATGAGCAACTGCTGGCTGCCGTAGAGACCTTCCGCCCAGCTTCGGTGCTGATCCCCATCGTTATCCGTCCGGAAGGCCTGAGCCTTTTGCTGACGCACAGGGCGGCGCACCTGAATGACCATGCGGGACAGATCAGCTTTCCCGGCGGCCGTTTCGAAGTCGCCGATATCACGCCGGTGGAAACCGCGCTGCGTGAGGCTGAGGAGGAAATCGGCCTGGATCGCAAACACGTGGAAATCATCGGCACTCTGCCTGAATACAAGACCGGTACCGGTTACGTGGTGACGCCGATAGTCTCCCTGCTGCATCCGCCATTTGAACTGAAGGCAGATCCGTTTGAAGTGGCTGAAATCTTTGAAGTGCCGCTTGCCTTCCTGATGAATGGCGATAACCACCAGCGCCGCGCATTCCATTTGCCCGATGGCGCCGGAAAACGGGTGTTTTACTCCATGCCTTACCACCATCATTTCATCTGGGGCGCGACAGCAGGCATGCTGCGCAATCTGTTTCATTTGTTACGCGCCTGAAACGGCTTGCTGAGGCTTGTGATAGCGGCAAGGCAATGGATGGGCTTCATAATCCGGCGGAATCAGTTTACACTTGCCGCATTTGCAAATTGATTGCCTCTTCCTGAATCCGTGAACCGAGACTGCCGATACCATAACCCATGACATTTCTCTCCATACTTTTTGCATTACTGATCGAGCAATTGAAGCCGTTGCGGGCCGATAACCCCATTTATCTGCAAGTGCAGAACCTGGCGATCAAGGTGGAGGCATGGTGCAATGCGGGCAAGGCCAGCCACGGGCGCTTGGGCTGGTGGGTCATCGTTGCCGGGCTCACGATACCGACCGCCGTCATTTACGGCGCCTGCCTGTACCTGAGCCCGTTTGCCGCCTTTGCATGGAATATCCTGATCGTTTATTTAACACTGGGTTTCCGCCGCTACAGCCACTATTTCACCTCCATACAGCTGGCGCTCAGCTCCGGCGACGACGATGCCGCCCGCACCTACCTTGCGCAGTGGACCAGGCTTGATACTGCGGGCATGGACGTATCGGAAATTTCAAGGATAGCCGTGGAGCGCGCGCTGATCGCGACCCACCGCAATGTATTTGGCGTGTTTTTCTGGTTCCTGATGCCGGTAGGGCCGGCCTGTGCCGTCATGTACCGCGTGGCCGAATACCTGGCCCGGGCCTGGACCGAACCGGAACACATGAAGAATGAAGAATTCGGCATTTATGCGACCAAAGTGTTCTATTGGATAGACTGGGCGCCCGCGCGCCTGACTGCAGTGGCATTTGCAGTGGTCGGCAATTTCGAGGATGCTGTCTATTCCTGGCGTAATTACGCCGACCGCTGGTCGGATGAAGTGGTCGGCATTATCCTGTCTGCCGGCGGCGGCGCGCTCGGCGTGCGGCTGGGTGAACCGGAAGAAAAGGCAATGATATTGCAGGCCGATGCAACGGCGGTGGATGTGGACAGCCTGGAAATGGAAAGCCAGCCCGGCACCGAGGCATCGCCGCGTGCGTTGCAGAGTGCGGTAGGCCTGGTGTGGCGTGCCCTGCTGCTGTGGATGCTGTTGCTATTGCTGCTTTCCATTGCTGTCTGGCTGTAAAAAACTGCGATGGAATAGGACTTGCAAAGGCCTGTTGTCAATCCGGATAGCCGGATGGATAACAGGCCTTAATCTTTACTCTTTCCTTAAATACACTATATTGGTGTGAGGCTGCTGTTTTGCGTATTGGCGTCGTAAAGGTGTCATAAATTCGGATACGATGATCTGGGAATCAAGTCTTCTATAAGATATAATACCCATGTCTTTTAATGTAGGTGCAAGGGGTGACCAGCTCCATTCGCCCATAACCGCGAGCCGACCACATGGCCGATCCCACTAAAGATCAAACACAGTTGCACGAGTTCTTCATCCAAGGGCTGACCAGCGATGGAAAACAGTTCCGCCCGAGCGACTGGGCAGAACGTCTGTGCGGCGCAATGTCCTGCTTCAAACCCGATGCAGGCCGGAATGCCCATCTGCAGTATTCCCCTTATGTACGTCCTATCCTGCTGGATGGCGTGCGTTCCGTCGTCGTCAACGAGGCTTTGCGCGAGATTGAGCCGCTGGCTTACCATTTCGTTGTCGATTTCGCCAAGGACAATGATTTGCAGATCATTGACGCCTGCCTGCTGCCGGATGGCGGCACACCTCCGAAATAAATCTTCCTCTCCTATCTTTTTAAAAGCTATTTCGAAGCTGGCCAGTTGCGACGACAAGGACAGTACGAGCAGTGCGGCGAGGAGGAGCAACAACGCCAGCGTAGTTTCGTAATGGCTTCTTAATATGCCTGCGCGCGAAACGCCTGCGAGACCTGCTCGCGCAGCCAGCGATTGGCCGGATCGTTTTCCACATTCTGGTGCCAATACAAATACACGTCCCATGACGGCATGGTGATCGGCAAGGGCAGGATCTGGTTGCCGAATTGCAGATTGGCAATCCTGGCATAGCCTTCCGGCATGGTCAGCAGCAGATCGGTCTGGCTGACGACCCTGCATGCGGCAAAATAATGCTGGCAGCGCAAGCGTATCCTGCGCTGCAAGCCCAGCCGGCTCAATTCAAAATCCTCCAATCCCGGGCCCTTGCGGCGCGAGCTCGCCAGAATATGCTCCGCTGCCATGTAGGTATCCAGGTCCAGCCTGCCTGTTACCACCGGGTGCCCCTGGCGCGCCAGTACGACAGTCGTATCTTGGCTGATCTTTTCCCTGCGTATATCGTTCGGTAGCGGCAGCAGCATGTCGATGGCCACGTCCAGCGTGCCCGCCGCCAGTTCGCCGACCAGTTCGCGCCTCTCCACCTGGATGGCTGCAAGGTCGATCAGCGGTGCTTGCCGGGTCACGCT
This sequence comes from Undibacterium sp. TJN25, assembly GCF_049339885.1. Lineage (NCBI taxonomy): Bacteria > Pseudomonadati > Pseudomonadota > Betaproteobacteria > Burkholderiales > Oxalobacteraceae > Undibacterium > Undibacterium sp. TJN25. The sequence continues at coordinate 21,349 of NZ_JBMPPM010000018.1, read as the reverse complement.
TTCCAGCAGTGGAGGCAGCACGGTCGACTCCAGCACGTCCCGCAGCGCCAGCGTGAATTGCTTGCTGGCCAGCGATGGGTCGAACTTGCCGGTGTCCGCCAGCGTCACCTCCAGGCCACGCAGAGCCTGCCGTACCGGCTCTATGATGCTGCGTGCCAGCGGGGTAGACACCATTGCATGCCCCTGGCGTACAAAGAGCGGATCGTCGAACAGCTGCCGCAGCCGGTTCAGCGAATGGCTGATCGCCGGCTGCGTCAGGTGCAGTTGCTGGCTGGCACGGGTGACGCTGCCTTCGGTGTAGATCGCCTCAAAGACCGTGAACAGGTTCAGGTCTATTTTTGATATATGCATAAAATTTATCGAAATCAATAATAACTATTCATTTGATAAATTATAGTCCAGACCATAAGATAAGCCTATTCCAGCGATGCGCGCACAGTGCTGATGCGCTCTTATGCACTCTTATGCGTGCTCTAGACGCAGTCATGCGCGCGCAACACGCTTCATCACTACAGGCAGCAAGGAAAAACCATGGGTCAGATTTATCTTGTACGGCACGGCCAGGCTTCGTTCGGTAGCCAGAATTACGATCAGTTGTCTGAACTCGGCCATCAGCAGGCGCAGCATCTGGGGCGCTGGCTTGAGAAATCCAGCCTGCTGGCCTCGCGTGTGGTAACCGGCACGATGAAGCGCCACCAGCAGACTGCCCAGGCCTGCATGGCCGAGCTGCCTGCCTCGCGCCTGCCCGCCGGGAAGTGGGAAGTCGATGCAGGATTCAACGAGTACGACCACCATGAAGTGATGGTTCGGCATGTGCCTGCTTTTGAAGACCCGACTGAGGTAAAGCGCTTCCTGATGTCCAAACCGGATGCGAAAGCCGAATTCCAGTTGCTGTTCCAGGCGTCCATGGCACGCTGGATGGACGGCAGCCACGATGCCGAATACCGTGAATCCTGGCCCGCCTTCAGACAGCGCTGCATCGCCGCGCTGGAGCGCCAGATCAACCATGCAGACCCGGCCAAGGCCATTGTCGTGTTCACATCCGGCGGCACCATCTCTACCTTGTGCCAGTACGTGCTCGGCTTTCCGGACAAGAGCATGGCGGAACTGAACTGGTCGCTGGTCAATAGCGCCGTGACCCGCCTGCTGTACCAGTCCGGTCAGCCGGTGGACAAGCCGGGCCGCATCAGCCTCAGCTACCTGAATAATTTCTCGCATCTGGAACAGCTAAACGTTCCCGCCAATATTACCTATCGTTAGGAGACGCAATGAAGGACCTGTTTGACTTGAGCGGCAAGGTGGCACTGGTGACCGGCGCCAGCCGCGGCATAGGCGAGGCTGTGGCCAAGTTGCTGGCGGCCCGCGGCGCGCATGTCATCGTTTCCAGCCGCAAGGCCGAAGCCTGCGAAGCCGTCGTGGCTGCCATCCGCGAAGCCGGCGGCAAGGCAGAAGCGCGCGCCTGCCATATCGGCGAAATGGCGCAGATCGATGCCCTGATGGCTGGTATCGCCGAGACGCATGGCCGGCTGGATATCCTGGTCAACAATGCAGCGACCAATCCGCATTTCGGCTCCATCCTGGAAACCGATGTCGGCGCTTTCCAGAAGACCGTGGACGTCAACATCCGCGGCTACTTTTTCATGTCGGCCGCGGGGGCGAAGCTGATGATCAAAAACGGCGGAGGCAGCATCATCAATGTCGCTTCCGTCAATGGCGTAATTCCCGGTGCGCACCAGGGCATCTATTCCATCACCAAGGCCGCGGTCATCTCCATGACCAAGGCCTTTGCGCAGGAATGCGCACCGCTGAACGTGCGTGTCAATGCGTTGCTGCCTGGTGCGACCGATACCAAGTTTGCATCTGCACTGTTCCATAACCCGGTGATCATGGAAAAAGCGTTGACCCGCATACCGATGAAGCGCATCGCCGAGCCGGGCGAAATGGCCGGCACCGTGCTGTACCTGGCATCCGACGCTTCCAGCTATACCACCGGCGCCTGCATCAACGTCGATGGCGGCTATCTGATCAGCTAGGAACAGGAATGAGCCACTACGCAGCCAGTAATCCCGACTATGCACAGCAACTGGTCAGCATGGTCTCTGCCATGCCGATGGCCAGATGGCTGGGTTTGCGTTTTGGCGATGTGCGGCCCGGCGCGGTGGAGCTGGAAATTGACTACCGCGACGAGCTGAGCTTTGCACCCGGAAAAATGCAGGCGACTGCCATTTTTGCCGCTGCCGATTTTGCGGCTGTGGCCGCCGCCGGAACGCTGCTACCGGTGGGCTGGATCAATGCCAGCATCGATTGCAGCATAAAGATCGTGGCGCCGGGCGACGGCGAAAAATTACTGGCTCGGGGACGCGTGATCACGCCGGGAAAGCTGATCACGGTGTGTGCAGCCGACGTGTTTTCGGTCAGGGACGGTAAGGAAACACTGTGTGCAACGGCTCTGGCCAGCGCGCGGAATATAGACATGGGGCGGCATTAAGGCTGCCATTATTTTTGTACCAGGGATCACCCGGTCTGACAGGGCCTTTCAAGATCTTTAACTAAGCAGGCATTATTGGCGCATCGCGCCTCATCAAGGAGAAACAGATGGATTTTCAATACAGCTCTAAAGTAAAGGACTTGCAGGCGCGCCTGATCGCTTTCATGGATGCGCACGTTTATCCGAATGAAACCAACTTCTACGCCGAAGTAGAGGCTAACCGCAAAGCGGGCAATCCCTGGATACCGACCAGGATCGTCGAAGAATTGAAGGAGAAAGCGCGCTCCGCTGAATTGTGGAACCTGTTCTTGCCTGAATCCGATCATGGCGCTGGGCTGACCAATCTGGAATACGCCCCTTTGTGTGAAATCATGGGACGCGTCATCTGGGCGCCTGAGGTATTCAATTGTGGAGCCCCGGATACAGGCAATATGGAAGTGTTCGCCCGTTACGGCACCAAGGAACACCAGAAGCAATGGCTGGAACCTCTGCTAAACGGCGAGATCCGCTCCTGTTTCGCGATGACCGAGCCCGCAGTGGCCTCGTCGGACGCTACCAATATCGAGTCTTCCATCGTGCGCGACGGCGATGAATATGTCATCAATGGCCGCAAATGGTGGTCTTCAGGTGCCAACGACCCACGCTGCAAGGTCTTCATCTTCATGGGCAAGAGCGATCCCGACAACGCGGACCGCCATAAGCAGCAGTCGATGATCATTGTGCCGCGCGATACGCCGGGCGTGACGATCAAGCGCAACCTGCCCGTATTTGGCTACGACGATGCGCCGCACGGCCACGGCGAAGTGCTGTTTGAAAACGTGCGTGTGCCGGCATCCAATATCCTGCTCGGCGAAGGCCGCGGTTTTGAAATTGCACAAGGACGCCTCGGGCCTGGCCGCATCCACCACTGCATGCGCCTGATCGGCCTGGCAGAACGCGCGCTGGAAGACATGTGCAAACGTTCGCTGAGCCGCGTTGCCTTCGGCAAGCCGGTAGCGGAGCAAGGCGTGACGCTGGAGCGCATCGCCAACAGCCGCATCCTGATCGACCAGGCGCGTTTCCTGGTGCTGAATGCGGCGCAGATGATGGATACCGTTGGCAACAAGGCGGCAGCAAAGGAAATTGCGATGATCAAGGTAGCGGCGCCGAACATGGCATGCACCGTGATCGACTGGGCGATCCAGGCGCACGGCGGCGGCGGTGTGTCGAATGACTTCGGCGTGGCGTATGCGTATGCGCAGGCCCGCACGTTGCGCCTGGCGGATGGTCCGGATGAAGTACACCGTAACCAGATCGGTAAAATGGAGCTGAAAAAATATCGTTGATACAGAGTAAAGCGAATGGGTAGAGCGTCACTCCGGCTGCGGCCGGCGTGGCGTTTTTGCGTTTCCGGTTTTTATTTTCGTTGGATGCTAACTACGTAAGAGTGAAAAAATGACAGACATCAATTTCCAGAATAAATCCGTACTGGTGACCGGGGCCGCCAGCGGCATAGGTCGCGCTGCAGCCTTGTCGTTTGCCAAGGCTGGTGCCAGCGTCACCGTATCCGACGTTGCCGTCGCCGGCGGGGAAGAGACTGTAGCGATGATATTGGCTGCGGGCGGCAGCGCCAGTTTCGTGCGCGCGGATATTTCCAAGGCCGCCGATGTAGAAGCGCTGATCGCCGCTGTGGTGGAAAAGCACGGCCGGCTGGACTGCGCATTTAACAACGCAGGCATAGAAATCGAGCACCTGCCGTTGGCAGATTCGGATGAGGAAAGCTTCGACAAGATCATGAGCGTGAACGTCAAGGGAGTATGGCTGTGCATGAAGCATGAGATACGCCAGATGCTCAAGCAGGGTGGTGGGACCATCGTCAATACCGCATCGGTAGCCGGCCTGGTCGGTGCGCCCATGCAGCCTATCTATGCCGCCAGCAAGCACGCGGTGGTCGGTCTGACCAAGACCGCTGCCGCCGAATACGGCCGCGCCGGCATCCGCATCAATGCCGTCTGCCCCGGCGTGATCCGCACGCCGATGATGGACCATGCGATAGAGCGCGAACCCCGGCGCGAGAAGATGATACAGAAGCTGCACCCGATAGGACGCATCGGCGAGGCGCAGGAAATCGCCAACGCCGCTTTATGGCTATGCTCTGATTTGTCTTCGTTTGTAACAGGACACCAATTGGCGGTTGACGGGGGCCTCACCGCGATTTAATCTAAAGATGTAAAAATAGTAAGAGGGAAAAATCCCCGCCAGGATAACGATCGCCAAACCTAACGAGAGAGACTATGAAAGAATTTCCCTGGATTAAATCCTATCCCGCGGGCGTGCGCTGGGATGCGGACCTGCCCACGATGCCTGTACCTGTATTGCTGGATAATGCCGCCGCCAAATGGCCGGATAAGCCGGCGCTGGATTTCATGGGCAAGAAAACCAGCTATAGCGAGCTGCAGGAACTGGTAAACCGCGCCGCCAAAGGATTCCAGCAACTGGGTGTGAAGCCGGGTGTGCACGTCGGCTTGTATCTGCCGAATACGCCGCATTACATCATCAGTTTTTTCGGCATCCTGAAGGCCGGCGGCACCGTCGTCAACTATTCGCCGCTGGATGCGGAGAAGGTGCTGGAACATAAGATAGAGGACAGCGAAACCGATATGCTGGTGACGCTGGACATGGCTGTGCTGTATCCGCAGATGGCGAAATTCCTGGGTCGCACCCGGCTGAAGAAACTGATCATCGGCAGCATTGCCGAAATGTCGCCCTATCCTGATGCGGTGCGAGCCGGCCTGGAAAAAGCCAACCAGCTGGTCGCCATTCCGGACGACGGCAGCCATGTCAGCTTCCAGCAATTGCTGGACAACGACGGCAGCCATACGCCGGTGCCGGCGGGCGATCCCAAGGAGACCATCGCCGTGCTGCAATATACAGGTGGCACGACCGGCTTGCCCAAGGGAGCGATGCTGACACACGCCAACCTGACAACGGCTTGCAGCCAGATCATGGAAACACTGAACGTGGAACCGCGGATACTGACCGAAGGCCAGGAACGCGTGCTGGCGGTACTTCCGCTGTTCCATATCTACGCGCTGACGGTTGATATGCTGTTCGGCCTGCGCATGGGGGCGGAAATATACCTGCACACGCGTTTTGATGTGGATGCCGTCGTCAAGGACCTGGCCGGCAAGAAAATTACCGTGTTCCCCGGTGTGCCAACGATGTACACCGCGATCATCAACCACCCGGATATCCGCAGCTTCGACCTGAGCTCGCTGAAGTTTTGCAATTCCGGCGGCGCACCGTTGCCGGTGGAGGTATTGCAGCAGTTCCAGACGCTGACCGGCTGCACGCTGCTGGAGGGCTGGGGCATGACGGAAACTTCTCCCACCGGCACCTTTACGCCGCTGGGAGGCTTGCGCAAATCGGGCTCCTGCGGCCTGCCGACGCCTGGCATCACGTTCAAATTTGCCAGTGTCGATGATCCGGGGCAGTTCGTGGGCATAGGCGAGCGCGGCGAGATCTGCGTGGCCGGCGGCAATATCATGAAAGGCTACTGGAAGAAACCGGATGCCACCGCCGAAGTGATGACGGCAGACGGTTTCCTGCGGACCGGCGACGTCGGCTATATGGATGAAGACGGCTTCATCTATATCGTGGACCGCACCAAGGACATGATCCTGTGCGGCGGCTACAACGTCTATCCGCGCAATATCGAGGAAGCGATCTACGAGCATCCTGCGGTCGCGGAAGTCAGTGTCATCGGCGTGCCGGATGCCTACCGTGGCCAGTCGCCGAAGGCCTTCGTCAAGCTGAAGGCAGGTGTTGCCGCCATGACGCTGGAAGAAATGAAAGAATTCCTGAAGAGCAGGCTGGGCAAGCACGAGATGCTGCAGGAACTGGAGATTCGCGCCGAGCTGCCGAAAACCCCGGTCGGAAAGCTGTCGAAGAAGGAGCTGTACGAAGAAGAGGCTCGCAAGCGGGCTGCTGCCTGATCGGAAAATCGCGGTTTCAGGCAAAAAATAGCCTGTTTGCCGCGATTTTTGCGGGAATATACTTTACTATTTTTGTCGGGTTTTAGGTTTTGGAAATGAAAAAGCCCCGGCAGCGTTGATGGATTTCAATGCTGCCGGGGCTTTTGTTTGGCTGCTTGCCAGAGTCTAATGCATCAGGGTTCGCGGCACAGGCAGTGCGTCAGCGCCAGGTAGTTCTTGCGGCCATTGGTCAGGTCGGTCAGCCAGGCCAGATCGCCGGCGATCTCGCGTGCCGCGTCCGGCGGGATACCGGTCGGCACGATGGCTAGCTTGAACTGGTCTTGCAATACCTGCGACACGGTGCCGCCGAACAGGTTGAATACCTTGTCCAGCTTGCCGGGCTCGCGCTCAATATAGCTGACGCGGTAGTCGGTGCCCAGCTTGGCGCGTGCGGCTGCAGATTTCAGCGCGTCGCCGTAGCTGCCGACCGTGTCCACCAGCCCGCGCTCCTTGGCCTGCTGCCCGGTCCATACGCGGCCCTGGGCCACGGCGTCTATTTTCTCCGGCGTGGTCTTGCGCGCCTTGGCCGCCTTGCCGGTGAATTCCGCATAAATATTATTGATGCCCGACTGGATGACTTCGCCAAAGCGCGGGTCCAGCGGACGCAGCGGATTGAAGGCGTCGCTGAGCCAGGTGGTGGTAGTGCCGCCGGTGTGCACGCCTATCTTGTCGATGGCCTTGTCCGCCGTCGGCAGGATCGCAAACACGCCTATGGAGCCGGTGATGGTAGTGGCGTCGGCAATCACCTCATCGGACGCCATCGAGATCCAGTAGCCGCCCGACGCTGCCACATTACCCATGGAAACGACGACCGGCTTGCCGGCGGCACGGGTCAGTTCCAGTTCGCGGCGTATCAGTTCCGAGCCGAAGGGGCTGCCGCCGGGGGAGTTGATGCGCAATACGATGGCCTTGATCTGGTCGTCTTCCCTGGCCTTGCGGATCAGGTTGGACGTGGATAGGCCGCCGATTTCGCCGGCGGGCGCATTGCCGTCGCTGATATCGCCTTCAGCGATGACCACACCGACCGCATTGCCGAGCAGCTTGGGTTTGATGCTGGCTTGGTAGTCGTCAAAGGAAACCTGGCGGAAGCTTTTGATTTCATCGTCCCGCACGCCGCGCGCGATCATCAGCTGGCGCAGTTCGTCGCGGGTTTTCAGTCCGTCCACCAGCTTGTCGGCCAGTGCCAGCTTTCCTGGATCACCGCCTACCGCGGCCAGTTGCTGCGGCAGCTCGTTGATATTGCGCATGATGCTGCCGGCTTCCAGCTTGCGGGATTTTTCCACGTCGCCGGTATAGCTGGCCCACATCGCATTGTATAAAAAGCTTTCTGCTTCACTCGCCGCAGCCGAAGGTTCATTGGCGATATACGGTTCGGCAAAGCTCTTGTAGGTGCCGACCTTTATCAGGTTGACGGTGATGCCCAGCTTGTCCAGCGCATCGCGATAGTAATTGCGATAGCGGCCGAAGCCGGTCAGCATGATATTGCCCATGGGGTGCATATAGACCTCGCTGGCGTGCGCCGCTACCAGGTACTGGCGCTGGTCATAGCTGGAGCCCCAGGCGATAACGGGTTTGCCGCTGGCCTTGAAGCGGTCTATCGCCGCCGCTACTTCGCGCAGCATCGGCAGGCCGGCGCCCTGCAAGTCGTCCAGCAGCAGCACGGCACTAGTAATCTTGGGATCCTTGGCCGCCGTATCCAGCACCTGCAGTACATCGCGCAGCTGCACGGTTTTCTTGCTGTCGCCTTTGGCTTCCGCCAGCACCGTATCGCGCACGCTGCCGGAATTTTGTTCTACCAGCTGGCCCTTGAGGTCGAGCAGCAGCGAAGTTTTTTCTTCCAGCTTCTTCGACCCGCTGGTGGCAACGCCTACGGCCAACGCCACCAGGATCAGCAGGAAAATCAGGTTGAAGACAGCGCGCCGCGCGCCGTCCAGCACGCGCCAGAACATGCTGAAGCTGCGGCGTATGAAGCCGGGTGATGATGAGGACATCAATATTTCCTTGGAGAGCGTCAATAGGGCCTGAACAGGGCAGGAGCCGCGTCAGAATACGTATTGTAAACGCAGGGAGAGCATATTGCCGTGGCTACCGTAAATACTGCCCCTCAAGTAGGCCAGCTGGTATTTGAATGCCTGCGAGGGGCCCACCGGCAGGGCGCCGGAGAGCACCGGGCCGGCACGGTGCGATTGCCGCTCGCGCACCCAGTGGTTCCAGTCGCCCAGTTCACCGAAACCCTGGACACCGGTCTCCAGCAGGGCATTCCAGCGGTATTTCGCCTGCCACTGGTATTGCAGCTGGGTAGTGCCGTTATCATCGGCATGGAAAACCCGTTCGAAGAACAGGTTGGCGTTGAGTTGCAGCCTGCCGACCTCGGTTTGCAGCGCCGGGCCGATTTCCAGCGTATAGCCGTCGCCCGGATTGTGCGCGCGCGCCAGGTTGGTATGTAGCGCCAGGTCAAATGGGTATTGTCCCTGCGTCAGCAGATAATCGTTTTGCCAGTTCCAGGTATCCAGGTTGAGGTCGGAATGGGAGCCGATGTAGCTGGCATACAGCTCGGTGTACCAGCGCGATGTCACACCATAACCGAAGCCTATTTCCGGCCAGATGGTTTCGCGGCTGCCGTCGTATTGGGTGGTCCAGTACCTGAAGTCGATCGATCTTTCGCCCTTGTTGTCGTAGACGCTGACGAGGTAATAGCCGGGATTGGCCAGTGCAGATGCACAGTTTGCGAACAGGATTACAGCCAAAGCCAGGCTTTTTGTCATCGGACTACCTTATCTCTTGGACCAGCGTTGAGTGTGCCGCAGCCTGTGGATCGGCGTGGGCAAAGGAATCTGAAGGCTACGGTCAAGTATGGGCACAGTTTAATTGTTTGCGCAATATATCGATTCTCTTCCGGTGCTTATTTGTGAGCGGATTTGCAACAGCAGGGAACGAGGGGGAGAGCGGGGGAAGGGTTTTTGGTTTGCAGCCGGACAACCGGAAGATGGTCCGGCCAGGACATTGCATCCGGGCCGGGCGTCGTGTGCAGTGCTTAGTCCGGCCAGATGGCCTGCAACAGCTGCGCCAGGTGGGCGCCGCCATTGGCGAGTGCGTCTTCTTTCATCGTATACATCAGCTTTTCATATTCCAGCGGTAGGGCGATGGACCAGCTTGGGCCTTTGGCTCCCATGCTTGCCTTGCTGAAGGCGGTACCCTGGTACAGCACACGGGCGGCCTTGATGCTGTCGTCCGCCCAATCCACCGGCCATTGTTCAAACGGCGAGGTATCCCTGGCGACTGTCCTGGCTTTTTTGATCAGGCTGTCATTGGCGCGGCCGCGCTTGAAATTCTGCGGCACGTCGTCCCACATGGAGTGCAGGTTGCCACAAGGGCACATCAGCACATTTCCGCCCACGGTGTTGGTGGTTTTGTCGAATTTTCCTTCATCCGGATTGATGACCTTGCCGCTCGCATCCAGGTAAATCGAACCTACGTGCAGGGGCTGGTGGACGTCGCCGACGTAGTGCGTCAACAGGATCAGCGCTTCCTTTTCATCCTTGATCTGGAAGGGCGCTGGCGCGGGTTTGCCTTCCAGTATTTGCACCATGGCCTGCATTGCATGGACGATGTCGTGGTCGCTGGTGCCGGCATAACCTGTTTTGTAATGGTCATGCTGCAGCGATACGTCGGTATAGTGGTACTGCTTATGGCAGTTTTCTTCGTCCGCGCCGGGGTGGCAGTTGCTGTTGTTGCGGCGTACGAAGTCGCTCATCGCAGCCATGCCTTCCGGGGTTTCAAACGGTGCGCATTCAGGGTATCTGCCGGCGGAGGTATAGGCAAAATCCTTGTCGGGGCTGACGCCTTTGGCGCAATCCGCCCAGATCGACATTTTTTCCAGTGTGGCGCCGCCGAGCAGGGTCTTTACTTTTTCTCCGGCCTTGGTGCCGGCCAATAGCGCGTCGGCGACTGCGCCTATGGACTGGTGGCCGTCAGGGCCAAAGGCGAAGCTGAACTGCGGCAGGCAAAGTGCGCTGAATAGCAAAGCGAGGAAATATTTTTTCATATATATCTCGGATGGAGAATGATTGAAGGGAAAGCAGCGTCATCGCATGGTGGCGAAGGCGCACAGCATAGCATTTCTTTGTGGGAATGAAGCAGGTGTTTTGGTATCCGATTGTTGCCCCGAGAGGACGGGGTACGAGGCGGAGGCTGACTTACTTTTGCCTGGCTTTTATCTCGCCGGCCTCAATCATCAGCATCTCGAGAGTGCCGTCTTTTTTCATGTCTTCGATTGTGCGTTTGAACCGGGGTGCTATTGCCCTGTGCTTGTCGTTCAGGTACATGTAGGTGTCTACGGTATCGACCATGCCCAGCCTCGCAAGCTGGCCTTCCAGGCGCATCTGGCTTATCTTTTGTTCAACGCCGCGTGAATCCGAGGTGATGAAATAGCCCGCCCTGTCCGCCAGCACCATGTTCAGGCCGGATTCGACCGAATGGGTAGGCAGCAGATTGCTGCCCATTTTTGCGCTTAGTTTGCTGGTGACGGTTTTTGATCCGAACAGGTGGATGACAGGCTGCCCCTGCGCGGCCAGTTCATCCCAGGAGTTTACCCTGGCGCTGCCGGGTTTGCCCCAGGCGACGAAGCTGGCTGGGAACAAGGGAGCGTCTATCCGTAAATGCCGGGGATTTTGGCCGTCGGTGGCAAAATTGAAGATCCTGTAATTTTCACCGTCCGCCTCGCCCGACTCGACCATCGCGGCAGCCCTGGCAGGTGGGAAGAACCTCAGTGTGCACGTGTATTGCAGGCGCCGGCATATTTCATTATTGGTTTTTTCAAACAGCTGGAACAAGCTGGGGCGCTCTACCGGGTCGACCAGAGTCACGAACTGCAGGCGCAGCTGTTCGGCCGACAAAGCCTGTGCAGGCATCGCCATCGCAGCGAGCGAAACCAGGGCAAACAGCAGGGCGGGATGGAAAGTAGCGCGGAACGGCCAGGACCGGAAGGATACTATGCTAAAGCGGCAGAGCTTTACCGGACAGGTTGTCATCTTGGATAGCAATTGGCGTGGTGGCAGGATGTCAGCTTAACATAATCATACGAACCCTTGCTTTCCTGCAGGAAAAGCCCGGTGAATTCGACTTACGCTCCAAGAACCGCTAAACTGGCACCCTTTCGCATAAAGCATCGATACCGTGTCCGACATCACTCCCCCCACCGAATCCGCAGAAATCCTGGAGCCAGCAGAAAACAGGCATGTTTCCAGCGATCTTATCACTCGCGAAGTCGCGCGTCGCCGTACTTTCGGTATTATTTCCCACCCGGATGCAGGTAAAACCACGCTGACGGAGAAACTGCTGATGTTTTCCGGCGCGATCCAGCTCGCCGGCACTGTCAAGGCGCGCAAGAGCGGCCGCCATGCAACGTCGGACTGGATGGAGATTGAAAAGCAGCGTGGTATTTCGGTCGCCAGCTCGGTCATGCAGTTTGAATACCGCGATCACGTTGTCAACCTGCTTGATACGCCGGGCCACCAGGACTTCTCCGAAGATACCTACCGTGTGCTGACGGCTGTCGATTCTGCATTGATGGTGATCGATGCGGCCAAGGGTGTGGAAGAACAGACGATCAAGCTGCTGAACGTATGTCGCATGCGTAATACGCCCATCATTACCTTCGTCAACAAGATGGACCGTGAGACACGCGATCCGCTGGAGCTGCTGGATGAGCTGGAGTCGGTGCTGAAGATACAATGCGCACCGGTGACCTGGCCTATCGGCATGGGCAAGACCTTCCGCGGGGTGTATCACATCCTGCGCGACGAGATCATGCTGTTTGCCGCCGGCAGCGACCGCGCCGACCAGCAGTTTGAAGTGTTGAAGGGGATTGATAACCCACGTCTGGCGGAGATGTTCCCGCTGGAGATAGAACAGCTGAAGATGGAAGTGGAGCTGGTGCATGGCGCCTCCCATCCTTTCGATCTGGATGCTTTCCTGGCCGGCACGCAGACGCCGGTTTTCTTTGGTTCCGCGATCAACAACTTCGGCGTACGGGAAATCCTGAACGCGCTGCTGGACTGGGCGCCTGCGCCGCGCCTGCGCGATGCGACAGTGCGTGCGGTGGAACCTATGGAAGTACCGTTCTCCGGTTTCGTGTTCAAGATCCAGGCGAATATGGATCCGGCGCACCGCGACCGTATCGCCTTCCTGCGCGTGTGTTCAGGCCGCTTCGAGCGCGGCATGAAACTCAAGCATCTGCGGTTGAGCCGCGACATCAAGGTCTCCAGCGTGGTTACCTTCATGGCGTCCAGCCGCGAGCAGGTGGAAGAGGCTTACGCAGGCGACATCATCGGCCTGCCCAATCACGGCAATATGCAGATCGGCGACAGCTTCTCCGAAGGAGAATTGCTGCAATTTACGGGCATCCCGTATTTTGCGCCGGATTTCTTCCGTACCGCGCGCATTCTGAATCCGATGAAAACCAAGCAGCTGCAAAAAGGTTTGCAGCAGCTGGGCGAAGAGGGCGCGGTGCAGGTATTCAAGCCGGTCAATAGCGGCGACCTGGTGCTGGGCGCGGTCGGCGTGCTGCAGTTTGAAGTGGTTGCCAGCCGCCTTAAAAATGAATACGGCGTCGATGCGGTATTTGAAGGCACCAGCATCAGCAGCGCGCGCTGGGTGACGTGCGAAGACAAGAAAATGCTGGCCGATTTCGAAAGATCCAGCGCGGGGCACAACCTGGCGCATGATGCCGCCGGCAATCTGGCCTACCTGGCGACGTCTGGCGTCAACCTGCGCCTGACGCAGGAGCGCTGGCCGCAAGTGGTGTTCCACGCCACGCGTGAACACGCTGCCAAGCTCGATTAAGGTTTCGTCCCGCTGCACATTTCCTCCTTGCGGAAACCGGCTTGCCGGTTTCCGCTTGCCGCTTTACCTTCTCACGCCATACCCACGCCGGCCTTGCAATTAACGCAATGCGGGACATTTGCGCGATAATATATCTTTCCAGCTTGTTTCCCGGCCTGTCGTACCTGGCCATCCACCGGAGGAATTCATGAGCAGCATCAGCCACCTTATCCACGGACATACCCGCGACATCGGTTTTCCGGTGAAACGCCTGCTTCCGTCGATGGAAGCCAGGACCGTAGGGCCGTTCGTATTTTTCGACCACATGGGGCCGGTGTCTTTCGAGAGCGGCACCACCGAAGGCGACGTGCGGCCGCATCCGCATATCGGCCTGGCGACGGTGACCTACCTGTTCACCGGTGCGATGATGCACAGGGACAGCCTGGGCAGCGTGCAGCTGATTACGCCTGGCGATGTCAACTGGATGTCTTCGGGCTGCGGCATCGTGCATTCGGAACGCATTCCCGAAGAAGTGCGCGCGCAGGGAGCGGTGGTGCAGGGTTTGCAGATGTGGGTGGCGCTGCCGCAGAAAGACGAGGAGATGAGCCCCGGCTTCTGGCATTATCCCGCGGCCGACCTGCCGTCGTTCGATGTCGGCGGCGCCAGGCTGCATCTGCTGGCCGGCACCGCTTTTGGCCACACCTCGCCGGTAAAGACGCACAGCCAGACGCTGTACATTGCCGCTACGTTGCAGAAAGGCGTCACGCTGCAAGTGCCTGCAGAGTATGCCGAGCGTGCTGTCTACATCGTGACCGGCTCCGCGACGCTGGACGGCCAGGTGCTGGAGGCAGGCACGCTGGCGGTGCTGGAGCAGGGGGCGGCGGCAGATTTGACCGCCGGGCAGGAGACGGTGCTGATGATACTGGGCGGCGAGCCCGTGGATGGCAAGCGCTTCTTGTGGTGGAACTTTGTGTCCAGCTCCAAGGAGCGCATAGAGACTGCCAAATTTGCCTGGGCCAGCCAGCAGCAGGATGTATTTCCCAATGTACCGGGAGAGACCGAGTTCATCCCTCTGCCGGACCATTAAGCCCCTCACTGCCCGCTGCTGGTCAGCCTTTGACGAAATTGCCGTGCAAGCCCAAGGGCAGTGCATATGGTAGTGTGGCTTGTGCAACAGGGCCGTCCGCCAGCCTGTCCGATGCGAAACAGCTGAGGCGCGTCACTCCTTTTTTTAAATCCAGGCTGGTGCCCAGCAGCCAGCCTGCAGCACCCGCTGCTGAGCCGGGTTCGGGGACGAACAGGTGTTCTTCGACGATGCATTCGGCTCCATAAGAAAATTTATCCGTTTTTCCGCTTTCCATATTCGTCCTGGCGACCGCGCCGAATCCTGGGCGGCCTGCCTGCGAATCCGATGCGTGATATAGGTATTGATGCCGGTACCCGGTCAGGCGCGGATCGATGCGTGGAAATTCTGAATCGATGGCAAGCAGCTGCTGGCTTGCCTTGCCGCTTGCGGTATCAATGCGGACCTGGGCGATGTGGTGCAGCGCAGAGCGCATAAAGCGGCCGCGCATGATATCGCGCGTTTCCTGGAATAAAATCTCCGGCCCTTCCGTGCGGATATAGTCGATGCGGATGACACCTTGAGCATCTTCCCATGCATTGCCAACGTGGAACA
Source organism: Undibacterium sp. TJN25 (assembly GCF_049339885.1). Taxonomy (NCBI): domain Bacteria; kingdom Pseudomonadati; phylum Pseudomonadota; class Betaproteobacteria; order Burkholderiales; family Oxalobacteraceae; genus Undibacterium; species Undibacterium sp. TJN25. The sequence continues at coordinate 6,348 of NZ_JBMPPM010000018.1, read as the reverse complement.
GGAAGCCCGCCGGCAATGCTGTCCATTGCCGTTTGTTCCAGTCGTTTTTATCGATGACCAGCACGCGCATGCCGAGCTCGGGCCGCCATACGTGCGAGTCCAGATAGCTGCTGCCTTGCCGGAATTTGTCGAGGTCGAATACCAGCGGCGGCAGCAGGAAAACCAGGTGTCTGTCTGTCACTGCAAAGTCGTGCACCATCGATATCTGCGGAATCCGGATGGCGTCTGCCTTGAGCAGATTTCCTGTCTTGCCGATCTGGTACAGCACCATCGTGTCGTCCGCCATGCTGATGCCGAAGTTCCAGAGCGTGCCGTCCGGATCCGTCCTCGGGTGGGCGGAGAAGGGCACTGCTGCCAGGTCGTCTCGCCATACCTTGGTACCGCGCGTCTGCAGCGTCAGCGGGTCCATGCGGTACGCAGAACCGCCTTCCCACAGCGCCAGCAATTCGCCGTTCAGCGCCATCACGCTGGTATTGGCCACGTTGAGAGAATCCGGCGAATTGGGGGCGAGGGCGTCCGGGAAGCTGGTGCCGAACGCGGCGAACAGCCGCTTGCCGGCGGCGGACTCGGCCTGGTATTTGTCCGTCCGCACAATTTTTCCTATGTGCCCGACCTCGCTGCCGCCGATCGCAAAGCGCTGTATCATGCCGTCGCCGTCAAACCAGTGATGATAGCGCTGGCCGCCCAGTTCATGCACTGCAGGGCCGTTACGGTACAGTGCTCCGTGTACCGCTGCTGGAAAGCGGCCGGTGACTTCAGCTGTTCCTGCCAGGTCCTTGGAAGCTGAATGGTAGGCGCGCGCCCAAGGCGATGTTTCCTCTGCCTGCGCGAACTGTCTTGCCCAACTGTCGGGTACGGATGAGGTTGCGGATTCAGCCGCAGAAGCGAACTGTGAGAACAAGGGCGTGAATGCACTGGCGCCGGCCAGTTTCAGGAAATTGCGTCGTTGCATGGCTTCTCCGTCATTGGATTGGTTTTTGCTGCGCGGTATCAGCGCAGGTCTATGCTGATTTCACGGTTGTCGCTGATCGTTAATGCCGCCGATTCAAAGTCGGGCGGCCCCATTTTGCCCATCGCATTATTGGAAAAACCGTAGCGCTCCACCGGAACGCCCAGCATATTGCTGTCCATCTTTCCATTACGGTTCTCGTCCTGGAATACCGAAACGGCATAGCGTCCCGCAGGCAGGTTTTTAAAAATAAAAACACCTGGATCCTGTACGGCGGCAATCATCTGCGCGCCGAACTGCTTGTCCATTTTCTGGAATGATTCAGCGGAGTTGAACAGCGCCAGCATCAGCACACCATTCTGTGCGCGCAGGTTTTTTACATTGACGGTGAGATCTGCTGCATGGGACGAATTTGCTGCAATCCCGAGCACCAGAACCGCGAAGCCTGCTGTCGCCAGTTTGTGTAAAGAGTGCGGTTTCATTTCTTTCTCCTTTGAGTGATGTCGGCCGTGTGGCGGATGTGTTCAATGTAAGCGCCGTTGCGAAAGCGCTCTACCCCAAAGGGACGAAAGTGGGAAATCTGTGCGTGAAGTGTCTGAAAATTCGACCGGACGGTAGTGACGCCTGGGGGGCAAGATATTTGCCGATTGGAAGCTGTGTTTGCTGGGGTGTTGCTTGATGAAGCGAGTTCTAGTACCACTTTCAACCCACTCTGTTTCATAAGGTTGGCTTTTTCCCTTGCTTACTTGCTCAGGCAAAGGACCGACGAAAAGAATATAGCCATTTTTAGCCTGGCGTTTCGCTCCGTAGACGGAGTTTTTCTGCCGCTGCGGCGCTTATCCGGTGCGCCGGATCAAGAGAAAGCGGTCAATTGAAGTCTTATTTTAAAGGCCAGATAAAAATAGACTGGGAGCAGCATAAGGATATTTGTTTTTTATGAAAAAAATGATAAGTCCAGTTGTTCTAGAACACGCTTGTTGTTTTTAAAAACAATATAAAAAACAGGCGCTTATGGAAGTTTATTAATTAATATTATTAATACCAATACTTTATTCGATAATACCACGTAGATACCGCTTGACAGCCACTTTCCAGAAATCTAAAGTTGCTTTCAATCGACGTTTCCACCACAAATATCCGGAACTGGATAGTGCTGGAAGCTTGCGGAACATGAGGGCAAGGTAGAAAAAGATCCTCGTTCTATCGCTGCAGCACAGCCTTTTGTGCGCATGCAAGCACTTGCAGGCAGATGCTTTTTAGTCAGGCAATGGGGTCACGGTTCAGTCCCAGCGTCTAGATAAGTGGCATCTAAGTGGCGTCTGATTTACACATAGATTGGTTACGTAGGCGTTGTATTGAAAGGCTCAGCCGTGTGCTGTACTGGTTCACAACATCACGGACGAGCATAAGGTGGTTTTTACTAAAACTGGCCGGTTATGCATCCAAAGGCCAACATCGAGGGGGAGTAAATGAAAAGCAAATTAACACCAATCGCATCCGCAGTTGCACTACTCGTAATGAGCGCAGCGACTTCGGCGTACGCTCAGCAAGCAGATGCCAATCCGCAAGAAATTGTCGTGACAGGCATTCGTGCGTCGCTGCAGCAATCTCTAAATCAAAAACGTAATGCTGACTCTGTTGTGGAAGTCGTGACAGCGGAAGATATAGGCAAAATGCCGGACAAGAACGTCGCCGACGCGATTCAGCGTTTGCCGGGCGTGAATACCCAGTCGTCCGCCGGGGGTGAAGGGGGCTTCGGTGAAAATGACCGCGTCAGCCTGCGTGGCACCAGCCCCAGCTTGCAACAAACCTTATTCAACGGCCATGCGATCAGTACCGGAGATTGGTTTGTATTGAATCAGTTCGGTGGTAACGTTGGCCGTAGCAGCAGCTTCTCACTGCTGCCTTCAGAATTGGTCAGCTCAGTGGTCGTCAAGAAGAGTGCGACAGCGGATCTGGTTGAAGGCGGAGTGTCCGGTGCCATTGATGTCATCACGCGCCGTCCGCTGGACTTTAAAAAGCAATTGACTGTTGAAGGCTCTGTCCAGGCGGTGTACAACGACCTGGCTAAAAAAACCGAACCGCAATTTAGTGGCTTGATCAACTGGAAGAATGATTCCAACACTCTAGGTGTCTTGGTTCAAGGCTTTTCGGAAAAAACTTCCGTCCGTCGTGACGGTCAAGAAATTCTGGGTTACACCAACATAGATCCTAAGAGTGCCGCAGCTCTTGCGCATCCCGATTTGGCTGGTGTAAAAGTGCCCACTTTTATCGGCGCCACTCTATTTGAGCAGACAAAGAAACGCAATGGCGGCGCATTCGATATTGAGTTAAAGCCTAATAGAGATCTGACCCTGGATGTCAATGGCTTCTACTCGAAACTGGAAGCTCCTCATCAGAATACAAACTTCCTGGCGGCGCCTGCCAACTCCATCAATAGCAGCAACCTGGTGCCAACGTCCTATACAGTCAGGAACGGCACGCTGGTGGCGGCCAACTTTACCAGCAACTCCGGCGAGGTGGACAATATCTATCGCCCGGAAGCAGGCGGTGAATCTTATTACGTGGATTTCAACGGGAAATTCCGGGTTACTTCCGACTTTACTATTTCGGGCAAGGCCGGCATGACGCATGGCGAGGGCTTCGATCATAAGGACGTCTACTACCAGAATAATGTGAATGGTGGCATGAATTACGTACTTAACGGATTGACTCCAGCCACCGTTTCTTATCCTGGCGGTACTACTAATGTTCCTGGCAGTACTGCCTGGGCAGGCGGTGGTGAAGCGCAGTCTGTGGACAAAGAAACCTATGCCCAGGCTGACGGTGAATTAAAATTGAGAGAAAGTGTATTCGAATCCATCAAATTCGGCGCCCGTTTCACTGACCATAAACGCTCTGCTGAACATCCTCTGGATACTCGTCCTGGTCCTGTGGGTTTTACCAATCCAGGTCCGGCCTGGTCGGGTCAGATGTATCCGAGCGATTTCGGATCCAATCTGGGAGGCTCGCTGTCATCTAACTATTTTAAGTATGATGGTGCGGCATTGGCTGCATGGGGTGCAGTTCCAGGTAACCGTTTGCTGGATTATACGGTCCGCCATAACTGGACTGACGAATTCAAGGTGCAGGAAAAAACCTCTGCAGTGTATGCAATGGCTAACCTCGGCGGCGATAAATGGAGCGGTAATTTCGGTGTGCGCGCCATTCAGACCAAGCAAAATACACTTGTAAATCTCGCTGGAGGCCCGAATCCCATTGTAGGTTCCGCTTTTGGTCCTTACACGCCAACTACCTATGAACGCACATATACCGATGTGCTGCCAAGTGCAAACTTCAAATATGATGCGAGCGCCGACCTGGTCATCCGTGCCGCGATTGCGAAAACAATGTCTCGTCCGGATTACAGCGCACTCGGCGGTTCCGTATCACTGAACGACGACGCATTAAGCGGCAGCGGCGGCAACGTCAATTTGAATCCAGTTCGTTCGAATAACTTTGATCTCGGTGCAGAATGGTACTTTGCGCCAAAATCACTGGTATCAGTAGGATTCTTTTACATGGACCTGACGTCTGTTGTGGCGCAAGGCACAACGACCGCCACTTACTTCAATAACAAGCGTGGTACGGACACGGTCTATCAAATTACCTCACCTTACAATACCAGTGGTAAAAACAAAGGCGTCGAACTGAGCTATCAACAGCCCATACTCGGTAATTTTGGTGTGCTGACTAACTACACCTATGCAGACGGTAAGCTGACGGATGGCACAGAACTGTTGAACTCTTCCAAGCAAACTTATAACGTCACGGGTTTCTACGAGGATGCAAAGTTCAGCGCACGCCTGGCTTACACTTATCGTTCCTCGTATAAAGCAGGTGTGGACCGCGGCGCCAGCCAACACGTTGACGGTAGCGGCACCTTGGCCGGTTCCATCAACTACAATTTGTCCGACAATTTGACGCTGACTTTTGATGCACTTAATTTGACCAATACCACGATCAAAATGTATGCGGAAAATGTAGATCAACCACGTGCTTTCTATTCCAACGGACGTACGTTCTACGTTGGACTGCGAGCCAAGATGTAAGTGTTCGGCAGGGTGATCGTGACGCTGTAAGATAAGTCATGAAACTCCCTGCATTCAGTTATCTTTTTCTCTATTGCGGCGATGCTGTGATCGTGGAAAAGAGCTGGATTTTTAGATAAGTATTTTCAAGCAGGATTAAGCAGGACTGCGCAAGAATTTTTGCAAGGTCTTGCTTTTTTTAAACATGGGTGTTGCAAGTCTAGTGCTGTGTTGAACAACGAATTGCGTATCCGAAAAGGGGCGCCGTAGTAGAAACAACTGGAGTAGTGCATGGATTTTTCGGATCGACAGCAAGAGCCCGGCAAGAAGTTTACGGGCTTGGCGCTGGTAGTAGTATTTCACTTGGCGTTGGTATATGCCTTGCTGAACGGATTGGGACACAAGATACTGGAAGTGGTCCAAAAGCCGTTGGAAACCAAGATAGTAGAGGAGGTGAAGCCGCCGCCACTGCCGCCGGAAACGCCACCGCCGCCGCCGCCCAAACTGGCCGCGCCGCCGCCGCCGTTCATCCCGCCGCCGGAAGTCCAGGTGCAGCCGCAAGTACAACAGCCGACGATCGTCTCGACGCAAGTCAAGCCGACTACGGACGTACTGCCTAAAACGGTGACAGCGCCTGTAGACGCACCGGTGAAGGCCTCGACAGGACCGGTATCGGTAGCCGCAGTGATCGACTTCAATGCCGCAGGCTGCAAGCCAGAATGGCCGCGCGCCTCGCTGCGTAACGAAGAAACAGGCACTGTAGGACTGGCCGTGTTGATCGGCGCAGACGGCAGCGTATCAGACGTCAAGATTGAAAAATCCAGCGGATTTAGAAATCTGGACAATGCAGTAAAAGCCCAACTGATGTCGGGCAGCTGCAAAAACAAACCAGGCACAGTCGATGGCAAACCGCAACAGCTCTGGACCAAGGTCAATTACGTATGGCGTCTCGAATAGTCTTGTGTGCTGATTAAGCTACTGCGCGGGTCGATTTCCGGCCTGTGGTGCTCGACGTACTAAAGTACGACTGCGCTCCTCGGCCAGAACTCGGCCCGCTCGCTACGCTTACTCAGCACACGGTAGTGCTGTGGTAGGAACGAAAAACATTTTTAAATTTAAGGAAGTACTTGCATGAAAACTTCAGTTTTTACAGAGATCAAATCTGCCTTTGCCATTGGCCTGCTGGCCTTGTGCAGTGTGATAGCCTTCGTCGCTGCGCCACAAGCAACAGCAGCAGATGCAGCCTCCGCCACAGCTGCTGCGCCAGCAGCAGCGCCTGCAGCAGACGCAGCCCCGGCAGCAGCGCCGACTGACGTCGCAGCCCCAGCG
>NZ_JBMPPM010000017.1:0-79803 GCF_049339885.1 Undibacterium sp. TJN25 | reverse complement strand
TTTGCGGCATTGGGCCGTCTGCTGCGGAACATACCAGGATCGCGCCGTCCATCTGGGCTGCGCCGGTGATCATGTTTTTGACATAATCGGCGTGGCCTGGGCAGTCTACGTGGGCGTAGTGGCGTGCTGCTGTTTCGTATTCGACGTGGGCTGTATTAATGGTAATACCGCGCGCTTTTTCTTCTGGCGCTGCATCGATCTGGTCGTAGGCTTTGGCTTCGCCGCCAAATTTCTTGGACAATACTGTCGCTATCGCTGCCGTCAATGTGGTTTTACCGTGATCTACGTGACCAATTGTGCCCACGTTCACGTGCGGCTTGGTGCGTTCGAACTTACCTTTTGCCATTTTATTCTTCCTTCAAAAAGAACGATTATCAACATAGAAAGCTCACCCCGACATGGGGTGAGCCCTTGATTCTTACTTAGTTTTTGCAGTCACGATCGCGTCGATAACGTTTTTCGGCGCTTCGGAATAGTGCTTGAATTCCATTGTGTAAGTTGCACGGCCTTGTGTTGCGGAACGCAACGAAGTCGAGTAACCAAACATTTCGGACAAAGGCACTTCTGCTTTGATGATCTTGCCGCCACCACCAGGAATCTCATCCATGCCTTGAACCATACCACGGCGTGAGGACAGATCGCCCATCACAGTACCAGCGTAGTCTTCAGGCGTTTCAACTTCAACCGCCATCATTGGTTCCAGGATAACTGGACTTGCTTTACGGCAGCCGTCTTTAAACGCCATCGAACCCGCCATACGGAACGCGTTTTCGTTGGAGTCGACGTCATGGTAAGAACCGAAGAACAGGGTTACTTTAACGTCAACAACCGGGTAGCCGGCCAATACGCCGGATGCCAGTGTTTCGATAACGCCTTTTTCTACCGCAGGGATGTATTCACGAGGAACAGTACCGCCCTTGATAGCGTCAACGAATTCGAAACCCTTGCCTGGTTCTTGCGGTTCGATTTTCAGAACAACGTGACCATACTGACCGCGGCCGCCGGACTGCTTGACGAACTTGCCTTCGATTTCTTCGCATGTCTTGCGGATTGTTTCGCGGTATGCAACCTGTGGCTTACCAACAGTTGCTTCCACGCCGAATTCGCGCTTCATACGGTCAACGATAATTTCCAGATGCAACTCGCCCATACCGCCGATGATAGTCTGGCCGGATTCTTCATCTGTCTTCACGCGGAAAGATGGATCTTCCTGTGCCAGGCGGTTCAGCGCCAAGCCCATTTTTTCCTGGTCAGCCTTAGTCTTAGGCTCAACAGCCTGAGAAATAACCGGCTCAGGGAAAACCATGCGTTCCAGAGTGATGATGGACGCTGGATCGCACAGTGTTTCGCCTGTAGTTGCTTCTTTCAAGCCAACCGCTGCAGCGATATCGCCGGCGTGCACTTCTTTGATCTCTTCGCGCTGGTTTGCATGCATCTGCAAAATACGGCCCAGACGTTCCTTCTTGTTCTTGTTCGGGTTATAGACTGTATCGCCCGACTTGACCATACCGGAATACACACGGAAGAAAATCAGCTGGCCGACGAACGGATCCGTCATGATCTTGAATGCCAGCGCAGAGAACTTCTCGCTGTCTTCTGCTTTACGTGTTGTCGGCTCATCATCTTCATCCAGGCCGGACACAGGTGGAATATCCACTGGCGACGGCAGGTATTCGATAACGGCGTCCAGCATTGCCTGTACACCCTTGTTTTTGAACGCAGTGCCGCACAGCATAGGCACGATTTCAGCAGCGATCGTGCGTGCACGAATAGCAGCCTTGATCTCAGCTTCAGTCAAATCACCTTCTTCAAGGTATTTGTTCATCAATTCTTCGTTGGCTTCAGCAGCAGCTTCCACCATTTTTTCACGCCATTCAGCAGCCTGGTCAGCCAGTTCTGCAGGGATGTCGCGGTAGTCGAATTTCATGCCCTGGGATGCGTCATCCCAGTAGATAGCCTTCATCTTGACCAGATCGACCACGCCCAGGAAGTTTTCTTCCGCGCCGATAGGGATTTGCATCAGGATTGGGTTAGCTTTCAGGCGTGCACGCATCTGCTCGTACACTTTGAAGAAGTTCGCGCCGGTACGGTCCATCTTGTTGACGAAGGCCAGACGTGGAACTTTGTACTTGTTCGCCTGACGCCACACTGTTTCAGACTGAGGCTGTACACCACCCACTGCACAGTAAACCATGCATGCGCCATCCAGCACGCGCATGGAACGTTCAACTTCAATCGTGAAGTCAACGTGGCCTGGGGTATCAATGATGTTGATGTGATGCTCAGGGAAGTTGTTCGCCATGCCCTTCCAGAAGCATGTCGTAGCAGCGGAAGTAATGGTGATACCACGTTCCTGCTCTTGTTCCATCCAGTCCATGGTAGCCGCGCCATCATGCACTTCACCGATTTTGTGGTTTACACCGGTATAGAACAATACACGTTCAGTTGTCGTTGTTTTACCAGCATCAATATGAGCTGAAATACCGATATTGCGGTAGCGCTCAATGGGGGTCTTACGGGCCATAGCTAATCCTAAATCTTTTAATGGACAAAACCGAGCGCAACTTTTTATAAAAATCGCGCCCGGCCTGATTCAAAATACCTGCTGAAACCATTGCACGAAATACATACAATGGCCTCTCACTCTTACTTTTAGAAGCGGAAGTGGGAGAAGGCTTTGTTGGCTTCTGCCATACGATGCACTTCATCACGCTTCTTCATTGCGCCGCCGCGGCCTTCTGCGGCTTCCAGCAATTCACCGCCCAGACGCTGCGGCATGGATTTTTCGCTGCGTTTGTTGGCAGCTTCACGCAGCCAGCGCATGGACAAAGCCAGACGGCGGACAGGGCGAACTTCAACAGGTACCTGGTAGTTCGCGCCACCAACACGGCGGGATTTTACCTCAACCATTGGTTTTGCATTGCTGATTGCAGCAGCAAACACTTCCAGCGGATCTTTGCCGGATTTTTGCTGGATGTGATCAAACGCGCCGTAGATAATGCCTTCAGCAACAGATTTCTTGCCGGACAACATCAATACGTTAACGAATTTTGCAACTTCTACATTGCCGAATTTTGGATCCGGCAGAATATCCCGTTTCGGGACCTCACGACGACGTGGCATTTCGATTCCTTTCAATCTTCAGTTGAGCGCGCGGCAACAAATTTACCCGCACTCGCGGCAGACCATCATAGTCAGCCACTTACTCGGCCCATTCGGGACCGACACTGTTCCGTTTTACCGGAGATTACTTAAAGATGACTTCTTGACTGATTACTTCTTAACAGCCTTAGCACGCTTCGCACCGTATTTGGAACGAGCTTGCTTACGGTCTTTAACGCCTTGAGTATCCAAAGCACCGCGAACCATATGGTAACGAACACCCGGCAAATCCTTTACACGACCACCGCGCAGCAGTACCACGCTATGTTCTTGCAAGTTATGGCCTTCACCGCCGATGTACGAAATTACTTCGAAACCATTGGTCAGACGTACTTTGGCAACCTTACGCAAAGCCGAGTTAGGCTTTTTTGGGGTTGTAGTATAAACACGGGTACATACGCCGCGTTTTTGCGGGCTGTTTTCCAGCGCCGGCGATTTGCTCTTGACACGTGCAGAAACACGTGGCTGGCGAATCAGTTGATTGATGGTTGGCATCGCTATTAATCCAACAAAATACAACGTTAAAACACAAACCCGGAAACGGTTGCCCGGGGACTAATCGGTATTTCTCGCTAGCGCGCGACTTGAAAAACTGGCGCGCGGCTGCAATTTTCAGCTATGAAATCGGCGGTTTTCGACGCGTTTCCGCATCCAGAAGCGCAATGCCATAGCCATCCCAAAATCGAGAACTCGCAAGTGTAACGCCTGAAAAGCCGCATTGTCAATGACTTTTACCCTACCCGGGCAGGCCCCAGGCAGCCTTGCCGGCGCCGCGATGGGCCTTTCAGCATAGAAAAAATCCGTGCAAATACAAGCTTTTGGGGACTTTCAGGGCTATTGGAGGCATGCGAACAGTAAATAGGCTCAAAGTTACCAATCGGGCAATTGTTGCAAGGCGTTACGCCGATCCCCTGTAAATATCCGCATAAATCATTTATATTGTGGCGCTCACACCCGTGCCAGCCGCCGGTGCAGGACTCATTGGTGTCATACTCCCGGCTCTCCATTATTCCCACATATCCGATGGCATCACCGCTACGCCCCGGCACACTCTATATAGTAGTCAGCTACCTGCTGATCTCCGCCCTGCCCTTCCTGCCGCTGGCCATGGGCCAGCCGGTAAGCGACCCATGGCGACTGGCAGCGATGGAAGCGGTCACCTGGGCGCTGCTATGGGCCGTCTTCAAAAAGCCGCGCTGGTTCCATTGGCTGCTACTGCACGCATTCCTCGCGGTGCCGACGGAAATTTATCTGCGGCTGTATTTCGGCCAGGGCATTTCCACGCACCATCTGGGCATCATTGCTGAAACCAGTCCGAAGGAAGCGCTGGAATTTCTCGGCAACAAGGCCTGGATGCTACTGGCGATCATGCTGGCTGTCATTGCCTGGTGGGCAAGCATCCTGCGGCTGGCCTGGCGCAGCCACGCGCTGAGCTGGAGCCATTATTCCCGCTGGCTGGCGATCGCTGCCTACCTGGTGGGCGCCTCCGTTTGGTTCTACGGGCGCGAACTGGGCGTAGCCAGCGCCAGCATCGTCGCCAAAGCGCCTGCATCGAATTCTGCACCTGCTTCAGGCTCTGCCAGTGAAGAAGAGGAAAACGACGATGCCAGTGACGCCGACGCATCGTCGTCCCCGGCAGTAAAAAAACCAGTGCCGGCCTCGCCTGCGTCTACGGCGTATGCCCGCTACGTCGCCAAAGCCGCGCTCTACCTGCCCAAGCTGCCGCGCTGGGCCAATATCCCGTATGACGACGATACCTTTGCCCGTACGTGGCCTTTCGGGCTGGTGTTGCGCGGCGTGGATTTCTGGAACGAGCGCAGTTATCTTGCCGACCTGGCAGGCAAGAGCAATGCCTTCAGCTTCCACGCCCATGACACCGGTCCCGCGGCAAGGCCGCAGATCGTCGTCATGGTCATCGGCGAGTCTTCCCGCTATGACCGCTGGAGCATCAACGGCTATCAGCGCGAAACCAATCCACTGCTGGGCAAGGAAGGCAACCTGGTTGCTTTCAGCAATATGGTGACGGCGGTCTCCGCCACCCGCCTGTCGGTGCCGGTCATCGTTTCCCGCAAGCCGGCGACGATGAGCCTGAAAGCAGGATTTTCAGAGAAATCCTTCCTGACGGCGTTCAAGGAGGCCGGTTTCAAAACTTTCTGGCTGTCTAACCAGATGAGTTTCGGCCAGTTCGATACGCCTATTTCCGTCTTTGCCAAGGAGGCAGACGTCACGCAGTTTTTGAATCTTGGCGGCTTTACCAACAGCTCCAACTACGACCAGATCCTGCTGGAGCCGATGAACAATGCGATGCGCGACGCTGCACCGAAGAAACTGATCGTGCTGCACACGCTGGGCAACCACTGGAACTACAGCCACCGCTACCCCAAGAGCTACGATAAATGGCAGCCATCGCTGTTTGGAGTGGAGAACCCTGCGTTCACGGACCTGGCCAACAAGCCAGCGCTAAACAACAGCTACGACAATTCTGTGCTATATACCGACTGGATGCTGGCCGAAGTCATCAGCAACCTGAAAGCATCCGGGCAGCTGGCATCGATGATGTTCGTGTCCGACCATGGGCAAACCCTGTACGACGGCAGCTGCAACCTGGCGTTTCATGGCCACAATACACAATACGAATTCCATATTCCGGCCTTCGTCTGGTATTCGGATGCCTTCAAAGAGGTTCATCCCGACAAGGTGGATCAAATGAACCGCCACCGCACTTCGCGGCTATCCACCGAGAATGTCTTCCACTCGCTGCTGGACATGGCCGATATCCGCTATCCGGACGAGAAGCTGCAATGGAGCCTGTTCAGCTCCCAGTTCAAGCGGCATACGCGCTATGTGGACAGTTATGGCTGGAGCAATTACGACAATGCCACATTCAAAGGCGATTGCCGCGAGGTGATAGACAAGAAAAAACCGCTGGCGCAGGAAAAATAACAACGCCGCACAGGCTCACTGCACGGGCGCGCCCTATACCAGACTGATAAAAAGCCCCACCAAGGCAAATGCAACGAATATGCAGTACACCATAAACAATGCCAGCGCGCGCAAGATTTGCGGTATCCAGCGCCCTCCATATACTTTGCGTAATGCGGCAATAAAGTAGACGATAAAAATAGTCGCCAGCGGCCCGGCAAGAGTAAACGGCAGCAGGGTCAGCAAGAACAGCAGAAATGCAAACGCGTGCACATGCAAGACAAACACCAGATGCACGCCATAGACAAAGCGGCGACGGAAATAGGTAATCCACAACAGAAAGGCAAAGATAGGCATCAGCGCAAAGACCGCATATGGCAGTTTGTGCATGGCCTCTTTTTGCAAATGCGCCAGGGTGTCGTCCGGGTGGGCCACATAGTCGTCCTTCAGGCGCTCCAGCCTTTGACCCCATGCATTTAACCAGGGAGTGTCGCTGCTCAGCATCTGTCCGCCAGGTTTAACCTGGTCTGCGGCTTGCTCCCCGGCTTGCTTTTTCTCATCTATTGCCAGTTCCCGCGCGGCATCGGCCTTGTTCCGCCCCCTATCGTCGGCAGACTTTCCTACCGGTCCAAGGGGCAAGTTCTTGATGATGGTAAGCGTCTGCGTCCGCGACTCTCCGTCCGCATTGGGAATGACGCGCACCACCGACCCAAACAGGCCTAGCAGCACAAAAAAGATGAAGCTGATTGTCAGGTAGAGCTGCAAAGGCTTGATATAGCGCTGCCGCCTGCCAGCGACGTACTCAGTCGTCAAGTGCCCTGGACGGGTGAGCAGCGTCCATAGCGTACGCGTTAGTGTTCCCTCCAGCGCCACGTAGTGATGCAGGTATTCGTGGATGAATTCAAACAGCGTAGGCGTTTCAATATGTGTCTTCTGCCCGCAGGCAGGGCAAAAATTGTCTGGCGCAGGGTGCGCACAATTGGCGCACACTCCAGATGAGTAGGAAGAGCCTGAAGTCATACCGCCTCAAAAAAGAAGAGCACAAAAAATGATTCGACTTGTGATAGTACAAGTGTTTTTTAAGCAAGCCAATCGCCAAATGGCAAATGTATCGGACAATGCCGACAATTTTCCGAGATTTGCAAGAATTGCATCAGTAACACTTTCTCCCTTACACTGACGGTATGCCTCGTCATTCCCCCCCCTCCATCACCTTGAACAGCCAAGACCAGGCTTCCGCAGTACTCGCGGGCGCGTGGCTGGTGTGCGCTATCGCTGAAGAGGATGTGATGCCCAAGCTGAAAGCCGGCCTCAAGCAGGCCGAAGCGAAGGCAAAAACAGGCGCAGGATCACAGAATGGATCGAGCGGCCTGCGCTGGGATCTGTCGCAGGTTACAGCGCTGGACACCATCGGCGCCCAGATGCTGTGGCAAGCCTGGGAGAAGAAACGCCCGCAGCAGCTGGTGCTGTTGCCCGAGCACGAGGGACTGTTCAAGCGACTGGAAGAGGTCAGCGCCATCGCCATACCGCGCGAACCCAAGCCCCGGCTGACCCGCGTGATGCAGCTGGGCCGCACCATGCTGACGTTCTTCGAGCACCTGCATGACTTCATCGGCCTGCTGGGCCAGCTGGTGCTGGACCTGATGCGGCTGGTGCGCCAGCCGCACCGCGGCCCATGGAAGGAAATATCGGCCAATATCTACCGCACCGGTTTCCAGGCGCTGGGCATTACCGCACTGGTCGGCGCGCTGATCGGCGTGGTGCTGTCGTATCTGTCGTCCAACCAGCTGCGCACCTTCGGCGGCGATATCTACCTCGTCAATATCCTCGGCATGGGCATCATCCGCGAACTCGGCCCCATGCTGGCTGCCATACTGGTGGCAGGCCGCTCCGGCTCGGCCATTACGGCGCAGCTGGGGGTCATGCGGGTGACGGAAGAGCTGGATGCGATGACGGTGATGGGCATACCCCAAGGCTACCGGCTGATCATGCCCAAGGTCGTGGCGCTGGCGATTTCCATGCCCTTGCTGGTGATCTGGACTGACGCCATGGCGCTGCTGGGCGGCATGCTGGCCGCGCAGGCAAAGCTGGGCATGGCGCCGCAATTTTTCTGGAACAAGTTGCCGGAAGCGGTACCGCTCGCCAATTACTGGCTGGGACTGGGCAAGGGTGCTGTGTTCGGCATCCTGATCGCGCTGGTGGCCTGCCAGTTCGGCCTGCGCATACAGCCCAATACCGAGAGCCTGGGCCAGGGCACCACCAGTTCCGTCGTCATTTCGATCACCGTCGTGATCCTGGCCGATGCCGTGTTTGCAATCATGTTCAGCAACGTGGGCTACTGACCATGAGCGACGGCCCCATCATTGATATCCAGAACCTGCGCACGCAGTTCGGCCGCGCAGTCGTGCATGACAACCTGAACCTGCAGGTGAAACAGGGGGAGATACTGTCCATCGTCGGCGGCTCCGGTTCGGGCAAGACGGTGCTGCTACGCCAGATGCTGGGACTGGAAATGCCGACCAAAGGCACGATCAAGATCCTGGGCGAAGACATCCACTCCAGGCAGGCCAAGCACATGCAGTACCTGCGGCGCCGCTCCGGCATGCTGTTCCAGCACGGCGCGCTGTACTCGGCGCTGTCGGTATACGACAACGTCGCGCAACCCATGCGCGAGTTGCGAACACTGCCGGAAGCACTGATCCGCGACATGGTCTACCTGAAGCTGCAAATGGCGGACATCGCTTTCGAGCATGCGAAGAAAATGCCGTCCGACCTGTCCGGCGGCATGATCAAGCGGATCGCGCTGGCGCGCGCCCTGGCGCTCGACCCGGAACTGCTGTTCCTCGATGAGCCGACGGCGGGGCTGGACCCCGACCGCTCGGATAGCTTCGTCAAGCTGATCCTGTCCCTGCACAAGCAATTGCGGCTGACCGTCATCATGGTCACGCATGACCTCGACAGCCTGTTTGCACTGTCCGACCGGATTGCAGTGCTGGCGGATAAGAAGGTACTCGCCGTGGGAACATCGCAGGAAGTCGTCAAGGTAAAACACCCCTTCATAGAAAGATTTTTCCTGGGAGGACGCGGGGTCAGGGCAATGGAAGTCCTGGACCAGCCGGATCCGGAACCAGTCGCCACGGCAACTGCTCCGCAAGAAGAGAAGGAACATTAAAATGGAAAACAGATCCCACGCGCTGATGGCGGGCTTTTTTACGATAGGGCTGCTGGTGGCCACCGTGCTGATCGCCGTCTGGTTCGGCCGCGACAAGATACAGCGTACGCCGTATGAAATTGCTACCCGCATGTCGGTTGCCGGCCTCAACCTGCAGGCGGCGGTACGTTACAAAGGCATCAAGGTCGGCAATGTGACCAATGTGAAGTTCGACCAGAACACGCCGGGCATGATCGTCATCCGCATAGAAGTGACACCGGATACGCCGATCACGCAATCTACCTTTGCCACGTTGGGTTATCAGGGCGTGACAGGTATCGCCTACGTACAGCTGGATGACGACGGCAGCTATCAGGTGCCGATCGCCGCCAATCCGCTGGAATTGCCGCGCATTCCGCTCAGGCCCGGCCTGCTGCAAAACCTGGAGCAGCGCGGCACCGCCATCCTGGGCCAGGTGGAAGAGCTGACCAAGCGCATCAACAATCTGCTGGACCCTGAGCGGCAAAAAACCATCGCTTCGGCCATCGACAATATCAACCAGGCGGCGATCAAATGGCAAGCCTTGCCGGACAAGCTGGAACCCACGCTGGTGAAACTGCCGGCGCTGGCCGACCAGGCGCAGCATACGCTGGGCTCGCTGAAGAATCTGAGCGACAATGCCGGCAAGCTGAGCAACAACCTGAACGGGCTGGTGACAACCATCCAGGCGCCGGACGGCCCGCTGGTGAAACTGACACAATCGGTAGACCAGATCAGCAACGGCCTGACCTACGACACACTGCCCAAGGTGAATGCCTTCACTACCGATGCGCGCACGACCTTCAGGAGCATTAACCGTACCGTGGACAAGATCAACGACAGGCCGCAAAGCCTGCTGTTCGGCGGCCCGCCGGTAGTGCCGGGCCCTGGAGAGCCGGGTTTTGCTGCACAAAAGCCATGATGCAATGACGGAAAGAACCATGATGAAAATTCCTCGTATCGCCACTTTGGCCACCCTGATGGTGCTCGTCGCGGGCCTGGCAGCCTGCTCCACGCCCGCGGCTCCGCCGGTACAGATGTATGACCTCGGCCCATTGAAAGCCGGCGCCGCTGCGCCAGCCGCCACCGGTGCGCCGGCCCCCAATGGCGCGCTGCCCGCCATCAGCCTCGCCGACGTCACTACGGCCGCATCGCTGGACAGCAATTACATGCTGTACCGTCTCCAATATGAAAACGGCCAGCAGCTGCGCTCTTATTCACAGCACCGCTGGAGCATGGCGCCCGCCCAGTTGCTGGCCCAGCGCCTGAAAATGCGCGTGGCCGCAGCCGGCGGCGTGATTGTCTCGGCCACCGATGGCGCCGCCAACCTGCCGGTGCTGAAAATTGACCTGGACGACTTTTCGCAGCAATTTTCGTCTCCCGCCACCAGCGTTGCTGTCGTCAGCGTGCGCGCATCCATTTTCAAGGGGCGCAACCTGGTTGCACAGCAAAGCTTTTCGCAGCGAGCCGATGCCGGAGGAGATGCGCCCGGCGGCGCCAGGGCAATGACAGAGGCCAGCGACGCGCTGATCAACAACATCGTGTCCTGGCTGCAAGGCTTTCCGCTGAATTGAAACCGGCAACCCCGATGACCACGAGCCGCCATGACTGATCCCGAGCCGTCCCCCGGGCCGACGCGGGCGGCACCGGCAGAGCCAGGCCCTTCGCCCGCCCCACCGCTCACACCGCTGCGCTCTTCGCCGTTTGCCAGGGCCAGCCTGGTCGCCTACCTGTTCCTGATCGTCTATGCGAGCTGGTATCCGTTCTCAGGCTGGCAAAACGATAACCTGGCGGCGCTCAGCGATGTGATCCGGCAATGGCCGCGCTACTGGACCTGGTTTGACGTGCTGACCAATGTCGTCGGCTATGTGCCGCTTGGCATCCTGCTGGTGTTCGTACTCTACCCTTGGTGCCGGCGCTGGCTGGCGATCATCCTGTCCGCGTTGTTTGGCGTGCTGATTTCAGGCACGATGGAAACAGTGCAATACTTCCTGCCTTCCCGCGTCACTTCGCCGCTGGACTTCCTCACCAATTCGGCCGGCGCACTGATAGGTGCGATACTGGGGGTGCTGCTGACGCCGCTGATCCTGGAAAAAGGGCGCCTGCGGCTGCTGCGCAAGCACTGGCTTTCCAAGGAGGCCAGCCGAGAAATGGTGATCCTGGGCCTGTGGCCGCTGGCGCAGATCTATCCGCAAGCTTACCTGTTCGGCCACGGTCAGCTGCTGCCCATCTTTTCCGACTGGCTGAGCGACCTGTTCGACATGCAGATCGATATCGGGGAAGTGCTGCGCAACGGCATAGAGTTAAGCGCCGAGGAATATTGGCTGTCAGAAACTATCATCACTGCTTGCGGCTGTACCGGCGCCATCCTGATGTGCCTGTCCATCCTGAACCGCAATGCTCCCAAGGTCAGGGTTACTGCTTTGCTGATGCTGGCTGCGCTGGGCGTCAAGGCGATGGCCAATGCGCTGCTGTTCAAGCCCGAATATGCATTTTCCTGGCTGACGCCGGGCGCCCAGGGCGGCCTATTGATCAGCGGCATCATGCTGTACGGCTTTTCTTACGCGCCTGTGCGCGCGCAAAAGCGCTTGGCGGTGCTGATGCTGCTGATCAGCCTGATCTTCGTCAATCTGGTGCCCGGCAATCCCTATTTCATCGTCACGCTGCAAACCTGGGTACAGGGAAAATTTTTGAACTTTAACGGCGCTGCACAGTTCTTATCGCTGCTATGGCCGTTTTTTGCGTTGTGGGCGCTGCTGCGCACGCCGGCCGCGCGAAGCGCAAAATAGGCTGGGTCGCCGTCGCAAACATCCGTAAGCGCCGTTACAGCTCGTAACATAGCAAACCGCAATTGAACTGTGACCGGCCTCGCGCTCCGATGTATCATATGCACCAATATATGCACAAATGAAAATCTCTGATCTTCCGCTTAACTATGTCCTTTGCGCATAGTTTCAATAAAACGAGTTTCCAATGCCAGACACCCCAGATACTCCCTACTACGAAAAGCACGTCTTTTTTTGCCTGAACCACCGTGAAGACGGTCGCCCCTGCTGTGCCGACCGTGGCGCGCAAGCCGCGCAGGAGCATGCAAAAAAAAGAGTCAAGCAACTGGGCCTGAACGGCCAGGGCAAAATACGCATCAATAAGGCTGGTTGCCTGGACCGCTGCGAAGAAGGCCCGGTACTGGTGGTCTATCCGCAAGGCACCTGGTATACCTTCGTGGACCAGGAAGACATAGACGAGATCATCGATGTCGATCTGGTGGGCGGCAAGATCGTGGAACGCCTGAAGATCTGAGGCCTGCACACATGAATATCCATACCCAGCAATTTATGATTGCCGGCGCCGTCGGCCCGCTCGAATGCGCGCTGGACCTGCCGGATGCCGAGCAGTTTGCGCAACCTATCGGCCTGGCGCTGGTCGCCCACCCGCATCCGCTGTATGGCGGCACGATGGACAACAAAGTCGCGCAGACCCTGGCACGCACATTCACCGCACTGGGCTATGCCACAGTGCGCATGAACTTTCGCGGTGTCGGCAAATCGGAAGGCGTCTACGATACCGGCGCCGGCGAAACCGACGACATGGAAATCCTGCTGGCGCATATGCGCCAGCAATACCCGGACCTGCCGCTCGCTCTGTCCGGTTTTTCATTTGGCACTTTTGTGCAGGCGCAATTGCAGCAGCGGCTGATTGCCCAAGGCACCCCTGCCGAGCGGTTAGCGCTGGTCGGCACCGCCGCCGGCAAATGGCCGATGCCGCAAGTGCCGGCAGACAGCATCCTGATCCACGGTGAACTGGACGACACCATCCCGCTGCAGCAGGTGTTCGACTGGGCCAGGCCGCAGGACATCCCTGTCATCGTGATTCCCGGCGCCGACCATTTTTTCCATCGCCGCCTGCCGCATATTAAAAACCTGATCGTCAGCATGTGGGGCAAGACCCCTGTGCAATAATCAGTATCCATTCCGTTTCAGCCAGTTTCAACCTCGTTTCAAGAACCAACTACATGAAAAAATTCCTCGCCACACTCGCAGCCGGTCTGCTCACCCTCTCTGTCGCAACGGCGCAAAGCCTGCCGGCACCTAGCATCGCTGCCCGCTCATGGGTATTGCTGGATGCGACCAGCAACCAGGTTATTGCTTCGCAAGAACCGACGCTGCGCATAGAACCCGCGTCGCTGACGAAGATCATGACCGCCTACATCGTTTTTGAAGCGCTGAAGGACAAGAAACTGGACCTGGCCCAATCGGTCAATGTTTCCACCCATGCGTGGAAAGTGGATTCCAGCAGCTCCAAGATGTTTATCGAGCCGAACAAGCCTGTCACCATCAATGAACTGCTGTATGGCCTGATCGTCCAGTCCGGCAACGACGCAGCGGTTGCACTGGCCGAGGCCGTGGCCGGCAGTGAAGACGCTTTCGTCGTGCAGATGAATCGCGAAGTGGAGCGCATGGGCCTGAAAGGCACACATTTCGCCAATCCGCACGGCCTGCCCAGCCCTGAAAATTATTCGACGGCGCAAGACCTGTCGGCAATGGCGGCACGCCTGATTGCCGATTTCCCGGCCTTCTACAAAACCTATTATTCGACCAAGAGCTTTACGTACAACAAGATCACGCAGCCTAACCGCAACCGCCTGCTGTGGCTGGATCCTACCGTGGACGGCATGAAAACCGGCCATACCGAAGCTGCCGGCTATTGCCTGGTGACGTCGTCGATACGCGCCAACGGCACAGGCCAGCGCAGGCTGATCTCCGTCCTCACCGGCGCCAGCAGCGACCAGGTGCGTGCGCAGGAAAGCCTGAAGCTGCTGAACTGGGGCTTCCTGAACTTCGACACCGTGAAGCTGTACGCAAAGGGCCAGGCCATCGCGACACCAGAAGTATGGAAAGGTACGCAAAGCACAGTCAAGATCGGCTTCACGCAAGACCTGTACGTGACCTTGCCTAAAGGCAGCGCAGCCAAGCTGAAACCGGCGCTGGAACGCAAAGACCCGCTGGTGGCGCCTATCGCAGAAAACAGCAAGGTCGGCACGGTGAAGATGATGCTGGACGGGAAACCAGTGGTGGAATTCCCGGTACTGGCGCTGGAGCAGGTGAACCAGGCCAGCATCTTCGGCCGCGCCTGGGATTCGCTGCGTTTATTGTTTAAATAAACAGCTCTGCCCTGTTTAAAAGAATGGCGCCTGGGTCGACGACCCAGGCGCCATTTTCTTTTTGCTATTCTTTATTTGCATAAGGCAAGCAGAGTTTCTGTGTAAAATTTGTGCTCCCTCTACTCTTCCCTCACCCCTGCCATGAACGATCCCCTGGTTTACCTGAACGGCGCCTACACTCCCATTTCCGAAGCAAAAATCCCGGTGCTGGACAGGGGTTTCATTTTCGGCGACGGCATCTACGAAGTGATCCCGGTCTACGGCCGCAAGATGTTCCGCGCCGACCAGCATTTCGCCCGCCTGTTCCGCAGCCTGGCATCCATTTCCATTGCCAACCCGCACAGCAAGGAAGAATGGCTGCAACTGATCGCCAGGGTCATGGAGGCACATGAGGCAGAAGACCAGATGGTCTATATCCAGGTTACCCGCGGCGTCGCCAAGCGCGCGCATGCCTTCCCCAAGGACCCGGTGCAACCGACCGTCTTCATCATGACCAACCCGATCACGCTGCCGTCCGATGCAGTGCGCGCCAAGGGTGCCGCCTGCGTATCGATGGAAGACAAACGCTGGCTGCGTTGCGAGATCAAGTCCATTTCGCTGCTGGGCAATGTGCTGGCCGCGCAAAATGCCGCCGAGCATGCCGTAACCGAAAGCATACAGTTTCGCGACGGTTTCCTGACCGAGGCCTCATCATCCAACGTCTGGGTCATCAAGGATGGCGTGGTGGCGGGACCGCCCAAGGACAACCTGATCCTGGAAGGCATACGCTACGGCCTGATGGAAGAACTGTGCAAAGCCAACGACATCCCTATCGTGGCGCGCCGTATTACCCGCGAGGAAGTCTTTGCCGCCGATGAAGTGTTGCTGTCGTCCGCGACCAAAGAAGTGCTTGCAGTGGTCAGCATAGACGATCAGACTATTGGAAAAGGCCAACCCGGCCCCATTTATCAGAAATTGTACGCGGCCTATCAGCAAGCCAAGGCCGCGTCCGCCAGATAAGCCAAACCGATAAAGAAGACTGCGATGCCGACAACCAATACTCCTGCTGAAGTGCAAGAAAGCCTGATCGAATATCCCAGCGATTTCCCGATCAAGATCATGGGTGTCATGCAGGATGCCTTTGCGCAAACCATGGTGGACCTGGTGACATCGCACGATCCCACCTTTCATGCCGGCAAGATGGATATGCGCCCTTCCACCAAAGGCACCTATCTGGCGCTGACGGTGACGGTGCGCGCCACCAGTCGCGAACAGCTGGATAATTTATACCGCGACCTGTCTTCGCATCCTATGGTCAAAGTAGTCCTCTAAGCCAAATATTTGTTTTTTAAAATGCGCTGCAACTTCGGTTGCAGCGCATTTTTTTTGAGGCAACGAATTCATTACGCCAAAGGATCACTCGATAAATTTATATATTGCTTTAAGGAAAATTTTTATTCATGATGAGCTTGTTAAGTCGCCAATAACAAGACAAGAAAATGATTGAATTTCCGTATTAACAAAAAATAAATATATTAAACGCAACATCCTGTTACATATATAAATGCTTCTGCTACAATCGCCGAATTTTGTTCCTCTTTACTAAATACCAACAACAGCAATGGCAATATTGAAATGAGTCGTTGCCAGCGCCACATTTTTACTGACGATTGTGCCCGATGGTTTTCCGCTTCCGTGTAAATCAATGGTCTGCCTGGGCACCCGGTTTACTCGACATAAGTGCCTGGCAAGGCTGGTTAAAAAATCCGCTTCCACTCACCGATGTGGACGGTTCACCTGCGCTTGCCGAAATGCCTGCAATGATGCGCAGACGGGTTGAGAAGCTGGGCCGGGCCGCCTTGCAGTCTGCGTACCGCGCACTCGGAGCATCTACGAACTGCCCCATTGTATTTGCGTCAAGGTACGGCGACATCGCGCGCTCGATTGAATTGCTCAGGCAGCTCGCTGCCCAGGAAACCTTGTCACCTACCGGTTTCAGCATGTCGGTACATAATGCGATCGGCGCCCTGTTTTCCATCGCCCGCGGCGATACGGGGCAGTACACCGCCATTGCCGCAGGAGACGAAACGGTGGAGGCCGCATTTACGGAAGCCTGCGGCCTGCTTGCCGATGGCGCCGACTCAGTCCTCATCGTGGTGTACGACGAACAATTGCCTGACATATACCGGCGATTCGGCGATGAAGGCAGCTTTCCAAGGGCATGGGCATGCCTCATCAGCCAAGCGGCACGCGGTGGGGTTAGCCTGCAGCCAACCCCCGCCATCGCACTGGGCACCTCCTCTCAATGGCCGCCGGCGGACATGAAGGCATTGCAGTTTCTGACATCGGGCGCAGCCGCTTATCACCACACATGCAAAGGCCGCACCTGGCAATGGCAGCGACATGATTAAAAAACTTGATCAATGCTGGCGTATTTTCGCGACCGCCCTTTCTTTCCTCGCATTCGGCCTGGGTGGCCTGCTGCTGAGGCTGGCGGTTTTCCCACTACTGAAACTGGCGGTCGGCAACCAGCATGCGCAAGAAGTAAAACTGGCCAGACTCATCGTGCATATTACGTTTAAGGCATTCATCAATCTGATGCAAGGCCTGGGCGTACTTCGCTACCGGATCAACGGACTGGAAAAGCTGGATCGTCCCGGGCTGCTAATCCTGGCGAACCATCCGAGCCTGATTGACGTTGTATTCCTCATCGCAATGATCCGGAATGCCGATTGCGTGGTCAAGGCCAGCCTGGCGCGCAATCCGTTCACGCGCGGCCCCGTTCGCGCGACTAACTATATTTGCAATGACAGCGGAGCGCCACTGGTGGACGCCTGCATCGCATCACTCAGGGAAGGCAGCAACCTCGTGATGTTCCCTGAAGGAACCCGCACTCCGGTCAGCGGAATAATGAAGCTGCAAAGGGGTGCCGCGAATATCGCGGTACGCGGCCGGCATGACATTACCCCGGTAACCATACATTGCGTGCCGCTCAGCCTGGCAAAGGATATGCCTTGGTGGAAGGTACCACCGCAGCGCATCCAGTTCACGATAGATATACAGGATGATATCGCCGTCCGCCCATTTATTGAGCAGGCAGAAGGCGAAATGGCTGTCGCGGCGCGACAGCTGACTCATCACTTACACCACTACTTTTCGACGGAGAACACTCATCATGCAGGTGCTTGAACATGAAATCAAAACATTGATCATCGAAGCACTGAACCTGGAAGACTTGGGTCCGGATGACATAGACCCTGCAGCGCCGCTATTTGTTGAAGGCCTGGGGCTGGACTCCATCGATGCACTAGAACTCGGGCTGGCGCTGCAAAAACGATACGGCATCAGCCTGTCGGCGGATTCCGAAGAGACCCGCAAGCACTTTGCCAGCGTGCGCAAGCTTGCCGAGTTCGTCAACAGCAACAGGAATAACTAAAATAATTGCCTGGCGCAAGCAACAAGTTACAATAAATACAATCATCTCATGCAATGATGTCGGCACAGACCGACCAGATAAAGAAACAGGGGAAATACCATGACCAAGCAGGAAATGTTCGCTCACCTGAGCGCTATCCTTCAAGATACCTTCGACATACCAGCAGAAAATATCAGGCCTGAGTCGCGGTTGTATGAAGATCTGGACATCGATAGCATCGATGCGGTCGACCTGATCGTCAAGCTGAAGCCGATTGCCGGCAAGCGTCTGCAACCTGATGCGTTCAAATCCGTACGTACGCTGCAGGACGTGGTCGACGCATTGCACGGTCTGCTGACGGAAACTCCCGAACCTTCGACGCCGGCTCATCAGAACACGGCGCCCGACACCACCATTGCATAGACGAAGTAGCAGAGTGCAACTCGCCTTTGTTTCCATACTGACGCTGGCCTATCCATTGCTGGTGTTTTTCGGCATTGGGCATTTCGAACCCCGTAGTATCGCGCTCCTCCTGGCCGCGTTGGCGCTGGTGCGCGGAATTGCCATGCGCCAGAAAATCTGGCTGCTTGCCGCAGCGGGCGCACTTTGCCTGGCGGGCATCAGTATTTTCGCTAACCAGTTACTACCGCTCAAACTGTATCCGGTTTTGGTGAACGGCGTTTTGCTTGCTGCTTTTGGAATCAGCCTCGCCTATCCTCCTACGTTGATCGAACGTCTGGCCAGGCTGCAGGAACCCGACCTGCCGCCGAAAGGCATTGCATATACACGTAGCGTCACCAAGGTGTGGTGCGCTTTTTTTCTGGTGAACGGCAGCGTTGCACTGATCACCGCACTATGGTGCAGCAGCGCCGTATGGGCGCTGTACAACGGCTTTATCTCTTATGTGCTGATGGGCAGCCTGTTCGGCGTCGAATGGCTGATACGCCGCCGTGTCAAGGCAAGGATTGACGATGAGTGAAATCCTCGCACTCTCTCACCTGATGCAAACCGGCCGTGCCGCGGACCATCCGATATCGTTCCGCGGGCATCTTTCCATCGATTTTTCTGCATTTGCGGCAGAAATGGCAAACTGGTATGCAGCATTCATCAGGCATGGCGGCTCACGTTTCGCCTTATATTTTGAAGACAGTGCCCACTTCGCCGCCGCGCTGTTTGCGGCCTGGCATGCAGGAAAATGCGTGTACTTGCCAAGCGATATACTGCCTTCGACGCTGATTCGCCTGCGGGAGCAAGTGGACGGATACGCCAGCGACTTGCCGGGTGAAAATTCCCTGCTCGCCGAGCCTGAATCGATCTTGCCCGCATGGCAGCCTTTGGATCCCGACGCCGAGCACCTGGTGATTTTTACATCAGGCTCTAGCGGAGAACCGAGTGCCATCGGCAAACGGTTGTCTCAGGTATTTGACGAAGTGTCAGCGCTGGCAGGCTGCTTCCAGCCATTGATGCAGAAGGCGACCGTCCTGGCGACCGTTTCTCACCAGCACATCTATGGCCTGCTGTTTCGCGTGTTATGGCCGCTGGCCGCGGGGCGGGCATTCGCCGCAACCAGACTCGCCTATCCTGAGCAGATTGCTGCCGCCATCGCAGAAGTGGACGGTACGAGCGTACTGATCGCCAGCCCGGCCCATTTGAAGCGCCTGCCTGAAGAGCTCCCCTGGACAACCGGCAGGCGCAAACTGGCCGCGGTGTTTTCTTCCGGCGGCCCATTACCGCAAGAGGCCTTGCCTGCATGCCGGGAATTGCTGGGCCAAGCGCCGATTGAAGTATACGGAAGCTCCGAGACTGGCGGCATCGCATGGCGCCAGCGGAGACACGACCAAGATACCGGCTGGACCATGCTGCCCGGCGTAGAGATACGCGTGCTGAACGACAGCCTGCAAGTCCGTTCCGCGCATCTGTCTGACCGGCTATGGCAAGCGACCGGCGACCGGGTAGCACGCACCGCTAGCGGTTTTGAACTGCTCGGACGGGCAGACCGCATCGTCAAGCTGGAAGAGAAGCGAGTGTCACTCAATGCCATGGAGGCAGCACTTTCGGCGACGGGCCTGCTGGAAGAAATAAGACTCCTTACGCTGCCAGGCGCTCGCATGACGCTGGGGGTAGTCGCGGTTCCGAACAAGAACGGCTGGGCAATTTATGATCAATCCGGAAAAACCGGACTCAACACCGTGTTGCGGAAAGCCCTCGCCGGCGTAGTTGAAACCAGCGCGCTGCCACGGCGCTGGCGCTACCATTGGGCCTTTCCGGTCAATAGCCAGGGCAAGACTACCGCTGCGTCACTGCTGGCCTTATTTGACCCGCGGCGACCCGCAGCAAGGTTGCTGGAACAAGAGGCTGGCCGCGCACTTCTGCAGATTGACGTCACAGCGCATCTACCCCAATTCGATGGACATTTCCCGGGGACACCGATACTTCCAGGCGTCGCGCAGATAGACTGGGCCATAACGTTGGGCCGTGAACTGTTTGCATTGCCGCCTGACTTTCTGCGTATGGAAAACATCAAATTCCAGCAAATAATATCTCCTGGCATTTCCCTTATGCTGGAGCTGACTGTTGCCGGCCGGCCCACGCCTACCGGCGAGGAGTACATGTTGACGTTCAAATTTACATCGATAGCCGGGCCGCACGCAGGCGGTCGTATTGTGTTCGGCCAGCTGGAAGATCCAGCTATTTCGACGGTGCCGCCGGGAGTTCCCGCATGAATTTCTGCGCGGTGATTCCTGTGTATAACCACGGCGCAGCGATAGGCGCCGTCGTCAGTGCAGTCCGCCACCACGGTCTTTCCTGCATACTGGTGGATGACGGCAGCGACGCAGCATGCGCCGCAGTGCTGGATTCTCTGATAGCAGCCGACCCCACGCATCTGACTCTGGTACGGCTGGCCAGCAATCAGGGCAAGGGAGGCGCAATGATGGCCGGCTTACGGCAAGCCCAGGAGCAAGGGTATAGCCATGCGCTCCAGATCGATGCTGACGGCCAGCACAACACGGGCGACATACCTGTATTCCTGCAATGGTCGCGTACCTGCCCCGACGCCCTGATCGCCGGCTGCCCGGAATATGATGGCAGTGTGCCCAAGGCGCGTTTATACGGACGCTACGCGACTCATGTATGGGTCTGGATCAATACGCTGTCGCTGGCCATCCGGGACTCCATGTGCGGGTTCCGGGTATATCCGTTGCAGGCCACCGTGCAATTGATTGATCAGGTGCGCATCGGCACACGGATGGATTTCGATATTGAAATCGCAGTCCGGCTGTTATGGCGAGGCACTCCCGTCATGAATGTTCCGACGCGCGTCCATTATCCCAGCGACGGACTATCCCACTTCAAGGCATTCAGGGACAACGTCCTGATTTCACGCATGCATGCAAAATTGTTTGCAGGCATGCTGGTGCGCATGCCTTTTCTACTCTGGCGCAAGGTCAGTTCATGAGTACAGCAGGCATCCATCCTCCACGGCCTGCGCACTGGGCGCACCTCGGCGAAAGTACTTTTGTGCTCGGCATCTGGCTGTTATTCTGGATACACAGGTTATTGGGCCGCTGGCCTTTCAGGCTGTGCCTGTATCCCGTGGTCGTGTTTTACTGGATATCGAATCCGCAACTCCGTGCCGCCTCCCTGCAGTACCTGCAAAGGCTACAGGCCGCTACCGGCGCGCTCGGCCGTGCGCCCTCCCGTAGCGACAGCCTGCGCCATGTGGCACTGTTTGGCGAAACCATGCTCGACAAGCTGCTGGCAGTGTCTGGGCGCTACCAGCAGGCCGCAGTCAGGCTGGAAAACAGCCAGCACGTCAAACCAGGCGGTGTCATTGTGACTGCCCATATGGGTTGCCTGGAGTTGTGCCGCAGCATGGCCGAGAAATATACGATAGTCGGCGGCAACAAAGTGAAGCTCAACATACTGGTGCATACCCGTCATGCGGAACAGTTCAACCGCGTCCTGAAGCGCCTGAACCCGCAGAACGATTTCCGGCTGATAGAGGTGAGCCAAATAAGTCCCGCCACTGCCATCCTGCTGGCAGAAAAAATCGCTGCCGGAGAGTACGTCGTCATCGCCGGCGACCGCATCCCCGTGGTCGCCGGCAGGACTGTCGGTGTCGACTTTCTGGGTCACGCAGCACAACTTCCAATCGGCCCCTATGTACTGGCTGCGCTGTTGAAGTGCCCGCTATACCTGCTGGGTTGCATCCACGAAAACAGCGGATATGCCATCCACTTCGAAGTATTGGCCGATAAGGTGGAATTACCGCGCCGGCATCGGGATCAAGCAATTGCTGCCTACGCTGCGCTGTATGTCACGGCGATCACCGCACTATTGAAGCGTTCGCCATACGACTGGTTTAATTTTTTCCCTTTCTGGGATCAGGCAAATGCCACAACTAAATAAAGAGACCCTACCTGCCAGGCCTGACCTCAGCCATGAGATCACCCTGTCGCCAGCATTCCACGACCTGGACCCGATGGATATTGTCTGGCATGGCAACTACGTCAAATACCTGGAAATCGCACGCTGCGCCTTGCTCGGCAAGTTCAACTACGACTATCCGCAGATGCTGGCGTCCGGATATGCGTGGCCGATCGTCGATATGCGGCTCAAATATGTGAAACCGGCCACGCTGGGCCAACAGCTGAACGTGCGCGCAGAGATCACGGAATGGGAGAATCGCCTGAGAATAGACTACCTGATCAGCGATGCCGCTACCGGCCACAAACTGAACAAAGCACATACGATCCAGGTCGCGGTGGACATGGCCAGCGGCGACATGCAATACGTCTGCCCTCCTATTTTATGGCAATGCCTGGGAGTACAGCACGCATGAGTATTGCAAACCGCTTGTTGCGGCCTATTTTACCAATCCTGGCCATGCTGGCGCTCTCTTTCCTGCCGATGTCGCACGCGGCGGACCTGGCGGCAAGCGTGCGCGGCGCCCTCGTCCAATCGCCCGTCCTGCGTGGCGAATTCGAGCAAAGCAAGCAGGTCGCCGGATTCAAAAAAAACCTGCTGTCGCGTGGAGATTTCCTGGTTGCACGCGAGCACGGCGTCATCTGGCGCACGCGTGAACCTTTTGCCAGCCTGCTCAAACTGACGCGCGACGAAATCGTTGCTACCCAGGGAGGCGAAATCGCTTTTCGGCTGAGCGCCAGCAAAGAACCTTCTGTGCGCATTATCAACGGACTGATGTTTTCACTACTGAACGGTGATATACAAAGCCTGGCGGAGCATTTCAGGGTAGACGGCTCGGCAAGCGGTAAAACATGGAAATTGTTACTGACGCCCCGGAATCCGGCACTATCCAAAATGATCAGCCAGGTTGAACTGGCAGGCGACCAGTATGTCCGCAATATCAATATCGCCGAAGCCAATGGCGATAAGACCAGCATTCATTTTTTTGCACAAAGTACAGAACCGGCGAAGCTGAGTCCGGAAGAGGCGGCGCGGTTTGACTGAAACCCGGCACTCTTCAGCAAGATCACGCTGGCAGGCGATTGCCTGGCTGGTGCTGGTGCTCGCCATGGCGGGCCACAATCTGTGGCTGTGGACTGGAGGCCGCCTGCAGATCGACACCGACATCCTGGCCATGCTGCCGCAAAATGAGCACGATACGGCAGTACAGAACGCCACTCGCCGGCTTGCCGATGCAGCATCTCGCCGCATCGTCGTGCTGGTAGGCGGACAAGACTGGGCTTCAGCACAGCGGGCAGGCGATGCGTATGCCGGCAAATTGGAAAGAGCCCCTATGCCGCTGGCCTTGCGCTATCAGGTAAGCGATGCAGCGGCCGCCCAATGGCTTAACTTTTATACCCCCTACCGGGCCCAGTTGCTTACTTCAGAACAGCGCCGCCTGTTAAGCACGCAATCTCCGCAATGGCAAGCCACGCAGGCAATAGAAATCCTTTACCGGCCAATGGGCATGCCGCGCATAGGCGAATGGCGCGATGATCCGTTGAATCTGTTTGCCGGCTGGCTCGGCGCCCGTGCGGCAGATAGCAAGGTCAGGATCAGCGACGGCAGGCTATCCGTTGCAACATCAACAGACAAGGGTACGCAATATTATGCGCTGCTGATGCTGGAGCAGCAGGGATCCGCTTTTTCCATATCGGCCCAGCAAGCCCTTATTCCGCTGCTGGAGCAAGCCAGAGCCGCTGCGCAGGCAGCAGCGCCCGGCACTCAGATTTTTGTCGCTGGCGTCCCCTTGCATGCGGCGGCGGCGGCCAGTCAAGCGGAGCATGAGATACACACTATAGGCATCGGCTCCCTGCTGGGCATTGTCGTTCTGACGCTTTTCGCATTCAGCGCCATACGGCCGCGCATTCTGGTCACGTTGTCGATAGCAATCGGCCTGCTCGCTGCGGTCTCGGTCTGTGCGATAGTATTTGGGCGCCTGCACCTGATTACATTGGTCTTTGGCGCCAGTCTGGTTGGTGTAGCAGAGAACTACGGCACCAATTACTACAGCAACCGGCTGGGCCGCCCTCATGCGGAACGCTGGTCCATGGTAAAAGAGCAGTCCCCGGTCATGTGGCTGGCAATGCTGACGACCACGATAGGCTACGCGCTGCTGGCGCTGGCGCCTTTTCCCGGACTCAGGCAAATGGCGGTCTTTTCGGCCACCGGACTGGTCGCCGCATTCATCACAGTGCTGTGGTGGTTTCCATTCCTGGACAAGGGGCAGATGCATGCCACGCGGCTGTCACGCTGGATAGGCAGCCGCCGCGCTTGGTGGCCAGCGCTGGGGCGCAACAGGTTCACCATACTGTTTGCAACCGCCACCGCTATAGTACTGATTTGCGGCATCTCACAGCTGCGCGTGAATGATGATATACGCCTGATGCAAAATTCGCCTGCCGTGCTCATCAAGGACCAGTTGCAGGTAAATAAGCTGCTGGACCTTCCCGGCCCCGCCCAGTTTTACCTCGTGCAAGGCAGCAGCGCCGATCAGGTGCTGGAGCGGGAGCAAGCATTGAAAATGCAATTGACTCCCCTGTTACAGGATGGCTGGATTTCCGGGTACCAGGCAGTGTCGGACTGGGTGCCGTCCCTCCAGGAACAACGTGCAAATGCAGGACTGGTGCGCGACAAGATCTTTGGCGAACATGGCGTGCTTGAACTGGCGAGCGCGCAGCTGGACGAAAAACTGGTACCGCCTGCCGCATCTGTTTTTACGCCCTTGCTGCCGGATGAATGGCTGAAATCTCCTGTGTCGGAAGCAGCGCGTTACCAGTGGTTAGGAAAATTCGAGGACGGCTACGCCAGCATCATTTTGCTGCGCGGCGTGGACAAGCCTGCCAAGCTTGCGCGGCTGGCGGACATTGCCGGCAACGTTCCTGGCGTGCGCTGGGTGGACAAGGTCGCTGAAGTATCCAGCGTCATGGGCCACTACCGAACCATCATGGCCGGAGTGATCATGGCCGCTTATGTCCTAGTGTTGGCTGCCCTCAGCCGCAGATTTGGGCGCAAGGCATGGCGCGCGCTGGCGCCTTCCGCACTGGCCAGCTGCCTGGCGCTGTCTGTCCTGGCAATCTGCGGCCAGCCGTTGCAACTTTTCAATGTGCTGGCATTGCTGCTGATACTCGGCATGGGAGTGGACTACGGCATATTTTTGCTGGAACAACCCGGCAAGAATGAAACCCGTCCCTTCCTTTCCATCACGCTGGCAGCGGCCAGCACTCTTCTGTCATTCGGCCTGCTGGCGCTGTCAGGCACTCCCGCCTTGCGCGCTTTTGGCCTCACCATGCTGCTGGGCATCGCGCTGGCCTGGATTCTTACCCCGCTTTTTATGCCGGACAACCATAACAAAACCGCAAAGCCCACATGAACCTGACGCAAGATAAAAGTTTTTCGCCGGACAAGCAAACCGCCTTTGCTGCACGCTATGAAGCGCAGAAGATTGCCTTTGGCCCCGTTGTGTTCCAATGCGTCCGCTATGCGTGGAAAAGGGGAATACTGGAAGCGCTGGCCAAATCTGCCGAATCCGGCCGCAGCATAGAAGAGCTGGCGGAAACCGGGCAATGGACCAGCTATGCACTGAAGACAGTGCTGGAAACCTGTCTCTCCGCAGGGGTCGTACGGCTCAGCGAAGGCAACTACCTGCTGGACAAAGCCGGCTACTGCGTGCTGAGCGACAGCATTACGCAGATCAACCTGAATTTTGTCCACGATGTCTGTTATCAGGGCCTATTCGACCTAGACATCTCACTGGATCAGGAAAAACCCATCGGCCTGAAAACGCTGGGCGACTGGCCCACGCTATACCAGGGCATGGCGGAGCTTCCCGAACCGGCAAAAACCAGCTGGTTTGCCTTCGACCACCACTACTCGGACACCTCCTTTCCAGAAATACTGCCGGATGTATTTGCAACGGCGCCGCGGCGCATCATGGACGTCGGCGCCAACACGGGCAAATTCAGCCTCGCGGCCCTGGAATACAACGCCGGGGTAGAACTGTTTCTGGTGGACCTGCCACAGCAATTGGAGGTTGCCAAAAGCAAGCTCGCTGCTGCCGGCCTGTCTGCACGCAGCAGCCTGCACCCGGTAGACATGCTGCTGCCCGATGCCCCCTTCCCGGCAGGGATGGACGTGGTCTGGATGAGCCAGTTCCTCAGCTGTTTCAGCGAACCGGTCATCGCGGGCATCCTGCAACGCGCCAGCGACGCACTGGCTCCGCACGGACAGTTGCTGATCATGGACACTTTCTGGGACAGACAGCGTTACGATATCGCCGCCTATTGCCTGATTAACACTTCACCGTATTTCACTGCAATGGCGAGCGGCAACAGCAAAATCTATCAAAGCGGCGACTATATACGCCTGGGCGAACAAGCCGGCCTGAAACTGCTCACCGTCAGGGACAGCATAGGCTATTGCCACTCATTGCTGCGTTTCGTCAAGGAATGAGCCGTATGCCGACCCTCAGCATGAAAGCTTGCCTTCGTGTTCTATGCTTGGCTTTTTTGGTATGCATACTGGCAGCTTGTGCTCACGGTACGAGACCGGATGGCTCTTCGCAACAGCCGACGCATGCTTCAAGCGTGCCCCTGCTGCAACTCAGCCCCGCCAGCCTCGGCGATTCGTTTAGCCTGGTGCAAAGGCTGAGCTTTTCCCGGCTGGATGGCGCACCTGCGGGCGCGCAGTCACTGGATGCCTTGCTGGAAGCGGATTCGGATGCCGTCAGCCTGGCCGGCTTCGCACTGGGACAGCGCATATTAAGCATGCGCTGGGACGGTAATGCGATGCAGGCGCAGCGCCACCCACGCTTGCCGCCAGAGGCCGATCCGGCACGCATACTCAGCGACGTGCAACTGGTGTACTGGCCGGCAGCGGCGATTCGCCCTGCCCTGAGCGAAGGCTGGTCACTAGACGAAACACCGGATTCCCGCAGCCTGTCGCATTCCGGCAAACTCGTCGTCATGGTCAGCTACCGCACCACGCCAGACCGGACCGGTATTGTCATCCTGGAAAATCGGGTGGACGGCTACAGGCTGCAGATAGAGTCAAAGCTGCAATCTGCTGGAACTGTTCCATGACAAGCACCGTGAACAATATTTACCTCAACCAGATGGGCGTCATTTGCGCATTGGGTAATGGTGCACAGGAAGTCCGATCCGGCTTGTTTGCGGACTCGCCCGGCGGCGTGCGAAAAAATAATGCCCTGATCGCCGGCCGCAGCCTGTACCTGGGAGCCGTGAATACGCCACTGGAGGATATCAGCGAACTGCCAATCGAGCATCGCAGCCGCAACAACGCGCTCCTGCTGACCGCGCTGGCGCAGATACGTCCGCAAGTTGACGCGGCAATAGCGAAATACGGCAGGCACCGCACGGCCATTGTGCTGGGCACCAGTACCTCCGGTATCGGCGAAGCGGAACAGGCAGTTGCCCATCTCGTGCTTCACGGTGAACTGGCGCCGTCTTTCCATGTGGGACAGCAGGAGCTGGGATCGGCCGCAATTGCGCTAGCCGCGTTGCTCGGCATTTGCGGCCCGGCGATGGTGATATCCACCGCCTGCTCCTCCAGCGCCAAAGCAATGGCAAGCGCTGCCCGCCTGCTACGCACAGGACAGGCGGACGCCGTCATTAGCGGAGGCATGGATGCCCTATGCGCGTTTACCGTCGCCGGCTTTTCTGCGCTGGAGTCCGTCAGCACAGAACGTTGCAATCCGCTAAGCGCCAACCGTAATGGCATCAACATAGGCGAAGGCGGCGCATTGTTTCTAATGACGCGCGAACCGGGGCCGGTCAGGCTGGCAGGATGGGGGGAATCCTCGGATGCCCATCATATTTCCGCCCCGGCTCCCGACGGGCGCGGAGCATTGTCTGCAATGCAGCAGGCATTGCAGCGCGCGGATATCTCGCCGGAGCAAGTGGATTATGTCAACCTGCACGGCACTGCAACCCAGCAAAACGATGCGATGGAGAGCCTTGCAGTGCATGAGCTGTTCGGCATGCGTACCGCAACCAGCTCCACCAAACCTCTTACAGGCCATACGCTTGGAGGAGCCGGCGCACTGGAAGCAGCGTTATGCTGGCTGAGTCTGGTAGACAACGATAGAGGCAAACTCCCTCCTCACTGGTGGGACGGGCATACTGACCCTGCGTTGAAGCCCCTTAAGCTGGTACGCCCAAGCGACGAGCTGGGCCGGCCGCTGGACTATGTGCTCAGCAATTCTTTTGCTTTTGGCGGCAGCAACGCCAGCTTGATACTGGCGAGGACATGATGCGCGTTGCCGTTCGATATCCGATCAGTGAGATAGTGCCGCACGCTGGCAACATGAGCCTGCTGGATACTGCCGTTGAAGGCGATCAGGAAAGTCTGGTGGCGGAAGCAGTCATCCGCGACGGCAATCTGTTTTATGACGCGGCCAGCGCTGGAACTGGCGCCTGGATCGGCATCGAATACATGGCACAGACGGTGGCAGCCTGGGCCGGATGGCAGGCAAGGCTGCGGGGTGGTGAACCGCGGGTGGGTTATCTGCTGGGAACACGCCGCTACCACTGCAGTCGCAGCACCTTCCGCGCGGGCGAAACACTGAGAGTGGAAGTGCACAGGCAATTCCAGGCCGACAACGGCCTGGGCCAATTTGAGTGCCACATCACCATCGATGGCGAACAGGTTGCCAGTGCCGCACTGACCGTATTCGAACCGGCTGGCGGCGAAACAATTTTGGAGGTAGGCAAGGAATGAATGACAAGACCATTTTGGTCACGGGATCGAGCCGCGGCATAGGCCGGGCGATTGCTGTGCGCCTGGCGCAAGACGGCTACGACATTGTTCTGCATTGCCGTAGCCGTATCGAGGAAGCCGAGGCAGTCGCGGCGGATATTCGCCAGTTGGGCAGACAAGTGCGCCTGCTGCAGTTTGACGTGGCCGATCGCGATGCGGCAGCGAGGATTCTGCTCGAAGATGTTGAGACCCACGGCTGCTATTACGGCATCGTCTGCAACGCAGGCATCAGCCGCGACAACGCTTTCCCCGCAATGCCCGGTGCGGATTGGGATGCTGTAATCCATACCAATCTGGATAGTTTTTACAACGTATTGAATCCGCTCACGATGCCGCTGGTACGGCGTCGCAAACCCGGCCGTATCGTGACCTTGGCGTCTGTCTCCGGGCTGATGGGCAACCGTGGCCAGGTCAATTACAGCGCCGCCAAGGCCGGCATTATCGGTGCGACCAAGGCCCTCGCAGTAGAACTGGCCAGCCGCGCCATTACGGTGAACTGCGTAGCTCCCGGCCTGATCGATACCGAAATGGTGGAGCCCCACGTCCTGGAAGAAGCCTTGAAGATCATTCCCAGCAAGCGCATGGGCAAGCCGGAAGAAGTGGCGGCCCTGGTCAGTTTTTTAATGCATGAAGATGCTGCGTATATTACGCGGCAGGTTATTTCCATCAATGGAGGAATGATAGGATGAAGCGCGTAGTTGTCACAGGATTTGGCGCCATCAGTCCGCTGGGCCACGACTGGCCCACTGTGCTGGCCCAGCTCAAGACAGGGCGCAACTCGGTCAGGGCAATGCCTGAGTGGGCCGAGTATGAGGGCCTGCATACGATGGTGGGAGCGCCGGCCCTTCCGTTCGAGTTGCCGGCAGAACGCTATAGCCGCAAGACTACCCGAAGCATGGGAAAGGTCGCATTGATGGCGACCCGCGCCAGCGAAATTGCATTGCAGGACGCCGGCCTGCTTGACGACCCCATACTGAAAAGCGGCCAGGTCGGCATTGCCTATGGCTCGTCGTCAGGAACGCCCAAGGCGATAGGCGATTTCGGCAGGATGATGATGGACAAGACCACCGAAGGCATCAGTGCAACCACCTATATCAAGATGATGTCGCATACCGCTGCCGTCAACATCGGCGTGTTCTTCGGACTGACCGGCCGTATAGTGACTACCTCAAGCGCCTGCACCTCCGGCAGCCAGGGCATAGGCTACGCCTACGAGATGATACAGTCAGGCAAACAGGTCGCCATGCTGGCGGGCGGGGCCGAAGAGCTGGACGCCACTGAAGCGGCCGTATTCGACACATTGTTCGCCACCAGCGTCAAACATAACAAGACTCCGCAACTGACGCCACGCCCGTTCGATACCGCACGCGACGGCCTGGTGCTGGGTGAAGGCGCATGCACGCTGGTGCTGGAAGAAATGGAACACGCGCAGGCGCGCGGTGCAACAATGTATGCCGAAATTGTCGGTTATGGCACCAACAGCGATGGTCGCCATGTGACCCAGCCCAACGCCGAAACCATGGCTGTCGCCATCAAGCTGGCGTTGGCAGACGCAAATATGGATGCTGCCGCCATCCCCTACGTCAACGCCCACGGCACTGCGACTGACCACGGCGACATCGCCGAAACCCAGGCCACTCACAGCATCTTTGGCGAACGCATTGCCATTTCTTCGCTGAAAAGCTACATGGGACACACTCTCGGCGCTTGCGGCGCGCTGGAAGCATGGATGACGATAGAAATGATGCGTTGCGGCTGGTTTGCGCCCACACTAAACCTGGAAATGCTGGATCCGCGCTGCGGTGCACTCGACTACATACAGGGCGAAGGCAGAACCCTGGACACAGATATCGTCATGAGCAACAACTTTGCTTTTGGCGGCATTAATACTTCGTTGATTTTCAAACGTTTTTAACAATGTACTACCAGCTGACTTAATGCAAACTTCAACAGAAAGAAAAAAAATGAAAATAGCTCACCTCGCATCCATATTGACTGTTCTTATCCTCACAGCTTGCGCTGCCCATGTCACAAAACCGGAGTCCGAATTCAACCCGCCTCCGGCCAGCACGTTCAATCACTACAAGAATTTTGAACTACTCCCAGTCAACGAGCAAAAAGGCTGTGACAAGCAACACGGAGCGGACACCTTGTTCGCAAAACTGAACAGTCAGCTTAGTGTGCAGCTGGCGCCTAAGCTGGCGAATTGGAGTACGCAGAAATCAAGCGGGGCAGAGACACTGGTGATTGAGCCGGTCTGCACCAACGCTCGCCTGATTGGCGTTGCCGCCCGTATTTTCACCGGTCCATTCTCAGGCAGCTCCGTCATCGTGCTGTCGGTACGATATACCGAACGCAGTACCGGTAAAGTGATTGCAGAACCCGTGTTTTATCAACGAGCAGCAGCAGGCAGCGGTGGTTTCACTTTCGGCACCATGGACCAGATCATGATGAGCCGCATGACCAAACTCATTACTGACTACACAGTGAATAACTATAGTACGGCGGTAGGCGGACGTACCGGGCTGGAAAAAGAGGATGTGGCAACAAAAGACACACCGGCTTCATAAAAACAGCTTCAGCTTTCCATTGCACTTATTAATTCTTTTTGAGGAAAAAATGAAAAAATTACTCTGGATTCCAGTGTTAGCCGTTGCAGCTTTTGCCGCTCCCGCCATGGCCCGGGACACCACCCTGCACCTCCCTTTGTCCGATGTATTGCAAATGCCGGAAGCGAAAGAGAAGCTGGATAATTCGTTCAAATTTTTCCTGGCCGGACAGGCAACCCCGCGCGTACTGGAAAAATTGGGGGAAGGCGTTTCCAACCCCAAAACCAGCGGCTTTGCAAAGAGCGACGAAACCGGCTGCAAATGGGCCGCGCTTTCTGCACTGATCTCATTACAAAAATCCGCCAAGCGCGAGGGAGCTAACGCAGTGATCGACATCGTCAGCTTTTATAAAAAGCAGGAAGCCCGGAATGACATCACCTACGAATGCCATGCCGGCGCGATCATCGTAGGAGTAGCGTTGAAGGGAACTTACGCCAAGATTGCAGATTAGCGCCGGCCGTTTTCCATGCTGCGATACGCGCTCGTTCCAATGGTTTCCCTACCAGAAGGGGCAATCGACACCGCCTCTTCTTTTTTAAATCAAAAGGAAATGCTCCGGCTGGAAACACTGGCTGCGCCCTCCCGCCGCGAACAATTTGTCGCCGGCCGCTGGCTGGTTCGGCAGCTGCTGTGCGAAATGTTCGGCGGCAAACCCGCAAGCTGGAACTTGCACATCGCCAGCAGCGGCGCACCGGAGATATCTCCATTTCTCGGCGTGTACCCTTCCATATCCCACAGCGGACAATGGATTGCGGCCGCGATCTCAGATGCGCCGGTCGGTATCGATATAGAGCAGGTCTATCCTAAGCGTGATGTCGACGCCATCGCTGGCATAGTATGCTCCCCTTCGGAAATAGAAGGTCTGAAGCAAATTGGGCAAGAGCAAAAGCTGCGGGAATTTACGACGAAGTGGACTTTAAAAGAGGCCTGGCTGAAACGCGACGGCTGCGGGCTTGATTTTGCGCAGATGCGCAGCCTGGTTGCGCGCAGCGCCGGAATTGACGAAGCAAATGCCTGCAGCTGGCAGGCGGAAGGAGAGGTGGCAGTTGCCATTGTCAGCAAGCACATATTCTCCCTTGCAGCATCTGCCTTATCTACGCTGCCGCAATTACCTACTTACTGGGCCTTGGATAGCCTGAAACAGGTCCTAGACGGGCCTGAAACTCCTTCGAAGCCCGCGTGCTGAGCTTAAGTCAATCCCGCCTTCGCCAACTCATCCAGCAGCCAGCTGCGGAAAGCTTTTACCTGTGGCTTTTGCAGGCTATTCGGCCGATAAACCAGATAGTATGAATTCGGGCAAGGCACGGAGATATCCGAGACCCGCACCAGGTCGCCGGTTTTCAGATCGGTCTGTACGATGCTGTGCCTGCCCAGTGCAATGCCGTGCCCTTCCACCGCCGCCCGCACCAGCATGGAAGCATCCTGGAATACCAGGCCGCCGGTAGGTTCGGGCGTGTCCAGGCCGGCCGCGCGGAACCAGGGTTCCCAAGGCTCCTGGTCGCAGCGCAGCAGGTTGGCTTGCACCAGCTCCTTCGGCGTGCGCGGCAATTTGCCGTCGTTGAAGCGCGGGCTGGCAACTGGGTAATAGGTATCGTCCAGCATGTGCTCGCTGTCCAGCCCGGGGTAATAACCGCTGCCGAAACGGATGCCGATGTCGACCGATTCGCGGCTAAAGTCAATCAGGTTATTGCTGGATTCCAGGCTGACTTCCAGGTCTGGATAAGCTTCGATAAAACGACCCAGCCGCGGCGACAGCCACCTGGCCGCAAAAGACGGTAGCGCAGTCACCGACAGGCGCTTTTGCTTGTTCCTGCTTTTCAGCAAGTCCGCCGCCGCCGCAATACTTTGCAGCGCTGAACGTATGGTCTCGGCAAACTGCTCGCCATCAGCCGTGATGGCGATGCGCTTGCCGTGCCGGCTGAACAGCTGCACGCCTAATTCCTCCTCCAGTGAGCGCACCTGGTGACTGATCGCGCCATGAGTCACATGGATTTCCTCAGATGCACGGGAGAAATTTTGATGCCGCGCGGCAGCCTCAAAGGCACGCAGAGCGGCAAGATTGGGAAGGCGGCGGAAGTCACTCATCTATCAGGTCCTTATGACAAGAAAATGAAGCTATTGCGAATTTAATTAGCAAGAGAGTGGAATATTACTCGTTTTGAATGGAAACTATCAGCGACTACAATGATGTTATCGCACTGCAACATCCTTATTACACCACACTGCCAGTAGCGATACATCGATATCTATAGCTGCATAGCAAGAAACTGAAGGAGTAATAAAATGTTAGTTAAATTCGCAAAAGAATCATACACCATTCCAGCGGGCAAAGCCGTTTCCAGCAAACTGGACAGCCCACAGGCCATTGTTATTGCCAGCGGCCGTGTATGGCTGACAGTAGAAGGCGTGGAAGCCGATCACTGGCTGACAGCCGGTGAATCTTTCACCCTGCCGGCAGACCGTCTGATTGTGATTGAAGCAGACAAGCAAGCCAGCCTGATCGAAATGGCAACAGGCAAATTGCCGGCTCCCGCCGCTCAATTGCCAAAACGCCAAGCTTCCCATATCGGCGCCGGCAAAGCGCAAACTGCGTAAGATGCAGTCTGTGTAGACTGTTGGACGCCCCGCCATAGGGCCTACTCCAACAGTCGGTCAGCAGTAAAGCTGCATTTTGGTTACACTACAGCCTATGCAAGCAGCTCCCGCCATTTCCAGCATTCCCGTCATACGCCAGCGCGGTACCGAAGCATATCAAGCCAGCTTCGACGCAATGCGCGCTTTTACCGATGCCCGCACTGCCTCTACTGCCGACGAACTATGGATCGTCGAACACCCCCCTGTCTATACGCTGGGGCTGGGTGCGG
Source organism: Undibacterium sp. TJN25 (assembly GCF_049339885.1). Lineage (NCBI taxonomy): Bacteria > Pseudomonadati > Pseudomonadota > Betaproteobacteria > Burkholderiales > Oxalobacteraceae > Undibacterium > Undibacterium sp. TJN25. The sequence continues at coordinate 45,257 of NZ_JBMPPM010000017.1, read as the reverse complement.
ACCGCTCCCATGTACTGGCGCCGCATGATATCCCCGTCATCCAGACCGACCGCGGCGGCGAAGTCACCTATCATGGCCCCGGCCAGGTCGTGATTTACCTTCTGGTGGATCTGCGCCGCGACCGGCCGCAGGCCCGCGTCTTTGCGCGGGAGTTCGTGCAAAAGATCGAGCAGGCAGTCATCGACACCCTGGCAGGGTATAATCTGGCCGGCGTGCGCAAGGCCGGCGCACCGGGCATCTATGTAGAAAGCGGCGTATGGCAAGGCGCCAAAATTGCTGCACTGGGCTTGAAGATACGCGGCAACGGCTGCACCTACCATGGGGTATCGCTGAACGTGGCGATGGATCTACAGCCTTTTTCCTGGATTAACCCCTGCGGCTATGAAGGCCTGGTGACGGTGGACATGCAGACGCTGGGCGTCACCGCATCCACGCAGGAAGTACAGACGGCACTGGCCCGCCGATTGCAGAACTCATTTACCGACATCGTTCAACGGAACGCAGCATCATGACAACCGAACAGACACCGCTTGCAGCGGCAGCTCCAACCTCAGCAACAGCAGCGTACAACCCCAATGAAAAGCAAAAAGGGGCCAGCAAGACCGCGCGCATTCCTATCAAGATCATCCCGATAGAGCGCCTGCCCAAGCCGGACTGGATACGCGTGAAGGCAGCTTCGCCGACCACCCGCTTTTATGAAATCAAGGACATCCTGCGCGCCAACAACCTGGTGACGGTATGCGAGGAAGCCTCCTGCCCAAACATCGGCGAATGCTTCGGCAAAGGCACCGCAACCTTCATGATCATGGGTGACAAATGCACGCGCCGCTGCCCGTTCTGCGACGTAGGCCACGGCCGCCCCGATCCGCTGGATGTCAACGAGCCGGAAAACCTGGCCAAGACCATCGCCCAGCTGCGCCTCAGCTATGTCGTCATCACTTCAGTGGACCGCGACGACCTGCGCGACGGCGGCGCCGCCCACTTTGCCGAGTGCATACGCAAGGTGCGTGAACTGTCGCCAATGACCCGTATCGAAATCCTGACACCGGATTTCCGCGGCCGCATGGACCGCGCGCTGGAAATCCTGAACGCCGCCCCGCCGGACGTCATGAACCACAATCTGGAAACCGCGCCGCGCCTGTACAAGGAAGCACGCCCGGGTTCCGACTATGAATATTCGCTGAACCTGCTGAAACGCTTCAAGGACATGCACCCCGATACGCCGACCAAATCCGGCATCATGGTCGGCCTGGGCGAAACCGATGAAGAAGTGCTGCAAGTGATGCGCGACATGCGCGCCCACAATGTGGACATGCTGACCATAGGCCAGTATCTGGCGCCTAGCGGCCATCACCTGCCGGTGCGCCGCTATGTGCACCCCGACACCTTCAAGATGTACGAAGAAGAGGCCTACAAAATGGGCTTCGCGCACGCGGCAGTCGGCGCGATGGTGCGTTCCAGCTACCACGCAGACCAGCAGGCGCATGAGGCTGACCAGAAAATGTAATTGATGCACTAACCTGCTGCATTCATGCAAAGGGCCTGCGCTGAATCAGCGGCAGGCCTTTTTTTTGATTTCGTCTACTTAGAAACCGGCGATAAACAAAGCCCTGAACAGGCGCAGTTTCACTCCCTGTACCTGATCCAGCCCCATCCTGCGCAGCAGTTTTTCAGGTATCTGCTGCGGCGCCAGCAATTGCTTCAGCACAGCCCAAACCAGCGAGACCGGATGCCGGCTCATGCCCTGCAGTTTTTGCAGTGCCCGCATGATTGCGAGTTCGTCTTTGTCAAAATCGCTGCCGAACGGCATATCCGGCAGCAGGCCGGCTTCCTTCCACGGCGCCAGCTTCGCCAGCAGCGTTGCCGGCGTATTGTTGCACTGGCCAGGCGGTATCAGATAATCCTTGGCGATCTTTCCATTGACCTTGGCCTGTTCCAGCAAACCCTGCTGGAAGCGCGAGTCGGTGATGGCCAGCATGCGCTTGATGCATTCATTGTCAGTCTGGCCACGCAGGTCGGCCACGCCGTATTCGGTAACGACGATGTCGCGCAGGTGTGCTGGTATGGTCGTCTGTCCGTAGTTCCACACGATATTCGATATCGGCTTGCCCTGCTGCGAGCGGCAAGCGCGCACCATCAGCACCGAGCGCGCATCCGGCAGGGTATGCGCCATCGCAATCAGGTTATATTGCCCGCCTACGCCGCTGACGACCCTGCCGGACGCCAGACTATCCGAAGCAGCAGCACCGCGCAGGCTGGCGATCATCGCCGTGTTGATGAAACGCGCGTCGCGCCTCTGCAGACTGGCCAGGCGCTCATGACCATACAGCGCATTGATGAAGCTGATGCGGCTCATGCCTATCTTGCCGCGCATGGCGGGGCTGAGTTCGTGCAGCGCCTGGTAGAAATCTGTGGGACCGAGGAAAAAGCCGCCATGCATCAGCACGCCGCCTTTCAATTTTTGCCCCAGGTTCAGCTGCCCCTCTTCATCGGTAATGCCATACTTTTTCAACAGGACGGCGTCGGCACTGGTCGGCACTTGCGAAATGACGCCATGCGCGCGCAACACCGTCAATGTCTCCGCGGCGACGACATCCTGCAGCTTGCCGGCATTGATCAGCGCCTGCAATCCTTCATGGTCATAGACTTCGCGGCGGATGATGCCGGCCTGTATCAGTTTCATCAGGCCGTTGGCAAACATCTCGCTGCAGCCGTATAAACCCTGCGCGAAGCGGCCGGTGTGCACAGACTGCGGCAATGCTGCATCACCGAACAGGGAGCCGATAATCTTGCAGTACGCCTCGTTGTCCTGCTCACGCACGATCAGCGCCTGCGCAATGGCGTCGCCATGCGCGCCTATGCCTATCTGCAGCGTACCGCCATCCTTGACGAAGGCGCTGGCGTACAGGCCGATGGCATAGTCCTGCAGGGATACCGGCAGGTTGGGCGATGCAAACGGCTGGTGGGTGCCGGCCGGATCGCGCAGCAATAAATCGAAATCCGCCGCGGGCACCACGGCATCGTTTTCCATGAAAGGCAGCTTGCGGTTGCAGCAACCGACGACATACACCGGGTGCGCAGTTTGCGCGGCCAGGTCGAACAGGTCCAGCGTCACTTCCGGGTTGCCGGACAGCGAATACCTTTCCGTATCGCCGCTATCGTCCACCGCCACCGCCTGCGCGATAACGTTCAGCCCTTGCAGCAGCATGTCGCGCGCCACGCTGTTGTAATTGCTGTACACATAATGCTGCTGCGTATAGTCTTCCGTCACCGACGCGCCGGGCTTCATGAAGAATTCAATGACATCGATATTGGCCGGCAGCGTATTGCTGCGGCGTGCGGCAATATAGTCGAGGTCTTCATATTCGCTGAATACGCGGGCGACAAAAGGATCGATGAAGCGTTTTTCCAGCTCGCTGGCGCCGAACGGCTTCTCCAGCGACAGCGCGGTAATGATCTTCAGATGGATGTCGGGGTGCCGCTGCGCCCGGCGGTAGAGCGCGTTAAGGAAGCGGTTAGGCTTGCCTATGCCTAGCGGCGTGCCGACGACGATGTGCTTGCCTACCGCGCTGAGCAGTGCATCAACTGCCTGCTCGGTATCGTCCAGATAAAGGGCTTGCTTCAAGAAGGCGACTCCTGCCAGGATTGCAATGAAGCATATCTTAGCAGGAGTATCAGCAGGTGCAAGCAGGTCGCGCTCAGGCTGCCTTGCGTTTATCCGATTCCTGCTTTTGATGCAGGTCGGCTTCGACGCCGAAATCCTGCGGAAAATCATCGACCTGCACCACGCGGTCACCATAGCTGGCAAACTCTGCCAGCACGCTTTGTTCGTGGCCATTGATCGCGCCTTTTTCTGCAGCAATGCTGATCCATTGCTGCATGTCGATGAAACTTTGCGGCATAGGCGCCAGATTGCCGGCATGAATGGCATCTTTCAGGCGTTTTTCTATCATGTTCACCTGCGGTAGCAATTGCAGCGCCATTTCTCCATACGTGCCCGGGTCGGCGCTCACCTTGGACATGAAGGTGTCTGCCAGCAGGCGCTCGCGGCTGTCGCCGGCTACCTGCATGGCATCCGCCACTTCCATGCCCAATGCATCCGAAGGTCTTGCATAAGGCCTGCCAAACGGAAAGGCCAGGAAACGCAGCAACCCTGCAATGAAAACATTAGGGAAGTTCTCCAGCACACCCAGCAAAGCTTCCTGCGCCTGGTATAGCGCATCCTGGATGGACCAGTGCACGTATGGCAAGTCTGTTTCCTGCATGCCCTCATCCTCGTAGCGTTTCAGCGTGCAGCTGACCAGATACATCTGCGACAGCACGTCGCCCAGCCTGGCGGAGATGCTTTCGCGCCGCTTCAACGAACCGCCGAGGACAAACATCGACGCATCCGTCACCAGCGCAAATACCGCGGACAAGCGGCCTACTGCCTGGTAGTACTCGTCCACTTCGTCATCGGCCTGCTGCGGCGCCGGCGCGGCATGGCCGCCTGTCACTGCGTAGACAATGGTGCGCGCCAGGTTGGCAAATACAAAGCCGACATGGCCGAAGAAGGCATCATCAAAATCATGCAGGCCCTTGCGCGCGTCGGGCTCTGTGGTGGCATGCATTTCCTTCAGCACAAAGGGATGGCAGCGTATCGCGCCCTGGCCGAAGATGATCAGGCAGCGGGTCAGGATGTTCGCGCCTTCCACCGTGATGGCAATCGGCACCTGCTGGTAAGCCCGTGCCAGGAAATTGTTCGGCCCCATACAGATGCCCTTGCCACCGGCGATATCCATGCCGTTGTTGACGATCACGCGCGCCCTTTCGGTCACATGGTATTTGGCGATTGCGGAAATCACCGCAGGCTTTTCACCGCTGTCTATCGCCAGCGCGGAAATTTTGCGCACCGCATCCATCATGTACAGGTTGCCCCCCATACGGGCCAGCGCCTCCTGCACGCCTTCAAACTTGCCGATGGCCGTATGGAACTGCTTGCGGAAGGCGACATAGGCACTGGTGCCGCGCACGACGAATTTGGAAGAGCCGACGTTGGAAGAAGGCAGCGAAATCGCGCGCCCGGCCGCCAGGCATTCCATCAGCATGCGCCAGCCCTTGCCTATCTGCTCCTTGCCCCCGATGACCCAGTCCATGGGAATGAACACGTCTTCGCCCGAGGTGGGTCCATTCTGGAATACCGCATTCAGCGGCCAGTGGCGGCGGCCGGTGACGACACCCTGGTGTTTGGTCGGTATCAGCGCGCAGGTAATGCCAACGTCTTCGGTAGCGCCCAGCAGCCGGTCCGGATCGCTGACGCGGAAAGCCAGGCCCAGCAGGCTGGCCACGGGACCCAGCGTGATATAGCGCTTATGCCAGGTGACGCGAAAACCCAGCGTGTCCACGCCATTGAAATTTTGGCGGCACACGATGCCGATATCGGGAATAGCCGCTGCATCGGAACCTGCATATGGGCTGGTCAACGCAAAACAGGGAATTTCGCTGCCCTTTGCCAGGCGCGGCAGGTAGTAATTTTTTTGCTCTTCGGTGCCGTAATGCAGCAGTAGTTCCGCCGGGCCCAGCGAATTGGGCACCATGACGGACACCGCCAGCGCCGAGCAGCGCGACGACAGTTTCATGATGACCTGGGAGTGCATATAGGCAGAAAATTCCTTGCCGCCGTAGCGCTTGGGAATAATCATGCCGAGGAAGCCCTTGTCCTTGATGAACTGCCAGGCCGCGGGCGGCAGGTCTTGCCATACCTGCGTGGTCTCCCAGTCGTTGACCATCTCGCACAATTGCTCCACCTCATTGTCCAGGAAGGCCTGTTCTTCATCGCTGAGTTTGGCCTGTGGCAGCTCCAGCAGCTTGTTCCAGCGTGGCTTGCCGGAAAACAGCTCGGCGTCCCACCAGGTCGTGCCGGCTTCCAGCGCATCGCGCTCGGTGTCCGACATCTGCGGCAGTATGCGCTTGAATATCTTGAAGATGGTGGGGGTGACCAGCGAACGTCGCAGCGATTTGACGGCGATCAGCGCCATCGGCACAAACAGCAATAACGCCCATATCACGAGCCCGAAGCCGGCTATGACATTGGCAGCATAGCCCGCGCCCAGCCAGACTACCGCCGCGCCGAACCAGAACCACGCACCCGCCTGCACGTAGCACAGCGCCAGGAACGCGATTATCAATACACATAGCCACCAGATCATGGAATCACCTTTTGTCGTTTTATGGACGGGCGGTCAGGTCATCCTCGCTGGCCGCGTCACTTTTTCCTTAGTGACACGATGCACCTGAGCACGTTTGGCATCGGTGCGGCAGCTAACGGTGCAGAAAAGTTAAGAGAGGGAAAAATGATCCGGGGAAAGCACAAAGCGGAAAGGCAATGATTGCGGCTGCTTCATGAGTGTGCTTGATGAGTATGCTTGATAAGGCTGCTGCGGCTTGCTGCTCAGGCGGCGGCTTTCAGCAGCAATCCGGCAGCGACCACCAGCAGCATCATGGCAAACCCGCGCTGTATGGCGCGCGCGCTTACCCGTCTTGCAAACAGGCGCCCGGCCAGCATCCCGGTGGCGGTGGCCATGACAAACGGCAGTGTAAACTCCAGCGGAATGGCGGCCCCGTGCTGCAAGGCGCTGCCGACTGCCGCTGCGCCTACCAGCGCAATGACCAGCAGCGATGTTGCCACTGCGCCGTGCATGCTCACATTGGTGAAACGCCGCAGCATGGGCACGATGACAAAACCGCCGCCCACACCCAGCAAGCCGGTACAAAAACCGGCCAGCCCGCCGATGGCGCCTATCATCAGCCCGGTGGACCAGGTCCAATCAAAACGGCCGGTCTGGGTATTGACGCGGCATACTGCCTGCCTGTGTTCATCGTTGCCCTCCGGCACCTGATGCTGCCTGAGCAGGCGCACCGAGATGATGACCAGTACGACGGCGAAGACGATCATCAGCCACTGCTGTGACATCGCATGTGCGACCCGCACGCCCAGCGCAGTAAAAGGCAGGCCGACCAGCGCCATGACCGTGGCTGCACGATAGCGCACCAGTTTTTTTCTCAGGCCCTCTACCGCGCCCACCGCCGCGCCGCCGGTGACGGCCAGCAGCGCCACCGGCATTGCCTGCTGCATGGTCCATCCCAGCCCTGCCACCAGGGCCGGCACCGCAATACTGCCGCCGCCGGCGCCCGTCAGGCCCATGACGGAACCAACCAGAACGCCGAGAAAGAGCGAAACGAATATGGTGATCATTATGTGCCACTCCAGCCCGCACCAGGCGGGCAATTCCTGCTGTCCAGGAAGTTTATATAGCTGTATTGACGCTGGCACCCGCGCTGCCACCATCGCTACCACCCTTTTGAGGTGTCTGCATCAGTTCAAACGCCAGCATGCCCACCAGCATGGCAGCAACAAACACCACGGCCTTGCCCGCGCCCATGCCCAGGCTTGCCCCCAGCAACACCAGTGCGGGGCCCGGACAGATGCCCGCCAGCCCCCAGCCTATGCCGAACATCAGGCTGCCCACTACAAGGCGGCGGTCCACCATCGTCGCCTGCGGCCACTGCATGCTAAGGCCCAGCAAGGACTTGCTGCGCCGTTTTGCGATGGCAAAGGCGACGCTGCCCACCGCTATTGCGCCGCCCATGACCAATGCCAGCGAAGGGTCCCAGCGCCCGGCCAGATCAAGGAAACCGAGCACCTTGGCGGGATTGGCCATGCCGGCCACGATCAGACCTATACCGAACAGCAATCCCGCAAAACCTGACAACAGTATATTCATCATGCGGCTCCCAGCAAGTGGCGCAACACATAGACAGTGGCAAAACCCGCCGCCATGAACAGCAAGGTTGCCGCCAGCGAACGCGGCGACAGGCGCGACAGCCCGCAAACGCCATGCCCGCTGGTGCAGCCGGAACCGTAACGGGTACCGAAACCGACCAGCAAGCCGGCAATGACCAGCACCGGCCAGGAAGCATCCACGCTGCTCTCCGGCAAGGCGGCAAACAGTTGATATGCCAGCGGCGAGATCACCAGGCCCATCATGAAAGCAATACGCCAGCCGCGTTGCCCGTCGGTCGGTCGGAACAAGCCGCCGACGATGCCGCTGATGCCGGCGATGCGCCCGCTGAACAGCATCAGCAGGGCGGCGGCGAGGCCGATCAGCGCACCGCCCAGCAGCGCTGCATAGGGCGTGAAACTATTCCAGGCTATCGTCACGGCATGTCCTTCATGGTTTCTGCGTTGTTTCTGCGTTAACCGGGTGTCCAGGGGAAACGCCGTCTTGCGGGCAGTACAGGCCATATAGCATGGTGAGCAGCACCAGCACCCTAGGGTCGGCAATCGAATAGAAAATGCGCTTGCCGTCGCGCCGCGTACTGACCAGCGCCTGGTTGCGCAGCACGCCCAGCTGCTGCGACAGTGTGGGCTGGCGGATATCCAGGCTTTGTTCCAGTTCGCCGACTGCCTGCTCGCCCTGGCTCAGCTGGCACAGCAACAGCAGGCGGTCCGGATTGGCGAGCGCAGACAGCACGGCGCTCGCTTCAGCGGCGGCGGCGCGCATCAATGCGATGCTGGGGGCGTTGCCGGTATGGTCGGCGATGGTTTCCATAGTATTTGACGTGTTTCAGGTATTTTTTGCCTTGCAAACACTATATTACTAGATATTATATTTTTCAATATAATAAAACTTCAGTGATGGGCTGCTTCGCCTGTATGCTTGGGATAGATGCGCACCAGCACGATACGCGGGCCGTTCATTTTCTTGACCACGGCGTCGAAATGCTCGAACTCGACCTTCTGCCCTTCTTCGGGGATATCGCCCAACTGGTGCATGATCAGCCCGCCTATCGATTCCACATCTTCGCTGTCCAGGTCTATATGCAGCGCGGTGCCCAGCGTATATAGCGGCAGGCTGCCCTTGCCGAGCAGCGTGCCATCGTCCTGCGTGGTCCAGTCGTTTTCGTTCTGGCGGAATTCGTCGCGGATCTGCCCTACCAGTGCGCTCAGCAAGTTATCCAGCGTCAGGAAGCCGACCGGCTTGCTGCCTTTGTAACCCACGATCGCAAAATGCGGCGCCCCCTTGCGGAAGCGGCGGAACAGCTCCAGCGCCGGCATCGACGGTGGCACGAATTCCACCTGGCGCAGGTGCTTGGCCAGGTCATCCACGCTCTTGTTGCCCTGCCGGGCCAGGAACAGGTCTTTCAGATGCAGCATGCCCAGCACAGTCTGGCCATCGCTATCGAAATAGGGATAGCGGCTGAAGCGGTTGCGATAGGCCGTCTGCATGTTTTCTTCCAGCGACTTGTTTTTGTATAGCGCCACCACTTCATTGATGGGCCGCATCAGGTCGGAAATTTCCAGGTCGGCAAAATCCAGCATCTGCGCCATGATGCTGCGCTCATCGCTGACCAGCTTTTCGCCAGGGTGGCGGGTGCGCAGGATCAGCTTCAGCTCATCCGGAGAATAGTGTGCATCTGCGCCATGGTGTGCATCCAGCCCGGCCAGGCTCAATACCTTGTTGGAACTCCAGTTCAGCGTCCAGATCGCCGGATACATCGTCCAGTAGAATATATACAGCGCGGGCGCGGTCCACAGGGACACCCGTTCCGGCATGCGTATGGCCATCGACTTGGGCGCCAGTTCGCCGATGACAATGTGCAGGAAGGAGATGACGAAGAAGGCAAAGAAAAAGGAGATGCCGTGTACCAGGTCCGGCGAGGTCACGCCTACCTGCTGCAGTACCGGTTCCAGCAGGCGTGCAAACGCAGGTTCGCCTATCCAGCCCAGGCCCAGCGAGGCGAGGGTAATACCCAGTTGGCAGGCGGACAGGTAGGCATCCAGACGCTGATGCACAGTAGCAAGTATGCGCCCCTGGACGCCGCTGGTTTTGGCAATGGCGCGCACGCGGGTCTGGCGCAGCTTCACCAGGCCGAACTCGGCCGCCACAAAAAATCCGTTCAGCGCCACCAGGAACAGGGCGGCGATTACCAGCAAAAGATTATCCAAACGAGCAGACCTATTATTTTATGAACAAGGCGCCACTTTACCATAGCGGCTTTTGGCGGCCGCCGCTTATGTCGCCATGCCTCCTCGCGCATCCCCTTCATGCGCCCGAAAGGCAGCCGACAAAGTTCATCTTTGACGGAAAATGACTTAAAATCAACCCTGGTTCGTTTCAACGAGCTTTACCAAGGGCCACGAAGGAGAGCAATATTGTCCATAGATGACGTCCTTATCCGCATCGTTGATAGCAATGCGCAACAAACACCCCATCGCGATATCGCGCTGCTGCGCGAACTGGTCGCCAGAATACGGCCACGCAAATCGCACGATAGCCTTACCGCCACCGACAATATCCGCGCACTGTGCTATGTGCTGGACCAGCATCCGGCATGGGCCGAAGGCCTGCGCGACTACATCGCCAATGTCATTGTCACCCGCAAGCTGGTGCACCTGCTGACCGATACAGGCATCACGCCCAACCAGGGTTTCTGGGGCGCCGCCTGGCACCGGCTGACGGAAAAATGGCTGCCGCCGCTGGTCAACGACGACTACCTGAAAGACGTGTTCGGCCAGCTATTCGACCGTGAAGACGACCATCGCTGGGTAGGCGCGGTCGGCGACGAGGCCTGGGCCGGCCTGTTCAGCGCCATCGGCTTCCGCGTGAACAAGCTGCGGCCGGCCTACTCCACCGTGACGCAGGAAATCCTGGGCGCAATACAGGTGCTGTCTTACCGCATCACCGCCATCGGCCTGGAGTCTGAGCTGGTGCGCAACCATCCGGACATAGAACGTTTTGAGTCCCCCTTTCTGCGGCAGAACGACGAGATCAATGACTATGTCGCCGGATACACTGCCTGGCTGGTAGACAGGAAATCCGAACGCGAGGATGGCCTGCATGTGGAAGTGCTGCTGACGCAGTGCGAGGAAATCATCGTCAAGATACGCCGCAATGCGGCAATGCAAGGCGTCTCCGTGAGCCTGACGCGCCTGCTGCTGCGGCTGACGCAGAGCATACGGCGCCTGCGCATGCTGCTGGAACTGCTGGACAGTAACAGCAGCGAGGATGCGGTATTGATCAGCGTGCGCTGCCTGAAAGAACTGGTCACAGCCGACAACCACAAGAGCAGCCTGAGCGACCTGATCAGCACCAATACCGAACTGCTGTCGCTGCAGATGACGGAGCGGGCCGGCCGCAGCGGCGAACACTATGTCACCAACAACCGCAGCGAATGGTTTGAAATGATGCGCTCGGCCATGGGCGCCGGCTTCATCGTCGGTTTCATGGCAACCATCAAGATATTGTTCGGCAAGCTGCTGCTGGCGCCCTTCGGCTACGCCTTGCTGTACAGCCTGAATTATTCGTTCGGCTTCATGCTGATCCACGTACTGCACTTCACGGTGGCCACCAAGCAGCCGGCAATGACCGCGGCAGTAATCGCAAAGTCCATCGACGAAGGCAAGGAAAAACTGCAGGAACTGGTGGAACTGGTGGTGCGCGTGCTGCGCTCCCAGTTCATCGCCATCGTCGGCAACGTCGCGCTGGCGATACCGACGGCGTATGCGATCGCCTGGGCCTGGTACGGTATCTACGGCAGTCACCTGGTGTCGCCGGACAAGGCCCGGCACCTGCTGGAAGATATCGACCCCGTACACAGCCTGGCACTGCCGCATGCAGCGATTGCCGGCGTCTGCCTGTTCCTGTCCGGCCTGATCTCGGGCTATTACGACAACAAGGCCAGCTACGGCAATATCCCTGCCCGGCTGCGCCAGTTGAAGTGGCTGAAGAAAATTCTTGGCGAAAGCAGGCTGAACCGCGTCACTGCCTATATCGGCAACAACCTCGGCGCACTGGCCGGTAATTTTTTCTTTGGCGTGATGCTGGGCACGATAGGCCAACTGGGCAGCTTCTTCGGCCTGCCGATAGACATACGCCATATCACCTTTTCCAGCGCCAATTTTGCCTTTGCGCTGGTGGGACTGGACCACCAGATGAGCTGGCAGGTAGCTGCCTGGTCGCTGGGCGGCATTTTGCTGATCGGCATGGTCAACCTGGGCGTCAGCTTCAGCCTGGCGTTGCTGGTGGCCTTGCGCTCCCGCCGGGTGAGTTTCGGCCGCGGCGGCAAGCTGGCGCTGATGATACTGAAACGCTTCCGCAGCGGAACGCGCGATTTCTTTTTCCCGCCAAGGGACCCCGAGCCTGTGCTGAGTGTGGCACAGGCCGCCACCACGAGCGAAGACGGGCAGGACCATTGACGGTGAAACCGGATGCGCGACGCCTGCAGGTCATCCTTTTGGCGGGCTCGCGCGTTATCAACCCTGCACTTCCCGTCGAGCATTTCTGATCCCTTCCATTTACGTAAAGAGACTACATGAAATCAAGCTTCAGCAAGGCATCGCACTTCCCTCTTTTTCCTGTGGCGGCCAGCGCTTTATGCCTGCTACTGACAGCACAAAGCGCCGGAGCGCATGAATATTCGGAGCAGCTCAGGGCAAAAAAATATGCCGACGTCGAACGCGCCGTCAGCGCCAGGCTCGCAACGGACCCGACTAATGCGGACGCATTGATTGCAAAGACGGAGCTGATCCTCAATGAAGGCCGCGAGAGCCGGCTGGAGGAAGCGTCCAAACTGGCAGAGCAATGCATCGCCGCCCATCCGCAAAACTCGGAATGCCATGAAGCGCTGGGCAATGTACTGGGCACCAAGGCCGTCAGCGCCGGCATCATGTCGGCGATAGGTTATGCAGGAAAAATACGCGACGCATTCCAGAAAGCGGTGGAACTGGATCCCAAGAACTACGATGCGCGTTTTTCATTACTGCAGTATTACCTGCAGGCTCCCGGCTTCGTCGGCGGCGGCTCCGGCAAGGCCCAGACTCTGGCGGCAGATACGGCAAAAATCAATCCGGCCGCCGGTAAACTGCTGCAAGCGCAGATAGATGTGAGCGACAGCAAAACCGCCAAGGCGGAAGCGGATGTGCTGGCCGTCAATACGGCAGGCTCGCCATCGCTGGCCGACATGCAGCGCGGCTTGTTGTCCGGCATCGGCATCAGCTACGTGCAGCAGAAAAAATTTGCGGATGCGGAGCGCGTTTTCCGCGACCTGCAACAGCGTTACCCGGACCAGGAAACCGGCTTTTACGGCCTCGGCCGCACTTTGCAGGAACAGGGCAAACAGCGCGACGCCATACCGCTGTTTGAAAAAGCCATTTCCATTGAAGCGCGTTCCAATTTTTATTACCGCCTTGGCCAGTGCTACCAGGCGGCCAATGATAAGGCGAAGGCTGTTACCGCCTACGAAAAAGCCTTGTCCGCCAGACCCGAACTACCGAAAAAATTAAAATCCGATACCGCAGATCAATTGAAGACATTGAAGGGCTGACACCGGATCGCCCTCGAAGGTGCCGCTGCCGCAGGCCATCCGCTCCAGGACGGCCTGTTTCTTTTTAATTTCCCACGGGAAATTTTAAGACCACGTGTCCACGATTTTCTCTTGTTCCGCATGCGTATTTCATCAACAGGCAGCAAATGCCGTCTATGCTGCATTTTTCAGCCTCCCAGCCCCGCCATGCCTAGCAAACGCGGTAAACCGCCAATATCAGTTGTATTCATACCAGAGTAGGGGCAACCACAGACGAATATGATTGACGGTCGTCCTGTATAGGCATTATGGTTAAATATTTAATAGTGGCAACAGAATTCCCTATGCACCTCCCTAGCCTGAGCCCTATTTGCGAAGGGTTTTACCGCGAAAGCTCTTCATGCCGTTAAAGATGCCCGTATGGCAAATTTGCCGGCTCGCGACAGTCTGCGCGGGATCGGCGGCCCTGCACGGTTGCTGGATCACCGCGCCGCATACCGATGCGCAATCCCTGGTCAAAGCCGGTGCGCAATGGGAGGCGCCGCTCCCTGCCGCCGAAGCAGGCCAGGCGTCATCGCTATCGCAATGGTGGGCGGCCTGGAATGATTCCACGCTGACGGATCTGCAAGCCCGCGCACTGCAGGACAATACTAGCCTGGCCCAGGCTGCAGCCCGCATTGCGCAGGCTCGCGCCGATGCCGCGGCGGCGGGCGCCGCGCTGTGGCCGGCCGTGGATTTCCGGGCCGCCTACGCCTCCACGCGCAGCCCATTGCAACCGCCGCCGGTGAAACAGACATACGCGATAGGCGGGCTGGATGCACGCTGGGAGATCGACCTGTTCGGCGCGGTGGAGAATACCCGCAACGGTTCGCTGGCACGCGTCGCTGCACGCGAGAGCGAATGGCAGGATGCCAGGATCAGCCTGGCTGCCGAAGTCGCCAATACCTATGTGGCGCTGCGCACCTGCGAGATCCAGCAGGACATTGCGCAAAAGGTCGCGAACTCGCAGGCGCTGAGCCAGAAATTGTTCCAGCAAAGAATAAGTTCGGGCTTCATCTCTGCGGTGGAACTGGCGCAAAACAGCAGCCTGCTGGCGACTGCGATGACGCAGCTGCAACAGCAAAAGACCGAATGCGCAGTCACCGTAAAGTCGCTGACGGTGCTGACCGGCATACCGGAACCGGAACTGCGCCCGCTGCTGGCGGCGCATGCCGGCGAAATGCCGCACCCGGCCAGTTTTGTCGTGGAAAACATGCCCGCCAAGGTACTGCTGCTGCGCCCCGATCTGCGCGCCGCAATGCAAAACCTGACGGCCGCAGCCTCGGAGATAGGCGTAGCGGAAGCCAAGCGCTATCCGTCGCTGTCACTGATGGGCTCGTTGGGAAGATACAGTTTCAGCATCAGCGGCCAGAGCCAGCAGGGCAACAGCTGGTTTTTCGGCCCGGTGCTGGATATCCCGCTGTTCGATGCCGGCAGCCGCAAGGCAGCCGTGGACAACGCCACCGCACGCTATGAAGAAGCGCTTGCTGCTTTCAAGCAAAGGACGCTGCTTGCCGTAAAAGAAGTGGAAGAAGCGATGCTGAGGCTGGACGCCGCCAGCCAGAACCTGGTGCAGCAGCAAAAAATAGATGAGGCACGCGAGATTGCGATGCAGGCCAGCGAAGCGGGACTGAAAGCAGGCAGCTACAGCGTGCTAGAAAGAGAAGAAGTGAAACGCCAGCAGTTGTCAGGCCGCCAGCAAAAAGTCATGCTGCAGCGCGACCAGGCCTCTGCCTGGATTGCATTGTACAAGGCAGTGGGCGGCGACTGGAGTGCCGGCACGAATGCAGGCGCCGGGAAAAACGCATCGGCTGAATAAGACGGCGAAAGCGCCGGTAATGCAAGCCAGCGGTGCAGGCGTATTGAAATACGCTGCAGAAATAAGCTAAAGAAATAGCTACAAAACAGATACTGGAGTCGGCTCATGGAGTACCACCCTAAAAAACAGACCCTGGCAATCGCCGCCGCTGGCGTGCTTGCATTGCTGGTGGCAGGTTTTCTGGTGTTTAAGAAAGATACGCCGGAGCAGGCTGCAGGCCCGGCATCCGCCATCGTACCGGCAGGTGCTGCCGCAGCCGCGTCGGCAAACAGTACCCCTCCCAATGCGGCATCGACAAATGCCTCCGCACCTACTGCTGGGGGCGCCTCGGCGGGCCGTCCGGCCCTGACTGTCACCGTGGCGCAGGCCCAAAGCAGCTCCTGGACCTCGACCATGGCCGCCAACGGCAGCGTGGCGGCATGGCAGGAATCCATTATCGGCACCGAACTGAGTGGCGTGCGGCTGAGCGAGCTGCTGGTGCAGGTTGGCGACCGCGTCAAGCGTGGCCAGTTGCTGGCCCAGTTTGCCGACGACACGATACAGGCGGAAGTAGCGCAGCAAAATGCCGCCGTCGCCGAAGCAGAAGCGACGCTGGCCGAAGCGCAGAGCAATGCCAGGCGCGCGCTGCAACTGAAGGACAGCGGCGCGATGAGCGTGCAGCAGATCAGCCAGTTTGCCACTGCCAGGAATACCGCGGCGGCCAGGCTGACGGCCGCTAAAGCAGCGCTGCAGACCGGCAAGCTGCGCTTGCAGCACACCAGAGTCACTGCACCGGATGACGGCATCATCTCTGCGCGTACCGCGACGATAGGGGCGATTTCGGCCGGCGGCCAGGAATTGTTCCGCATGATACGCCAGGGCAGGCTGGAATGGCGCGCCGAAGTCACGGCGGAGGAAACCGGCAAGCTGTCCCCCGGACAAGCGGTGCACGTGTTTTCCGCCGACGGCGGCAGCATCGCCGGCAAACTCAGGACCGTGGCGCCGACAGTGGATCCGCAGACCCGCAAGGCGCTGGTCTATGTTGACCTGGTCGATACTGCCGCAGCCATGAAGAACATCCGGGCCGGCATGTTTGCCAAAGGTGAATTCGTGCTCGGCGACAGCAGCGCATTATCGGTGCCGGCCAACGCAGTCGTCATCAGGGATGGCTACGCCAGCGTATTCATGGTCGATACCGGCAACCGTATCCGGCAGGTGCGCGTGACGCAGGGACGCACTCAGCAGGGCCGTACGGAAATCCTCAGCGGCCTGCAGGCCGACGCCAAGGTCGTCGACAGCGGCGCCGGCTTCCTGGCCGACGGCGATACGGTACGCGTAGCTGCTTCGGCTTCGGTTTCGCCCCCGGCTGCACCGGACATGCAGAATACGCCACCAGCATCGGACAAGCCGGGCAAGACCAAGGCGATCACGAACAAAGACTCCGTAAAATCTGCGGCGAAATGAGCGGCCAGACACGATGATCAATTTTTCTGCATGGTCGATCAAAAGCCCGATTCCGGCGGTACTGCTGTTCATACTGCTGACGATTGCCGGGCTGATCGGCTTTCACAACATGAAGATTCAGGATTTTCCTGATATCGAACTGCCGATGGTGAACGTCACTACGGTATTGCCCGGCGCGGCGCCGGCGCAGATAGAAAGCGAAATCACCCGCAAGATAGAAAATGCAGTCGCCGGCCTGCAAGGCGTCAAGCATATCTACTCGACAGTGCAGGACGGCCAGTCGCTGATCATGGTGCAGTTTGTGCTGGAAAAGCCGATCACTGAAGCGATGGACGACGTGCGCAATGCCGTCGGCACCGTGCGCGGCGAACTGCCCGGCGACGCCAAGGATCCGGTGATCGGCAAGGTGGAATTCAGTGGCGTGCCCTTCCTGGTATATACGGTAGGTTCTTCGCGGCTGGATGAAGAAGGCCTGTCCTGGCTGGTGGATAACCAGGTGACCAAGGCAATGATGGCGGTGCGCGGCATAGGCAAGGTGTCGCGCGTCGGCGGCGTCAACCGCGAAGTGCTGGTGGAACTCGATCCCGGCAGGATGGCGGCGCTGAATGTATCGGCGGCGGAAATTTCGCGCCAGCTGCTGCAGGTGCAGAAAGATGCATCCGGCGGACGGGCCAACCTGGGCGACGGCGAACAGACCGTGCGTACCATTGCCAACGTCGGCAGCGCGCAGGAACTGTCCGGCATGGAACTGTCGCTG
The DNA here is from genome assembly GCF_049339885.1 of Undibacterium sp. TJN25. NCBI lineage: Bacteria > Pseudomonadati > Pseudomonadota > Betaproteobacteria > Burkholderiales > Oxalobacteraceae > Undibacterium > Undibacterium sp. TJN25. Next base: position 27,855 of record NZ_JBMPPM010000017.1, on the reverse strand, counting down.
AACGACGGCCGCCGCATACAGCTGGGCCAGGTCGCCAGCGTGCGGGACACGGTGGCCGAACGCCGCTCAATCGCGCTGCTGGACGGCAAGCCGGTGGTCGGTTTTGAAATCACACGGAGCAAGGGCGCCAGCGAAGTCACGGTAGGCAAAGGCGTGCGCGAGGCGCTGGAAAAAATGCGCGCGTCCCAGCCTGACCTGAAATTCGACGAAGCCTACAATATGGTGGAACCGGTACAGGAGTCGTTTAACGGCTCGATGTACCTGCTGCTCGAAGGTTCGCTGCTGGCAGTGCTGGTGGTCTGGTGGTTTCTGCGCGACTGGCGCGCGACGCTGGTGTCCGCGGCTGCCTTGCCACTGTCTGTCGTGCCGACCTTCCTCGGAATGTACCTGTTCGACTTCACGCTCAATACGGTGACGCTGCTGTCGCTGGCACTGGTGGTCGGTATCCTGGTCGACGATGCGATTGTTGAAATCGAAAACATCGTGCGCCACCTGCGCATGGGCAAGACGCCTCTGCAGGCAGCGATGGAAGCCGCCGACGAGATTGGCCTGGCGGTAATCGCCACCACGTTCACGCTGGTCGCGGTATTCCTGCCCACTGCCTTCATGACCGGCGTGGCCGGCAAGTTTTTCAAGCAGTTCGGCTGGACCTGTTCGCTGGCGGTGCTGGCTTCGCTGGTGGTTGCCCGCCTGCTGACGCCGATGATGGCCGCCTACCTGCTGAAGCCTATCTTCCACGGGGAAGAAAAAGACAGCAAGCTGATGTGCATGTATATGCGCGCCGCCCAGTGGTGCCTGAAAAACCGTTTCCTGACGGCGCTGATGGCCGGCCTGTTTTTTCTGGGCTCGCTGGCGCTGGTGCCGCTACTGCCTACTGGATTCGTGCCGGCGGACGACAGGTCACAGACCGTCGTCAAGATGGAACTGGAGCCCGGCAGCACCTATAGCGAAACCCTGGCCATGGCGGAGCGTGCCCGCAAGCTGCTGGCAAGCCGCAAGGACATCATCAAGGTATATACCGCGGTGGGCGGCGGTACTGCGGGCGGCGACCCGTTCACGTCGGGCGGCGTCAGTTCGGTCAGCAAGGCCAGCCTGACATTGACGCTGGTGCCGCGCTCGCAAAGGAAGGAAACCAAGACTGCGATTGAATCTCATATCCGCGAGATGATGCAAACCTTGCCCGGTGTGCGCACGACGATAGGCCTGGGCAATACCGGCGAAAAATATCAGCTGGTGCTGGTCGGCGAGAACGTGGATACGCTCAATACCGTTGCCGACAACGTGCAACGCGAACTGCGCACGCTGCCGGGCATAGGTTCGGTCAGTTCCAGCGCCGGGCTGATACGGCCGGAAGTCATTATCCGCCCGGATGCTGCGCGCGCGGCCGACCTGGGCGTGACGACCACGGCCATCGCCGAGACCATCCGCATCGCCACCGTCGGCGACTACGACGTGGCGCTGGCAAAGATGAACTTGCCCGAACGGCAAATTCCTATCGTCGTCCGCTTCCCCGGTTCCGCGCGTACCGACCTGGAACAGCTGTCGCGCCTGTCGGTGCCGGCCAAGACCGGCCACGTGATGCTGGGCCAGGTCGCCGATATTGCGCTGGGCAGCGGCCCGACGCAGATCAGCCGGCTGGACCGCTCGCGCAACGTGACCTTTGACGTGGAACTAAATAGCCTGACACTGGGTGAAGTCAGCGATGCCGCGGACAGGCTGCCCAGCGTCAAGAATCTGCCTGCCGGCGTGTCGCGCGTGATCATTGGCGACGCCGAGGAAATGGGCACGCTGTTCCTCAGCTTCGGTCTGGCGATGCTGACCGGCGTACTGTGCATCTACATGGTGCTGGTGCTACTGTTCCGCGATTTCATGCAGCCGGTGACCATCCTGGCGGCGTTGCCGCTGTCAATAGGCGGCGCCTTCGTCGCGCTGCTGTTGACCCATAGCGCTTTCTCGATGCCGTCGCTGATCGGCCTGATCATGCTGATGGGTATCGCGACCAAGAATTCCATCCTGCTGGTCGAATATGCGATCGTCGCCCGCCGCGAAGGCATGACACGCATGGAAGCGCTGCTGGATGCCGGCCACAAGCGCGCGCGCCCTATCGTGATGACCACGATCGCGATGGGCGCCGGCATGCTGCCGATTGCAATGGGTATAGGCATAGACCCGAGCTTCCGCGCGCCGATGGCGATTGCGGTCATCGGCGGGCTGATTACCTCAACCCTGCTGAGCCTGCTGGTGATACCAGTGGTGTTTACCTATGTGGACGATATCGTGCGGAAGATGTTTCCCAAGCGCGGCATGTAAGACTGGCCAGATAAAATAGTGCATGAAACTGAAAAGCCGCATCATCCTATTGGATGATGCGGCTTATTTAACTACTAGTGCCGATAGCGGCTGAATCTTCAGCCAGCTGGTTTAAGCAGCAGCCAGCGCCTTATCCAGCAACTGGTGCAATTCAGGAAAAGATGGCTGGCCCAGATAACGTTTCAGGATATTGCCGTGCTTGTCGATGACAAAGGTGGTCGGCGTCATTTTTACGTCGCCGAAGGCCTTGGCCAGCTTACCCTGCAGATCCAGCGCCACATCGAAAGGCAGCTTGCGGGTTTCGGTGTAGTTGACGACGTAGTTAGGCGGATCGCCGTCCATGGCCACCGCGACAAACTCCAGACCCTGCTTGTTGTACTTGTTATAGGTTTCTATCATGTGCGGCATTTCGGCGACGCAGGTTTCGCAGGAAGTCGCCCAGAAATTAACCATCACTACCTTGCCGCGCAGGCTCTGCGAACTGATTTTTTCGCCCTTCAGGTTGACGAAGGTGACGTCAGGCGCTTGCTGCTTGTTGGATATCGAAAAAAACACAATACCCAGCGTCACCAGCGCAATGGCGGCGACTGCGGAGAAAATCTTGAATTTACGGGGAGAGGATGGCGCTAGCATGGAATTTCCAGTCGGTCGTACAGAACGGTGCTGCAATAGGGTAAGCACATTATACGACCTATTTAATTTTGATGAGTTCAGCATCATTTTGTAACAGCGGCGCGGTGATGGCTTTTCCGGCAACATGGGTTGTCAACACGATGGCGGTGGACGTGGAGCCGAAGGCATTGAGCTCATTAATGATGCGTTGCAGGTGTTCGACATCGGTCGCCAGCACGCGCATGACGGCGCCGTCTTCACCGGTCACGGTATAGCAGTCTATGATCTCCGGGCAATCTGCAACGTACTGCGCATAGGGCCTGCCCTGCCGCGTGGACAGGCGTATCATGGCCGTGATCTGGTAGCCGAGCGCCTTGGGATTGATGTCCGCGCGGTAGGCCCGTATCACCTGCGCGGCTTCCAGCCGCTTGATACGCTCGGACACCGCAGGCTGGCTCAGATGCACCTGGCGACCTATCTCTGCATGCGAAATACGGGCATCCTGTTGCAATAATTGCAGGATTTTCTGGTCAAAGTTGTCTATTTTTTGATTCATAAGATAATTCGGCCGATTTCAGTTTAAATCCCGCTCGAACGGGATATTTGCTTATCGAAGCCCATTCATTGTAAGCAGTTTGCTTGGTACATTATAAGTCTCTGCGGCAAATCAGCTGATGTTGTGGCAATCGCACAATACCAGCCTGCCGCCGCTACCTACTTATCCATTATTTGACCAGCCATGACCACTACCGCGCAAATCAGCCACATCGTCGAACAATACCAAACTCCCTGCTGGATCTATGATGCGGCCGTGATACGTCGGCAAATTGCGCGGCTGCGCCGTTTCGACGTGATCCGTTTTGCGCAGAAGGCATCCTCCAACATCCATCTGTTAAAGCTGATGAAGGAAGAAGGCGTGCTGGTGGATTCCGTGTCGCTGGGCGAGGTGGAGCGCGCACTGGCAGCCGGTTTCCAGCCCGGCGACATCCATGCGGCGCCCATCGTATTCACCGCCGACCTGCTGGACCGCCATGCGCTGAAACGCGTGGTGGAACTGAACATCCCCGTCAACTGCGGCTCTCCGCAGATGCTGGAACAGCTGGGCCGGCTACACCCCGGCCATCCTGTATGGCTGCGTATCAACCCCGGCTTCGGCCACGGCCACAGCCGCAAAACCAATACCGGCGGCGAGCAGAGCAAGCACGGCATCTGGCATGCAAACCTGCAGGAGTGCATGCAAATCATCGCGCAATACAATCTGAACCTGGTCGGCCTGCACATGCACATAGGCTCCGGCGTCGATTACGACCATCTGCAAAGCGTATGCGAGGCGATGATACAGCAGGTAAAAGCCTGCGGCAGCGACCTGTCGGCCATCTCCATCGGCGGCGGCCTGTCCATCCCCTACCGCGGCGGCGAAGCCGAAGTGGATACCGATCATTACTTCGATATCTGGGACAAAGCTAGGAAAGAAATCGAGGCCTTCCTCGGCCATGCGATCAAGATGGAAATCGAGCCAGGCCGCTTCCTGGTTGCCCAGTCGGGCATCCTGGTCTCTGAATTGCGCGCGCAAAAGCAGGCAGGCAATAATTTCTTCGCCCTCGTGGACGCCGGCTTCAATGACCTGGCCCGCCCCGCAATGTATGGCAGCTTCCACCGCATCACCGCGCATGCGCCGAACGGCGATGCCCGCACCACGCCGCTGCGCGCCACCGTAGTTGCCGGACCGCTATGCGAATCGGGCGACGTATTCACGCAAGAAGACGGCGGCGTGGTCACCACGCAAGACCTGCCGGCCTGCGACATCGGCGACCTGTTCGTCTTCCATGATACCGGCGCTTACGGCTCCAGCATGTCATCCAACTACAACTCGCGTCCGCTGATTCCGGAAGTGCTGGTGGATGGCGACAACATCAAACTGATACGCCGCAGGCAGACCGTGCAAGAGTTGATTGCATTGGAGCTGTAAAGAAGAATTGCTGACGAATATCAGCAAGCTGTAGTCCAGATGCAGCGCAATCCGGGAAATGTTCCACAGGCCGCCGCTATGCTCCCGTGTTACGCTACATCAGGGCTACAGTCCATTGTTATCATAGCAGCGCTACAAACTCACTTCCGGCAGGCTGTCCGACCTGGACCCCGGTACGGGCGGATTATCCAGGGCGCGATACGTAAATACCATCGAATACTTGGTCTGCGCAGTCTGGTTGCGCCCTGCCGCGTGGAACAGATTACTGCTGAAAAACAGCACATCCCCCTGCTGCAGCGGCACGCTGACCGCCTGCTGTATCAGCGCCTGGTTCTCCGGCAAGTCCGGCCGCAGGAATTGCGCATCATCCAGCTGCGAGGCCTGTACCGGTAGTTTATGCGAGCCCGGTATCACCAGCAGGCAGCCGTTCTCCACCGTTTCATTGCGCAAGGCCAGCCACACGGTCACCAGCTCGGCGCGCTGAAAGCTCCAGTAACGGCTGTCGCGGTGCCAGCCCGTCACGCTCGAATATTGCGGCTGCTTGGTCATGATGCAGTTGTGATGGGCTTGCGACAGCAGCGCCTGCGGCCCCAGCAACTGTTTCAGCGCCGGCACGATCGCGTCGCCGGTAGCCCAGCCGGCCAATAAATCGCCGCGCCCATACGCACGCAGCAGGCGGCGCGCAGTATGCCCGCCTTCGGCCGCGCGCGATTCAGGCGCGCCGGGATAGTTCAGGTCGGCTTCAAATTCTATGGGTGCACACTGCGCCGCCAGCTGCTGCTGAGCAAAGGCAATCACCTGCTCGCAGAATGCAGGATCGGCAACACCGCGCAAGATCAGGTAACCTTGCTGCTGGAATTCAGAAATCTGGATAGGGGTAAGCATAAATCGGCACTTTCGATAGAGCCCTTATTTTGAGGCCCTCTATTTTAAGCCCTTTATTTTAAGCTCAATACGGAATGCACGCGAAGACTTACCGGCCGCTGCGCCGCAAGAAAGCAAGATATGCCTTATGTGAACAATAACGGAACGCGCATCTATTACGAAGAGCATGGCGCAGGCGAGCCCCTGGTGCTGATGCACGGCTTTACGTCCAGTGGCAGGCAATGGCAGATGACCGGCTTCGTGGACGGACTGAAGGACGCCTACCGGCTAATTCTGATCGATGCGCGCGGTCATGGACAAAGCGACAAGCCGCACGATGCTGCAGCCTATGCGCTGGAACAGCGGCTGACCGACATCAACACTGTGCTGGACAGCCTGGACATCGTGCGCAGCCACTTCCTCGCGTACTCAATGGGAGGCTGGCAGGCCTTCGGCATGGCGCTGCACTATCCACAGCGCGTGGCCTCGCTGGCAATCGGCGGCGCGCATCCGTACGCAGACAGCCTGCAGGCGTTTGACGGCACGGATGGCGAAGATCTCGATGCCTTCGTCATGGCAATGGAGAATTTTATCGGAGAAAAAATCAGCCGTGAGGCGCGCCCTTTTGTGCTGCAGAACGATATCCACGCGCTGCTGGCAGCGGCCAACGACCGTGAAGGCTATGCGGCCAGGTTGGCCGACGTCAAAGCGCCGCTGATGCTGTTCGTCGGCGACCGGGACCGGCGACTGGCGCTGGTGCAAAGAACCGCTGAAGAATTGCAGGCGAAGAAATTGCTGCTGGTGCCGGGAACCAACCACTCAAGCACGCTGTTTGCATCGGCGACGATACTGCCGGTGCTGAAGGATTTCCTGCAGGCGCAGTGCCAGGCCTTATAGGCTATTTTCTCCGCCAGCGGGTTTCATCGCTTTCCGGCCGGCCCAATTCGAACATCGTCTCCGGCGTGGTGCGTGAATACCAGTCGCCGCCCATGCGTGTGATGTAGTCGGTTTTGCGCGGATCGATCTGGCCGTCTTCCCCATACAGGCTTTCGGCGACATGGAAATAGACAACCTCGCCAATGACATAGTTGGCCGAAGCCGTGCCCTCTCCATGCGGCACGATCTGGTGCAACACGCATTCAATCGCGATCAGGCTTTCAGCGACACGGTCGCATTTGACCTTGACGCAAGGAACGGGAGTGAAGCTCGTATGCGGCCATTCGCTCTCTCCCAGCGGATAGGTATACGATGCCTGGTTCATGCCCTCTATCATCGAATAGCTCAGCAGGTTAATCGTAAACTGGCCAGTCTCGCGGATATTGACCAGCGTATCCTTGGGCCTGCCGGTATGGGTTCCCACCGGCGAGACGACAACCGACGGCGGATTAGCGCCGCCTGCCATGAAATAGCTGAACGGCGCGAGGTTGGGCGCGCCCTGCGCGGAGCGGGTGGACACAAAGGCAATCGGGCGCGGCGACACCATATTATTCAGGATACGGTAGGCTTCGCCCGTGCTGAGGTCCTTGACGTCGAGGCTGCGGAAGCGTGTGCTCATGAAAATCCCTGTTATCTTGTATAGAATACCAAGCGTCTATTATAGGCACGAAGAACAAGTTACGTTTGCTCTGCCTGCCAGAGCCGCAATCCCCATCCCACGCACAAATCCTTTATAAGGCACCCATGATCACCTGCTACCTGCGCTACATTATCGACCCCTATAAACAGAAAGAATTCGATCTCTACGGCAAAATGTGGATACCCCTGGTGGAAAAATTCGGCGGCACGCACCATGGCTATTTCATGCCGTCAGAAGGCGTCAGCAATGTGGCGCTCGCGCTGTTCAGTTTCCCCAGCCTGGCTTTGTATGAAGAATACAGGATCCAATCGGCGCAGGATGCCGCTTGCCAGGCCGCGTTCAAATACGCCGAAGACACCCGATGCTTCCTCAGCTACGAGCGCAGCTTTTTCCGTCCGGTTTTTGACTAGGCAGAACGCACCGGCACCGCTATCAGGCCCTGCTGAGCGTAATGACGGCAACGCTTGCGCGGCCTTCAGCTTGCAGCAGGACTTCTGCTTCATCCATCGCCAGCACCGCGTCGTATTGCTGCAGGATCCATGGGTGACCTGACAGGCGGCATGTACCACGCTGCACAAATAACAGATGGGCGGCAGCGCCGTCCAGCGGGATGCGCTGCGCGTTGTCAAACTGATGCAGACTCAGCCTATGCGTAAAACAGTCGCGCCGGCTCATGACATTGAGCACCGTAAGCGGCGCGGCAACCGCCTCGGCCCGCACCCTTGCCTCCCCGGAAAAACGCAATACCGGCTGCCCCGGATCCAGCTGGAAGCGGACCTCGTCCACCAGCAGTTGTAAAGGCGCATCGCTCAGCAGGAAAAGGCTGCGGTCTACGCCCTTAAACTCTGAAAAAGGGCCGGTGTCAACGATGGTGGCAACGCTGATGCGCCAACCGAAATCGTCCATGCCGGCGCCGGGCGGCTCGGCCAGGATATCCAACGTGCTGCCGCCGCCATTTTTCCACGGCCTGGCAATACGGGTGGCGGCGGGCAGCAGGCTGATCATGTCGGCAGTGCCCGCAATTCCGCCATCGCGGCGGCATACGCTGCCGAGATCGCGGCCTGGTCCTTGTGCCTGCCGTTTTCCACCACCTTGTTTCCTCCGACATAAACGTCGCGCACCAGATTGTCGTTGCCGGTAAACATCCAGGTGTTCAGTACGTCGACGGCAGGTAATTCCGCCAGATTGGGATGCTGGCCATCCAGCACCAGCATGTCGGCGCGTGCGCCGGCGGCAAGCCTGCCGACGTCGCGGCCTGCTGCCTGGGCACCGCCTGCAAGCGCTTCATTCCACAAAAAATCGCCGACACGACGCCGGCTTGAAGCCTGGGCGACATTGCGCTGCTGCATACGCAGCCGCTGGCCGTATTCCAGCCAGCGCAATTCCTCCACCGGGCTTTGCGATACATGGCTGTCGCTGCCTATGCCGAAACGGCCCCGCGCGGCGATATAAGCGGGCAGATCAAAAAAGCCGTCGCCTAGATTGCCTTCCGTGGTTGTGCATATACCGGCCACGGCGCCGCTGGCTGCCATCATCTGCAATTCCGCCGCAGACAGATGCGTCGCGTGCACCAGGCACCAGCGGGCGCCGACCTCCTGGGTATCGAACAGCAACTCCACCGGGCGCTTGCCGGTCATCTGCAAGCAGGCATCCACCTCCCGCTGCTGCTCGGCAATGTGGATATGCACGGGCCTACGCACAGGCAGGGCTGCAAGCAGTTCACGTATCTGCTGCGGTCTGACTGCACGCAGCGAATGCGGCGCAACGCCTATTTCAACCTGGCCGTTGCGCTCACTCTCCAGCGCGGCGAACATGCGCAAGATATTTTCACCATCCGTCGCAAAACGCCGCTGGTCATGGCGCAACGGTATGTCGCCGAAATCGGCGTGGCTATACAGCACCGGCAGCATCGTGATGCCTATGCCGCTGGCCTGCGCCGCGGCGAGCACCCGGCGCGCGGTTTCCGCGATGTCCGCATACAGGCTGCCATCCTGCGCCCGGTGCAGGTAGTGGAATTCGCAGACCGACGTGTAGCCGTGGCGCAGGCATTCCGTATACAGCTGTGCGGCAATCGCCTGCATCTGGCCGGGCGTGATATTGAGCGCGGTGCGGTACATCAGGTCGCGCCATGTCCAGAAACTGTCCGGGCCTTCGCCACCGGTTTCGGTCATGCCGGCCAGCGCGCGCTGGAAAGAGTGCGAATGCAGGTTCACCATGCCGGGCAGCACAAAATTTTCCTGGCTTTCGTATGCCATGGCGCTTGCGCCGGCTTCCACTCCGGTGAGGTTTCCCTGCGCGTCCCAGCTCAGGCGCACGTCGCGGGCCCAGCCTTGCGGCAGCAGCGCATTATGCGCAAACAGGCTGTTGGTAGCGGAAGTTGTCATCTGCGTCTAACCCACTGGCTGTTGTTGCTGCTGTCGAGGGGTGCCGGCCCAGTCCAGGCAAGCCTGCAGCAGTTTGCCCAGCAGCGGCTGCAAGCGCTCTGCGAGGTCGGGACGGTAGGCGAACGGCGCCGTTTCATCCATGTAGATGCACTGGCTCATTTCCAGCTGCACCGCGTGGACCTGCTGCTCCGGCCTGCCGTAATGGCGAGTGATATGGCCGCCCTTGAAGCGTCCGTTGAATACATGGCCGTATGCAGCAGCTTCAGGCGACTTTAATACCTGCGCCAGATCCTGCTGCAATCCGGCATCGCAGGAGCGGCCTTCAGCCGTGCCGAAATTCAGGTCAGGCAGCTTGCCTTCGAAGAAACGCGGCAGGCGCGATGCGATGGAATGGGCATCCCATAAAATCACCATGCCGTGCTGTTGCCGGATGCGCTCCAGCTCTTGCTGTAATTGCAGGTGGTAAGGCTGCCAGTATTGCGCGATGCGTTGCTGCATCTGCTCCTTGCCCGGTTGCATGCCGTCCAGGTACAACGGCTGCTTGGTAAAGGTGTCAATGGGGAAAAGGCCGGTGGTATCCTGCCCTGGGTACAGGTTGGTATCATCGGTGGAGCGGTTCAGGTCTATCACGTAGCGGGAATAGTTGGCCGACAATACCGACGCACCCAGTTGCTGCGCCATGTTGTATAACAGCGGCAAATGCCAGTCGGTGTCCGCTTTGACGTCGGCGACGGCGTGCATGCCCGCCGCGATGTCTGCCGGAATCTCGGTACCGACGTGCGGCATGGAAATCAGCAGTGGGCTGCTGCCCTGATGAAAATGATATGCCTTGCTCATTGCGGCGGTCTCTGTGGTATTTGTAAAAATTATAGAATTATGATGCAGCTTGCAGCTTGCGGCTGATGCGCGCGGCGGCCGCCAATGTCAGTTGTATCAATTCCGTGTGGCGCGGGGCAGCGCGCGATGCCGGCGCCATCAATGACAGGCTAGCCTCCAGTTTTTTGCGCGCAGAAAAAATCGGTACGCTGACACCCCATACCCCTTGGTCCACTTCATTCTCGCTAACGGCATAAGCCTGCGCGCGGATCTGCGTCAGGGTAGCCCGCAGTTGCGCCTGGGCCTCGGCCTGCTGCGGCAGATGCTGCTGTAGCAAGACGTCCTGTACATCTTCCGGCAAATGGGCCAGCAGGGCTTTGGCCGACGCACCACGCAACGGGGAACCGGCCCGCCCCTTGGAAAAAGAACAGCGTAGCGCCTGCACGCTATCCTGCATATCCAGGCAGATGACCTGGCCATGGACGTGCGCCAGCAATCCCACGCTCTCGCCTGACTGAGCGACCAGTTGTTCCATCTCGCCCCTCGCCTCCCCCATCAGATAGGAGTGCTGGTCGAAACCCCATGCAAGCTGCACGCCCAGCGGACCTGGTTCGTACAAGCCGGTCTGCGCGTGTTCCTGCACCAGGCCCCATTTTTTGAGCGGAGCCAGATGGCGGTATAGGGTGCTGAGCGGCAGCGCGGTCTGTTCAGACAATTCCCTGGCAGATAGCGGCCGGCCATTGCTGGCAATGCAGGCAAGCAGTTGCAATACCCGTTCATTGACGGGGACTTCGGGCAAATCCGAGGAGGTATAGCGGGGGAATGTCATGCCGTGCCTGATGGTGTGTACGGCCCATCGTAGCAGGTCAGTGGGAGATTTCAAGCTGCGATTCCCAAATTACGGGAATCGTATGCTCAATATTGAGATTATTTAGCCTGGATCAACATCGTATCACCGGTAAATACCGCAGCCGAACCAGATGTCATCCACCCTTTCGATATAGCTGCTTTTTTGCTCCAGTTCCTTGGTAACGGGATTCGGCCAGCGATAGTCTACCCACCCCTTGCCGGCTTTGCTCTGGGCGATTTCGACTATGCGCCTGGCAAAATAATGGCCGTCTACATCCGTTGTCGCGCGCATGCTGGTGCCAACCAGTTTGGGATTGTCACCGTGCGCCAGGGTAAGCGAGCCGGACTCGACTCCACCGGCAAACACATACAGGTCCTTGTTGACGAATTGCTGGCTTTGTCCGTTGATTTCGGCGAAGGTTTTTTCCCTGCCGTTTTCCTTGTAGTACTCGATAATCTGCTTGACCAGTGCAATCGCCTCTTGTGGAGAGCCATGCCCCTCCTTGGTTTCTATTGCGTAGGCCGATACGCTGAAGGCTAATAAAGCCAGCGCCAGACCTTTCAAAATCGCTTTCATTTCCTGCTCCCGGGTAGTGATTGCATTCCAATGTGTGCAAATCTGGTTTCCATAAATCATCAGATCGCCTTTGCAGGATAGACAGGGTTGATCATGCCTTCAAGCAACAAATAAGGGCAACAGGAAAACCTTTGTTAAATTTTTCTGATTGGATTATGAAACAATCTTGAGGCTGCTCAAATGTGGCAATTGGAAACAATTTGCCAGGAAGACGGGATGTGGTAGGTGGGGCAAAAGTGGAAGGGTTGGGACAGAAATGAAATCGGGGACTTACGTCCCCGAAATTTGGCAGCTTAAGCTGCCGGAAAGCCTTCTAGCCTGATGGGCTCGCATCTTACTCCTCAGTGGCGATGCATGCTCTCATCCGCCGACAGGCTACTGCCAGCGTCTAGCGGCTGGGATTGCGTGACTGATTGCCGCTGTCTTGCTGCTGGGTGGTGCCCATATTGCCTTTATTGCTTTGCTGACCTTGCTGGCCTTGTTGCTGGCTATTGCGGTCCTTGCTGTTATCCGCCTGTGCAGGGCTGTTCTTTTGGCCGCTGCTGGACGAGGAATCGGATTTCTGGGGGTTATTTCCTGCCTGCGGATTCTGGTTACGGTTATTTTGATTTTGCTGTGTCATCTTTATTCCTTATAAAGTCAGAAAAATGTAGGGATGCCGACCAGCCTGATGCTACCCGCCAGACATCCCGGGTCTCTCAAGCGCAGAGACCTGCATTACCGGTAAAACTGCATTACTTCACTTAGTCACCAGCGACAAGGCAAAGCAATGTTTCGATAATGTGGATTCATCTTACTGGAGCCGCAGAAACGCACGTATCGGCACAGTCCTAGAAGCGTGTGGGATCAGGCGCTGCTTTTCTTGATGAGGCGCAAGCATGCCCGGAGGAAAACTCAGGCCATGCCTGCCGATTGACAGGCACCGCTGCTGCTCAATTCTTGTTGCTGCTCAATTCTTGTTATAAGCGGTGGCTTGGCAGTTGCGCACTTCCTGGGTCGGGAAATCGGCTTTGATGCTGTCGAATTTGGCCTGTTCCTCCGCACTTAGCGCCCGCAACTGGTAGGCAAACTTGTTGGTAGTCACGCTGCGTGCGCCGATGCGCGCACTGCGCACGCCCTTGTTATTCAGCGTGGCGAGGTGCGCCTTGGCCGAGTCTTCGCTCTTGAAGATCCCCAGCGATATGCCCCAGCGCAAATTGGACTGATCCTGTATCACGTAAAAATCGGTGATGCCCAGGCGGCGCAACTCACCGGCTTTTTTGTCAGCGCCTTCCTTACTGCCCATGGAAGGTATATAGACCATGTGGCTGGCAATATCCTGCACATTGGTGCGCGATTGCCGGTCTCCCAGCGCCAGTTGCTTTAGGCGGTCTTCTATCCGCGGCAGGTCTGCCTGCAGGAAATCCCCTATTTCGACGCAGGCAGTAACAGCGCCTTTTTTATCTGCGTTCGGATCCGCAACGGCATTGGCCACTGCGGCCGATACCAGTTGCAACTGGCCAGGTTGGTACTGGTTCTTGATGCGCTGGGGTTCATGCGCATCCATATTCCAGCTTCCCAGGTAGCCGAGGTTAAATGCGAGCAGCAGTCCATTGACGGCCAGCAGGCTCCAGAACAGGAATCTAAGCATAGATAGGATAAGCAGGATTAACAGGATCAGTGTGTGTTGACATTATTGTGGGCCTTTGCCGCGTGATACAAACCGGTCAGTACGAGATTATCGATATGCTGGTACTGCACATCCATGTGGGCCGCCAGGTAAGGCGCGGCACCGCCGGAGAGGATGCATGTCACCGGCGATTTCTGCGCCAGCCCCCATTTGGTTACTGCACGTTCTATAGCGCCCAGCTGTGCGCCTATGCAGCCGCTGACGATGGCCTGGTCCGTATTATCGGCGAAAACATCGTCCACCGAAATACTCTCTGCCACTTGCGGCAATTGCGCTGTGTTCCTGGCCAGCGACTGCGCCATCAGTTTCAGTCCCGGCAGTATCATGCCGCCGTGAAACACCCCCTCAGCGCTGACAGCATCGATCGTCGTTGCTGTGCCGCAGGTGGCAACGATCAGGTTTTGCTGTGGGTAAAGCGCATGTGCCGCGATGGCCGATGCAAAACGGTCGCAGCCTAGCTGCAAGGGATTGCGGTAACCGTTGTGCAGGCCTGCCAGTTGCGGCGCCGAACTAAACCATGCGGGTACGACATCTGGAGCAATTTCAGCCAATGCAGCGGTCAGCGCCTCGCTGACCTTGGCGCCGGCGACATTGGACACCAGTATCTGCGTGATGGGCGGCGCCATGGCCAGGGTGGCGGCAAGATCCGGCAATTGTTCATGGCCGATCGAACCCACGCTTTCCCAGACAGGCAACGCCGGACTGGCCGCCGTCGGTAGTTCCAGCATGCCCCATTTAATTCTGGTATTGCCGGCGTCGATTAATAGCAGCATTGCATTTCCTGGATAAGGGTTCACACCGGACGCAGCGAGACATCGCCGGCCACGACGGCGACCGGACCCTGCGGCGTTAACAATATCAGGCAGCCGGCCTCATCCACGCCGGTGGCAACGCCTTCATGTACGATCTGCCCCTGGTCCAGTATGCGCACCATCTGCTGCGCATAGGCGTGCAACCCGTTCCAGCGTGCAGAAAAAGCGGTGAAACCTTGCTGCTCGAACTGTTCCAGCGCGCGCGCCAGCGCATTGAGCAGATACGCCATCAGTGTGCTCCTGTCCATTTGCGCCAGCCAGGGTGCATCGGCCACGGCATTGCCTATCTCGGCTTCCAGTTCATGCGGTATTTTCAGGTTCAAGCCGACGCCAATCACCGTCCATGTGCCGCCGCCCTCGCGTTCCGGCACCGGCGAGGTTTCTATCAGGATACCGGCTAGTTTCTTGCCTTCTTTCAGGATATCGTTAGGCCATTTCAACTGCACCGGCACGCTTTGCTGCAGCAGAACTTCCGCGACTGCCACGCCTACCGCCAGCGGCAGCCCCAGCAGACCCTGCGCTTGCTGGGGAAAGCGCCAGGCCAGCGAAAACGTCAGCACCCCACCCGGCACCGAATGCCATACCCGGCCGGCGCGGCCGCGGCCTGCCGTCTGGCGCTCCGCTACCCGCAAGACCGGCGCCTGCAATAGCGGCAGGCGGGACATCAGGTCGGCATTGGTGGAGCCTGTCTCTTCGACGACTTCTATATCGGCACGGCTGCCGTACCTGTCCAGCAGAGCGGTGATCTTGTTGGTCTCTAATGTGTTGCTCATTGTTTCTTTATACAACGAAAATTCAAATATACAAAATCGGGCGGGCTCAAAAAAAAAGCACCGGAGCTTTCGCTACGGTGCTTTCTTGCTTGCTACTGGCTAGATCACGCTTCGCCGTCCGCCGCTGCATCGGAGGATGCAACTTCAGGGATAGGCGCGAATGCCGCTTTTTCTGCCTGCAGCAATGCCGTGCGTTCATCGGCTTCCCAAGTTTCTTTCAACTTGCGGGCACGATGGAAAGCCAGACCGGTACCAGCTGGAATCAGGCGGCCGACGATGACGTTTTCTTTCAGGCCGCGCAGGGTATCTTTCTTGCCCATGATCGCTGCTTCTGTCAGAACGCGTGTGGTTTCCTGGAACGACGCCGCAGAGATGAAGGAGTCGGTAGACAGCGACGCCTTGGTAATACCCAGCAATACGTTTTCGTATGTGGCAGGGATACCGTTGGCAGCGACTACGCGATCGTTTTCATCCAGCAGTTCGGAACGTTCAACCTGTTCACCGACGATGTAGTTCGCATCGCCCGGATTCACAACGGCAACACGGCGCAGCATCTGACGCACAATCACTTCAATGTGCTTGTCATTGATCTTCACGCCCTGCAAACGGTACACGTCCTGAACTTCATCGACGATGTAACGCGCCAGCGCTTCGATACCCAGCAAACGCAAGATGTCTTGCGGATCGGCAGGGCCGTCCACGATCATCTCACCCTTGTTGACCACCTGGCCGTCATGCACCAGGACTTGCTTGTCCTTGGTGATCAGGAACTCGTGTTTCTCGCCGTCCATGTCGGTAATTTCCAGACGCTGCTTGCCCTTGGTTTCCTTACCAAACGCAACAGTACCGGTAACTTCCGCCAGCATACCTGCATCTTTTGGCGAACGTGCTTCGAACAGCTCGGCAACGCGCGGCAGACCACCGGTAATATCGCGAGTCTTCTGCGATTCGGTCGGGATACGCGCCAGGACTTCACCCACGGTAACTTGCTGGCCGTCTTTGACGGTAATCAGCGCGCCAACCTGGAAGCCGATTGTCACTGCATGTTCAGTGCCAGCGATCTTGACTTCTTCTCCCTGCTCATTGAGCAGCTTGACTTGCGGACGCAGCGATTTGGTGACAGAACCGCGACGCTTCGCATCGATGGCCACCAGTGTGGACAAGCCTGTTACTTCATCAACCTGTTTCGCAACGGTCACACCTTCTTCGACGTTTTCGAACTTCACAGTACCGGTGTACTCGGTAATGATAGGACGAGTCAGCGGATCCCATGTCGCCAATGCCGTACCGGCCTTGATGATCATGCCGTCCTTGACGATCAGCGTCGCGCCGTAAGGCACTTTATGACGTTCACGCTCACGGCCGTGGTCGTCGGTGATCAGCACTTCGCCGGAACGGGAAATGACAATCTGGTCGCCCTTGCCGTTAGTCACATAACGCATCGTCGCTGTGAAGCGGATGGTGCCGTTGGACTTGGCTTCAACAGAAGAGGCAATCGCTGCACGGGACGCCGCACCACCAATGTGGAACGTACGCATTGTCAGCTGTGTACCTGGTTCACCGATAGACTGCGCAGCGATAACACCGACTGCTTCACCGGCATTGACCAGGGAACCACGGCCCAGATCGCGGCCGTAGCACATTGCGCACAGGCCGTAGCGCGTGTCGCATGTCAGCGGCGTGCGGACCTTGACTTCGTCGATGCCCAGGCGCTCGATTTCTTCCACTGCCGTTTCGTCCAGCAAGGTGCCGGCGTCGTACAGGTTGGCCTGAGTTTCAGGGTTGACGATATCGTTCGCAGCGACGCGGCCCAGGATCAGGTCGCGCAATGGAACGTTAACTTCACCGCCTTCGACAATCGCCTTCATCGACGCACCGTTGGATGTGCCGCAATCATCTTCGATGACGACCAGATCCTGCGTAACGTCAACCAGACGGCGTGTCAGGTAACCGGAGTTCGCTGTTTTCAACGCCGTATCGGCCAGACCTTTACGGGCGCCGTGCGTAGAAATAAAGTACTGCAACACGTTCAGGCCTTCGCGGAAATTCGCGGTGATCGGTGTTTCAATGATCGAGCCATCCGGTTTCGCCATCAGGCCACGCATACCGGCCAACTGGCGAATCTGTGCTGCGGAACCACGCGCGCCGGAGTCGGCCATCATGTAAATCGCATTGAACGATTCCTGAGTGCCTTTGCTGCCGTCGCGGCGGACTACGTCTTCCACTTTCAGCTGTTCCATCATGGCCTTGCCGACTTCATCGCCGGTTTTGCCCCAGATATCCACAACCTTGTTGTAACGTTCGCCGGCTGTCACCAGACCGGAAGCATATTGCTGCTCGATCTGCTTGACTTCGTGCTCGGCGGCGGCCACCAGAGTCACTTTTTGCGGCGGCACCAGCATGTCGTCGATACAGATCGAGATACCCGCACGTGTCGCCAGGCGGAAACCGGACTGCATCAGTTGATCGGCAAACACCACCGTTGCACGCAGGCCGCACTTACGGAAGGATGTATCGATCAGCTTGGAGATCTCTTTCTTTTTCAGCGCGCGGTTCAGCACGGTGAAAGGCAGGCCTTTAGGCAGAATCTCGGACAGGATCGCGCGGCCTACCGTGGTTTCGTAGCGCTTGATGGTGCGCACGAATTCGCCGGTTTCCGCATCTTTTGGATTTTCAACGATACGCACGGTAATGCGTGTCGTCAATTCCACTTCCTTGTTGTCGTACGCGCGGATGACCTCGGACACGTCCGGGAACATCATGCCCTCGCCCTTGCCGTTGATCTTCTCACGGGTAGCGTAATACAGACCCAGCACGATATCCTGGGATGGCACGATAGACGGTTCGCCGTTGGACGGGAACAGAATATTGTTGGATGCCAGCATCAGCGTGCGTGCTTCCATCTGTGCTTCGATGGACAAAGGGACGTGGACCGCCATTTGATCGCCGTCAAAGTCGGCATTGAATGCGGCGCAGACCAGCGGATGCAGCTGGATCGCTTTGCCTTCAATCAGCACCGGCTCGAACGCCTGGATGCCCAGACGGTGCAATGTAGGCGCACGGTTCAGCATCACAGGATGTTCGCGGATGACTTCTTCCAGGATATCCCAGACAACCGGTTCCTGAATCTCGACCAGCTTTTTCGCTGCCTTGATCGTTGTCGCCAGGCCCATCAGTTCCAGTTTATTGAAAATGAAAGGCTTGAACAGTTCCAGCGCCATCAATTTCGGCAAGCCGCATTGATGCAATTTCAGCTGAGGACCCACCACGATGACGGAACGGCCGGAGTAATCGACACGTTTGCCCAGCAAGTTCTGACGGAAACGGCCGCCCTTGCCCTTGATCATTTCGGCCAGGGATTTCAGCGGACGCTTGTTGGCGCCGGTCATCGCTTTGCCGCGACGGCCATTGTCCAGCAGCGAATCCACTGCTTCCTGCAGCATGCGTTTTTCATTGCGCGTAATGATTTCCGGAGCGCGCAATTCCATCAGGCGCTTCAGGCGGTTATTACGGTTAATGACGCGGCGATACAGGTCGTTCAGATCGGAGGTCGCAAAGCGGCCACCGTCCAGCGGCACCAGAGGACGCAGTTCTGGCGGCAATACCGGCAGAACTTCCATGATCATCCAGTCCGGTTTGATGCCGGAACGCTGGAACGCTTCCAGCACTTTCAGGCGCTTTGCGTATTTCTTGATCTTGGCTTCGGATTTGGATTCTTTCAACTCCACGCGCAGCGCTTCGGCATCGCGGTCGATGTCGATGGAGCGCAGCAGTTCACGGATGCCTTCGGCGCCCATGAATGCAGTGAAATCGTCGCCGTATTCTTCATACTTGGCAGCGTAATCGTCTTCCGACATGATCTGGCATTTTTTCAGCGGAGTCATGCCTGGATCGGTCACAACATAGGCTTCAAAATACAATACGCGTTCGATATCGCGCAGAGTCATGTCCAGCACCATACCCAAACGGGATGGCAGCGATTTCAGGAACCAGATATGCGCAGTCGGCGAAGCCAGCTCGATATGGCCCATGCGTTCGCGACGCACTTTCGCCAGCGTGACTTCGACGCCGCATTTTTCGCAGATGACGCCGCGGTGTTTCAGGCGTTTGTACTTGCCGCACAGGCATTCGTAATCTTTGATCGGGCCAAAAATCTTGGCGCAAAACAGGCCGTCACGCTCAGGCTTGAATGTACGATAGTTGATGGTTTCCGGCTTTTTAACTTCGCCGTAGGACCATGAACGGATTTTTTCGGGCGAGGCAAGACCAATCTTGATCGCGTCGAATTGTTCATTTTGCTGAACTTGCTTGAATAGATCGAGCAGGGCTTTCATGTATCACTCCAGTCAGGTGTGAAAAAATGCATTAAATACTGTACTTTCCTATCAAATCCGCCGCACAGCCCGGAGGCTGCGCGGCCGGATTTGATTAGTCGCGCTCGAGGTCGATGTCGATACCCAGGGAGCGGATTTCCTTAACCAGAACATTAAAGGATTCCGGCATGCCCGCATCGATCACGTGATCGCCTTTGACGAGATTTTCGTACACTTTGGTACGGCCATTCACGTCATCGGATTTCACAGTCAACATCTCTTGCAACACGTAGGACGCGCCGTATGCTTCCAGTGCCCACACCTCCATCTCACCGAAGCGCTGGCCGCCGAACTGGGCTTTACCGCCCAGAGGCTGCTGCGTTACCAGAGAGTATGGACCTGTGGAACGGGCATGCATCTTGTCATCGACCAGATGGTGCAGTTTCAGTACGTGCATGTAGCCAACAGTGACATTACGCTCGAATGCTTCACCGGTGCGGCCGTCGTACAGCGTTACCTGGTTTTTCGAAGGCGTCATGCCCAATTGCTTGGCGATATGGTCCGGGTAAGCCAGATCCAGCATGCGGCGGATTTCTTCCTCATGCGCACCATCGAACACCGGTGTTGCAAACGGCACACCGTTTTTCAGGTTGGCTGTCAGTTCCAGTATCTCGATATCGGTCAAACCGTCGATATCTTCCTTCTTGCCGGATTCGTTATAAATCTTCTTCAGGAAGTCACGCAGTTCTTCGACCTTGGCTTTTGCTTTCAGCATTTCGCCGATGCGCAGGCCCAGACCTTTAGCTGCCCAGCCCAGATGCACTTCCAGAACCTGACCAACGTTCATCCGTGAAGGAACACCCAATGGGTTCAACACGATGTCCGCCGGTGTACCGTCGGCCATGTAAGGCATGTCTTCGATAGGCACGATACGGGAAACCACACCCTTGTTACCGTGGCGACCCGCCATCTTGTCACCAGGTTGCAGACGACGTTTAACGGCCAGGTAAACCTTGACCATTTTTTGTACGCCTGGAGGCAATTCATCGCCCTGTGTCAGCTTGGTGCGTTTTTCTTCGAAAGCCAGATCGAACTGGTGACGTTTTTCAGCGATAGAATCCTTGATGGCTTCCAGTGCTTTTGCAGCGTCGTCGTCAGCAGGACGGATATCGAACCAGTGGTACTTATCCAGCTCAGCCAGGTATTCCTTGCTGATCTTGCTGCCTTTGGCCAGTTTCGCAGGGCCGCCATTGGCGACCTTGTCGATCAGCATGCGTTCCAGACGTTCAAATGCATCGCCTTCAACGATACGCAACTGATCGTTCAGGTCCAGGCGATAGCGCTTCAGTTCATCGTCGATGATCTGTTGTGCGCGCTTGTCGCGTTGGATGCCTTCGCGGGTAAACACTTGAACGTCGATCACTGTACCTACCATGCCGGAAGGCACGCGCAGGGACGTATCTTTTACGTCGGAGGCTTTTTCGCCGAAAATCGCGCGCAGCAGCTTTTCTTCCGGTGTCAGCTGGGTTTCGCCTTTTGGCGTTACCTTACCAACCAGTGTGTCGCCGGCAGTCACTTCAGCACCGATGTAGACGATACCGGATTCATCCAGGCGGGCCAGTTGGTTCTCGGCCAGATTGGAGATATCGCGCGTAATTTCTTCCGCACCCAGTTTTGTGTCACGGGCAACAACCGACAGCTCTTCGATATGGATAGAGGTGTAACGGTCATCGGCAACCACTTTTTCGGAGATCAGAATCGAATCTTCGAAGTTGTAGCCGTTCCATGGCATAAACGCGACCAGCATGTTCTGGCCCAATGCCAGTTCGCCCAGATCGGTGGATGCACCGTCAGCCAGCACGTCGCCCTTGGCAACCATGTCGCCCACCTGAACGATAGGACGCTGGTTGATGTTGGTGTTCTGGTTGGAACGGGTGTACTTGATCAGGTTGTAGATATCTACACCGACTTCACCGGCTTGCGCTTCAGCGTCGTTCACACGAATAACGATACGGCCCGCATCGATGTAATCGACTTTACCGCCGCGCAATGCCTGTACTGTCGTGCCAGAATCGACTGCCACGGTACGTTCGATACCGGTACCGACGAATGCTTTTTCAGGGCGCAGGCAAGGAACTGCCTGGCGCTGCATGTTGGCACCCATCAACGCGCGGTTCGCATCATCGTGTTCGAGGAACGGAATCAGCGAAGCCGCAACGGAAACAACCTGGCCTGTGGCCACGTCCATGTACTGGACGCGTTCTGGAGATACCAGAATGGTTTCGCCTGCTTCACGCGAAGAAACCAGTTCATCCACCAGAGTGCCGGAGCTGTCGATGGTCGCATTCGCCTGGGCGATGATGTAACGGCCCTCTTCAATCGCGGACAGGTAATCGATCTGCGATGTGATCTTGCTGTCGACAACCTTGCGGTATGGCGTTTCCAGGAAACCGTATTCGTTCAGGCGAGCATACAGCGCCAGCGAGTTGATCAGACCGATGTTCGGTCCCTCTGGCGTTTCGATCGGGCAGACGCGGCCATAATGGGTCGGATGCACGTCGCGTACCTCAAAGCCGGCGCGCTCACGGGTCAAGCCGCCAGGGCCCAGTGCGGAGATACGGCGCTTATGCGTGATCTCTGACAGCGGGTTGGTCTGATCCATAAACTGCGACAACTGCGAGGAACCGAAGAATTCACGGATCGCTGCAGAAATAGGCTTGGAGTTGATCAGGTCGTGCGGCATCAGGTTATCGGCTTCAGCCTGGCCCAGACGCTCTTTCACGGCACGTTCAACACGCACAAGGCCGGCGCGGAACTGGTTCTCTGCCAACTCACCGACGCAACGTACGCGGCGATTGCCCAAGTGATCGATATCGTCGACTTCGCCGCGGCCATTGCGCAGTTCCACCAGGATCTTGATCACAGCCAGCACGTCTTCGTTCGACAAGGTCATCTGGCCTGTCAGTTCGTCACGGCCGATACGGCGGTTGAACTTCATGCGGCCCACTGCGGACAGATCGTAACGATCTTCGCTGTAGAACAGACCGTTGAACAAGGCTTCCACGGAATCTTCCGTTGGCGGTTCGCCAGGACGCATCATGCGGTAGATCGCTACACGCGCAGCCATCTGATCTACTGTGTCGTCGGTACGCAGAGTCTGGGAGATGTAGGCACCCTGGTCCAGATCATTGGTGTACAGCGTCTGGATTTCCTTGATACCGCCTTCACGCAGACGGCCGAGCAGGTCTTCCGTCAGTTCGTCATTGGCATTGGCAATCACTTCGCCGGTATCGGTGTCGACGATGTTCTTCGCCAGCACGCGGCCCAGCAGGTAGTCTTCCGGTACGGAGATTTGCTTGATGCCGGCAGTTTCGATGTCGCGCACGTGACGTGCGTTGATACGCTTGTCCTTGGCGACCAGCAGTTTGCCTGCCTTGTCGGAAATGTCGAAACGCGCCACTTCGCCACGCAAACGTTCGGAAACGAATTCCATTTCAGCGCCGTCAGTATGCAGCGTGAAATTATCGAAAACGAAGAAATTAGCCAGTATCTGCTCGTTGGTCATGCCAATGGCACGCAACAAGATCGTTACCGGCATTTTGCGGCGGCGATCGATACGGAAGAACAGGATGTCTTTAGGATCGAATTCGAAATCCAGCCATGAGCCGCGGTAAGGAATGATCCTTGCCGAGAACAGCAATTTACCGGAGGAGTGCGTCTTGCCCCTGTCATGCTCAAAGAACACGCCAGGCGAACGGTGCAGCTGCGACACGATAACGCGTTCGGTACCGTTGATCACGAAAGAACCGGTAGTCGTCATGAGCGGCAATTCGCCCATATAGACTTCCTGCTCCTTCATTTCTTTAACGACCGGTTTGGTTGGCGATTCTTTATCAAGAATGACCAGACGTACTTTTGCACGCAAAGGAGACGCAAAAGTGAGGCCACGCTGTTGACATTCCTTGACGTCAAAAGCAGGATCACCTAAAACGTAGGATAGGAATTCGAGACGAGCGAACCCATTATGCGACACAATCGGGAAAATGGACGTGAAGGCAGACTGCAAGCCCTCATTTTTACGGGCTGACGGTGCTTTGTCTGCTTGTAAAAAGCCCAGATATGACTCGAGCTGGGTCGCCAGCAGGAACGGAACGTTGTGAACGTTAGCGCGTTTCGCAAAAGATTTACGAATACGCTTCTTCTCAGTAAATGAGTAGTGCATGGACACTCCGTGAGTGACAAGGAAGGATGGAGAATTCAGGATTCAATTGCAATATCAGGTGAAAAACCCGGATACTGATCATGAAACCTCAAGTCTCAGCCCTTGCAATGTTTAAACTAAGCTTCGAACCGACAAACTGTGGCAGGTGAATTTGCCGCAGGACTTACTCTTACCAAATAAACCAGAACGACGAAGAAGCCAAAGAGGAACCCTCTCTTTTGAGAGGATTCCGATCTTTGACTCTGGCAAATCCGGAGATTCGCCCCGTAACATCAATATTACTTGATGTCTGCTTTCGCGCCGGCTTCTTCCAGTTTTTTCTTTGCTGCTTCAGCATCAGCTTTAGCAACAGCTTCTTTAACTGCTTTAGGTGCGCCGTCAACCAGGTCTTTAGCTTCTTTCAAGCCCAGGCCTGTCAGTTCGCGAACTGCTTTAATAACGCCAACTTTGTTTGCGCCGATTTCAGTCAGAATTACGTTGAATTCTGTTTGTTCTTCGACAGCAGCAGCAGCACCACCACCAGCTGCAGGTGCAGCCATTGCAGCAGCGGAAACGCCGAATTTTTCTTCGAATGCCTTAACCAGGTCGTTCAGGTCCATTACGGACATCGCGCCTACGGCTTCCAGGATATCGTCTTTGCTAAGTGCCATTTGAAACTCCAATTATTTAGTATTACATCTATTCGGTATTGACGAAATTACGCTAAACAGCAATTAAGCTGCTTCGGCTTCTTTCTTTGCTGCCAGAGCTGCGAGGCCGCGTGCAAAGCCAGATACAGGAGCCTGCATCATGCCCAACACTTGCGACAACAGAACTTCACGGCTAGGAATGCTTGCCAATGCGACAACGCCAGCTTTATCCAGCGATTTGCCAGCATAGTTACCTGCTTTTACAACCAGCTTGTCGTTGGTTTTTGCAAAGTCTTGAACGACTTTAGCAGCAGCAACGGCATCTTCCGAGATCGCATAGATCAACGGGCCGGTCATTTCAGAAGCGAGGCTTGCAAATGCAGTTCCCTCAACAGCGCGACGTGCGAGAGTGTTTTTCAACACGCGCATGTATACGCCTTGAGCACGTGCAGAAGCACGCAATTGCGTCAAATGACCGACCTGGATGCCACGGTATTCGGCCACGACGATAGTCTGTGCTTTAGCTACTTTTGCAGAGACTTCGGCTACGACGGCCTTTTTGTCATTCAGATTGAGACTCACGGTCAACCTCCAATTATGATATTCGGTCATTGCATCGGGATGATGCCACTTCCTTATATCGTTTCGAACACGGCGTCCGAAGTGAGGAGTCCCACACTGGCGAACCAGCGATGTAACTACAAACTTGTTCGGGTACACCATCTGCGTTGGGGAAACCGGTTACCCGGCTCGTTTTAACTTTGCACATCAACCTGCATGCACGCCGCCCAACGGTCTTTGACACTCCGGCAGGTTTCAATCATCAAAACCTGCCGGCCCAAAGATGCGCCACGCACTGAAATCAGGCGTGGACTTAATTCTTGCTATTAACCGTTCAGGTTAGCGTGATCTACGCGTACACCGGCGCCCATAGTGGACGAGATGGATACTTTACGCAGGTACACGCCTTTGCTGGACGCTGGTTTCGCTTTATTCAGCGCTTCAATCAGGGCAACCAGGTTGGATTTCAGATCCGCATCGCCAAAGGACTTGCGGCCGATGGTCGAGTGGATGATACCAGCCTTGTCAGTACGGTATTGAACCTGGCCGGCTTTTGCGTTTTTAACCGCGTTGGCGACGTCAGGAGTTACAGTACCGACTTTCGGGTTAGGCATCAGGCCGCGTGGTCCCAGGATCTGGCCCAAGGTACCGACGACGCGCATGGTGTCTGGAGAGGCGATAACGATATCAAACGGCATGTCGCCAGCTTTGATGCGTTCTGCCAGATCCTCCATACCGACGATGTCTGCACCGGCTGCTTTAGCTTGTTCAGCTTTTTCGCCAGTTGCAAATACCGCTACGCGTACAGTTTTACCTGTGCCGGCTGGCAATACCACGGAACCACGGACTACCTGGTCGGATTTCTTAGGATCAACACCCAGTTGTACGGAAACGTCGATGGATTCGTTGAATTTCGCAGTTGCGCACTCTTTGATCAACGCAATAGCGTTATCAAATGGATATACCTTCAGGCGGTCAACTTTGGATTTCAGCGCTTTTGCGCGTTTGGATAACTTAGCCATTACAGTCCCTCTACCGTGATACCCATGGAGCGTGCCGAGCCAGCGATGGTGCGTACTGCTGCATCCATGTCCGCGGCTGTCAGATCAGCGCGTTTAACAGTCGCGATCTCTTCAGCTTGCTTACGGGTGATTTTGCCAACTTTGTCAGTGTGCGGCTTAGCCGAACCTTTAGTGATGCCGGCTGCTTTTTTGATCATGTATGTTGCAGGAGGCGTCTTCATCACGAATGTGAAAGACTTGTCCGCAAATGCAGTGATCACAACAGGGATAGGCATGCCTGGTTCTACACCTTGAGTCTGCGCGTTGAACGCTTTGCAGAATTCCATGATGTTCAAACCGCGCTGACCCAGTGCTGGACCAATCGGTGGGGATGGATTTGCCTTACCAGCTGGTACTTGCAGCTTGATAAAGCCTATGATTTTCTTTGCCATGATGGCTCCTTCATAAGTTGAGTGTTAGCGCCCACTAGCACGATACTGCCGTATTAACGGGCTCCTCTGGTTGCTACTTACCGGCTTTCGCCGCATTGCTGCAGCGGCGCGCCGGTGGGCGCTTATTCTTGCATGGCGCCTAAGAAAAACCTAAGACGCTCAGACTTTTTCTACCTGGCCGAATTCCAGTTCAACCGGAGTGGCGCGGCCGAAGATGGTTACTGTGACACGGACCTTGGATTTTTCGTAATTGACTTCTTCCACGTTGCCGTTGAAATCAGTAAATGGACCATCCTTGATACGCACTACTTCACCTACTTCGTACAAAACCTTAGGCCTTGGCTTTTCGACACCTTCCTGCATTTGCTGCAGGATCTTGTCGACTTCATGCTGAGGAATCGGCGATGGCTTATTGGATTTGCCGCCGATAAAGCCGGTTACCTTATTGGTGTTCTTGACCAGATGCCAGGTATCGTCGGTCATTTCCATCTCGACAAATACATAGCTTGGGAACAGGCGCCTTTCGGTAACTGCTTTCTTGCCGTTTTTTACTTCAATGACTTCTTCAGTCGGCACCAGGATCTGGCCGAACTTGTCTTGCATTTCTGCACGTTCGATACGCTCGGTCAGTGCGCGCTGTACGCTTTTTTCCATACCGGAATAAGCATGCACTGCGTACCATCTTTTAGCGCTTTTAGGTACAGACACTACTGGCTCTGTACCGTTTTCGTTATCCTGATTGTTTTCGTTCATTATTTCTTCCATCCGAGAACCAGTTCCAATAACACGAATTCAAGAATCTTGTCCGTGCCCCAGAGGAAAATTGACATAAGCAAAACAAAACCAAATACCACCGCAGTAATCTGCATCGCTTCTTTGCGGGTAGGCCATACTACTTTTTTGGTTTCACGGACCGATTCACGGGCAAAGTTGATAAAACCTTGACCAGACTCAGAGGTCCACGCCAAACCAACGGCAACGATCAGGCCGGCAACCAGCGCCGACGCACGCACCAGGGTAGATTGATTCGCAAGAATATAAAATGCAGCAACACCGGCAACTACAGCAACGATCGCCAGAATGACTTTGAACTTGTCATTGGACGTGCTGACTGTTTGAACGGGATGGTTAGACATACTCTATTTACTTTCGATGCCCTGCGGCCATGATGGTGGCAGGGGCGGAGGGAATCGAACCCCCAACCTTCGGTTTTGGAGACCGACGCTCTGCCAATTGAGCTACACCCCTACGCCTTGAACTTCTTGAACCAAACGCAGTGATCCAATGATGGAACACTGCGTCTGTTCAGATACTGCTTACAACCAATTACTCAATAATCTTTGCAACAACACCGGCGCCAACAGTACGGCCACCTTCGCGAATCGCGAAACGCAGGCCTTCTTCCATCGCGATCGGGTTGATCAGCTTGACTGTGATCGACACGTTATCGCCTGGCATAACCATTT
>NZ_JBMPPM010000016.1:0-86592 GCF_049339885.1 Undibacterium sp. TJN25 | reverse complement strand
CATCCCGCTCAAAAACAGCCCAACTTCCCGCTGTCCCTTTCGCGTTATTTGCTGCTTGCCTCGACGGGAGCCGAACTATAGCAAGCCTCATCCAAACTTGGCAAGCGCTTTTTGAAAATAATTTATTTCATTACCGCGCCCGCCAGATTCACCTTACTTATTAGTGAAGTTCGCAGGACGTTTTTCCATGAAGGCTTTCATGCCTTCCTTCTGGTCGTCGGTGCCGAAGCTGCTATGGAACAGGCGGCGCTCATACTGCACGCCTTCCGACAGCGTAGTTTCGTAGGCGCGGTTGACCGAGTCCTTTACCATCATGATGATGGGCAGGGACATCGATGCAATCGTGTTCGCCGCCGCCAGCGCCTCTTCCAGCAACTTCTCCAGCGGCACAATGCGCGATACCAGACCGGCACGTTCCGCCTCTACCGCATCCATCATCCGCGCGGTCAGGCACATATCCATGGCCTTGGATTTGGAGATCGCGCGCGGCAGGCGTTGCGTGCCGCCGGCGCCGGGCAAGGTGCCCAGCTTGATCTCAGGCTGGCCGAACTTGGCATTCTCTGCGGCGATGATGAAATCGCACATCATCGCCAGCTCGCAGCCGCCGCCCAGCGCATAGCCTGCCACCGCGGCGATGACCGGCTTGCGGATCTGGCGTATCTGTTCCCAGTTGCGCGTAATGTAATCGTTCTTATAAGCGTCCATATAGGTATAGCCAGCCATCGCGCCGATATCGGCGCCGGCGGCAAAGGCTTTTTCGCTGCCGGTGATAACGATGCAGGCAATCGCCTCATCCTTGTCGAAGGCTTTCAGCGCAAAACCCAGCTCATCCATCAGCTGGTCATTCAGCGCATTCAGGGCCTTGGGGCGGTTCAGCGTAATCAGGCCTACTTTCTCTCTGGTTTCCACCAGAATATTTTGATAATCCATATCAGCTCCTTTGTTTTTGATGATTTTTGCCATGCGTTATTTGCAGGCGCGACGAATTGACAGCTAGATTGTAGCGTTTCAGCCGGAGAGGTTAGCACAAATCATTTAATTAACCGACTGGTCGGTTTTTTAATTACAATCAGAGTCAGCGAGCTGATACTGCTTACTATTTACCTGCAGAAAGAGGATACGCACATGCCTGAAATCCTGTTTTCCCGTAGCGACGCTGTCGCCACCATCACGCTGAACCGGCCCGACAAGCTGAACAGCTTCACCCGCTCCATGCATGCGGAACTGAGTACCGCGCTGAGCCAGATTGAAAATGATCCTGCTATCAGGGTACTCGTGCTGACCGGTGCCGGGCGTGGCTTCTGCGCCGGCCAGGATCTGGCGGACCTGTCGTTCGAACCCGGCGCCATGACGGATCTGGGCGAATTAATAGACAAGCACTTTAATCCACTGATACGCCGGCTGCAGGACCTGCCCATGCCGGTGATTGCCAGCGTACGCGGCGCGGCGGCTGGCGCCGGCGCCAACCTGGCACTGGCCTGCGACATCGTGCTGGCCTCACACTCCGCCAGCTTCCTGCAGGCTTTTGCCAAAATCGGCCTGCTGCCGGATTCCGGCGGCACCTGGTTCCTGCCGCAGAAGGTCGGCATGGCGCGCGCCATGGGCCTGGCCATGCTGGCCGACAAGCTGCCAGCGGAAAAAGCCGAGCAATGGGGCCTGATCTGGAAATGCGTGGACGACCGCGAAGACAAAGACGCACTGGACAAGGAAACCCAGGCGCTGGCAACCCATCTTGCCAGCCAGCCGACCAAGGCGCTGGCAATGATCAAGCATGCCTTGCGCGCCAGTCTGCACAACACGCTGCCGCAGCAACTGGCGCTGGAGCGCGACATGCAGAGTGAACTCGGCAACTCGCACGACTATGCCGAAGGCGTCAATGCCTTCCTCGAAAAACGCGCACCGCGTTTTACCGGCAACTGAGGGCTCCCGCATGGACGATGCACTGATACCGCCTGAGCCACCGTCGCCGGCCATCGTGGCGGCTGCCATGTATGCACGCGACACGGCTGCACAGAGCATGGGCATCAAGATCACCGATATACAGCCGGGCAGCGCGGTCGCCAGCATGCCGGTCAGGCCGGATATGATACAGGGACACAATACCTGCCACGGCGGCATGATCTTCAGCCTGGCGGACACTGCTTTTGCCTATGCCTGCAACAGCCAGAACCAGGCCACTGTCGCAGCCGGCTGCAATATCGAATTCCTGAAGCCGGCCTTCCTGGACGACCTGCTGACGGCCGATGCCAGGCAAGTCACGCTGTCAGGCCGCAGCGGCATCTATGACGTGCTGGTCAGCAACCAGCATGGCGAAATCATCGCCGTATTCAGGGGCAAGTCGGCAGCAATCAAAGGACAGGTCATTCCACAGGCAGAGTAATCAGAGGGCAGCATGAGCGCAACAGCATTCCCACTTGAAGCGATAGAAACCGCCAGCCGCGACGAATTACAGGCCTTGCAGCTGCAGAGACTGCAATGGTCGCTGCGCCACGCGTACGACAATGTTGCCTACTACCGCGAAGCCTTTGACGCCGTCGGCGCCCATCCCGACGACTTGCGCAGCCTGGCAGACCTGGCCCGATTCCCATTCACGACCAAGAAAAGCCTGCGCGACAATTATCCCTACGGCATGTTCGCGATACCGCGCGAGCGTATAGTACGCATCCACGCCTCCAGTGGCACGACCGGCAAACCCACGGTGGTCGGCTATTCGCAAAACGACATCGACACCTGGGCCAATTGCGTGGCGCGCTCCATCCGCGCAGCCGGCGCCAGACCGGGCGATATCTGCCACATCAGCTACGGCTACGGCCTGTTTACCGGCGGCCTGGGCGCGCACTATGGCGCAGAACGCCTGGGCCTGACCGTCGTGCCCTTCGGTGGCGGCCAAACCGAGAGACAGGTGCAGCTGATACAGGACTTCAGGCCCGACATCATCATGGTCACGCCTTCGTACATGCTGGCCATTGCCGATGAAATGGAGCGCCAGGGCATAGATCCCACGTCCACATCGCTGAAGACGGGCATCTTCGGCGCTGAACCGTGGACGCCTGAAATGCGTAGCGCCATCGAAAAACGGCTGTCGCTGTCCGCTGTCGATATCTACGGCCTGTCGGAAGTGATGGGGCCGGGCGTCGCCAGCGAGTGCGCTGAAAGCAAGGACGGCCCCACGGTATGGGAAGACCATTTCTATCCCGAAATCATCGACCCCGATACCGGCGAAGTATTGCCGGACGGAGAATTCGGCGAGCTGGTGTTCACCTCGCTGAGCAAGGAAGCGCTACCCATCATCCGCTATCGCACCCGCGACTTGACGCGCCTGCTGCCGGCCAACCCGGACAATGGCGGTCGTACAATGCGCCGCATGCAAAAAATCACCGGCCGCAGTGACGACATGATGATCGTGCGCGGCGTCAATGTATTCCCCACGCAGATAGAAGAACTGATCCTGAAACAGGCGGTGCTGTCGCCGCACTATCAGTGCGTGTTGACCAGGGAAGGCCCGCTGGACACGCTGACCGTGAGGGTGGAAGTGAAGCCCGGCGGTGCCGGTGCGGAAACAACATCGGCAAAGCTGGCGCTGATGCACGACATCAAGGCGTATATAGGCACTTCCGCCGATGTAGAGATACTGCCGGTCGGCGGCATAGAGCGCAGCGTCGGCAAAGCCAGACGGGTAGTGGACCAGCGCAGCAAGTAGCGCCGCGCCTTAGCTATTCTGTAATACCCAGGATCAGGATTTAGGCAGCAGCAGCCACATCTGGCCGCGCTGCTTCATGCGCCCGGCCTGCTCGCCCGCTTCCGAACCGAAGCCCCAAAAATAATCCGCCCTGACCGCGCCACGAATCGCGCCACCGGTATCTTGCGCAACGACCAGCTTTTGCAGCAGTTGCGTACTATTAGGCTGCGTCGTCGCTAGGAACACGGGCGCACCCAGCGGCAGGAACTGCGCATCCACGGCGATAGAGCGCTGCGCCGTCAGCGGCAGACCCTGCGCGCCTTTCGGACCTATCCTCGGATCGGCCAGCTTTTCTTCCTTGAAGAACACGACGCTGGGATTGCTGTTGAACAGTTCATTCTGGCGGGTGGGATTTTGTTTGATCCACTCCTTGATACCTTGCGCGGACGCTTGGCTGGTGGTCATTTCCCCTTTATCCACCAGGTAGCGGCCTATGGATTTGTATGGATAGCCGTTCTGGTCTGCATAAGCGACGCGGATAGTTTCATTCGTATCGGCGAAATACACGCGGCCCGAGCCCTGCACCTGCAGAAAGAAAGCCTCCACCGCATCATCAACCCATAGCATCTCCTTGCCTGCCAACGCCTGCTCGGTATCGGCACGCGACGCATACGGCACCACCTTGTTGCCGACCAGGCGGCCCCGCAGGCGCATATTTTTCAACTCTGGATAAATGCTGCCCAGATCTATCGTCAGCAGATCGGCCGGCACCGGATACAGCGGCGTCTGGTAAACGCCGCCCCGGGTGCGGGAGCCGCGCAGCAGCGGTTCGTAGTAACCGGTGATCAGGCCTTCATTGCTGCCGTCCGGGTTGATGACCTGATAAGGCGTGAACAGAGATTCGAAAAAGACGCGCATCGCAGCGCCGTCTTTTACATCAATGTCCTTGGCAATCGTGCACGGCTCCTTCCATTCCGGCTTGAAGCGCATCGCATTGCAAGACGCCATGAACACCGGCCACGTTTCGGTCAGGTCGTCTGCCCCCCAGCCCGGCATGTCGGCAAAAGAACCTGCCTTGAAATTCGCATTCGGCTTGGCGGCTGTCTGCGGAATAGGCTTGGCGGTCGGCGCAGCAGGCGTAACTGGCTGCGGTTTAGGTGTTTCCTTGAGTGAAACCGGGGTAGTACAAGCGGAAATCAGTAATGCCATCGCGAGTACGGGTAAAATTGCAGGAAATTTGAACATCAGGAAGATAAATATGTGGTTATTGGGACTGGAAGCCGGCACGGCAATGTTTTTGCTGATCTTTATTGTATGGTGGACGATGTTTTCAGGTAAGAAACCGGAACATCCGCCACAACAGCCGCCCGTTGACAACAAGGAGGCCGATTCTACAGGCTCCGCAAAATCCGGGCCGGATCAATAAGATCAGTGCAGCGTGCGCGGCAGCGACAATACGAACTCCGGTATCGTCACATTGAACTGGTGGCCGTCTTCCGCCACGCAAAAGTAAGTACCTGTCATGCTGCCCTGCGGCGTCGTGAATGAAGTGCCGCTGGTATATTCAAAAGCCTGGCCAGGTTGCAGCAAAGGCTGATGACCGACAACACCCAGCCCCTTCACTTCCTGGCTGCGATTCTTGGCGTCGGTAATGATCCAATGGCGCGAAATCACCTGGGCCGCCACCGAACCGGTATTCTTGATCGTAATCGTATAGGCATATACATAGTTGCCGTGATCGGGATCGGACTGCTCTTCCAGGTATTGTGTCGCGACCGACACGTTCATTTCGTATGCTGACATGCAGTATTCCTTCAATAAATTGGCCGCCCTGCAGGTTCAATAAGAACCAGTAGCAAAGGCATATCGGCTCATTGCACACCAAAAGCCCCTCCATTGCAAGACCTGATCAGCGCGCAAGGGTAAAATAGCGCATCTTTATTGCTATTGACCATCATGACAACTTACCGCATCGCTCCCAGTATCCTGTCCGCCGATTTCGCCCGCTTGGGGGAGGAAGTCCGCAACGTCGTCGCGGCCGGCGCCGACATGATCCACTTTGATGTGATGGACAACCATTACGTTCCCAACCTGACGATAGGGCCGATGATATGCGAAGCGATACGTCCGCACGTGCAAGTGCCCATCGACGTGCATCTGATGGTCAAGCCGGTGGACCGGATCATCCCCGACTTTGCCAAGGCCGGCGCCAATATCATCAGCTTCCATCCTGAAGGCTCGGAACATATAGACCGCAGCCTGCAACTGATACGCGACCACGGCTGCAAGGCAGGCCTGGTGCTGAACCCGGCCACGCCGCTGAACGTGCTGGAACATGTGATGGACAAACTGGACCTGATCCTGCTGATGTCGGTCAACCCCGGCTTCGGCGGCCAATCTTTCATTCCGCACACCTTGAAGAAAATTGCGGCCGTCCGAAAACTGATAGACGAATCCGGCCGCGACATCCTTCTGGAAGTCGATGGCGGCATCAAGGTCGATAATATCGCCGCGGCGGCACAGGCAGGCGCTGATACCTTTGTCGCCGGCTCCGCCATCTTCGGCAAACCCGATTATGCGGCTGTCATCAAGGCCATGCGCGCCGAATTAGCCGGCATCTGATCCGCCCCGGGCCCACCAAGCCCGCGCAATCCAGCGGCAGCTTCTTCCTGCCGCTGCCAATTTACTTCCGGAAAAGCATGTTCACACATATCAAGGCCGCCATCATCGACCTGGACGGCACAATGCTCGATACCGCGCCCGATTTCCTGGTTGCCATCAACCGTATGCGCGCCGAGTTCAGCCTCGCGCCGCTGGCCCTGGAAACCATCAAGCATTTTGTCGGCAAGGGCTCGGAAAACCTGATTCACCGGGTACTGGCAGTCGACTATGCCGAGCCGCAGGTGGCGCAGCATTTCGACGCCGCAATAGATTCCTACCAGCGCCATTATCTCAGCATCAACGGCGACTACAGCACGCTGTACCCGGACGTCATCCAAGGCTTGCAGGCACTGCGCGCCAAAGGGCTACGGCTGGCCTGCGTCACCAACAAGCCGATTGCCTTCACCACGCCGCTGCTACAAAAGAAGGGGCTGAGCAATTATTTCGACGTGGTCTACGGCGGCGATTCCCTGGTTCGTAAAAAGCCAGACCCGCTGCCCTTGTTGCAAGTTTGCACGGATTTTGATCTGCCCCCCGCACAGGTGATTGCCATAGGCGACTCTTCCAACGACGCTATCGCCGCTCGCGCAGCCGGTTGCCCAGTGCTGAGCGTTCCCTACGGATACAATCACGGGGAGGCTATACAAAATATTGACAGTGATGGTATAGTCGAAACCTTATTGGAAGCGGCACGACTGATTTCACTAAACTAGTTTATTATTTAATCGCTACACTATCCCCAACGTTCACTATCCAAAGAATGTTTCTCGATAAAAAACGTCCCGCAATCACACCAGGCACTTTTGAGGCCTGGCTATGGCGACGCTGGCAATTCTGGTCTAACTAACCACCTATTTGCCGCGAAAGCTTCTGCACACCCTCGCAAAAGCTTTGCACGTTTTACAATTTGTCTTATCCGCCCCAACTCCACCCTCCGTGGACGCTGTGAGTCCGCAAGGGCGGCAGAAAGAGAACCATGACCGAACTCGAATTCAAATCGCTGGCCGCGCAAGGCTACAACCGTATCCCCATGATCGCGGAAGCTTTTGCCGATCTGGAAACGCCCCTCACGCTTTACCTGAAACTGGCCCAGCCCCAGCAAGGCGGCAAGAATACCTTCCTGCTGGAATCGGTCATGGGCGGCGAACGTTTTGGACGCTACTCCTTCATCGGCCTACCGGCGTCGACACTAATGCGCAGCTACGGCACACGCAGCGAAGTCGTCAAAAACGGCGAGGTGATAGAAACCGTGGAAGGCAATCCGCTGGATTTCATCGCCGATTTCCAGGCCCGCTTTAAAGTAGCGCTGCGCCCCGGCATGCCGCGCTTCTGCGGCGGCCTGGCCGGGTATTTCGGCTACGACACCGTGCGCCATGTAGAAAAACGGCTGGCGCACTCCACCCCGAAGGATGACCTGGGCCTGCCCGACATCCAGCTGCTGGTAACGGAGGAACTGGCCGTCATCGACAACCTGTCCGGCAAGCTGTACCTGATCGTGTACGCCGACCCTACGCAGCCGGAAGCCTATTCCAAGGCAAGGCAAAGGCTGAAGGATTTGCGCGGCATGCTGCGCAGGAGCGTCGATGCCCCTGTCACTTCCGCATCGGTACGGACCGACACCATACGCGACTTTGCCAAGGCCGATTATCTGAAGGCCGTGGACAAAGCCAAGGAATACATCATGGCCGGCGACCTGATGCAGGTGCAGGTGGGCCAACGTATCAGGAAACCATATGTCGATGCACCGCTGTCGCTGTACCGCGCGCTGCGCTCGCTGAATCCCTCTCCTTACATGTACTTCTACAATTTCGGCGACATGCAGATCATCGGCGCGTCTCCGGAAATCCTGGTCCGCAACGAAAGCCTGAACGACGGCAGCAAGAAGGTCACGATACGGCCGCTGGCCGGCACCCGCCCGCGCGGCTCGACACCGGAACGCGATGCAGAACTGGCGACCGAGCTGTTGTCCGACCCGAAGGAAATCGCCGAGCACGTGATGCTGATCGACTTGGCCCGCAACGACATCGGCCGCATTGCAAAAACCGGCAGCGTCAAGGTCACCGACCAGATGGTCATCGAAAAATACTCGCATGTGCAGCACATCGTCTCCAACGTGGAAGGCGCGCTGCAGCCCAACCTTTCCAACCTGGACGTGTTGAAAGCAACCTTCCCGGCAGGTACGCTGTCGGGCGCGCCGAAAGTGCGCGCCATGGAACTGATCGATGAACTGGAGCTGACCAAGCGCGGCATCTACGGCGGCGCCTGTGGCTACCTGTCCTTCGGCGGCGAAATGGATTTGGCGATTGCCATCCGCACCGGCGTACTGAAAGACGGCATGCTGTACGTGCAGGCGGCGGCCGGCATCGTGGCCGACTCAGTGCCCGAAATGGAATGGCAGGAAACCGAGAACAAGGCGCGCGCGGTATTGCGCGCAGCGGAACAAGTGCAGGACGGCCTGGACGGAGATATTTAAATGCTGCTGATGATAGACAACTACGATTCCTTCACCTACAACCTCGTGCAATATTTTGCCGAACTCGGTGAAGACGTGCGCACCTACCGCAACGACGAAATCACGCTGGACGAAATCGCCGTGCTGAAGCCCGACCACATCTGCATCTCGCCCGGCCCATGCACCCCGCGCGAGGCCGGCATCTCGGTGCCGCTGCTGCAACGCTTTTCCGGCGAGATCCCCATTCTCGGCGTCTGCCTCGGCCACCAGGCGATAGGCGATGCCTTCGGCGGCAAGGTGATCCGCTCCAAGCAGGTCATGCATGGAAAAACCTCGGCCATCGCGCATACCGGCGTCGGCGTGTTCAAGGACTTGCCCAGCCCGTATACCGTTATCCGCTACCACTCGCTGGCGATAGAACGGTCTTCGCTGCCGGCTTGCCTGGAAGTGACGGCCTGGACCGAAGACGGCGAAATCATGGGCGTACGCCACAGGGAGTTTAATCTGCAGGGGGTGCAGTTCCATCCGGAATCCATCCTGTCCGAGCACGGGCA
Source organism: Undibacterium sp. TJN25 (assembly GCF_049339885.1). Classification (NCBI taxonomy): domain Bacteria; kingdom Pseudomonadati; phylum Pseudomonadota; class Betaproteobacteria; order Burkholderiales; family Oxalobacteraceae; genus Undibacterium; species Undibacterium sp. TJN25. The sequence goes on along the minus strand of NZ_JBMPPM010000016.1, from coordinate 77,246 downwards.
CGCACTGCTGAAAAACTTCCTTCTCAATGCATAAACTGTATCGGATCTGACATGACGATTACCCAACAAGAAGCCTTGCTGCGCTGTATTGAGCACAGGGAAATATTCCACGACGAAATGCTGTCGCTATTCCGCCAGATCATGGGCGGCGAGATGTCCCCCATCATGATTGCCGCGCTGACTATGGGCCTGCGCGTGAAAAAAGAAAGCATAGGCGAGATCACTGCAGCGGCCCAGGTCATGCGCGAATTCTCGACCAAGGTGCCGATGGCTAACACCAAAAACCTGATCGACATTGTCGGCACAGGCGGCGACGGCGCGCTGACGTTCAATATCTCCACCGCGTCGATGTTTGTCACTGCTGCAGCCGGTGCGCGCGTGGCCAAGCACGGAGGGCGCAGCGTATCCTCGTCCTCCGGCAGTGCCGACGTGCTGGAATCCTTCGGCGTCAACATCAACCTGACACCGGAACAGATCGCGCAGTCCATCGCGCAGACCGGCATAGGTTTCATGTTTGCGCCCAACCACCATGCAGCGATGAAACACGCCGCGCCGGTACGCAAGGAACTGGGCGTACGCACCATCTTCAACATCCTGGGACCACTGACCAATCCTGCCGGCGCGCCGAATATCCTGATGGGCGTGTTCCATCCCGACCTGGTGGGCATCCAGGTGCGCGTACTGCAAAGGCTGGGCGCACAGCATGCACTGGTAGTCTGGGGGCGCGACAACATGGATGAAGTGTCGCTAGGCGCACCTACCATGGTCGGCGAACTGGTGAATGGAGAAATCCGCGAATACGATGTCCATCCCGAAGATTTCGGCCTGCAGATGGTATCCAACCGCAACCTCAAGGTCTCCAATTCCACGGAGTCCAAGGACAAGATACTGGAAGCACTGAACAATGTCCCCGGCCCGGCCACCGACATCGTTGCGCTGAATGCAGGCACTGCCATCTACGGCGCCGGCATTGCCGATTCGATTGCGGACGGCGTCAAGAAAGCGCAGGAAGCGATACGCTCCGGCGCCGCGCGCGCCAAGCTGGAACAGTTCATCCAGGTCACACAGCAACTGGGGGCATGAGATGTCGGACATCCTCAACAAAATCCTGGACGTCAAAAAAGACGAAGTGGCAGCAGCAAAAAAGCATCAGTCGCTGGCCAGCCTGCGCGGCGACGTGGAATCGAACCTGGAAGCCCGGGCCGGCCTGCGTGGCTTTGAAGCCAGCCTGCGCGGCAAGATCGGCGCTGGCCGGGCCGGCGTGATTGCCGAAATCAAAAAGGCATCACCGTCCAAGGGCATCTTGCGCGCCGACTTCCACCCTGCCGATATCGCCACCAGCTATGCACAGCATGGCGCCGCTTGCCTGTCGGTGCTGACGGACGTGCAATTCTTCCAGGGTTCGCCCGACTACCTGCAACAGGCCCGCGCGGCCTGCGACATCCCGGTACTGCGCAAGGATTTCATGATCGATCCTTACCAGGTTTACCAGGCGCGCAACTGGGGTGCGGATTGCATCCTGCTGATTGTTGCGGCGCTGGACCATGGGCTGATGGCGGAGCTGGAGGCCTGCGCACATGAACTCGGCATGGACGTGCTGGTGGAGGTGCATAATGGCGAAGAACTGGACGCTGCGCTGAAATTGAACACCGCACTACTGGGCATCAACAACCGCAACCTGCGTACTTTTGAAGTGTCACTGGACAATACGCTGGCGCTGCTACCGCGCATCGCCCCGGATAAACTGGTCATTACCGAATCCGGCATCATGAACAGTGGTGACGTCAAACGCATGCGCGACGCCGATGTGCATGGCTTCCTTGTCGGCGAGGCCTTCATGCGTGCCGAGAATCCCGGACAGGAATTGCAACGGCTATTCAGTTAAAACGATAATAGCGTATTCCATAAAAAAGCCGCAGCCGGTTAAGTCCGGGTGCGGCTTTTACTTTGGTGCACGCCGGATCAGCCCTTGCGCGCCTTTGTAAAGGTGGGGCGATAGGCCTGCAAGGGAAAGGCCTTCTGTTTTGCCCCTGCCTTTTCGGGACCTTTTACTACGAACTGAAGCGCGGGTACATCGTCAGCCTGCAACTTCGCATCCACGGTGAACAGTTCATCACGGCGGAATGCATGGATCTCTACGCTAGTTCCGACGGTATAGCGTGCCAGCGCACTGGCGAGTCCGTCTGCTGCATCGGCCGCAGTAACGCGTAAACCGTTGACAGCCACCAGTACGTCCCCTGCTGACAAGCCGGCACGATGCGCCGCCCGGCCTTCAAAGACGCTGGCAAGCCTGGCATCTCCGCCTTCTTTCACCACGCGCACACCGAGTCCGGGTTTCGACGCAATACGCTTGTCTTCCAATGTCACGCCAAAATCCGCATACAGCGTCGCCAGCGGCAGATCTTCCGTGCCGCGCACATAGCGGTCAAAGAAGCGCTTCAGCTTCAGTCCTGTCACTTCTTCCACCAGCGCTTCTATTGCATTCTCGGGCAGGCCCTGCTGCTTGCCTGACAAGGCTTTCTGGTAAAAATCGCGGCCATAGGCCTGCCACAGCGCGCGCATGACATCATCCAGCGATTTCTTGCCGCCGGTTTCTGCACGTATCGTCAGGTCCAGCCCCAATGCAACCAGCGAGCCCTTGGTATAATAGCTGACGATGGCATTCGGCGAATTTTCATCCTGGCGGTAGTATTTGGTCCATGCATCGAAACTGGACTCCGCCACGCTTTGCTTGCTGCGGCCCGAACCGCGCGTCACCGCATTGACGGTCTTGGAAATCAGCTTGAAGTAAGCCGCTTCGTCAATGACGCCGGAACGCACCAGCATCAGGTCGTCGTAGTAACTGGTGAAGCCTTCAAACAGCCACAGCAGGCTGGTGTAATTCTCGCGCTGCAGATCATAGCTGGCGAATACCGCCGGCTTGATGCGCTTGACATTCCAGGTATGGAAATATTCGTGGCTGCACAGACCAAGGAAATTGCGGTAAGCATCGCTCATCTCAGGCTGGTGCTTCAGCGGCAAATCATTGCGTGAGCAGACCAGCGCCGTGGATGCCCGATGTTCCAGGCCGCCGTAGCCGTCCCCGACCACCATCGTCATGAACACATAGCGCTCCATCGGCGCGCGCCTGCTGCGCGGCTCGAAAAGCGCAATCTGCGATTCGCAGATTTTTTTCAGATCGACGGCAATACGCGGCAGATCCAAATTGGGCACTTTGCCGGTCACGACAAAATCATGCGGCACGCCGCAAGCCTCGAAACTGACCAGCGCAAACGTGCCCATCTCCACAGGATGATCAATCAGCGCGTCATAATTTTCTGCAATATAGGTGCCGAAGCCGTAACGCCTGGCTTTCAGTTCCGGCAGGGATGTTGCCACGCGCCAGGCCTTGCAAGCCTCATCATCGGCACGCTGGATATCAACGACGTGCGCAGATGACTCCTGACCCACAACCCGCAGGAAAACGCTGGTGCCATTGAAGAAACCGTGGTTCTGGTCCAAGTGCGCCGCGCGTACCGAAAGATCCCACGCATAGACTTCGTATTCCACCGTCAGCGGGCCGGCACATGGCGCGGCCTGCCAGCTATCCTTGTCTATCTTCTTCAGTGCAATCTTTTTGCCACCGCTCTGCGCGCTGATGCTGACAATATGCCGCGCAAACTCGCGCACCATGTAGCTGCCGGGGATCCACGCGGGCAAAGCGAAAATCTGTCCTTCAGAATCGGGCGCCGCCACCTGCAGGCTCACCTGGAACAGGTGTCCCGCCAGGTCTTTGGGGACAATAGCGTATTGCACAGGATGGGTTGCTGGACTGACGGACTGCGCGGAGCGGCTGCTGGATGTATTTGTATTGCCATGCGGGCTTTTGGCCTTTGCTGCCATCTTGGGTTGCAAGATTTTTTTCATGCTGAACATTCTTTCTGTAGAGACTATTCTTGGAAGCTGTCGCAAAAACTACGCTGGCGTTGTTGTTTCTCCCAGCCAGCCTGAATTTGCAACGACTTCTTATTTCTTATTGCACTATGATCTGTTCAAATACTTGCCTGCATTGCTCCGGCAGGCCTTACCTTATTGGCGCAGGTTCGCGGCGATGAAGGTAAACGCCAGCGCAGTCACCACGACGCAGGTCAGCCGGAAGCGCAGCACGGCAAACCAGTCGGGCAAATTGTATCCCTGGTACAGTTTTTTATCGACGCGGTACAGCACGACAAAACCGACGATCTGCACCAGGAAACCCAGGCCGGGATCCACCGTCATCGCACACCATGCGACCAGGCTGGGCAGCACGCCCCACAGCAGCGCCTGCCTGATTTCTTCGGAGGGCTTGTTGGGCGACATCAGCGCGATCCCCCATTGCAGGCCGCCGCGGAAAGCCAGGATGGCAATGCCATAGGCCAGTTGCGCCTTGATCAGGTAGGGTAGCCAATCGGGATGAAACAGCCAGCACGCCAAACTAAGGAAAACAAAAGGAATCAGGCCGGAAAAACCCAATTGGTTTGCCAGGCGCTTGTTAATAAAATCCATGTCTGAGGCTGATAGGTTATTTGAGACGAATGCGGGATAGGTTGATACTTTTTTTATAACCCACGATATCGATCGATGCCGCAAGTTCTAGTGCAGAACAATAATTCGCTGCTATTTTATGGGGAAACCCGACTATTAGATATATTCAGCTGTCCTATACGCAATATATACACAATAAAAAACGTTTTTCTTTATCCAAAAAGCGTCACCCTGCTTTAAAAGCAGACTAATTTCCTTTTCGGAAACACAATAAAAGCGTAATCTGTCACCAGGGAGATGGCCGCGCAGACTTTAAAGGTTCCCACCTCGTTTTCGCCTGATGTTGAAGTCCTATAAAAAAATGACATCGAATCACACGCTGCAAAAATTCCGTCAGTTGTTTACCAGCATGGCCAGAGTATTCTGCTGTGCAGTATTTCTGCTGATGTTTGCCGGAGCAGCCCGCGCAGAAACCGGCGAACAGGCCAGCCAGACTGCCGGTGCCCGCTTGCCTCTGGCGGTGATGCTGGTGTCCTACCATGCCGGCCTTTCCTGGAGCGACGACCAGGTGGAAGGCGTCAAACAGGCGCTTGCGAACGAAGCAATCGACCTGCGCATCGAATACATGGATACGCGCCATGTAGCGCCCACCGCCGCCTACTATGCGCAGCTGGAACAGCTGCTGCTGGACAAATATGCCGGCACGCCCCCGGCCGTCTTGCTGGCCAGCGATGACAATGCGCTGGACCTTGCCTTGCAACTGAGGCAGGCGCACTTTCCCGGCATTCCCATCCTCTTCAGCGGCATAGGCAGCAACCGCGGCGACAGCCTGAAGCAATCCGCCCGAGTGGCGGGAGTGTTCGACAATGTCGACGTCAACAAGAACATAGGCCTGCTGACCCGGCTGCGGCCGCAAACCACAAGGCTGCTATTCATCCATGACGACAGCCGCACCAGCCGCATCCAGCTGGAAGAGGTGCAGAAAATAGCACCGAACTGGCCGCAATTCAGGTTTGAATATCTGGGCGGCATGACGGTGAAGGCCTTGCAACAAAAACTCTCCAGCCTGGGCGACAGCGACATGGTGTTCATGCTGTCGTTTGCGCGCGACGCAGACGACAGGGTATTCAGCCCCAGCGAGGCTACCGACATGTGGGCTGCAGCGGCCAATGCCCCGCTGGTGGCGCAACGCGACATTGAAATGCGGCCGGGCGTGCTGGGCGGCTTCCTGGTAACCGGGCGGCATCAGGGCAAGATACTGGGAGACCTGGCCGTCAAATGGCTGCACGGCACGCCGGTGGAACAGCTGCCCCTGCTGGAAAGCGCCACGGCGCCGACCTTTGACTACGCGATGCTGCAGCGCTGGAAGATAGACGCCGCCAGCCTGCCTGCCGACAGCATCATCCTCAACAAGCCTGCACCTTTTTTTGACACCTCCAGCCCCTTCTTCAGCCTGACGCTGTCCATGCTGATCAGCCTGATGGTGATCATTGCATTGCTGCTCTTCCTGCTGCAGACAAAAAAACGCAGCCAGCTCGCCTTGCGGGAAAGTGAAAAAAATTACCGCGAGCTATTCAATTCCAGCAACGAAGCGATCTTCATCCATGACATGCACAATGGCGCGATCATCGACGTGAATGCCCGCTTCACCGCGCTGTACGGCTACCCGCGCAGCGCCGTCCCTAGCCTACAGATAGAAGACCTGAGCTCCAATGTCGCCCCCTACACGCGCGCAGATGCCTGGGCCTGGCTGCTGAAGGCCCGCGATGAAGGGCCGCAGCTTTTCGAATGGAACGCCAAGCACCAGGACGGTACCTTGTTCTGGGCCGAGGTTTCGCTGCACCTGGAAGACATCAACGGCAGCCGGCGCATCGTTGCTTCTGCGCGCGACGTGACCGAACGGAAACGCGCGGTAGCGCGCGCCAATGCGCTGGAATATCACATGCAGCAGGTTTTCCAGAACCTGCCCGTGGCGCTGTTTGCCGTTGATGAATCGCACAGGGTCACGCAGTGGAACACGCTGATGGAAAACATCACCGGCGTACCGTGCGCAGAAATGCTGGGCCGCAGCGAGGCCTGGCGCGGTTTTTATCCAACGGCCCGCGCCACGCTGGCCGATATGGTGCTGGACGGCGCCAACCTCGACGACCTCAAGAAACTGTACAGCGGCGATATTACCAATAGCAAGGTATTACAGGGCGCGGTAGAAGCGGAAAACATGTTCTACCGGACGGATGGTCCTGCGATATGGGTGCACATTACCTCCGTGGCTTTGCGGGACGAATCCGGCACGCTGGTTGGTGCACTGGAAACCATGGTCGACATCAATGAACGCAAGGTGGCCGAACTGGCCTTGCGAGAAAGCGAATTCAGGCTGCGCGCCTTCATCGACAATACACCGTCCATCGTCTACATGAAGGATCTGCAGGGCAAGTACGTGATGGTCAACGACAAATTCAGGCACGTGTTCGATGTGACCGACGATGATCTGCTGGACAAAACGGACCACGGCATCTTGCCTCAGGAAACGGCTGACGTCATTCGGCAGACGGACCTGGAAATGCTACAGCTGAAGGCGCCCATCACGCGGGAAGAAAAGATCGAACAAGACGGCATGGTCTATGAATACCTGTCGATAAAATTTCCCATTTTCGGCGCCAAGGGAGAAGTTGCCTATATCGCCGGCATTTCCACGGATATCACCGAACGCAAGAAAATCGAGGCCGCGCTACAGGCCAGCGAGGCCAGCTACCGCACGCTGATAGAACATGCGCCCGAGGCCATCCTGGTTTTCGACGTCCAGGATAATTCACGCATCATCGAACTTAACCGCCATGCAGTGCAGCTTTACGGCTACGGACAGGCCGAACTGCTGGGAAAAACACCGGTAGAGCTGAGCCGCCCCGTGCAGGCCGATGGCCGCAGCGCGGTAACGGCGGCAGCCGAATATATAAACCAGGCGCTGAGCGGCGTGGAAACCCGCTTTGAATGGATCAGCAGGCATGCCGACGGGCACGACATTCCCTGCGAAGTACAACTGGTCCGCCTGCCTGGAAAGAACAATGAAGTCCACGTGCGCGGCAGCGTCACCGACATTACAGAACGCAAGGCCGCCCAGGCGGTGATACTACGCGAACGCAATTTCCTGCAGGCGCTGCTGGAAGCGATCCCCATTCCCATCTTTTACAAAAACCGGGCCGGCATCTACGTAGGATGCAATGAGGCCTTCCTGACCATCATGCGGCTGAAACGGGAAGACATCATCGGCAGGGAGTTGACCGACTGGCTGCCGCAGAACCTGGCCCAGATCTACCTGGATAAAGACAAGGAACTGTATGTCGGAGACGGCCGGCAGGTGTTTGAAAAACTGATCAACCAGCACCTGGGTGACCCGCGTCACATCGTTTTCCACCGCGCGGTATTCAAGGACATGGAGGGCAATATAGGCGGCGTCATCGGCGTCATGCTGGACGTGACCGAACTGCAAAATACCCGCATTGCGCTGGAAGAGCTGAACCATGTGCTGGAAAGCCGTGTTACCGAGCGCACCTCCGAGTTGCAGCAGGCCATGAAGCACCTGATACAGTCGGAGAAACTGGCGGCGCTGGGCAACCTAGTGGCGGGCATCGCGCATGAGCTGAACACGCCTATCGGCAACATCGTCACCGTGGCTTCCACGCTGAAAGATGAGACTTCCACCTTCAACAGGAAGCTCAGCGACGGCAGCATGCGCCGTAGCGAAGCACTGGCATCGGCAGCGCTGATGCAGCAGGCGGGGGAGATGATAGAAACCAATGCCGTACGCAGCGCGAAGCTGATTTCCGACTTCAAGCAGGTAGCGGTGGACCAGTCCAGCGCCCGGCGCCGCACTTTCGACCTGAAAGACACGATAGAAGAAGTGCTGACGACGCTACACCCCATGCTGAAACGCACCACGCACCAGATCGCCATCCATATTTCTGAAAAGATCGAGCTGGACAGCTACCCCGGCCCCATAGAACAGATCATCACCAACCTGATCACCAACTCGCTATTGCACGGCCTGGACGACAGCGGCGGCCTGATCAGCATTTCCGCCCATACGGAAAACAGCATCGTCGTCCTGGAATACAGCGACAACGGCAAGGGCATGAGCGAAGATACGCTGGCCCAGATCTTTGATCCCTTCTACACCACCAAGCTGGGCCAGGGCGGCAGCGGACTGGGGCTGTATATCGTGTACAACCTGGTCAATGGCGTATTGGGTGGAAAAATCAGCGCTACCAGCAGCCCCGGCGCGGGCGCGCATTTTCACATGCGGCTGCCACGGACGGCCGCCGCCTGAACCGCAGAGAATGAATAAAACCTACTCCAGATCGGAAGGCAGGTCGATATCGCGGTGTATGCCAGCATCGTCCACATCCACCTCGGTCACCGGATAATGTTTCAGCAGGCTGCGTGCGCCCTGGTCGCCGCTCAGCGCCAGCAACTGCGGCAAATAACTGCTTGAAAAACCCACAGGATTGCCGCGCTTTCCCTCATGCACCGGTAAAACAATACCGGCGCCGGCGCGCAGCGCCTGCAGCATTGCCTGCAAAGTAGATTGCTGCACATAAGGCATATCGCCCAGCGCAATAATCCAGCCGGCGCAATCGCCACCCTGCTGCAAGCCATGAACAAGGGAAGCCGCCATGCCCTGCCCCGCATCGGCACAGGTCTGCACGCGGCAGCCGGCAGCCTGCAATGCATGCTCCAACGCAGGGGTAGCGGGCCGGGTCACGGCCAGCACATCAGGTAAGACAGCCAGGAGATTGCGCGCACTGGCAACCGCCACGGCTTCGCCGGAAGGCAAAACCTGCATCAGTTTATTTTGCACGCCGCTGGCGTCAAAGCGGGAGCCCTTGCCGGCAGCAAGCAGGATTCCCAGCCAATGGCCGGATGCCGTCATGGCGACATCTCCCTATAGCCTGGCATCTGCGATGGTGTTACTTGAGCGAAGCGAGTTTGGCCTCAAAGGTCTTGGCATCGACCGCGCCCGGCATACGGGTGCCGTCGGCAAAGAAAATGGTCGGCGTGCCGGACACATTCAGCTTGCGGCCCAGTTCATAGACCTTGTCATTCGGTGTATTGCAGCTTGCCGCAGCCACAGGCGCGGCTTTGCCGTTCAGCATCCAGTCGTCCCAGGCCTTGCTCTTGTCGGCCGAGCACCAGACATTCTTGGACTTGGTGGCCGAATCTTCCGCAAGGATGTTATACATGAAGGTGTATACCGTGATGTTGTCCACGCCTTGCAGGGTATGGCGGAATTTTTTGCAGAAACCGCAGTTTGGATCTTCAAAGATCGCCACCACGCGCTTGCCGTTTCCCTTCACCATCTTCACCGCAGCATCCAGCGGCAGGTCGGAGAACTTGATCTTGTTCAGGTCCGCTATCCTGTTCTTGGTATAGTCGACGGAAGTTTGAGAATCGATGACGCTGCCGACAAACAGGAATTTTGCCTTTTCATCTGTGTACAAAATTTCGCTGCCTATGCGTACTTCAAACAAACCCGCATACGGCGTCTTCGTCACGGAATCCACCACCACGCCCTCGCCCAGGCGCGGCTCCACCAGTTTTTTGACGGCCGTCTCTTGCGCGGTTTCAGCAAACACGGAGGCCGATACCAGCATCATCAGCGCAGCCAGGATATTCTTTACGTTCATCATGTCATTCCAATAAAAATTCTGCCGGCTTCCATGCCGGACATTCTTGATGCAGGTGCAACGCCCTGCCTATGCTGCAACGATATCAGAAATACCGGACCGCTTCATGCGGGCGCCATTTGCCGATCCATCTGCTGATTCACTACCTTGCCAACTTACTTCCCCATCGCATGACCGATCAGCTTGCGCTTTAAGACCGGCAAATGGTCCAGCAAGTTCAATCCTATTTTGCGCGCCAGCCGCACCGGTTCCAGGTCGGTGCCGAACAAGCGCGCCAGGCCATCTGTGGTCAGCTGCATCAGCAGCACTTCCTCCTTGCGCGCACGCGCATAACGGTTCAGCACACGCCCGTCGCCGCAATCCCGGTGCTCTTCGCGCTGCGCGATGGTATCCAGCAGCGTGCGCACATCGGCAAAGCCGAGGTTCATGCCATGGCCGGCCAAAGGGTGCACCACATGCGCGGCATCTCCTATCAAGGCCACGCGTGGCGCCGTCATCGCATGCGGACGCATCAGGTTCAGCGGAAACGCCCTGACCAGTTCCGGCTGCAAAGGCGTCAGCTCGCCTAGCTGCTGTGCGCAATACGCGGCCAGCCGCGCCGCCAGCGCTGCCGTCGGCTCACGCAGCAGCTCCTGCGCCAGCGCATCCGGCGCCGACCACACCAGCGATACGCGCTGCCCCGGCAAAGGCAACAGCGCAATAATCCCATGCGCTTCGTCAAACCACTGATACGCAACACCGTTGTGCGGCTTCTCGCAGGCAAAGTTGCTGACCACACCCTGCTGCCCGTATGGCCGGTAATCCAGGCCGATTTCGCATTGCCCACGCACCCAGGACTGCGCCCCGTCCGCACCCACCACCAGCGCTGCACTGAGACTGTCGCCATTTTCCAGCTGCACTCTAGCTTCGTCCGCATCCACCCTCAACTCAGTCGCGCGGCCAGCCACAATGCTTACATTCTGCGCAAACTTCAATGCGCTATCCAGCGCCTGGTTCAGGTTGCGGTCTTCCACGATCCAGGCCAGGCTGTCCGTATGGGCGCCATAGGCATCAAAATTCAACTTGCCGGCGGCCGACGACGCATCGCCATATACCTGCATCGCCTCCACCGGCGCCACCCGCTCCGCATCCAGTGCCCCCCACACCTTGAGGCCGGACAGCAGACGCTGCGCCACATGGTTCAGCGCATACACACGCACGTCCCAATCCTCGGACCGCACCGCAGGCGTGGCACCCGGCGGGCTCAGCAGGCTGACACGCAAACCCGCCTGGGAAAATCCCAGCGCCGCCGCCTTGCCGACCGCACCGTTACCTACAATGCAAACGTCGCTGTGATTAGTGTTCTTGGGCATAAGGGCTCGAAAGGAAGGGCGTGAACGAAAGGATAGATACAAGGGCAAATGCAGGCAAAGTCATGCCATCATTATACGGCAGTGCCCACCGCCGACAGCAGCCCGGAGGCCATGCGCTACGCGCGAGACAGGACTGAAATCCGACAAAAATTGGTCTTTCATCAAGCAATATGGCATGCACGTGAAATTTCTTAAGAAAAAACTTGCATAACGCACCTCGGATCGCTATACTTCTTCGTCTTGGCCTGGTAGCTCAGTCGGTAGAGCAGAGGATTGAAAATCCTTGTGTCGGTGGTTCGATTCCGCCCCGGGCCACCAAGAATAATAAAATGAATCAAGGGCTTACAGTGATGTAAGCCCTTTTTCTTTGCGCCCTCGGTTCTACAATTTTGGATTACGTTCTACAATTATTCCCGTTTTGATTCCAATATGCTGTGAAGTTCATAGGGGTTTCAGATGAAATTGCAAAATAAGAAATTGCGCAATAAGAATATAAACCGCCCCTCCACGAAGGCGTATGACCGCCTAGCCAAAGCTCAATCAATAGCAGCAATTGCAGCCTCTATCGCGATACCGTTAATACTTGCGGTGTTCGGCTTCCTTGTCCAACAACAGTTGGCTTCCCACGGGTTAAAAAAGGATTATGTTCAGATCGCGACTAATATTTTGAAGGAAAATCCAAGCCTGCAAGATAAAGAACTAAGGAAATGGGCTGTCCAGGTTCTCGATCAAAATTCTGTAATACCATTTTCAGCAAACCTTAAGCGAGTTTGGAGAAGGGCAACCCGGTAATCTTGGATAGATACATATTCCCTTCAGCACCGCCGCCCTGCATGGACCCCGCCCAAAGAAATAAAGCTATTCGACCTCATAAAGTCGAAAATCAAAGGTCAAGTATTGGACATAGGTGACCCCACTGTATTTGTAAAAGCTCTCCTTAAAGAAACGGAAACCGCTGCAATCAACACCGCGGCCTTAAAGCGTCTTCAACGCTGGGTAATTCTGAGTAAGGAAATATCAGACAAATACAATGAGTCAATAAATACACACGACTCTGGAGCGAAAGCCAAAACCGGTTCGTAGTATCGAAATTATTTTAACGTACAACAGTGTGCGCTAATTATTTGAGGAGAGATGATTTCAACAGACGTTGGAGGGGCTTCAGGCGCTGCCCTTGAAGCGCCAAAAACCGTAAGCGCTTTTGCGCGCAGCGACGACGGTTGCACCGCGTTCTTGTTGTAGGATTTCGCCATCGCATGGGCCTTGAGTGTCTCCGGCAACTGTCCCACGGTATCGAGCCAACGTTCCAGATGCGGGAACGGATCGACGCCTCCTCCATCCAGCATCAAACTTCTCGCTTCGCATTTCCAAGTCGCGGCAGAAGGACCAATTCCGCCGCTTCTGCGGCGTCATTGAGGAGCGTCTTCCGCGGCGCGCCCATCTGCGCACGCATGGTCAGACCACGGGAAAGGTCGAGAACCTGACTCGCGCGCGCGGCGACGGGAAAGTCAGACTGGATTTCTCCTGTGCTGATCCCATCGCAGAAACGGCGCTCCACGAGTGCCAGGCCGGCAGCCACGGCGTCCTGCAGGAACTGCCGGACCTCAGCATCGTCGACGAGCGGCGCAACGCACAACAGAAGACACCCAGGGGCCGATCCTTCCGCGGTCGCACTTTCTACGGCGTGCTTCAGGAAGCCGACGAGCGAGTCGCGAAGACTCGGCGGCGAGAAGAGCGCCTGCGCAGCGCGAGCGCCCTTCGCTTCAGCATACGCCCTAAGGGCGCGCAGGAATATCGTCCGCTTATCCCCGAAGACGGAATATAGGGTTGGCCGTTTCACACCCATGCCTGCGACGAGATCGTCGATCGTCACGCCGTCGTAACCCTTCGACCGGAACACCTGGGTTGCCTTTTCCAGCGCGTCCCTCTCGTCGAAGCTTCGCGGACGTCCCCGCGGCCTAATGGCATTTTGAGACATTTCAGTTCTAAAATCCTTGACTCTACGTTTACGCCACTATAATATAACTGAACAGTTAAAAAATAACAAGGCCGCCCTTACCTTGCAGGGACTCCTTCAACCTTATTCTTCACTACGGATTCGCCCATGAAATATTCGACCGCTCTCGTCACCGGCGCCACCTCCGGGCTCGGTTATGCGGCAGCCAGCATTCTCGCCGCAGAGGGCTGCCACCAGGTAATCGTCACCGGCCGTAGCCTGGCTCGGGCCCAGGAAACGACCGCTCAGCTCGCGACTGAAACCAAGACCCAGGTCTTCACGCCGCTGGGGCTGGATCTGGAATCGCCGGCCAGCGTTCAGGCCGCCCTCGAAGAGCTTGTCAAGCGAGGTCGGCCGATCGACTTCCTACTTCTCAATGCCGGGATGATCCCTGGCAAGGCGCGCGTGATCACTGCGGCGGGCGTCGAGGCTTCTCAAGCCCCGCTGATCGGCCATCATCAACTGACTGTCGGGTTACTCCGCGCCAACTTGCTAAGCCATGAGGCGCGGATCGTTATCGCCAGTGCGGAACCTGCCCGAGGGGGCGTACCCATGTTCAGCTACACCGACGTGCCGGCCTTCGCGGCCAAGTACTACCGGGGTGACCAAACCGCCGCTGTGGAAGCCCTGATCCGCAACGGGCCGAACGTGAAGTACGTGCCCAACAATGCATATGCCGACGCGAAACTCATTGTCGCTTGGTGGGTCGCGGCACTGGCTCGCCGGCTCCCCTCCGGCATGGGCGTGTACGCCGTGTCGCCCGGTGCCGCGACCGCTACCAATGTTTCGCGACAAGCTAGCCTGGCCGTGAAGTATCTGTTTATCCCAATCGCGAACCTCATTCCCGGCATGAATCAGACGCCGAAGACCGCAGCCCGTCGGTACCTCCAGGCGTCGGAGTTCGGAACCGACATCTCAGGGCAATTCTTCGCCTCGGCTCAAGGGAAGTTCTCCGGCCCAATTGAGGCGCAGCGCCACCCACACCTCCACGATCGCGCCAGCCAAGAAGCCGCGTGGCAGGCCGTCGTCAAGGTCTCCGGCGTCGACTTGTCCAACCGGCACTCTTAAGCTCGGCGTCCTGAAGAAGGGGCGGTCGCGGCGAAATGGACGCGGTCACCAGGATCAGCAGGCGATTGCGGAGTTACATGACGTCCACGGGTCTTACGGTATTCCGAAATAAATAGTTTTTAAAAAAAACTCTAGTCGCGGTCTACCACGCCTATTTTAGTACTAAATAGTTAAAAATAATTAATGCAACCCTAACCTCTCAAGGAGAATACATATGGACCGGTACCAAGATAAAAAGGTGGTGATTATCGGCGGCACGAGCGGCATGGGGCTCGCGACCGCGAAGATGCTTCTCGATGAGGGGGCGAGTGTTCTGGTGACGGGTCGCTCAAAAGCCGGCCTGGAATCGGCACAGAAAGAGCTTGGCACGGGCGCCATCGTTGTTTCGAGCGACGCGCGTTCATTGACGGAAATCGACGCACTCGCCTATCGGGTGAAGGCCGAGTTCGACATCTTCGACCTGCTCTTCGTCAACGCCGGGTTCAGTATTCCAACGCCTCTCGAGAGCGTGACCGAGGCCATCTACGACGAGATGTTCAACCTGAACGCCAAAGGACCGTTTTTCGCGGTCCAGAAGCTCGCACCGATGATCAGTCGGGGAGGCTCCGTCGTCCTCACGACCTCGATCGCCAACGTCAAGGGAATGCCCGGCCAAGCCACATACGGAGCCGCAAAGGCTGCGCTGCGATCATTCGCCCGGGTGCTTGCCGCTGAGCTTCTTCCTCGGGAAATTCGCGTGAACGCGGTGACGCCCGGCCCTATCGACACGGGCATCCTCGACAAGGCGATCCCCGACAAAGATGCGGCCGCCAAGATGAGGGTACATGCGAGCGGGATGGTCCCCATGAAGCGCTTCGGGACGTCGGAGGAAATCGCCAAGGCCGTCCTCTTTCTCGCGTTCGATGCGACCTTCACGACCGGCGCAGAGCTTCCGGTCGATGGCGGTTGGTCGCAAATCTGAACGCGGTGCAGGCCGCACGTTTCACCATACAGGGGGACAATAATGTCTTTATTGAAAAACAAGATTGCCGTCGTCACCGGGGGTAGCAGCGGCATCGGCCTCGCGACCGCAATGAGGTTCGTTGAAGAGGGTGCCTACGTTTTTATCGCCGGCCGCCGGCAGGCCGAGCTCGACAAAGCTGTCGCGGAGATCGGCTCGAACGTCACTAGCGTAAAGATAGACATCGCCAAGCTCGATGACCTCGACCATCTTTACGAGACCGTGGCGAAAAAAGGCAAGATCGATGTGATTTTTGCGGGAGCGGCTTTCGTCGAAAAGACGATGACAGCCGCAGCCACGCCTGAACATTTCGACAAGACCTTCAACACCAACGCTCGCGGCACTTATTTCACCGTTCAAAAGGCGCTGCCTTACTTGAACGATGGTGCTTCCATTATCCTCGTGGCGTCCGCCGGGAAGAACAAAGGCCTTCCAGGCCGCAGCACCTACAGCGCCACCAAGGCAGCGCTCCGGTCATTTGCCCGGACGTGGACTAACGAACTCAAAGAACGGAGGATCAGGACCAACGTGTTGAGTCCTGGCGCGGTCGACACACCAATGTTCGACGACCAGTTCCCATCCAAAGAAGGAGCGGCCGAAGCGAGAAAGCAAATCACTGCGATGACGCCTTTGGCACGTTTGGCGTACCCCGATGAGATCGCCTGCGCTGCTTTGTTCCTTGCCTCGGATCTGAGCAGCTACGTCGCCGGCATTGACCTGCCGGTCGATGGCGGTCTGACGGCTGTCTAGCCCGAACCTCGCGACCACCTTAGGAGGAGTCTCTGATGACACACACAGCGAACCACTCGGTACCAGGGCAGGGCAAGCTTCGCCGCGCCCTCGCGGCCGCCTGGGCTTTCCTACAATCGATGGAGTCCACCAGCTTCGACTATACGCTCGATCGCATCGAACGCTTGGAGCGGGAGGTGGAACGACTGAAAGAGGAAATACGTCAGGGCCGCGATCCGCAGGCAGTCGATGCTCACAACGCGAGCGCCGCTGCATCCGAACAATGACTCGGCCGCTGGCGCATCCCTGAAAGCTTGATTTTGCAAAGATACCGATATGCGTCCCTTCTTGGATTGGCACCGCCAATCCGCACTCCGATAGTGAGGCCTGAAATGCGGATTCTCCTTTGCCAGTCTCTTCGTATGAATCTCAAGAAGGGATGGGGTGACGGCAAAATCGTCGCACCGGAATGATACCTCGCCCCACGCTACCGGACAGGCAGGAAATGGCCGGTCCGTGACCGGTGCTTAGTACAGATTTCGTCGCCGCTGTGACCACAATGCTTGTTGGCGAATGTAGGTATTGGCAGGCAAATTCCCGACGTAATCCACCTGCCGATTTGGTGATGGATTGTATCGGTAACATTTTGTGGATCTTAAGCAGAACGCTGGCGTGACGGATTAGGCATCGCCAGCCAGTCGAAGGCTAGGGATTGAAAATCCTTGTGTCGGTGGTTCGATTCCGCCCCGGGCCGCCAAGAACATGTTTTGGCGATACGCCAACTCTAATGGGTTGGCGTTTTTGTTTCTGAAACAGGGAGCTTTTGCACCCGGCCCATTTTCGATTCTTGAGCCCCTCCCTCTTTCCTCGCTAAATTAAATCCAAATTTTCCAATATCCGTTGCGCTTGCGCCTGGAAGTCCGCGATCGCTGCCTTGTCCATTTTCTCCAACTGCCGATACACCATGCCGATGCGCGGATTCTTCGCTAAAGTAGCCGCATTGCGATGAAAAAAATCCCAATACAGCGCGTTAAACGGGCACGCATGGTCGCCAATCCGAGCTTTTTTATCGTAGTGGCAGCCTTTGCAATAGTCGCTCATGCGGTCGATGTAGGCGGCGCTGGAGACATATGGTTTGGTGGCTAATGCTCCCCCGTCGGCGAATTGACTCATGCCGATGGTATTGGGCAATTCCACCCATTCAAACGCATCGATATAGATGCCCAAATACCAGTGATGCACTTCCACCGGGTCCAGGCCTGCAAGGAGCGAGAAATTCCCGATCACCATCAAGCGTTGAATATGATGCGCGTGTGCCTGATCCAGCGATTGCGTGATCGCGTGGGACACACAATTCATCTTGGTTTTACCATCCCAGAACCACCTCGGGAGAGCGCGCGTGTGACCAAAAAAATTCTTCTGCGCGTACTCGGGCATGCTCGCCCAATAGACACCGCGCACATACTCACGCCATCCCAGTATCTGCCTCACAAAGCCCTCCACAGCGGCCAATGGCGCGCGGCCCTCCTGATATGCCGCCTCCGCTTTGGCAACAACTTCGCGGGGATTCAGCATTTTTACGTTCAACGCAAACGACAGCAGCGAATGAAACAAGCGCCACGCTTTAACACTCATCGCATCTTGAAAATCGCCAAACTGGGGTAAGGCATTGGCGATAAACATATCCAGCTGGTGCAACGCCTCTTCCCGGTTAAGGGCCCATGCCAGCTGATCGGCATTGGGGTTGCCAAAGCTCTTGACGCCCGCATCGACGATGGTCGCCCACAGACCCGAGTGATCATGCAGGGTCCGCGTGTCTTGCGGCTCGGCGGGCGCTCCGCGCCAAGGCTTGCGATTGTCGTGATCGTAGTTCCACTGACCGCCGAGCGGCTTCTTCGAATCGTCCATCAACACTTGATGCTCCAACCGCATCTGGCGGTAGAAGTACTCCATCAACCATTGTTTGCGACCCGTGAAGATATCGGCCGCGTGATTGCGCGTCGTATAAAAATGATCGCTATCGACCATCCGCCATGGGATCGCTGCGCGGCGTCCGTGGTGATATAACTGCTGATCCAGGCGCCATTCATCCGGGGCCTGGTATTCGAATTCGGCAGCTTGGTAATGAGTGGCAAGCGCATCGATATTGGCGCAAATCGCCTGCTGATTGGATGCGTCGTCAATGGCTACATAGTGCACCCTGTGACCGGACTCGCCTAACTGCCGGGCCAGATCGCGCATGGCCGCGAAAATTGCCAGGATTTTTTGGGCGTGGTGCAGGACGTAATCAGTCTCTTGCCGCACTTCCATCAAAACATAGATCGTCGCGTCATCCGTCTCGCGGAACCAGCGATGTTGCAGATTGAGCTGGTCGCCCAGGATCAGTCGGAGCGTGGGTCCGGGATTGCGTTTCATTGCTGTCAAATCATTCTCCGAATACCCTGTTCACCAACGTTGCCCCTCTCGTGCTGGCCCGCCGCGCGCTTGCTGACTGCAAACCCACTCACTCCGGCGCATCAATACAATACTTGAAAATCCTTGGGTCCGTGGTTCGATTTCGCTCCGTGCTACCAAGGAGTTCCATTGCAAGACGCCAAAATTCCCGGGATAGCGTTTTTATTCGCAGGCCGAAATCCGTTTCGTAGCGCCAGGCAAAACGCGCTCACAATGCATGGGCCACAGAAAATCTGTCAAACACGACGTACCTGGCAAATATCGTCGCGCTAGCTAAGATGAGTACCGGGACCAGTATGCTCCCGGCGAGGAGCTTGAACGGGGTTAAAACCCATCAAAATGTTTCCCAACCATCATCGCTGGCGGCATGCGTATGTTCAGCCCGTTTGATAGCATGCAGTTTAAATCCCGAGGGCCTTGCCTGAGCTTTCAATCTCGGCACCGACACGACACCGCGAACAGGAATGGCCGCAGCCTTTACCGGAGCCGCCGTGCTAAGGTGCGCTGCATTGATCTTGAACGTACTGACCAGATCAGCCAGGGTGCCGGCCTGATCCTGCATCGATGACGCGGCAGCGGCGGCCTCCTCCACCAACGCGGAATTCTGTTGGGTCACCATATCCATCTGGGTAATGGCTTGATTTATCTGCTCTATCCCGGCTGCCTGCTCGCGGCCAGCGGCCGTGATCTCACTGATGACATTGCTGACACGCCTGACGCTTGCCACCACCTCATCCATCGTCGCGCCGGCCTGGTTGACCAACTGGCTTCCCGCGTCCACTTGCTCGACTGAATTGGTAATGAGCTCCTTGATTTCTTTCGCCGCGGCGGCTGAACGTTGCGCCAGATTGCGTACCTCGCTTGCTACCACCGCAAATCCGCGCCCTTGTTCGCCGGCTCGCGCGGCCTCCACAGCGGCGTTCAGGGCCAGGATGTTGGTTTGAAACGCAATGCCATCAATGACAGCAATAATATCGACGATCTTTTTTGCGGACTCGTCGATAGAACCCATCGTATGTATGACCTGGGATACTACGGCACCGCCCTTGAGGGCGACATCGGACGCAGAAGCTGCCAATTCGTTGGCCTGCTGGGCATTGGCAGTATTCTGTTTCACGGTACTGGTCAGCTCCTCCATGGAGGATGCGGTTTCTTGCAAGGAACTCGCTTGCTGCTCGGTGCGCGACGATAAATCCAGGTTGCCGCTGGCAATCTGGTCTGAAGCCGCGGCGATGGTATCGGTGCCGGACCGGACCTGGCCAACGATACGGGCCAGACTATCATTCATCTCCTTCAAGGCCAGCAATAATTGCCCGGTCTCATCCTTGGACCTGATCACAATGCTGGAGGTCAAATCACCGGCAGCAACCGTCTGCGCGATTCTCACTGCATCCTTAAGAGACGCAACAAGTTTTCTGGTCAACATCAGGCCCGCGCCTGCAACCACTACAATAACCACAGCGGCAATGCCGACAGCAAGCCACTTGGCGTGGCTCAGCGTTTCGGCAGCCTCTTCGGCAGCCGTCTTGCCAAGCTCGGCATTGTATCGGCGATGCGCATCAATCGCTTCCGCAAGTTTGCTGGTGATGGCCTTGTTGGCAATCGCAAAGTCGCGCGCCTCATCTACCTTATCTTCCTTGGCGAGCGCCTTCACTTTACCTAGAAGCGAGTATAAATTCGCCAGGGCGTCACGGTCAGCTGTCAACAAGGCTTTGTCGTCATCATTGGACAAGTTTTCCTTGTCATATTTGTCAAGCGCTTCAACGACTTCGGCATGCACGCTATTCATCGCATGCTCCGCCTCCACTTTCATGGCGGGGTCTTTCAGTGCAATGTACTGCCAGATCAGCAGGCGTAGCCGCCCAACCGCGCCGGACGCCTTGTCGAGAGCGTGCAAGCTGGGAACGGTATTGACGTTGGCATAATTGGCGCCTTTATAGACCTGCGCCATCTGATAAATCCCCAGACCGGCCAGGCTTGCCAGGCCCAGCACGACAGTTAAAATCAATGCATACAGGCGTTGTGCGATAGTCATTCAATTCCCCTTGTTTATTTTCAAAATCAGTTGCCTGAGCTGCCCTCATCCAGGCTTAAATACCGGTAAATTCAGCGCTATGAGCAGCCCCGACTTCAGACAGCATTTTCCAGCGGAGCCATGCCGGCCCGGCTCCAGAAGGCGGTCGCAGCGGCGACAAGCAGCAGCGCAGCCGAGATGCCCATCACGCAATGCACGCTGCTCGTGATTTCAGCGTTGCTGCCGCCCGCGACAATCGCACCGAAAATGGCGACACCGGTAGCGCCGCCGACCTGGCGCGCCGTGTTCAGCACGGCCGACGCGGTTCCCGCCTGGTGCCGTTCTACGCTGGACAAGATTGATGTCGTCATGGCCGGCACCGCGAAGCCCATGCCGATCGGGACCAGCGCCAGGCCCGGCAACATGTCGAGAAAGCCCGCATGATCCGAGATGCCGAAAATGCCCAGCAGCGCGTAGCCTGAGCAACCGACCAGGGCACCACCCACCATGAGCGCGCGCAGTCCTGTGTGCGCCGACAGGCGGCCGACGACAATGTTGGAAAAGAAGGCCGTCCCGGTCAGCGGCAGGAAGGTCAATCCAGTCTCGATCACCGTATAGCCACGCACTTTTTGCAGATAGAAGCTGAGCACGAAGATCACGCCGTAATAAGTAAAATTGGCGAGCACGCCAAACAGCACGGCGCCCGAAAAGGGCATGCTGTGGAACAGCGCCAACGGCAGCATCGGCGCCCGCGAACGGCTCTCGACCATCAGGAAAACGACGCCGGCGATAACGGCCAGCATAAGGCCGCCTTGCACCACCAGGCTGGAAAAACCCAGTGTGTGGACCTCGATCACCGCGCCAATAAAGCCGATCAGCGCGAGCACCGACAGCAGCTGGCCTGGCAGATCGAAGTGGCGCGCCGGTTCCTTGCTCACCATGCGCGGCACGACGCAATATGTCAGCGCGAAGCCAATCACGCAGATCGGCACATTGACCCAGAAAATGCTGCGCCAGCCCGCCGTCGACAGCAGCAAGCCACCGATCACCGGGCCAGCGGCGATCGATATGCCGCCGGCCGCCGTCCACCAGCCGATCGCCTTGGCCAGCATATTTTTATCGTGGGCATAGGTGGAATTGAGGATGGCCAGCGAGCTGGGCACGAGCAGCGCCGCGCCCACCCCTTGCACAGCCCGCGCCACATTCAACGCCATCGCCGACGGCGCCAGCGCGCAGGCAATGGAGGCCAGCGTAAACAGCGCAAAGCCGCTCAGGAACACGCGCTTCGAGCCGAATTTGTCGCCCATCACGCCGGCCGACAATAGAAAGGCGGCGAAGCCCAGCGTGTAAGCATCAATCACCCACTGCAGGGTGCTGACCTCGGCGCCCAGTTCCGCGCCCATTGTGGGCAGCGCAACGTTGACGATGGTGACGTCCAACTGGACAATGATGAAGGCGAAGCTGCTGGCTAGCAGCACCGCCAGTGACGGCTGCGGCGGCTGCGGCGGCGCCGGGTTTGATGTTGTATGCATATTGTTTTCTATAGACACGCTGAAAAAAAATCCATCTGATCCCGACAACGCCGGTGGCGATGCATGTTTCAGCGTTTCTGGAAGGTGGCCGGCTGCGATGGTTTGACGTCACACGCAATTCGCCCGACGCACAGAAATTTCAGCAAGACAATAGCGCCGCCTTGATTCCGTGAGACCGCCATCGCAACAGCTAATCGGGCACGGGAATGCCCCCTTCATTGAGCGGCACCCGCTGTACGGGCCCATGCAATAGCAGCTGCGGCAGACAAGCTATTGCGGCAAGAGGGATGAAACGCGCGGACTTGGTCTTTGCTACCGGTGAACTGGATGTGAGACATTTCAGTCCGTCTTTAGATGAAGTGTCATGCGGAACCCTTCGCAAGAGCCGGTAAGGGTTCCGTCAGCATCCCTTACCGGCCGGCGCTCTGGCCGCCGTCGACGTGCAGGATTTCTCCCGTAATGAACTCTGCCGTATCCAGGAACACAACAGCGCTGGCAACTTCGCTCGCTTCGCCCATGCGGCCCAGCGGATGGAAGCTGCCCAGCATTTCGTGGTATTCCTCAGCATGCATAGGCGTCTTGGTGACGCCCGGCGCGACGGCATTCACGCGAATGCCTTGCTTGGCGTATTCGATTGCCAGCGCCCTGGTGACGGCGTTGAGGCCACCCTTGGTCATTGCTGCCAGTGCCATATGCGCTCCGCTGATGCCGTTGTCGATACTAGCGGTGACAGTCACCACGTGGCCGCTCGCATGCTTTTCCATTTCGGCGATAGCCAGTTTGGTGATGTGATAGAAGCCCGCCATATTTACGTTCATGACCGCGTTGTAGTCTTCGATGGTGTTCTCGGTGAAAGGCTTGCCGATGTAGATGCCGGCATTGTTCACTAGCGTGTCGATGCGACCAAATCGCGCAATGCCTTCGGAAATAACACGCTGGGCGGTCGCTGGATCACCAATATCACCTGCTACCGTCAGAATGTTCGGGTCCTCCGATGGCTTGATCGACCGCGAAGTCGCGATAACACGGTGGCCGAGCTTGCGAAACGCTTCCACGACTTCAGCGCCTATGCCTTGCGACGCGCCGGTAACGACGACAACCTTTTGTGATGCACTCATGCTTTACTCCAAAATAAGATAGTGGGGTTCAAGGCCGCTCGCACCGATGGCTTCGATGGCGGCACTTATACCCGGCAAGGCCAGCAATCTTCTGGCTACCGATGCGCAAATTTTACGAGTTATGGGTTTTCGCTGAAGCGATAGCTGTGATGATTTTGGGACATTTCCAGTGCATTCCTGGTCACCATCTTTAAATTTCCAGAAACTTATGTATTTGAAATGTCGAACAATTACCACGCAAAGACACGGCCAACTGAACAGCCTCTAGCACGTGCCAGTAGTTTCATTCAGCGGGGATTACTTTGACTACCTGCGCTTTGATCAGAGTCGGCGATGCTGGCTAGAACAACTCGCCCGCATATATATTCGAATGCTAACCGCCGCAGCCTGACGGCCCGCTGCATAGTCCTTGACCGCGACTACCAAGGCGTGGACGGCGCAGTCAAGATCATCTGATTGAGCGATGTCGAAGGAAGCGAGCCCTGCCCGTTCGTCGCTACCCTTAATCTCTGCACACAAGGTTTTGGCCAGCACGTCATAGTGGTTGGCGCGCGTCGGGTCGTCGCTGCCGGATTCAACTTGCAGGGTGATCGCCAGCATGTTGCCACCTCCAACGCGCTGATAGTTTTTAACTATCAGTTGGCATGCGGCCTTTCGGCTCGCTCACCTTGATTCCTGATTAATCGCTGGCATCTGTCCGGGCGTTTAAGCCCTCGCCAATCGCGTAGAAGTGGCCGCCGGCGATATAGTGCAGGCTACGCCAATCCGGGCCTGCATGTTCAAAATTCCAATGGCCATTCTGGAAGACGCGGCTATCGGCCCACGCACCAATGACTTGACCGATAAACAGATCATAGGTGTCCTGGATGTGTGGTTCCGGTATCAGCTTGCAGGCAAGCCAGGCCGAACAACCCGCCACCATAGGCACATCATACCCATCAATGCGGAATATGCTTGCTCCCGACCGGGCCAGCTTTTCCGGGTCTTGATGCAGACTTTTGTTGCCCAGTTCGTAGGTCAGTTGCAGCTGCGCTGCGGTCGGCACCTGAATGACCAAGTGGCCGCTCTTTTCGGCCAGTTCGCGTGTCTTGGTGCTTTTGTCCAGCACTACCGTCAGCTTGGACGGAGAAAAGTCCAGTGCGCATGACCACGCTGCCGCCATCGCATTATCGACGCCCTCAAAGCCGGCCGACACCAGCACGGTGGGGCCATGATTGAGCAGGCGGTAGGCCTTTTCCAGCGGCACCGGTAAAATATGGTTATCCATTTTTCCTCCCATAAAAACTCGCAAAGTCCAGGCAAATAGCATTTTTTCGAAAGAATGAAAGCTACAAACGCTGTATATCAGAATTGCTGCGGCATACCATTGACTACGCCTCCTCCCAAATCTCAATCGGCAGAGGGCACTGAGCCTGAATAGCCAAAATCTTCCATCTCCCGTTCTTCCGAGCAGACATCCCGAAGCCGCAAACGGCGTCTGCATCGCGAACAATCAATATACGCTGAACCTGGCTGAGGAGACCTTGGCCGCGGTGACGACGACTTGTTCAGCATAGGCCGGCCGTTCATCGCCAACTCGGACCTGATCCATCGCCTGAGCAACGACGCACCGCCGGCAGAGGCGCCGAAGGAATACTGGTATGGCGGCAACGCCATCGGCTATTCGGATTGGCCAGGCATGAATGGAAAGGTCTGGCTGGGAAACTAGCGCGGCACCTATCAAAGATCGATGCCCCCTTCGTCGATCTTTGAACTTAACAATCAACGTCACCATGAATCCGTACACTCAAACCAGGATGCGCCGGCTGCACTTGGGTAACGCGTTTATGAGGCCCTGGAATCATAGTAGCGTTTGCTAAAAGCCTGCATCGCTATTCACTGGCCTTCCGGCGGCTGCCACAGTTCGACTTTATTGCCATCCGGATCGATGACCCATCCGAACTTGCCGTACTCCGACTCGTCAATCTTGTCTTCCACCCGGCATCCTTCGGCACGCAGTGCTGCCAGCAGGGCGTGGAGATCATGCACCCGGTAATTGATCATGAACGCAGCGGTACTCGGAGAAAAATAATCGGTGTCCTCCTTGAACAGATTCCACGCTGTTGTTCCCGTGCCTGAGGGATTGTCCGGGCCGGCCCATTCGAAAGCGGCGCCACCCCAGTCTTGAACCTTCAGCCCTAGATGGACCCGATACCATTCGGCCAGCCGCTTCGGGTCTGCCGATTTAAAGAACACGCCGCCAATGCCAGTAACACGTTTCATATGGGCTCCTAGAGTATGCGAGGATCGTAAGGACGTTTGCGTGTCATGTACCATGTACCACGGTGCATGTAACGTAACATGAGCGCAGCCCGCTCCGTGTTTGGCACGGGCCGCAACAGCTGCTCAAGCATCCTACTCTCATGTAAAAGCGCGATCAAGGTGCCCGCTCCTTACATACCCGGCACGCGCTCAGGCATTCGTTGCCTTTGCCTGCTGGATAGATACAGGCAGCCACTGAAGCACGCCCCAGGCCATCTCGGGCACGATGAACAGCCAAAGCAAGGGCGCGCCGGTAACGGCCAGCGCCCAGATCATCCACACCGAAAACAGCAGCCGCGCGAAGCCGTCGAAACGGCCAAAGCGCTGCTGCGGGTCGCCAAGGCGTAGCAGCGCCCACATCAGCACCACACTGCCCAGCAGGCAAGCGAACAGCACATGGAAGGGAGCAAACGCCGGCAGCGCAGCGCCGCCCAACCACTGGTTGATGCCATCCAGCTGGGCATGAACGTAGGCAAAACTCCAGGGCGTGGCGAACGGCGCCGTCACGAGCAGGTCGTAGAGGGCGCTGCCGAGGACGATTTTTCGGAAGGTGGTACTTGAGATAAAAGCCATGGAGTCTCCTTGAATGATGACCCATGCTAAAGCATGGAGTACACTCCAAGGTCAAACGATATTTGGGGTTGAGCATGCAAATCGGTGAAATCGCCGTTGCCACTGGGCTAAGCCGCGACACTTTGCGCTTTTACGAGAAGCGCGGCCTGCTGCGTGCCCGCCGCAGCGCCAACGGCTATCGCGACTACCCGCCGGAAGCCGTGGAATGGCTGCGCTACATCCGCCTGGCGCAAACGCTGGGGTTCAGCCTGGCGGAGATAGAGGCCGACCTTCCGCTGCTGGCCGAGCCGGACTCCTCCGGCCCGCAGTTGCGGGCTGCACTCACGCGCAAACTGGCAGACATCGACCAGCGCATTGACGGCCTGCACATGCTGCGCGCCGAGTTGTCACGTCGTCTCGGCGAGGATATGGTGGCATGCCCGCTGCAACAAGCGCACCTGGCTGTGGACGGGTAAGTTATCTTGCATGTCGCCGGCCAGGCAAATAACTCACTGTTGCCGGGCAAAAAACGCCCAGATCATCTCCGGCCCGTTCGGCTCCATCGGTGATGGACCAAGCAGCCGCGGACGCCGCCAGTAAGGCTGTGGGATGCCGTGTCCGCCACCATGAATGGCAACAAACTCGACTTCCGCTTTACCGTCATTGTGCCAGCCCAGGTGCTCGACGCCGTTGCCGTTGGATACCGTATTCTGCATCGTTGCAGGCGCGCCGGCGATCTTGTTGAAGTCGGCAAAATACTGGGCCGATTCGCGCGCCGAGCGGACATTGCCGCCTTTGTAGAACATACCGAGCAGGTTAACCTCACCGCCCTTGAACGGCACCAGCGGATCCTTGGTGCCGTCCATGATCATCACGGAAGTACCGGGGTTTGCGGGCTTGCACTTGAAATTTTCCGGTGCGGGCACATTCGCCGAAACTGCCGCCACTGCGCGGAAGCGGGAAGGCGCCTCCAATGCCAACCGCAGCGACATGAAACCGCCGGCCGAGACGCCGGTTGCAAACACACGGCCGGGCGCAACGCCGGTATCGATGATGAGCTTATCCACCAACGCTGTCAGGAAACCTACATCATCCACCTCGCGCCCCTTCGCACTGAAGTCGCCGACCTTGCTGCAGTCGTTCCAGTCGAAGCTGTAGGAGTCAGGATACACGACTGCAAATCCGTTCTGGTCGGCAAGACGCTCAAAGCCATAACCGGTGCCGGTGCGGATTTCCGCAGCGCCTTCGCCTGAACCGTGCATGACCAGCACCAGCGGTGCACCTTTCGGCAGCCCCTTCGGCACGTAGCTCAGGTAGGTGCGCTTGAGCCCGCCGACCTCTATCGAGCCCTTGCTCAGCGTGCCGGACAGTTGCGGCAGCTCAGGATCGGGTGAATAAATAAAGTAGCCGAACAGCGCACCGCATAGCGCGACAAAACCAAGTAGCGCCAACAGGCAGTAGCCAAGAAAACGCAGCAGCTTCTTCATCGTGCGCACCCGCTTGCAGAATCCAACACGCGCAGCAAGCAAATGGCGGCAGGCATGGAGGCAGCAGCGCCGTCCATTAATTGCCGGGAACTATCGTGGTGAACCACATTGGACCATACAAGCATGACTAACCTCATTAAAATAAACCGTGCAAATCTAGAAAAGCAGCTTTGGCTTATCCGACTTTCTTTTACATTTTTTCGACAACGGTAGGCCGAATCTGACTATCGCTTTAGCAATTGATCGCAATGTGCGCCCACGGATTCGGCGGCCATTGCGCTCTTTTCACCCTTCGCCGCCTGCATGCAAATGGCGAAGGCCTCTTCTTTCGTCTTCGGCTGATCGCTCTGGCTTCTTAGCCTTGTATTTTCTTCCATCAGCATCTGATTTTGCTTGAGCAGATAGTCGACGCGCTCCCGTTCTGACATCGATGCTGTCAAACCCAAACTGTCTTGTGCGGCGCAGGCGCCGGAAACGAAGCCAGCTGCGATCAATAGCGCGGCGATGATGGTTTTCATGGTGACACCTTTCATTTAATGTAATCGGGCATGGCGAACGCCGACAGAAACTGTTCAGTCGCTCGCAAAGGAGTAGCAGATTTGGCAGCGCTGGAATGACGCTAATCGTTCAGCCGATGGGCGTGAACCTTGCCGGCTAGGTGGCGGTGGCGCCTGACGCAGATTTGATCCACCGGTCGCCACGTTGTTGCACATAGCGTGAAAATACATAGTGCCAAGGGATAACGAACGGCACAATGACGACCCACAAAATGTCTGAGACCATCGCAAAGGAAGGATCGTCCAGCTTACCGGCCGACCATAGTGGAGCGGCAACCACGATCAGCCAGGTTGTCTTCCACAGCAATTCCCACAGCAGCACGGGCAGCATCTGCAACGGATAGCGCAGCCCTAGGAGCGACAGAAACCAAAAAGCGGCCAGCATGCACTGCACCACGCCTCCCGACGGCGTCCAAGGGGTGTCGTGGTGGATCACTCCCGGCAGGACGACAATGCCGAGCCCGACGACGACGAGCAGGTACATGCCCCGCAACAAGTAGAGACGAATCAGAGAAACTTCATTCATGGCCTGTGCTCCTTCTATGGTTTTTCTTGCCTGATGAGTGCTTGAAGCGAGCTACCTGCCGACTGTGCGGCTGGCTGCTCCACTTCCTATTCGACTTCCTTCAGAATTTTCTCCAGCCCGTTCAGCCGGGATTGGATATCAGCCAGCGTCGCCCCCAGGGAGGCGATCGCCGCCGCCGTCTCGGCCTGGGCGGTCGCTGCCTTGGCCGCAATTTCTCGATAGGCTTCATCCTGGCCCAGGCGTACCCTGGCCTGCAGAACGGCCGATACATACTTCATGAAAAAGACAATCACCACTGCGGCGGCCGGGAAAAAGAACGCTGCAAAAAAGACACTTTCGGACATATGAGCCTCTACGCTTCAGGGTTGCTGGTCAGGGACTTCGCCGCCTCGGCAATCGCGGCCGGGGTCAGTTCGATGGCAAAGTTGGAAACTTCAAAATAGTTGAGCGCCTTGCCGTCGTGCGACAACTCAAGTTTGCTGATGACGAGACCCGCGCCTTCAAGCTTCTGAAGATGCAGGTGCAGCAAAGGACGGCTGATGCCGATCTCGCGTGCCAGTTGACTGACGTAATTGCGTCCGCCCGTCTCCAGTGCCGCCATGATGCGCAGCCTGTGCGGATTGGCGAGCGCCGCCAGCATCGCCAGCATCTGATCCCCATCAAGTAATAAGTTTTTTGATTTCACGTGTAAACAATATCTGACATGTGACAGGCGGTCAAGCCTATTTTGCAAATAGTTCGGACGGTAACTTCGGACAGTAACAACACCTGGCGCCATTGATTGGGGGGCGGGCGCAAGCGGATTCGAGAGAAAAACCGGGCTGGATAACGTAGCGCCGGACTCGGCCGGTCAGGAACAAGCCGCGCCTAGTCCAGCCTAGCACTGTACGGCAGCACATGCGATCACTTCACGTCATGGGGAAATACGACCCCTCAATGCAAAACGGCCCGGAATTTCATTCCGGGCCGTTTTCAGCAGAAGTGTCTGAAGGTGAATCAGGCCTGGCGGCGACGCGCCACTGCAAACAAGCCGATCAGTGCAATGCCGAACAGGGCCAGTGATGCAGGTTCTGGGACTGCCCGTACAACAATGGAAGTAGAATCTGCAACGATACCCTTGGAATTAACGGCTTGCAGCTGGAAGCTATATTGACCCGCCGTCAACGGATTAAAGTGATAGTTATAGAGCAGTTCGTCCAAGTCAAAGCCCATGTTCATGGAGTTTTGCGCACCAGTGAATAGACCGATGTCGATTGTCTTAAACGATTCACCGCTGGTAGGATCAACGTCCACCAGCAGGCGATAGCTATACTGCGCCAACGCCAAAGCATCACCACCGATGTAAAAATCAATATTCCAAAGCGCCAGTTTCTGGAAAACGGACGACGCGTCATGTTGATCAGCCCCTGCCGCAGAAAAGAAAGTACCATGGCCATCGTTAGTCAGGGCAGGGTCGTTATAGCGCCCAGTAGCTGTCAGCCCCAGTGTTACTGTGCCGAGCCCAATCTCGTGACCAAAAACGGAAACAGTAGGGTTCAAGGTTGATATCGCGACATTGCTGTTCGAAATACCGGTGCCGCCAAATGTAGCCTGCGGCAAGGCGCCAAACTTGTCGTAAGAAGGAATCAGCGTGGCGGAAGCGCTTAGCGAGGCCAGCGCCAGGCAAAGGGAAAACAGGTATTTGATTGAAAGTTTCATGATCTATTTTAGGTATAGGCATTCGAATGCCATTAATAATTAACACGCCGGCTTTGCTGGCATGTCTCTCCCGTACACCATTCCCTACAGCAAATAGTGTACCAGCGGCAAAATAAATGATATTTATCTTTTAAATCAATTACCTACAAACAAAACAAAGACGCGCTGAATAATTGGCGTGCAGAAAATATTAACAATTGTAAAGTTTACCGACATCCCAACGTCATGGTGCCGGGCAGGGTTGAATGCGTTATCGGCCTTTGATCAGCCTGAGGTCAGCCTTGAGTCAGGGCCACGCAGTTACGCCCGTCACGCTTGGCGCGGTAAAGCGCGTCGTCGGCAGTGCGCACCAGGCTTTCCGAATCTCCGCCGCCCCAGCGCGACTCGATGGCAACGCCTACGCTGATGGTGAGCCTGGCGAGCGCAGAACGCTCATGCGGCAGGTTCAGGTCTTCGATGGAACGCCGCATGGCGTCGGCAACCCGCTGGGCCACGACGGCGTCGGTGTTCGGCAAAACGATGGAAAACTCTTCGCCGCCGTAACGCGCTGCCAGGTCACTGGCGCGCCGCGTGCCTTCCTGCAGCACGCGCGCGACGGTCTTCAAGCATTCATCGCCGGCCAGGTGGCCGTAGTAGTCGTTATATTTTTTAAAGTGGTCCACGTCGATCATGATGACGGCCAGCGGCTGCCGGGTGCGCGTGGCCCGCGCCCATTCGCTGCCCAGCACTTCATCGAAATGGCGGCGGTTGGCCAGCCCGGTAAGGCCGTCAGTTGCAGAAAGCGTGGCCAGCCTGCGGTTGGCGTCTTCCAGCTGGGCGGTGCGTTCTGCGACTCGCTGCTCCAGGCTGTCATACAGCCGCGCGTGCGAAATCGAAATCATCGCCTGCGCGCCCAGGATGCGCAGGAACTCGACGCGCTCTGCCGTGAAGGATGCTTCCGCCAGGTTGTTTTCCAGGTATAGCATGCCGCTGACCAGCCCTGCCTGGCGGATAGGCAGGCACATCACCGATCCCGGTTTATGCTCCAGCACATACGGGTCTCCCGAAAAACGCAGCGAACTGGCAATGCGGTCTTCAATCACTTCCGCGCCGGTGCGGGCGGCGTAGCGCAGCATCGACAATGGAAACTGCGGGTCGCTGCCGGCGTCCAGGATCACCATGCGCGACTGCAGTACCGTTACGCTGTCGCCGGCGATATCCGCTTCCAGCCGCCAGACATCGCCGCTGAGCAACAGCAGGCGCGCCACCTGTGCACCGGAATTTTCCTGCACGATGGCGATCAGCCGCTGCAGCACCTTGCGCAGGCCGACTTCATTCGACAAGGCCAGCGAAGCCTTGACGATGGAAGCCAGGTCCAGCGCAGCGTTGACGGATGCGGCAGTGGTCGCCGTGATGATGCTCTCCGTGATCAGCCCCAGGCCTGCGGGCCGTATGCGCGGCGCAGCGTGCCGGGAAGAGGCTGAGGGCCCCAGGATGTTTTCATGCAACGCAGCCAGTTGGGCCGCCTTGCCTTCCGCACCCCACTGGCGGTAATGGGACAGCGCATCGCGCAAAAACACTTCGGCGGCGCGGTGCTGGCCCTGCTCCAGCCAGAATTCGGAGCACAGCTCGCTGCCCAGCGCCTGGATGTTGATATAAGCTGTGTCGCGCGCAGCATCGATGGCTTGCTGGTAGCGGCGCATGGCAAGCGGCACGTCCTGGTGGTAGCGCGCGACTTCAGCCTGCAGCAAAAGATGCCTGGCGGCGAAGTTATGCGGTCCAAATTCTGCCCACGAAGCCAGCTTGTCCTGCAAGGCCTGCAAACGCTCAAGCAATGCAGCGGCATCCGCGCGCTGAGGATTTCGCCGTAGTGCGCGTATCCAGACCATCGCGGCGTAAAAGCTGGCCTCCGGCACTTTTGCCTGGCCGCGCAGCATCTGCGCCACCACGTCCAGCTGGCCGGCCAGCACTTCTGCATCAGCACCATCGAACAAATACGCGTTGCGAATTTTCCCCTGCAAAAAATAAGCCTGGTACAGGCGCGAGCCGGCATAGTCAGCCATGAAACGCTCTTCACTGAAGGCCGCATCGTCATAGCTGCCTTCGCGCACGGTCTGGCCCATCAATGCCTTGATAGGCTGCACCGCACCTGCGACAGTGCAGTCGGCCAGGTTGGCCTGTCCGTTGGCGCGCATCAGCACCACGTCGCGCTCGGTGGCCTGCAGCAAATCCGGCAAGTATTGCCCCAGGATCAGCTTGTCGGTCGCGCGCACAGCGGCAACCACACCCACATTGACGAAGTCGCCGCTGTCCAGCGCATAGCCGAAGGCATCGTCGTACAATGTGCCGGAAATGCTCAGGGGGCGCGACCAGTGGTTGATCAGCGTGGCAAACATTAGGCAGGTCAAAGCGCGGGTCTTCAGGTCAGTGCGGCGGTTCGCCAGTTCAAGCGCCATCGCGCCGAAGCTGTAATCGGGCCTGTCGTTTTGTGCGCGCGTCGCCTTGAAGGATGCATAGCCCACATAGGCTGCCGACGTAAAATCGCTATTTCCCTGCGACAGAGACAGCCGCGCCATCGACAGCAGCATGACCTGGCTCAGCGGCTGCTTGCCGGCGTAATAGGCGGAAACCCAGATGCTTTGCATCATTTGCATGGCAGCAACCGAGTGCGGGTCCTGAAGGTCGCCGGCCGCCAGCAGTTCTTCCGTGCTTTTGCCGGCACGCAGGCTCTCATTGTCGGCCGCGATAGCGTTCACGCTGGCCATCAATGCTGCATCGTCGTCCGGGATATCAATCTGCAATAGCGCCAGCCCCCCTCGCAGCACGGCAATGGCATCCAGCAGCCTCCCTTGCAATTGGTATTGGTGAGCCTGCACGCTGAGACAGCGGATTTTCTGCAAAGGCGCATCGTAACGTGCCAGCACCACAGGATACACCTCCTCCGCAGCATCGAATTCGCCACACAGATAGGCGGTCTCTGCTACGCCTAGCTGCAAGTCCAGAGACAAATCCGGATGCTGCAGCCATGCAGCGTCCGGCAGCAAGGCTGCGCCTATACGCATGTGACGCAGCGCCGCCTGGAACGCCGCCGAGCTGCGCGCTTTCGCGCCCGCCCGCAGGTTCAAGCCGGCCAGCAACAGGCGTTCATCCACATCCGTCATCAGGCCGCACCCTGCATTGAGCTGGTCGGTGATGGCGAACAGCTGCTCCTCCAGCATCTCCGGAGTCGCATGGAGGTAAAGCAGGCGGCCTGTTTTCAGGTGGTTTTCCTGCCGCTGGTTTTCTTCAGCAACTGCATAGGCCGCCTGCTGCACCCGGTCATGCAAAAAACGGTAGCCTATCTGTGCAGCGGGCTCGTCCTCATCCAGGTATTTATAGGCATGGTCCAGCGGGTGAATCAGGCCGGCCTTCAGCGCGGGCCATAGTGTTTGCTGCGCCGCGTACAGGGATTTTTCGCTGACGACGGCCAGTGTTTCCAGGGTGAAGCGGTTGCCGACGGACGCAGCCAGCTGCAGCATGCGCTGGGTGTCTTGCGGCAGGCGCCGGATTTTTTCCAGCATCAGGTCAACCACGTTGTCGGTGTAGTCGGCATTTTCCAGCGGCTGCATATCCCAGCGCCAGCTGTTTTGCCCGAAGTGGTAGCGCAGGTGGCCCGCATCGTGGATCGCATGCAGGAACTGGTTAACGAAAAAGGGATTGCCGCCGGTTTTTTGGTAGCACAGCCGCGTCAACGGTGCGCATTCTGCGACGGAGGCGCGCAAGGTGTCGGCGTTCAGCTGGGCCACGTGAGGCTCGCTCAGCGCAGCCAGCGTCAGCGTCGTCATGCGCACACCTGTTGCATGCAAAGTGTCGCGCAGTGCCATCAGCGGATGGGCGCCGTCCACCTCGTTGTCGCGGTAGGCACCGATAAACAGCATGTAGCGTTCATCCGGCTCGCGCAGGAAAAGCTCTATCATCTTCAGCGTGGGCGCATCCGCCCACTGCAAATCGTCGAGGAAGATCACCAGCGGATGAGACGCGGATGAGAACACCTGGACGAAGCGCTGGAACGCACGGTTCAGCCGGTTTTGCGATTCCACAGGCGGCAATGGCGCCACAGGCTCTGCCGCACCGGTGATCAGTGCAAGTTCAGGTATCAGTTCAATGATGACGCCAAGATTGGCAGCCAGCGCCTCACGCAGCTTGCCCGCCCATTGCTGCACCTGCTCTTCAGGCTCACTCAGCAATTGCCGGATCAGTTCCTGAAACGCCTGGATCAATGAAGCGTATGGCACATGGCGGCGATATTGGTCGAACTTGCCCGACACAAAACAGCCGCGCCGCGCCACGATAGGTTTATGCACCTCATTGATGACAGCCGACTTGCCGATGCCCGAATAGCCGGCCACCAGCAGTATCTCGCCGGGCCCTGCGCTGGCCCGTTCAAACGCCGCCAGCAGCGCCTCAATCTCGCGCTCGCGGCCATACAGCTTTTGCGGAATCAGAAACTTGCCGCTGTGGTCCGACAAACCCGCAGCCAGACTGTGCGCCTGCGCGGGCTCCTGCACCAATTGCCGACATAGTTCAAGGTCTCGTTTTAATCCATGCAGGCTCTGGTAGCGTTGCTCGGCATTCTTTTCCAGCAGGCGCTGCAATACGGACAGCAGCGCCTCCGGCAAGGCGGCCAGCTGCGGCAACGACCAGTCGGGCGCGCGCGCAATATGGCAATGCACCAGTTCCATCGCATCGGTCGCAGCGAACAGCGGCCGCCCTGTCAGCAGCTCATAAAAGGTCGCGCCGACCGCGTAATAATCGGCGCGGTAGTCGATGATGCGGTTCATGCGCCCGGTTTGCTCCGGCGCCATGTAGCGCAGAGTGCCTTCCAGCGTATTCGGATTGTCTATGCGTTGCGCTTCCTGCCCGAGTTCGCAGGCAATGCCGAAATCGATCAGTTGCAGGCGGCGTTGCGCATGGTTCCAGATGATGTTGGAAGGATTGATGTCCTTGTGGATGATGCCGTTGGCGTGGACAACTTCCAGCGCTGCGCACAGCTGCAACGCGATATCGAAGAAATCGTCGAGCGGGAACACGAGTCCGGGCGCGGAATCGCCATTGTGCGGCCAGTGTTCGCGCAGCAACCTGTTCAGTGAATGGCCGCCGATGTCTTCCTGTATCATCGTCCAGCGCCCGGCATCCTGCCGCAGCGCCAGCGGCCGCACCACGCCCGTATGCGCGCAACGCTGCGCTATTGCATGCTCACGCTTGAACTGCGCAATCTCCTGGAAGGAAGGAGATTCCTTGTTGGGAATCTTGACGATGACGGTCGTATTGAATTGTGCAGACGATGCCCGGTAGACCAGCGATCTCTCGCTGGTGTGCAGCCTTTCAATAATATCGTAGTCGTAAGGAGCAGCGCTCACGTTTTCCCCGTTGCAGTGTTAGGGGCACCACGCAATGTGTGCGATTGCGATCTTCGGTTGCGCAGCGGCGCGCGGTCCAAATATGCACAGGTGCCGGGACAGGCTGCTTTAACATATTTAACAATTGCCCTTAGTATACATCGGATACCCCGCCAGCATGCATTCCGCCATGATAAGCGAAGGCTGTTTTCCTTAAGGCCGGCTACGGTAAAATGCCGGAACCGTCGCTCCGCGGCCCCAAGTATCCAGAAGAGACAGATAGCCAGCTGCAATGACAAAAGATCTACTTATTTCTGCCAACAAGCCGCTGCTATCCCAGCAGCCTGCGCCGGTAAGCTCCAGACAGGCCGAACTGACACGGCAGTTTCTGGCGCCGCTATTGGCGGAACTGGAACAGTATCTGCTGGCGGTACGCGCGGAAACCGATGCGGCGCTGGCGCCGCTGCTCAGTAAGGATGCTGAAAGGCCCTACCCGAAAGGCCGCTGCACCGAAATCAGTCTCGATGTGCAGAAGCGCATGCAGCAGCGCCTAAGCCAGCCACAGCATCCGGTGGAGCAGGCGCTTGTCGCCTTCCTGAGAGGGGGCGGCATCATCCGCCATATCTGGGGAGCACTGAGGGAGAGTTATTTCCAGAACGCCTTCCAGTTCGGCGCGCTGTACGTGGACGTGTCCAACGACACCGTGGTCGTCACCAAGCCCAAGGTTGAAATCCTGCCCATGGAAGACAGTGGCCTGCTGGCCATTGCCGACTTGCCGCATTTTGCGCGCGTGGCAGAACGCTATTGGAACACGACGCTGTACGCCAATCATGCGGCACCGTCGCTGGCGCCGGTATTGCCGATGATAGGCTGGACTCCAGGCTCGCCCATGCGCCTGCATTCCGTCAGCGATTACATGATAGACATGATGCGCAGGGACGCATTCAAAGGCGCGCGCGAATGGCTGGCGTCCGCTCCCGTGTTGCCGGATGAAGTCGCTGCACAACTGCGGCAATACGGCAGCGCCCGCGTGCCGATAGTGCAGAGCGATGGCGGCAAGGCAGCGCTGGCCGCCTGTGATAGCGCCGCCCAGGCGGAAGCCCATCTTGATCTTGACTGGCGTGCCGCGCGCATTGCCGATTACTTTGCACTGGTCGCCAACGCCGCAACAGCGCAGGCAGGAGACAGCTCCGCGTTAAGAGCCGGTTCCGCCACCTAAGCCAGCGTGACGCGGGTGCCGGTGCGGTTGGATGTGTCGATATGCGTGATCAGTTCATGCATCTTCAACGCATCCTTGAACGTCGGCGCCAGCGTGCTGCCGTCGCGCACGTCCCTGGCATAAGCCGCATACAGATGCGCCAGCTCCAGCGTACTGCCACCCAGGCTGCTGGCCGGCACCCAATCGTATTCAGCAGGCACCGGTAGTTCCCTGAGCGGCTGCGCATCGCCGCGCGCGCCTTCTATCAGATTGAATGCATCGCCGAAGCTGGTGCTGTTGGATATTTTCAGGTCGCCTTCCGTGCCGGTGATATCAAGCTGGACGCCGAAATTATTGCGCTTGCCTGCCTCCAGATGCACAGACAGCACGGCGCCGTTGGAGAAGGTGCCGCTCAGCACGACCTGGTCGGGGCTGGTATGCGGCTGCGTCTCGCCGGTTTCTATCAGCGTCACTTCCTTGAACTGGTTGACGGTGAGGCCGCTCAAGGTCTCTGGATAGCCGAAATGGGTAAACAGCACGTCAAGGAAATGGCCGCCATAGATCGACAGCAGGCTGGAGAAGTTTGCTTCCGGCACCGTGTAGTACAGCGCGGCGATACGGTGGCGCTGGAAATATTCGACACTGATGTGCAGCCGTATCGAACGCAGTTCGCCTATATAGCCCTGCGCCAGCAGGTCACGCACATAGCGGTAGCCGGGCGCCAGCCGGCGTTGCAGGCCGACGATATGGCGCACGCCGGCCTGGTCGGCCAGCTGCATCAGTTCTTCAGACAACGCGCGGCTCGGCGTCAAGGGCCATTCGCAATACACATCCTTGCCGGCGGCGATGGCGGCGCGTATGCCCTCCTCATGCTGCGGCGCAGGTGTAAGCACCAGCACCAGGTCCACTTCCGGATGCTGCACCAGCGCCTGCAGCGAATTGACTGCATAGCGGATGCCGTGGCGCTGTGCTACCGCATCGGCCTTTTTCTGATCGCGGCTGAACACCGCGGTAATCTCAAACTCCGGCAATAGCTTCAGCGAGGGGATGTGACCGTATTCGGCCCAGGTGCCTGCACCGACAATGCCGACCCGGATTTTGCCCGCTGTATTGCCCGCGAGATTGCGGGCCACGCTTACTGTGTTCATGTTCTCTCCTGATGTGTGATGTAAATGACACGCTGCGTGGAATACCGGTCATCCGGTGATACAGCGCATTCTGTACACACATGGTGAGGCTGTTACAGCTTCAGATAAATGGGCGGAAGTTCCACACATATCGGATATCTTCTTCCGCAATGGGCAGTAACTACCGCGATTTCTGCTTTCAAATTCCGACATATCTGTCGGGCGTTTTTACAAATGTCCTCGCAAGCTCTCCATAAACAGATGCATCAATGCATTTATTTTTTTCAAGCACTTGATTTCAATCAATAAAATTTAACAATCTTGCAATGAGCACGGATGTTGCTTAGTCATGACTGTAGGTAACAACACCAAGTCAAAATCTGATTTCAGATTTCCAAAAAGTAATAATACCCGGGAGAACTAACAATGATCAAAACCACGTTGCGCACACTTACAGCAATCGCACTTGCCGCTTCGACGCTGACAGCATTCGCCGCACCGATCACGCCAACCTACACAACGTTTGCCAACCTTCCAGCGGCAACTTATGGCGGCAGCGGCATCCCTACAGATCCAAGTGCAATAACCGTGGTGGAAGCCAGGACCGGCACACTGACGCTGGGTCTGGCGGCAACACAGCGTGGCGTCGGCCCCAACCTGGGAAACAACAGCGCAGGTACTTATTTGGCAAACCCTGGCGTCAGCAGCGGCAATGCGTCGACCTGGAATTTTGACTACTACGTCAATGTCAGCGCCGGCAGCCTGTCCGACTTCACGTACAAACTGTTCTACGACTTTAATCCAGGTGTCGATACTGATGCATCCCTGCTTGGCGCATGGAATCTGACAGGCAGCGGGACCACCTTGCAGGATTCGCAAAACCTGGGGTTCAGCTTCCTGACAACAGGCTTTCCAGGAGTGATCACTCCGCCGGCAGGAACCTTCAATCCGAATGCCAACGGCGAATACAGCTTTGCGCTGGTGGCATATAACCTCGCAGGACGTGAAGTAGGCCGTTCGGCGATCAATGTCGATGTTGGCACTATCCCTGAGCCAGCCAGCCTGTCGCTGATCGGCCTGGGATTGCTGGGCCTGGCATCACGCCGTAAATCTGCAAAAAGCAAACAAGCTTAAGCTACATCAAGCTTAGTCAAGCCGGACAAATCCCGCCTGCGGCAAACGCCGCAGGCGGGATTTTGCATTACGGCTCTGCCACACTGCCTATAACAGCGTCCCCACCATCCGGGACAGCATGCGGATCGCATCGCTGCGCGCATGAGGTTTTGAGCGGTGCGGAAAGATGGACGCCATCTGTCCCGGGAAATGATTCAGCTGCCGCGTCAACGGCCCCGGAAACCCACGCTTTTCTGCAGCGCAGCTCTGGTCCAAGAATATATTTATTTTTATAGCAGGGTTATTTCCACAGCGCGCAAGCGCTTTCGGATTTTGGCGTAAATGCCTGATCCCCCGGCACAGTCTGCACCAGCTTGTAATAATCCCAAGGGTATTTGGATTCCGCAGGTGACTTCACCTGCATCAGGTACATGTCATGCACCATGCGGCCGTCCGGCCGTATCGTGCCGTTTTTGGCGAACATGTCGTTGATCTTGTTGGCCTTCATATACGCAATCACCTTATCAGAATTATCCGTGCCGGTTGCCTTGATTGCGTTCAGGTAAGTCAGCGTGGCGGAATAATCTCCAGCCTGCGAAGAAGTCGGCTGCATTTTCATCTTTGCATAAAAGCGCTTGGACCAGGCGCGGGTATCGTTGTTCATGTCCCAGTACCAGGAATCGGCAAGGTACATGCCCTGTGTCACGTTCAGCCCCAATGCATGGACGTCGCTGATAAAGATCAGCAGACCGGCCAGGCGCGCGCTCTTGTTCACGCCAAACGCATTGGCAGTCTTGATGGCGTTGATCGTATCGTTGCCTGAATTGGCAAAGCCGATGATCTGCGCCTTGGACGCCTGCGCGGTGATGATGTAAGAAGAAAAATCGGCAGCATCCTGTGGATGCTTGACCGAACCTAATATCGTGCCGCCTGCGGCCTTGATGACCTTGGTTGTATCGCTTTCCAGTGATTTGCCGAAGGCAAAATCGGCCGTCACGAAATACCAGGTTTTTCCCCCTTGTTTGACGATGGCTGAACCGGCCACCCTGGCCAGCGCCACGGTATCGTAAGAATAGTGGATGGTATTGGGATTGCAGTCTTCATTGGTCAGGCGGGCCGAACCTGCCGATACGACAATAGCGAGTTTTTTCTTGTCGGCGGCCAGTTTCGACACCGCCAGCGCGGCAGCGGAATTGGCGCCGTGAATCACCATTCCCACGCCTTCCTCGTCAAACCACTGGCGCGCCTTGGTGACGGCATTGTCGGGTTTGTTCTGATGATCGTAGGTAAGGACTTCAATTTTTTTACCGAGCACTGTACCGCCAAAATCGGCGACGGCCATCTTGATCGCCTCGGCGCCGCCGCGACCGTCCAGGTCGGAATAAGTGCCGGACATGTCGGAGATGAACCCGATCCTGATTTTATCGCCCGCTACCTGGGCAGCCGCCGGCAGGGCCGCGGAAAACGCCAGTGTGCTGGCGATGGCAAGTGCAATGGTACGTATCTTCATCTCTATGTCTCCTGGATGGTCGCGCCTGAGATTGATCTCACGTCGCTTTGGTTTTGGAATGTGCTGCTGCCCGGTGTGTTTTCAGCGCGGCTTTAATGCCTGCTTCGTCAACCCCGCCAGCAAGAATTTTCCGATGGTATTCTTGAGAACCTCGGCCGATCCACCTGCAATCTCGTAGGCTTTGGCATCACGCAGATAGCGGCCGAAAGGTGCATTTTCAGTCGTGCCGTAGGCGCCGCAAATCTGTACCGCCTTGCTGGCGACTTCGGTGGCAACCGCGCAGGCTTTCAGCTTGGCTTCGCTGGAATAGCGGTCTATGCTGTCATGGCGGTCGAGTGCATCGGCAGCGGCGTAAATCAGCAGGCGCGAGGCATCAATGTCCGTCAGCATGTCGGCGAAATACCATTGTATGCCCTGGAAATCGAGCACTTTCTTGTCAAATGCAACGCGGTTCCTTGCGAACTTCAGCGCACCCTCGAACGCTGCACGTGCAATTCCCACGCTGATGGCGCCGGCCAGCGTGCGGGAATAATCGAGCACGGTGACCGCCTGGCGCACACCTTTTCCTTCGGTGCCGACCAGATGGTCCAGCGGCAGCCGCACGTTCTCCAGCCGCATATTCATGTGCGGCCCGTTGCGCAGGCCGAAAGTAGCGGCGGTATGGCCCTTGTAGATCGTCAGCCCTGGCGTATCGCGCGGCAGGGCAAATACGGAAACACCCTGGTCCGTCTCGGCCAGGATAATGAAAAATTCCGCAGCGGAACCGGAAGTGATGAAGGATTTTTCGCCGTTCAGCACCCATTCTCCGCCTTCTACACGGGCCTTGGTGTCCAGGTGGCGGATGTCGCTGCCATGGTTGGCCTCCGTCAGGCTGTAGGAGCTCAGCAAGCCTTTACTGAACAATGGCAAATAACGGTCCTTCAGACTATCCGAGCCGAACAGCCGCAACATCGTCTGCGCCTGGAAAATGGTGATCAACGAAATGCCTACCGCAGCGCTGGCCACCGACAGCTCTTCAAAGATGGCTACCGCATGGGCATAGCTTTTTCCGTCGCCGCCGTAGCGGGTGTCCAGCGTCGCAGTGCTATAGCCCTTGGCCGCCAGCGCTTTCATGATCGCTACAGGGTAGACATCGTCGCGGTCTATGTCGTCTGCCTGGGGTGCTATCTCGGCCGCCGCATACAGGCGGATTTCTTCCGTGAACCGCGGGTCGACCTGCGGCCGCCACAAGGCGGCGCTTATTTCAATGTCATCATTCATGTGTGCTGCCCGATAAGAAACCGATAAGGAACCGATAGAGTACGTGTTGGAGTGACGGCTTAATGCTGAGGAAAGACGACGGAGATCAGCGGCCGGCCAGCAGGCGCTTGGCGGTGTAGGTCATCACACAGTCGCCGTGCTGGTTCAGCACGCGGTTGACCGAGGTCACCACGGCCCTTCCGGCACGCGACGTGGGGCGGATGTCGGTAACTTCAATTTCTGCGTGTATGGTGTCGCCGACATGCACCGGAAGATGGATCACCTGGTGCAACTCCAGCATCGCCAGCCCTGTTCCCTGGATCATGGATTGCAGGATGAACCCCTCGATGAGCGTATACGTCAGCGCCCCCGGCACCGGCCGGCCCGGCATCGCGCCTCCGGCAAACGTGCTGTCGATGAAAATCGCCTCCAGCATGCCCGTCACCGAAATGAAATTTACCAGGTCCGTCTCGGTGACGGTGCGCCTGAAGGTGTCGAACTTCTGCCCTGCCGCCAGATCCTGCCAGTAGGCGCCCTGCCCTAAACGCTGTATGCCGTCGGATTTCACTATGGTCTCCTGCGTTCACGGTCGCCGTGAACAATATTTTATTTGTGCCGCCATCAGGTAAATCTTGATTTCGCGTGTTGGCAGTATAGATTGAAGCAGATAGAATATCAACATACTGAATTTATTTTCAACCAGCTGAATTTTATAAAAATGTTAATTCACGAACGCCGTTCCCAGGCGTTCCGAACACGCCCCAATCGACAGCAAACCTATAAGCGAAAAATCCCATGATCAACCGCCTCTTGCAGCTCGCTGCCACGCAGCCGCTCTCACCATTTATTTTTCATGAGGAATCGGCATGGACTTTCGCCGAAGCCGCGGATCTTGCGCAGCGCGGCGCCAGCTG
The DNA here is from genome assembly GCF_049339885.1 of Undibacterium sp. TJN25. Classification (NCBI taxonomy): domain Bacteria; kingdom Pseudomonadati; phylum Pseudomonadota; class Betaproteobacteria; order Burkholderiales; family Oxalobacteraceae; genus Undibacterium; species Undibacterium sp. TJN25. The sequence goes on along the minus strand of NZ_JBMPPM010000016.1, from coordinate 34,220 downwards.
GCTGGCCAAACTCGGCGTCCAGCCGGGAGACAAGGTGGTGGTGGCAGTCAGCAACCGGCCGCTGTTTCTGTTTTACTGGTTTTCCGCCCTCGCGCGCGGGGCGACAGCGATCCCGGTCAGCCACGAGCTGTTTGGCGACGCACTCCACTACATCGTCACCCAGAGCGAGGCAAGCGTCGTGCTGACAGAAGGCGCAGAACTCAAAAGGATCAGGCTGGATCTCGCCAGCCTGCCGCTGCGGGTGGAAGGACATGAATCGGAACAGGCGTTTGCACAGCAAATGTCTGCTCTGCCGCAGGCCGCGCCGGCAGTGCTCGGCAATGACTTTCTCGCAGCCATCCTGTACACCTCGGGCACCACCGGCCAGCCCAAGGGCACGCTGATCCCCAACCGCAGTTATCTGGCGACCGGGAAAAAAATTACCGAAGCCATCGGCATTACCAGTAGAGACCGCATCCTGACCTTCCTTCCGCTGCATCATGCGAATCCACAGATGTACGCCGTGCTTTCTGCACTGACGGTCGGGTGCAGCGTCATCCTCGTTCCCAGATTCTCCGCGTCCGGCTTCCTTGAGCAGGCCGCCCGGTATCAGGCAACCGGCTTTACTTATGTGGGCACCGTGCTGAATATCCTCGCCAAGACCATCGTGCAGCCGGCCGCAACATCGCTGCGCTGGTGCGTAGGCGGCGGCGCTCCCACGGATATCTGGACCGCCTTGCACGCCAGGCTGTCGCTCGATATTTTTGAGTTATACGGCATGACCGAAACCGGCGGCATGGTAACCATGAATACGGCTACCCATACCCGCGTGGGATCGGTGGGCGTTGCACGCGACGACTTTGAAGTTGCCATACTAGGCCCCGAAGATCAGTTGCTGCCGCCGGAAAACAGCGGTGAAATAGCGGTCAGGCCGAAAGTGCCTTTCGTCATGACCACCGGCTATTTCAGGAAACCGCAGGAGACCCTGGATGCCATGCGCAACCTCTGGTTCCATACCGGCGATCTGGGGCATATGGACAAGGATGGTTTTTTGTATTTCGAACGCCGGAAAAAGGAATTGATACGGCGCGGCGGCGAGATGATCTCACCCGTGGAAATAGAACTTGCCGCGCTCAAGCATGCAGGCATTGTTGACTGCGCCGCAGTCGGGGTCAGCGACCCCATGCTGGACGAGGAGATCAAGCTGGTCATTGTCATGCGCGGCAAACTCGACGCAGACGAAGTGGTTTCATTTTTGAGAACCGTGCTGGAAAAGCATAAAATACCGCGTTATATCGAATTTGCAGACCATATTCCGAAGACCGCTACGCAGAAGGTGCAGCGATTCAAGCTGACATCCAATTCGGACCTTACCATCGATACCAAAGCCGCAAAATCGATATGCGCCCCATAGAAGACAGGACCAGAAAATGACAGTGCCGGCAGCCAGCAAAATTCTTGACATCATTGAAGCCTTCGCGCGCGAACGCCGCCCCATGTCGGTATCCGCGCTTGCCAGCGCGACAGGCATCCCCGTATCGAGCTGCCATGGCCTGGTAAAGACCCTGGAGGAACGCGGATACATATTTGAACTCAAGCATCAGCGCGGGTTTTATCCGACCAAGCTTCTGGAAAAAAGAGTGGATGAAATTGCCAAGCATAATCCACTGCCGCTGTGGGTTTTACCAGCGCTCGAGAAAATCCGCGACCAGAGCAATGAGACCGTGCTGTTTGGCAAGCTGGTGAACGGCGCGGTGCTGTATATCGAAGTAGTGGAAAGCAAGCAATATGTGCGCTACATCGTACAAGTCGGCGACATACGGCCGTTGTATGCATCGGCGGTCGGCAAGGCCCTGCTGGCCGGCCTGGAGGAAAGCGCGCGCATGGCTATCATCAACCGCCTCAAGTTCGTGCAATACAATGAGCAAACCATCTCCAGCAAGCAGCAGCTGATCGATCACCTGAACGAGTGGTCGCCGAAAGGCTGGTTCATGACCGACGGCGATTACCTGGACGGCGTCAATGCCGTTGCGGTATCCATCGTGATAGAAGGCGAGCTTTACGGATGTGCCATCGCCGGACCAACGCACCGTATCGAAGAAAACCTGGAGAAGCACGTCGAACTGATCAAGTCCTTTGGCCCGCACCTCGCAGAATAAGCTACCAGATACAAGAAGGCTGGAAAAACAGAGCCTCAACAGAAAACAATTGATGCCTCGCAGTCACTTATCTAATAACCGCGACGCCATCGCACAATTGGCCGTCGGGGAACAGAATTTCCTTTTTGCGCACCGTCCGTTCCATACGCTAGAACGCCGGCGTTGAATTCAACTGTGTCCCCTCAACCATCTCAAGAGTAACTATTATGCATGCGATACAAACACAAGGAATCAGTTTCCCCAGCCTGGGCCTGGGCACCTTCCGCATGGAGGGAGACGACTGCCGTGTTGCCGTGGAGAGCGCGCTGGACCTGGGCTACCGGCATATAGACACAGCGGCGATGTATAACAATGAAGAAGCGGTAGGCGCCGCCATTGCAGCGTCCGCCATCGCCCGCAAAGACCTGCACGTCACCACCAAGGTGTGGCATGCCAACCTGGCGCCGGATGCGATTCTCCGCTCTTTCGATACCAGCCTGGACAAGTTGAAGCTCGACTATGTGGACCTGTTCATGGTGCACTGGCCCAGCAAGGAGATGGACTTGCCCGCAATTTTCGAGACGCTGGCCGCGCTGAAAGAGCAAGGCCGCATACGCGCAATGGGCGTATGCAATTTCACGATAGACCTGCTGCGCACCGTCATCGAAGACATCGGCGCGCCTCTGGCCTGCAACCAGATTGAATACCATGTATTGCTAGACCAGACACCGGTACGCGCCTACCTGGCAAGCAAGGGCATCCCCATCGTGGCCTATTGCCCGCTGGCGCAGGGCAAGCTCGCCGACAACGCCGCCCTGGCTGCCATCGCCGGCAAGCATGGCGCGACACCGGCCCAAGTGGCGCTGAAGTGGCTGCTGGACCAGGAAGGTGTCGCCGCGATTCCTAAGGCGCAAAGGCCGCAAAGCCAGAAGGCCAATCTCGATGCGCTCAAACTGACGCTTGATGATGAAGACAGGCGCGCCATTGCAGCGCTGCAAAAAGACATGCGTTTTGTCAATCCGCCCTTTGCACCGGCGTGGGATAAATCTCCCGCTTAAAGGCAATAGCACAGGCGGCATGTACGACAGAACCTGGCCGCCCCGGATTCAGGACTTGCCGGGCAACTCTATGGTCTCCAGGTGCCGCCACTGTTTTTCCATTGCCGCAATCGCATGCTCGGCGCGCGCAGCCAGGCAACCCCTGGCAAAACCGACAGGCACACCCAGCTCTGCGTGCGCTTGCTGCAATTGCCCGAGCAGGCCGGATGCAACCACTACGTCGTTGCATTGCCCCAGGATTTCCTGCAAACCCGTCATTGCTTCCATGTACAGCCGCATGCGCCGGGACGGAAATAGTGAATGGAAAAATTCCGCCGTGTAACGCAGCTTCTTGGAGGCGATGCGCAAACGATGCCGCGCATGCACTTCTGCCTGCATGCCATGCCCACTTTCTCCCGTCGGCCCTTGCGCGACAACATCCGTGGCATGCACCTGCTTGCCGCGCTTGCCGCATTTGTACAGGCGGCGTTGCGCCTGCTCCATCTTCCTGCCGGCAAACTTGATGATGCGCTTGTCCAATTCCTGCTGCACATCTTCTCGTCCGGGATCGTTCCAGCCGGCGCCATGGGCGCGTGCACTCAGGTTCAGCACCAGCCGGGCAAAGCGCGGCGATCTGACCGCCACAGCGGCTGCTTCATGCTTTTTGCCCGCCTCGGCCAGCGCTGCCGCTTGCAGCGGCGCCAGTTGAACACCGGCCGGCATGATATCGGCCGCTTCCGCCACTGCAGCCAGCGTGGAATGCGCCAGCACATCCCAGTCTCGGGCAGCACCCAGCTGGCCGGATAGCCATTCCATATCTTCCTCGACCTGTTTCGGCACAATGACGATGTCTTTGTACAGCCCGAATGCTGAACGCAGGCGGCGCAGGCCAACACGCATCTGGTGCAGACTTTCCGGCGCATCGCTGTCTGCCACACCCGCCTCATTGCCCTGTATCTGCGCCACGCAATTGCCGAGGATGACGCGGAACGCCTGCTCCGCATCCATCTTTTTACGCAAAACCAGCTCGCTTGCCTTGACTGCGGAAGGAGCCTGCGGCTGCGCCTGTTGAGACAAATATAGTATATAGCCGCGCTGGGCCTTGCTGATATCGCAGATACGCAGCGGGATCTTTTTTTGCAATTGCAATGCCAGCTCAAACAGGTGTACGGCTTTGCCTGATTTCAGCTCAAGTTCGATCTCGCTAATATCTTTGCGTCTGTCGCCGCTTTGCACATAACCCTGATCCAGCACAAATTCCACCTCTTCGCCAGTGGGCAAACGCAAATCCCAGACGGTACGGGTTATCTGTGTCGTAAAGACTGGTTGTATATTCTTGCCCGCGCATTGCAGCAAAACCGCCCAGGCTTTTTCACCTGCCACGCGCTTTTGCAAGGCGGCAAGATCGGGCAGCGGGCCATCAAGCGCCGACTCCCATTCATGGCGCTGATGCAAGCCCCCGGCTGCGCTGCCTCCGCCCTTCAATGTCTGTATCCAGCGCTTGCCTGTCTGCCTGACCCTGAGACCGAATTTACTGCGCCACAAGTGCAAGTCCGGCGTATCGAAATAAGTATCCGACATCTGTTGCCGGCGCGGATTGCGTACTGCGTATTCTTTCAGCAAAGGATGCTTGCGCAAGATCCCGGCATGCCTTATATGGATGCTCAGTTTCAATTCTGTTTCCATATACATCCTCCCGGGATTTCAAGGCGTGCCAGCTTGATGAACAGATATGCCGGCCGTTTCCATGAATATCAAGCTTATTCGTTCAGCTTGCAGCGCATAGATGTCGCGACGAAAACGCAACAGAAACAACAGTGCCGTCCATCACAGGCAAGCGCGGTATTTGAAATTTTAGGGTAGCGGGAAAGGCACAACAGCCTCGCAGATGGAGGTGCTGCACAGGCAGCGGGGCCAGTGAAAGTGATAACAGCGGCATAGGCAATGTAGACAGCAGGCACGAGGCAAAGCCTGCTCTCTTTTTATCTACCTGCCACCCGGGGAATTGCCGGGTAAGCAGCGCGGACGCTGCAGGCTCAGGCGCCCTGGGCCGATTTTTTTGCCTGTGCATTGGCCAGGCTGGCATCGCGGGCGTCTTCAGCCCTTCTGCGGGAATCCGTACGTTTGCGCATCACGATGGCATATTGCTGGGCGCTCATCGGTGGTACCGTCATCAACTGCTTCAGTAAGGCACTATTTTCTTCAATATATTTCATAACTTTCCTTCCAATATACGATGAAGCTGATCAAGCGCTGGCACAGCTATAGCCGGACATATGGCCAAGACAATGTTGCAAAATCAGACTGGCTCTTATCTGTCGCTGCCAAGGGAATTTTGCAACAATTCTCATGTACTGAACTATCCCATAGTATTACCTGAATCGGCAACCGGCGTATTGATTTCTTTTCCCATACGGACAGATAACAAAAACACCCCTCTAAAATTGCAAAATAAACATTGCTGCAATAATTGCATGATAAAATTTTTATAACAAACCGTTGAGGAAGGCCAGGTGTGATTCTTCCCACCAGCCTGCGTTTCACTTACCAGTTCCAGATATACATCCTGCATTTACACCCTTATACCGGCCACAGCATAAACTATGCCTTCTCCAGCCACTTCCAGCAGCATCAGTGCAGTAAAACAGTCCGGCTCCGTCCTCATCGATGCACTCATCCACGGCTTAAAGTGGGGCGGCTCGCTTGGCTCCGGCGTGGCACTTAGTTACAGTTTTCCCTGGACAAACGGTGACACGGTTTTTTTGGGCTATAACGGATCTTCAGGATATTCAACGCTGGACGAAGCAAATGCGGTTCTGCATTACGGCCTGAACGTACAGCAGCAGCAAGCCGCCAGCGCCGCCTTGCAAGCCTGGGCCAATGTGGCAAATATCCAATTTTCGCAAGTTACCGATACCGCCAGCAATGTCGGCGATATACGCTTTGGCTTTACCTCTGCCAATAATCTGAGCAGCATCGGCACGCAAGCCTGGGGATGGGCGCACTACCCAAGCTCCAGCTCTCCAGTGGGTGGCGATATTTGGCTGAGTACACAGGGTCCCGCTGCAAGCAACCCATCCTGGTCGCCGGGATCCGAAAATTACCAGGCGATTATTCATGAAGTAGGCCATGCGCTTGGTCTCAAGCATTCGTTTGAAGATGGAACAGTATTGCCTGCCTCACTGGATTCCAACACTTATACGGTGATGAGCTATAACGATCCTGTCGACAGCCTTTTCAGGACCATCGTTTACAAACAGAACGGTGCCTACTCATGGCAGACTTTTCACGTTAACGCAGAAACGCCGATGGTGCTGGACATCGCAGCGATGCAATACATCTACGGTGCGAACAAGAGCTTCCATACCTCCGATGATGTCTATACCTTTGATCCTCACATACCGTTTGTCAAAGCCATCTGGGACGCCGGCGGCAATGACAGCATTTCTGTCAGCAATTTCACTGAGGGCTGCGTCATAAACCTGGTTCCAGGCAGCTATTCCAGTATCAGGATTTTGCCGGATGCGGCGCCGGCAAACTATACCGGCCCCACTCCGACCTATGACGGCAGCAATAACTTCGGCATTGCTTTCGGCGCCATCATAGAAAACGCCGTCGGTGGCAAGGGCAACGATGTGTTGACGGGCAACGATGTCGCCAATCGCCTTACCGGCGGCGGCGGAAACGACCAGCTCGATGGCGGCAACGGCACGGATACTGCTGTCTATGCCGGCATCAGGTCTCAATTCACGGTCAGCAAAAACGGCTCGGGTTACAGCGTTACCGACAGCTCGGGTACAGAAGGTGCTGATGCTGTCGTCAATATTGAAAGGCTGCAATTCGCCGATGCGGCAGTTGCACTCGATACCAACGGAGTTGCAGGCGAAGCTTACCGTATCTACCAGGCGGCGTTCGACCGGGTACCGGACCTGGCAGGTCTCGGCTACTGGATCCGCGATATGGACAAGGGTTCCAGCCTGATCGACGTTGCAAGCGGTTTCATCGCCTCCCCGGAGTTCCAAAAACTGTATGGCGCCGCGCCGTCCCATACTGCGATGCTAGACAAGCTGTACCAGAATGTACTGCACCGTACGCCCGACCAGGCCGGATATGCTTACTGGATCAAAGAGCTGGATAGCGGCCAGATATCCGCCGCCGGGATATTGGCCAGCTTTAGCGAAAGCGTAGAAAATCAATTGCAGGTCATAGGCAAGATCAGCAACGGCATAGACTATCTGGTCTATACGTGACTGGAGCCTGCAAGGAAGACCGGCGCACCTCATTTCAGCTCCGTCTTCCGCCATGCATCCAGCTGCTGTACCCGCGCAAACCAGGCCTGGATATGTTCATACTGCTGCAGTGGCAGGCTGGCCTGCTCGATATACATCAGCGGCGAAGCAACGGCAAAATCGGCCAGCGTCAGACCTGATCCGCACATCCACTCCCTTCCGCGCAAATGATCGTCCAGCACCTGTGCGAATTGTTCGATCTGGATCTTGCCGCGCTCCAGTTCGCGCTTGTCCGGCGTGCCGACGCCGTACATCGACTTCATCATGTTTTCCCATACATAGATGCCGAGAGCCGGGCCGAAATGCTGCGACAGCCAGAACAGCCAGCGGTTGACATTCACGCGGGCGCGGGCATCAGCCGGATAGACGGTCTGGCCCGGCGTCAACTCCGCCAGATATTGCATGATCGCGCAGGATTCCCACAGCACAAAATCGCCATCGACCAGCACCGGCACCTTGCTGTTGGCATTCAATTCGGTCAGCTGGCGGCGCTGTTGCAGGCTGGTCAGATCCAGCGTCGCCAGTTCCACCGGCAGGCCGAGGTGGATGGCAGTCATGACGGCGCGGCGGGCGCTGGCGGAATACCGATGGTGATACAGGCGCATGATGAATTCCTTGAGATTGATTGGTATTGTCTGTTTTATCCGCTGAGGCACTGCCAGTCTGGCGGTGTAGAATGACAGAATCTGTCAGTAGTCATTTTTGCAACATCGACAGCTATCGAAAGCCCCTGGCGGATAGCTTGCAAGGTCGCCCACCTGCTGCGTGCAGCATGATGCGCAACAACCCGGCAGGTAAAGGAACGAAATGGAAGGGAAAGCGAAATAGGGAGACTATTTTTTGCAATCTTGCGCTTCGCTTGGTACGATGACTGCTTTATAAGCAAATAAGGCTTTTGCTCCCGGCTTTGCGGTGTTTATGCAGGCAGGAACGGCAGCCCTGCTTCCCTTGGTTTTCTACTTATTTGCCATTTATGCAAAACAGCCTCACGCGCAAGCCCATAGAAATAAAGATATCGACCGTCGTGGCAGTTGCCGTGATTTTGCATGAAGCATCCACCGCAGCGCTGGAAACAGCGCTGAAGGACATGACCGCAGGCACGCCGGATTTTTTTGACGATGAATTTGCGGTCATCGACGTGGAGCCGGTCAGCGAGCAAAAGCTCGACTGGGCTGCGCTGATCCCGCTGTTCAAATCCTTCGGGCTGAATCCGGTCGCGGTGCGCAATGCGCGCGCCGAAGACCATGCCGACATCAGCGCCAACGGCCTCAGCCTGGACATCGTCAGCAAGCCGCGCCAGGAAGTGGACTTGCCGGCAGCGGCTCCCGCTTCTGCAGCTGTCCCTGCACCGGCACCGGTTGTGGAGATACAGCCCGCCCCGGCTCCAGCTGCGGCCCCGCCTTCGACAGGCAATATCCCCGCGATGGTCATCGATACGCCGGTGCGCGCCGGACAGCGCATCTATGCGCGCGGCGCCGACCTGATCATTACCGCCTCCGTTAACAACGGTGCCGAAGTGATCGCCGACGGCAGCATCCATATTTATGCGCCGCTGCGCGGTCGCGCACTGGCCGGTGCGATGGGCAATACCGAGGCGCGCATTTTCGCCATGGGAATGGAGGCCGAACTGGTGTCCATTGCCGGCATCTACAGGACATTTGAAAATGGCCCGCCTGCACTGGCGGCCAACCAGCCGGTACAAATCAAGCTGATAGGCGACAGTATTGAAGTATCATCGGTCAAGTCAACGGGCTGATACGGGAAATACCGTATCCACCACTACAGCATATATATCTAAAAGGAGTTCTTTGTGGCAAGAATCATCGTTGTGACATCCGGCAAGGGCGGCGTAGGCAAGACCACTTCCAGTGCAAGCTTCGCTTCCGGCCTCGCGCTGCGCGGCCACAAGACGGCGGTACTGGATTTTGACGTGGGCTTGCGCAACCTGGACCTGATCATGGGGTGTGAACGCCGTGTGGTCTACGACCTGATCAATGTCATTAGCGGCGAAGCGACGCTGAACCAGGCGCTGATCAAGGACAAGCATTGCGACAACCTGTTCATCCTGCCCGCTTCGCAAACCCGCGACAAAGATGCGCTGACAGAAGAAGGCGTCGAGCGTGTACTGAACGACCTGGTCAAGATGGATTTCGAATACATCGTCTGCGATTCGCCGGCAGGTATAGAACGCGGCGCGGTCATGGCGCTGGCATTTGCCGATGAAGCGATCATCGTCACCAATCCGGAAGTCTCTTCGGTGCGTGATTCCGACCGCATTCTCGGCATTATCCAGGCCAAATCCAAGCGTGCCCAAAACGGTGGCGAGCCGGTCAAGGAACACCTGCTGATCACACGCTACTCGCCGAAACGCGTGGAAGGCGGAGAAATGCTGTCTTACACCGACGTGCAGGAAATCCTGCGCATACCTTTGATCGGCGTCATACCGGAATCCGAAACCGTATTGCATGCGTCCAACCAGGGCAATCCGGCGATCCACATGAAAGGCAGCGACGTCTCCGAAGCTTATGAAGATGTGGTTTCCCGCTTCCTCGGCCAGGAACTGCCTTTACGCTTTATCGCCTACGAAAAACCAGGGCTGCTTCAGCGTATCTTTGGAGGAAAGTAATATGGCCTTGCTCTCTTTTTTATTCAACACCAAGCCGAAAAGCGCGAATACCGCGAAGGAGCGCCTGCAGATCATCATTGCCCGCGAGCGCAGCGGCCGCGACGGCTATGATTTCCTGCCGGCGCTGCATGCAGAACTGATCGCCGTCATTTCCAAGTACACCAAGGTCAATGCCGACGACATCAAAGTCTCTCTGGACCGCCAGGGCAACCTGGAAGTGCTGGATGTCAATGTGGTATTGCCGGAGGCGGAACTGCGCAGCTGAAACTATTTTGTAAAACCGGGCCGTTAAATTTGTTAATCCATTAGCTTATTGACTATACTGGAACTCATTGTTAAATATTGATAACGATTGACGATGCGTTCTGAACTATTCCGGCCGGCGTTTCCATGGCGCCGGCCTCTTCCTGCAAACAAGTCCAGACACTGCTCGCTGACGCAGCCGATAGTTTTTAACTATCATTTTTACTTAAACTCTGAGAACTTTGCTTAACTTCGGTCAAATTAATTCTCAAAAGCAACATTAAGTGGTTTTTTTGAACTTTATTGTTTCATTATAGAAAACTTTACTTATCATTAGGTACAATGACGCTTTTATCAATATGTAAAATGGCACAATTTGCATTTCTGCCTTATCTATTGCATAACTTTATAAGTGGGCCCCTATGAGAATTGCCGTACTGGACGATGACAACAACTTGCTCGAGTTAGTCTGCACCATACTCAGTGCGGCCGGCCACTCCTGCCATCCCTTCCTCAGCGGAAAAGAAATGCTGCATCACCTGCGGCGCGACAGCTACGACATGCTGATCCTGGACTGGCAAGTGCCGGACCTGAGCGGCACCGAGATCCTGCAATGGGTCAGGGAAAAACTGTCGCCCACGCTACCCGTACTGTTCATGACTAGCCGTTCCGGCGAAGACGACATCGTTGCCGGCCTGGCAGCAGGCGCCGACGACTATATGATCAAGCCTATCCGCCGCAGCGAACTGGTCGCGCGCGTGCAGGCCTTGCTGCGCCGCGCTTATCCGGCGCAGGCCATGTCCGAACATCTGCAGTTCGGCATCTACAAATTTGAAACACGCGCTGGCCGCGTCAGCATCAACGACGTGCCGGTGGAAATGACGCAAAAAGAATTCGACCTGGCGCTGCTGCTATTTCGCAACCTGGGCCGCCCATTGTCACGCGCTTACATCCTGGAAGCAGTATGGTCGCGCGATATCGACATCCCTTCGCGCACGATGGATACGCATATTTCGCGCGTGCGCAGCAAGCTGGAACTGCGGCCGGAAAACGGCTACCGTCTGGCCCCTGTGTACAGCTACGGCTACCGGCTGGAGCAGGTTACCGCTGAATAGCAGCGGCCCGGCAATGCCGGGTTCCGCTGCCCCATTCCACTCATTCCTTCCTTTGCAGAACAACGCTTTACCTGCCTGATACAAGTACAAAGTGCCAGGGTACCAAGTACCACATCAGCGCAGCTGGCAAGACCCAGGAGATTGCATGACCACCGCTTTTCGCTTTATTTTTCTTCTGGCACTGGTTGGTGCAGGTCCCGGTCTCCCCCCTTCATTCGCAGCGCCCACAGCGTCTCCGGCCCGGCCGGCAGGCGAACCTGGCACGATCGTCAGCACGCCGCCGGACATGACTTATTACGCGCTGAAAGGCGACACACTCTCCACCATCGCACTGCGTTTCACCGAAAAGCTCAGCAACTGGAGCATCATCGGCAAACGCAACCGCATCACCAACGACCGCACCATCCCCGTCGGTTCCGCGATCCTGGTGCCGCTGGAACTGCTGCCGGAAGAAATGAGCAAGGCCACCGTGGTAGCCCTGGCTGGCCAGTCTGCCGCCAAAAATGCCGATGGCAGCGAATTCACGCTGCAGGTCGGCTCCACGCTGACAGAAGGCAGCCAGGTCACGACCAGCAAGAACGGCTTCCTGTCGCTGGCATTGCCGGATAATTCGCGCATTTCCATCCCGTCCAACAGCCAGGTAAAACTGAGCAAGCTGAGGATGGCGAAATACACCAAGAGCCCACGCACCGAGGTCACGCTGCTGCAGGGCCGCGTCGAATCGACGGTCACGCCGCTGGAGGCCAGCAAAGGCCGTTTTGAAGTGCGCTCACCGCTGGCGATTGCCGGTGTGCGCGGCACGCACTTCAGGGTAGGCATCAACGACAACGGTATTGCCAACGAAGTGCTGACCGGAAAAGTAGCGACCGGCAAACCGGAAAAACCGGATGCGGTGCTGGTGCCCGCTGGTCAGGGCAATATCGTCAGCAGCCAGTCGGTCGGCAAACCGCTGGCACTGCTGCCGCCGCCTGAACTCAGCGGCAATTACCAGTTGCAGGAAAAACCGACGATACAGATAGAGGTGCAAAAGCTGGAACGCGCCGCGGCATACCGCGCGCAGATTGCCAGCGACCCGGAGGCCCAGAACCTGCTGGCCGAAGGCCGCGTCAGCGGCACCGGCACGGATACCCGCTTCAAGTTCGACGGCCTGCCCGACGGCAGCTATTTCGTGCGCGCCACCGCCATCGACGCACTGGGCCTGGAAGGCATACCGACGATCCTGCCGTTCACGCTGAAAGCCCGACCGGAACCGCCGTTCAGCGTGCAGCCCAAGGCCAAGCTGCGCGCCGACAAGGTAGAGTTTTCCTGGACCGAGGCTGCCGATGCCAAGAGCTACCGCCTGCAGGTAGCCAACGATGCGGCATTCAGCAACATCGTGCTGGACCAGGCCGGCATCAACGACATACGGATGACTGCCGAAACCTTGAAGCCGGGCACCTATTTCTGGCGCGCCGCCACCGTTACCGAGAAAAACGGCCGACCGGACCAGGGCCCGTTCAGCGATGTGCAAAGCTTCGTGCTGATGCCGCCGCAGCCGGCCATGGCGCCGTTCACCGACAATGGCGACAAAGAGCTGTCATTCAACTGGCCTTCCGAGCCTGGCCAGAAATTCCTGCTGCAGATAGGGCGCGACCCCACATTCACTTCCTTATATCTGTCAAAAGAACTGGAGCAACCTGAATTGCGCATCCCGCGCCCGGATGCGGGCCAATACTTCATCCGCGTGCGCGCCACCGACGCTGACGGCTATACCGGCGCGTTTTCGTCCACGCAAAAAATCACTATCTACAGCCGCTGGGTCACCGGCAACGGCGAGGCAGTCATATCCAACGGCGGCGCCGTCAAATCCGGACAATAGGTCGCCAGGTAAAAACAAGATTTCCTGAAACTGCAAAAAACCATTCCAACATAAATAAGCGTTCAGAAAAGCCAGCCAATGATGAAGCAAAACGCGGATGCGAAGGCCAATACCGTTCTCAGTGTAGAACGCATCGCATTGCGGGAATGGCTGGTCATCAGCGTGCTGCTGCTGATCCTGGCGGCAGTGCTGAGCCTGTTTGATGTCATGGGCCGGCTGGACCTGAGCCTGTATGACCGCTTCATGCAGGCCAACTCGCGGCCGGCGCGCGATGACGTCATCATCGTTGCCATCGACGACTACAGCCTGGCGGAACTGGGCAAATGGCCGTGGCCGCGCACGCTGCATGCCGACCTGATCAACAGGCTGACGGCCATGCAGCCGCTGGCGATAGGCGTGGACATCAAATTTTCCGAACCGGAGAACGCTCGCGATGGAGCGCCAGACGGCGACGCCGCACTCGCCGCTGCGATCAGCGCCAGCAACCGCGTGGTGCTGCCGCTGAACTCCGAAGATGCCGGCGCCGGCCTGACGGCAACACTGCCGATACCTGCACTGGCCGCCGCGGCGCGCCAGTTGGCCCATATCCATATTGAGCAGGACAGGGACGGCATCGTGCGCAGTGTATTCTTGCGGGAAGGTACACGCGGCGAATGGTGGTCCCATTTCGCACTGGCGATGAAAGACCTGGGCAAGCCGCCCGCCGCCGGAAGGGCTGCGGACCTGCCGGGCGCCCGGCTGCCTGCGAGACTGCGCCAGATACAGTATGGCAGCACGCCGGCGCCGAACGTGTGGCAACGTGACTACCAGATGCACATCCCCTTTTACGGCAGCAGCGGCCATTTCAAGTCGGTTCCGTATGCCGCGGTGCTGCGCGGTGAGGTGCCGGCGGAATTTTTCAGGAATAAGTATGTGCTGGTGGGCCCGACCGCCATCGGCATGGCAGATTCCTTTCCGACCCCGGTGTCCGGCAACGACGGCGTCATTTCCGGCGTGGAAATCAACGCCAATATTTTGGCCGGCCTGCTGGATGGACGCTCGATCGCCTTCGCGCCGGCGTGGCAGTCGCTGCTGTTCTGCCTGTTGCCGGTTGCTTTGACGCTGATGTGCTATTTCCTGCTGTCGCCGCGTATATCACTGCTGGTCACGGCATCCGTGTGCGTGGCGCTGCTGGCGGCCAGCTATGCCGCCCTAGCGACAGGACTGTGGCTGCCGCCATGCGCGGCGCTGCTGACGCTGGTGCTGGCGTATCCGTTGTGGAGCTGGCGCCGGCTGGAAGCGGCAATGCGCTACCTCGCCGCAGAATTCATCTTGCTGGACCAGGAACCCCACGTCCTGCCGGAACTGGCGGCTCCCGGCAAGGCCAAGCCGGCGCCTTTGCAGGACGCGCTGGAACAACGCATCAATGCGATGCAGATTGCCGCCCGCCGCGTCCGGGACCTGCGGCAGTTCGTCACCGACAGCCTCAGCAGCCTGCCGGATGCCACCCTGGTCACAACCATAGATGGAAACGTGCTGCTGTCGAACCAGCCGGCCAAGGCCTACTTCGCCAGCATAGGTTTTCCGAATGTGCAGGACGCGCTGATGCCCTACCTGTTTGCCGGCATGAGCAACCCCAAGGCGCTGGACCAGACGCCCAATGTGGAATTCAGCTGGTGGAATCTGCTGGACCTGCAGCACACCGCTACCATCAGCCAGGGCATAGAAGTGCTGGATACGCAGGGCCGCAACCTGATCGTCAAGAGCGCACCGTGCTATTCCGGCAGCAAGGAGCTGATAGGCTGGATCGTCAGCGTCATTGACATCACTGCCATCCGCAGCGCCGAGCGTAGCCGCGATGAATCCCTGCACTTCATCTCGCACGACATGCGCTCGCCGCAGGCGTCTATCCTGGCTTTGCTGGAATTGCAGCAGGACCAGTCCACCGCACTGCCGCAGGCCGAATTCATCGCGCGCATACAAAAGGCTGCCGGCGCCACGTTGAGCCTGGCAGACGATTTCGTGCAACTGGTGCGCGCCGAATCGCAGAACTACCGCATGGAAGAAACCGACATGCAGGACATCCTGCTGGATGCGACCGAAGAAATGTGGGCGCTGTCGAAGAGCAAGAACATCCGCATCCTCAGCCATACCCCTGCGGACGAATATCCGGTCAATGTGGACCGCAGCCTGATGACCCGCGTGTTGACCAACCTGCTGTCCAATGCCATCAAATACAGCCCCGCTGACACCTCCATTACCTGTAGCTTGCAAATTGAACAAGGCGCAGACGGCACCGTCATCATCTGCAGCATCAGCGACCAGGGCTACGGCATTGCAAGGGCAGACCAGGCCCGCCTGTTCCAGCGCTTTCAGCGTTTCAAGCACGGCGACCAGGTCAAGGCGGACGGCATAGGGCTGGGTATGGTATTTGTCAAAACAGTCATAGACCGGCATCACGGACAGATTGCCTTCCACAGCGTGCTTAACGAAGGAACAACTTTTCATATTAAATTGCCCGTCTTTGATGCATGACAAACTATTCCGGGCAAAATACATAGTTCTTTTAGGCAAGTATGAAACGCGCAACCGGGAGCGCGTTATAATGACGGCTTAATTCCGAGCGCTTGATTCCCCGCCACCACACCATGCAACTGTTAGCTGTCGGCCTCAACCATACGACTGCGCCTGTCTCACTACGCGAAAAAGTCGCTTTTGCTCCTGACCAGATCAGTCAGGCAGTGGTTGCCGCGCGCTCATGGTTTGGACGGGATGGCCAGGATTTCGGCAATGAGGCGGCAATCCTGTCCACCTGCAACCGCACTGAGCTGTATGCGGCCAACCAGGTGGAAAACCCGATCGATGCCACCGCCCACTTCCTCGCAGACTTCCACAAGCTGCCGTATGCCGAGCTGCGCCCCCACCTGTACACCCTGCCGCAGGATAATGCCGTGCGCCATGCGTTCCGCGTCGCCTCCGGCCTGGATTCCATGGTGCTGGGCGAACCGCAGATACTGGGCCAGATGAAGGATGCCGTACGCCAGGCGGATGCCGCCGGCGGCCTGGGCACCTACCTGCACCAGCTGTTCCAGCGCACCTTTGCGGTAGCGAAGGAAGTGCGCACTACCACCGAAATCGGCGCCCATAGCGTATCGATGGCTGCCGCAGCGGTGCGCCTGTCGCAACGCATCTTCGACAAGATCTCAGACCAGCACGTGCTGTTCATCGGCGCCGGCGAAATGATAGAGCTGTGCGCCACGCACTTTGCCGCACAGAACCCGAAAAGCCTGACTATCGCCAACCGCACGATGGAGCGCGGTGAAACGCTGGCGCACCGATTCAACGGCAAGGCAATACGTCTGGCCGAACTGCCGCAGCAGCTCGCCAATTTCGACATCATTATTTCCTGCACCGCGTCGTCGCTGCCCATCATCGGCCTGGGCCTGGTGGAACGCGTCGTCAAGGCGCGCCGCCACCGCCCGATGTTCATGGTGGACCTGGCCGTACCACGCGATATAGAACCTGAAATCGGCGCATTGGACGACGTCTTCCTGTACACCGTGGACGATCTGGGCAACGTCGTACAGACCGGCCTGGAAAACCGCCAGGCCGCAGTCGCCCAGGCGGAAGCCATCATTGAAACCCGTGTGCAGTCCTTCATGCACTGGGTGGACGGCCGCGTGGTCGTGCCCGTGATCCAGGACCTGCATGAAAGCAGCGAACTGATGCG
This sequence comes from Undibacterium sp. TJN25, assembly GCF_049339885.1. NCBI lineage: Bacteria > Pseudomonadati > Pseudomonadota > Betaproteobacteria > Burkholderiales > Oxalobacteraceae > Undibacterium > Undibacterium sp. TJN25. The sequence continues at coordinate 17,226 of NZ_JBMPPM010000016.1, read as the reverse complement.
CATGATGGAACTGGAACGCGCGCGCAAGATGCTGGCCAAGGGTGAAGATATCGACGCCGTGCTGGAAGCGCTGTCCAAGGGCATCACTGCCAAATTCCTGCACGGCCCGCAACAGGCCCTGCACCAGGCCAAGGGCGATGAACGCGCCCGTCTGGCCACGCTGCTGCCGCAGCTGTTCCGCACCAAGCGTTAGCGACTCCATCCTTCCCTGCGCATAGCCAGCCTGACCGGCCCGCGCTTCCGCACCACCGAGACCAGGCGCATCCGCGCACTGCTTCCGCAAAAACTCCGCTCTATAGGCAACACATGAAACCATCGATGCTTTCCAAGCTCGACCAACTGGCTGAACGCCTGGTCGAAGTCAACCAGCTGCTGAACCAGGAGGGCAGCACCAATGACATGGACAACTACCGCAAGCTGAACCGCGAGCACGCGGAGCTGGGACCGCTGGTGGAGCTGTACCAGAATTACCAGCAGGCGCAGACTGACATCGACGCCGCGCAGGAAATGATGGGCGATCCGGAAATGAAGGAATTCGCGCAGGAAGAAATCGCTGCCGCCAAGGCCACGATGGAAACGCTGGAAAGCGATTTGCAGAAAATGCTGCTGCCAAAGGACCCGAACGACGAGCGCAATATCCTGCTGGAGGTGCGTGCCGGCACCGGCGGCGACGAGGCGGCACTGTTCGCCGGCGATCTGCTGCGCATGTATACCCGCTTTGCCGAACGCAACCGCTGGCAGATAGAAATGATGTCGGAATCGCCTTCCGAGCTGGGTGGTTACAAGGAGGTCATTGTACGCATCGCCGGCCTGGGCGCGTATTCCAAACTGAAGTTCGAATCCGGCGGCCATCGCGTGCAAAGGGTGCCGGCGACGGAAACCCAGGGACGCATCCACACGTCGGCCTGTACCGTTGCCGTAATGCCGGAAGCGGATGAACTGGCCGATGTCGTCATCAACACCGCCGACCTGCGCATCGACACCTTCCGCGCCTCCGGGGCCGGCGGCCAGCATATCAACAAAACCGACTCTGCAGTGCGCCTGACGCATCTCCCCACCGGCATCGTCGTTGAATGCCAGGACGGCCGCAGCCAGCACCAGAACAAGGCTCAGGCGATGCGTGTGCTGGCCACCCGCATCATGGATGGCCAGCTACGCGAGAAGCAGGCCAAGGAAGCCGCCACCCGCAAGAGCCTGATTGGCTCCGGCGACCGTAGCGAACGCATACGTACCTACAACTATCCCCAGGGCCGCATGACCGATCACAGGATCAACCTGACGCTGTACAAGCTGGACTTCATCATGGACGGCGAGTTGACCGAACTGACCAACGCGCTGATCGCCGAACACCAGGCTGAACTGCTGGCCCAACTCGGCGACGACTAATCTGGACGGGTGTCGCGCGGTCCTGTAGCGCTGACCGCCGCAACGTGTCCGTATGGACATATTGTGGCAATATGTAAGAACCCGGCAAAATTGTAACCAATTGGAACCAAACCGGGCCCGAGTGCTCATAATTGCGCATTCGAACGCACAACAATAATCCATTGTATGCTGCGATATAAATAATTAGCCTGATAGGTCAGCTCCCTTTTATGAACATCTCCAAGACCCTGCTCATTACCATCGCAGCCACCTGTGTCGCGCTGCTCGGCGTTGCACTTTACCTGCAGCTCGGCGAAGGCATGCTGCCCTGCCCACTGTGCGTACTGCAGCGTTATATCTTCCTGGTGATTGCGCTTATCTGCATCCTCCTGCTGGCGCTTCCCGCTACCGTGCGCAAGACCGGCTCGTGGATAGGCGCGGTCATCGCACTGGCAGGCGTTGGCGTCGCATTGCGCCACCTGTGGGTCAAGGCCCACCCGGCACTGTCCTGCGGCGTCGATCCTTGGGAAGTGGCGCTGAACAAGGCCTTTACCGCTGACCTGATCCCCGTGCTATTCAAGGCAGACGGCATGTGCAGTACTGAATATGAACCCATCCTGGGCCTGTCGATTCCGCAATGGTCGCTGGTATGGTTCGCGATATTCGCGCTGGCTTTCATCATCATCGCCCGCATCAACAAAAAAGCCGCAGAACGCAACGTCTTCGGCAAATCCCGCTGACCGGCATGGGCAGCGCGGCAAACGGCATCACCATCGCCGCTTGTGAAGCCGCGTCGCCGCTGGACAAGCTGGAAACCCGCATATTAATGATGCACGCGCTGGGCCTGACCCGCATCCAGCTGATTACCCGCTCGGAACAGGTGCTGGCAGCTGAACAGCTGAATGCATTGCAAAACCTGATACAACGCCGCGTCGCCGGCGAACCGATCGCTTATATCACCGGTGAACGCGAATTCTACGGACTGTCTTTTACCGTCACGCCGGATGTGCTGATTCCTAGGCCCGACACCGAACTGCTGGTGGAGCTGGCGCTGCAATATGCGCCTCAAAACGGCAACCTACTGGACATGGGCACCGGCTCTGGCGCGATTGCGATAGCAGTAGCACACCAGCGTGCGGATCTGCAGGTGACCGCGCTGGACGTCAGCGAGGCAGCTCTGAGCGTCGCCCACTCCAATGCACAAAAGATTCTCGGCCAGCATTCCCCGCGTCTGCGCCTGCTGCAAAGCGACTGGTACGGCGCGCTGGCAGAGCAGCGTTTCCATACCATCGCCAGCAATCCGCCCTACATCGTCAAAAACGACCGCCACCTGGGCGAAGGCGACCTGCGCTTTGAACCTGTCAACGCGCTGACCGACCATGGCGACGGCCTCAGCGCATACCGCACCATCATCGGCGGGGCAGCGGGACATTTGCATGCGGATGGATGGCTATTGATGGAACATGGCTACGACCAGGCGGAAGCGGTGCGTGGCCTGCTCACGCTGCAGGGCTTTACACAGGTGCAAAGCTGGCGCGACCTTGCAGGGATAGAGCGGGTGTCGGGCGGCGTCCTCTCCACCGCCAGCTAGGCGCTGTTCAGCCACCCGCAGGAAAGGTACAGGGGAGCGTTATTTCCACGCACAAGCCGCCTGCATCGAGATTGGACGCACGGATGCTGCCGCCGTGTGCCAGCAGTACCCGCTTGGCAATCGTGAGCCCCAGGCCGTAGCCTTGCTGTGCGCGGGTAGTCTGGCTGCCACGGAAGAATGGCTCGAAGATCGCGGCCATTTCCTCATCCGGCACGCCGCTGCCATGGTCAAGCACCGAAATTTTCAGCAAGGCATGTTCGCGGTCTGCGCTGGCGGCAACCGTCACCGTCGTACCCTCGGCGGTATGCTTGATGGCATTTCTCACCACATTTTCCAGTGCGCGGTAGAGCAGCTCAAACTTGCCCATCACGATCACTTCGGCATCGCCGGTAAACTCCAGCATGCGATGGTTGGCCTCCGCTTCAAAGCTGCCGTTTTCCACCACTTCAGCCACCAGGTCGGCCATGCCGATTTCTTCATTCGCGCCGGTAACGCCGGCCTCAATGCGGGATAGGGTCAGCAGTTCGCCGACCAGCCGGTCCATGCGCATGCTTTCGCCTTCCAGCCTGTCCAGTGTCGCTTCCATTTTTTCGGGCTGCTGGCGCGCCAGGCCTATCGCTGCCTGCAAGCGTGCCAGCGGCGAGCGCAGCTCATGCGAGACATCGTGCATCAGCTGCCGCTGCCCTTCCATCAGCACATGCAGCTTGCCGGCCATCAGGTCGAACTCGCGGCCCAGGTCCGCCAGTTCGTCGCGCCGGCTGCCCATCGATTTACCGACACGTGTTTCCAGCTTGCCGCTGGCAAGCTCGATAAAGGCACTGCGCAGATTGCGGATCGGTTTGGACATATACCATGCCAGCAACGCGGCAAACAGCAGGCTCGCCACGAAGGAGGATACCAGCGGCACTACCGGGTAATACACGGATGGAGGCCGGCCGCCGGGTTCGCCGCGCAGGCGATCCGGGTTGCCGCCGAAGCCCTGCCCCGGCCCGCCGGATGCGCCTTCATGGTCAGGCGCCGGATGATCGCCAAAACCCGGTTCAAAGCGGTGCTCAGGATTGTCCCTGTCCCAGGCGTCTTCCATCGCGGAGAAAAATATCAGGTAGGTCTGCTTATCCGGGCCGGCCACCTTGCGCATCAGCAGCGAAGAAGGCCCCTGCTCTATGCTTTTCCTGATTTTTTCTATGCTGGCCAGGCTGACCAGGCGGCCCAGCACGTCGCGGTTGCGCTCATCAATGACGTAGATCTGGAAACGGCGCAGGTTGCCGGACAGGCGGCGCAAAGCCTCGGGGCCGCCCTGCTGCAAGGCGATTTCGGCGGATTCCACGATCAGCGCCACGTGGGCCTGGCGGTTGGTATTGCGCACCAGCCTGTCTTCGGTACGGTGCTTCAGCCACAAGGTGCCGCTGATGCCGATGATGGCCGTCACCTGTGCCAGCAGGATGAAAAAGAAGAACTTCCAGAATAAACGGCCCATCAGTGCTTTGTCCTGTCAGTTGCTTCGGGAGATGAGGTAAGGGATGAGATAAAACAGGGAAAGCCCTATTAACAGGGAAGGCCCTATTCTTTAATGAGCATGTAGCCTTGGCGGTAGACGGTCTGGATGATGACCCTGTCGCCGGAAAGATTATTCAGCTTCTGGCGTATGCTGCTCAGGTGCACATCGATGTTGCGGTCGAACCTGGCCAGCGGGCGCCCCAGGCCCTGCTCGGACAGGTCGTTCTTGCTGACCTTGTGGCCGGCATTGCGCGCCAGGATATCCAGCAGGCTGAATTCGGTGCTGGTCAGCTCCAGCGGCTTGCCGCTCCACTCTGCGCGCCGTTGCTCGGACCAGATGCTCAGCGCGCCTATGGTCAGCACGGAATCTGAAATTTTTTCCTGGTCCGGCACCTGGGTGCGGCGCAGGATAGCGCGAATACGCGCCACCAGCTCGCGCGGCGTGCAGGGTTTGGGAACGTAGTCGTCGGCGCCCAGTTCGAGGCCGATGATGCGGTCTATGTCGTCGCCCTTGGCGGTCAGCATCAGCACCGGCATGCGGCTTTTTCCGCGTATGCGGCGCAAGGCTTCCACGCCGTTCATGCGCGGCATCATCACGTCGAGTACCGCTATTGTGTATATGCCGGTCATCGCTTCGGCGACGCCGGCTTCGCCATTATAGGCAGCAGTGACCTCAAAGCCTTCGCGTTCAAGATATTGCTTCAGCATGTCGACCAGCTCGACATCGTCATCTACCAGCAGGACCCTAGTCATATCTCTTCATCTCACACTTCTTGTAAGGAAATCCATTTCCGCAATATTGCATCCATGGACTCCGCTGATCATAGCGATAAACCCACCGTCCGCACAGGCGTTACAAGGCAACTTTACCCAATTTTACACCGCCTCGGCGCCGTAATTCACAAAAGCAGGGACGATCAGCGCCAGGCAGGGACACGTCTGCATCTTTACCAAAATTTACATGCGGTTAACTTAATTTTACCGGCTATTCAAAGACAATCGTTTCATCAGCTGCCGCGCAAGTCTGCGGGCTCCGTGAAACGCTGCAAAGAAAACAATATACAACAATCTGGAAACCATCAATGAAGACAATTACCGGCAAGTTCAGCGCAGTCAAACATTCTGTGCTGGCCGCAGCGCTGGCGCTGGCGGCACAAGGTCCCGCACACGCACAAGGCATGCCCGAAGCCCATGACGGCCCCGGCATGGAAGGCCACGGCTTCATGCATCCCGGCATGCCCGGGTTTGACGCGCCGTTCGGGCACATGCCGGGACCGCGATTGCTGCACGGCCTGCAACTGAGCGAGGAACAGCAGGACAAAATCTTCGCCATCCAGCATGCGCAGCAGCCACAGTTGCGCGAGCAGATGAAGACCGTGCGCAAAGCCCAGGAAGCCCTGCATGCGATGCGCTTCTCTGCGCAATATGACGACAGCAAGGCCAAAGCATTGACTGATCTATCCGCCCGCGCCATGGCCGACAGCGCCTTGCTGCGCCTGCGAGGCGAGCAGCAGATCTACGCGCTGCTGACGGCAGAACAGCGCAAGCAGCTTGAAGAAATGCGCGACGGGTTCAAAGCCCATGCAGTCCGCGATCCCCGCAAAGGAATGGAAGCACCTAAACAAGCAAAATAAAACAGCAGGCCGCCAGTCCACACTACCAGGGAGAGTCCCATGAGCATCAGCAGCATTGCCAACAGCTTTTCCATCGCACAGCTGACACAGGTCGGGAGCACGAGGCAAATCAGCTACAGCAACCGCGCTGATAGCAGCAACCGCCCTGCCCCGCCCACGGGTGGCGGCCTGCCGGATGCGACCGCGCAGGCACTGTCGCAAAACCTAGGCGCCAACAGCGGCTCCGGCAACCTGGTCAATACGCTGGCCTGAGCGATAGCTAGGGAGCGTTCATTTTTATACGCTCCCTTCTGACTGCCGCCAGCCAACCGCAAGCATCTGCACTCCCCCCTCAGCACTATCATCAGGAAAACGCCACATGACATCTCCTTCCACCGATTCCCGCATTCTTTCGCGCCGCAAGGCGCTTCTGCTCGGCGCCTTCGGCGCCACTGCACTGGCCGGTTGCGGAGGCGGCAGCGGCAGCAGCGCCAGCACGGCGTCGGATACCACCACAGTCGTCAGCAAGGACGACACGCTCAGTGCATTGGGCCTTTCCGCCGGCAGCCTGTCGCCGGCTTTTTCCAGTGCCATCGACCTCTACTCCGTCAGCGTGGCAAACAGCGTTGCCAGCGTCACGCTAACACCGGTTTCCGGCAGTGCAGCAGCAAGCATCAAGGTCAACGGCGCCGTCGTCGCCAGCGGCACGGCATCGGCCGCCATCAGCCTCGCAGTGGGAACGACGAACATCACCATCACCGTAACAGCCGAGGACGGCGTCACGATCAGCACCATCACGATAACGGCAACCCGCGCCGCCGCGGTGTCTGCCCAGAACCTGGCCGTCATTGCGCAGGACGAGATCGGCCCCTTCCCACTGCTGGCCATCCTCAGCAATGCAGCGATCGTGCGCAAGGATATCCGTGAAAGCAAAGCCGGCCTGCCGCTGACGCTGAACCTGACGCTGACCAATATCAACAGCCAGTCCCAGCCGCTGGCCAATGCTGCGGTATATATCTGGCAGTGCAATAAGGACGGCGAATACTCCGGTTACAGCAGCCCGCAAAACGGCAATCACCAAGGCGAGACCTATCTGCGCGGCATCCAGATTACCGACGGCAATGGCCAGGTCAGCTTTACCACCATCTATCCCGGCTGGTATGCGGGACGCATCACGCATATCCACGCGCAGATCTACGTCAACGACAATCTCAATGTCACCGCCACGGCGACAACACAATTCGCCTTCCCCGACGCAGTGACCACCGCAGTCTATGCGACCTCGCTGTACACACATGGGCAGAACACATCGGTTGCCAGCACCGCCGCCGACCACGTGTTCAGCGACGGCACCAGCACGCAAATGCTGAGCCTGGCTGGCGACACCACCGGCGGCTACGTCGCCACGCTGAATATCAGCATCGCCGCCTGAGCGCCCAAGAAAGGATGAAACCGGCGACCGCCAGACGTGCCGCCGCTATAATGGTCCGCTGTTCATCCATCTCAATGACGCGGCCATGGAAATCTCTACCGACAAGTCAGCTCTCGACATAACGCTGATACACCAGTTCCTGTCCACGCAAAGCGCCTGGGCCAAAGGTATACCGCGGGAACTGGTGCAGCGGAGCATCGGCAACTCGCTGTGCTTTGGCGGCTATGCAGATGGCCGCCAGATCGCCTTCGCACGCGTTGTCAGCGACTTTGCGACTTTTGCCTACCTGGTGGACGTGTTCGTGGTGCCACAACAGCGCGGCAAGGGCCACAGCAAGGCACTGGTGAAAGCGGTGCTCGCACATCCCGACTTGCAAGGCCTGCGCCGTTTCATGCTGGCCAGCTCCGACGCGCGCGGCCTGTATGCGCAATTCGGCTTCCGGGCACCCGCCAGGCCGGAAATACTGATGGAAATCAGCAGGCCCGATTTGTATCTATAGAATTTTTCGGGAAAAACCCGAAGCGAGGAATTGCCTGCCGTTAATGCGTATTGGCTGATGAAGCGCGCACGCCGGAAGCGCATAATGCGACTGGCGGGCGAGTATGGCGCAGTGAGTACTTTTCTTGCTGCAATATCATCTTTGGATGCCGCGGCCCTACCCTTAGTCGCACAGGCTGTCAAGACTGGCGCAATCGTACAGAGTGCGTATCATCACCGACTTGTTTTTCTTTTTCCCTTTGAATGTTTATGTTGCCTTCTATTGAACAACGCCTTGCTGTTGAGCTTGCGGCCAAACCGGTGCAGGTTGCTGCTGCCGTCACCCTGCTGGATGAGGGCGCCACCGTGCCGTTTATCGCGCGCTACCGTAAAGAGGTGACCGGCGGGCTGGACGATACGCAATTGCGCCTGCTGGAAGAGCGCCTGCGCTACCTGCGCGAACTGGAAGACCGCCGCAGCTCCATCCTGTCCTCCATTGATGAGCAGGGCAAGATGACACCGGCGCTGCTGGACGCGATCACGCATGCGGAAGACAAGACCCGCCTGGAAGATCTATACCTGCCTTACAAACTGAAACGCCGCACCAAGGCACAGATCGCCGTGGAAGCAGGCTTGCTGCCGCTGGCAGAAGCCTTGCTGGCCGACCCGAACAAGAATCCGGAAGAAGAAGCTGCCGCCTACCTGAAGCCCGCCTTCAAGACCGACAGTGGCGACAACCCCGGCGTTGCCGACACCAAGGCCGCGTTGGACGGCGCCCGCCAGATATTGATGGAACGCTTCGCCGAAGATGCCGGCCTGCTGCAAACCCTGCGTGAATACCTGCTGGACCACGGCATTGTCGAGTCCAAGGTCGTCGCCGGCAAGGAAGATGCAGGCGCCAAGTTCTCCGATTATTTCGATTATTCCGAAACCCTGGGCACGATCCCCTCGCACCGCGCGCTGGCGCTGTTCCGCGGCCGCCGGGAAGAAATGCTGACCGTCGTGCTGCGCCTCGATACCGAAGAAGAAAAACCGAAATGGGATGCGCCGCTGAACCCGTGCGAAAGCCGCATCGCCGGCCGCTTCGGTGTCAGCAGCCAGGGCCGCCCTGGCGACAAATGGCTGGCCGATACCGTACGCTGGAGCTGGCGCGTCAAGGTGTTCATGCATCTGGAAACCGAACTGATGACCAGCCTGCGCGAACGCGCAGAAGTGGAAGCGATCAACGTCTTCGCCCGCAACCTGAAAGACCTGCTGCTGGCAGCGCCCGCCGGCCCGCGCGCCACAATGGGCCTGGACCCTGGCCTGCGCACCGGCGTCAAGGTGGCAATTGTGGATGCCACCGGCAAGGTCGTTGAATACGCCACGATCTACCCGCATCAGCCGCGCAATGACTGGGACGGTTCGCTGCATGTGCTGGCCCAGCTGGCGCAGAAGCACCAGGTATCGCTGATTTCCATCGGCAACGGCACCGCGTCGCGCGAAACCGATAAGCTGGCGCAAGACCTGATCAAGATGCGGCCTGAACTGAACCTGACCAAGATTGTCGTATCTGAAGCCGGCGCATCCGTGTATTCAGCCTCGGAATTCGCCTCGAAGGAATTGCCGGACCTGGACGTATCGATCCGCGGCGCGGTATCCATCGCGCGCCGCCTGCAGGATCCGCTGGCGGAACTGGTCAAGATCGATCCGAAATCCATCGGCGTTGGCCAGTACCAGCATGACGTCGGACAGACCCAGCTGGCGCGTTCTCTGGATGCCGTGGTCGAGGATTGCGTGAATGCGGTCGGCGTCGATGTCAATACCGCCTCCGCGCCTTTGCTGGCGCGCGTGTCCGGCCTGTCGGCCAGCGTGGCGCAAGCCATCGTCAATTTCCGCGATGCCAAGGGTATGTTCACCTCGCGCGCCGAGCTGCGCTCCGTACCGCGCCTGGGCGACAAGACCTTTGAACAGGCGGCCGGCTTCCTGCGCGTCATGGGCGGCAATAATCCGCTGGATGCGTCTGCCGTCCACCCGGAATCCTACCCGCTGGTTGAAAAAATCCTGGCCGACATCAAAAAGGATGTGGCCGGCGTGATTGGCGATGAACGCCTGCTGAAGTCCCTGAGCCCGGCCAAATATGCCGATGACAAATTCGGCGTGCCGACCATCACCGACATCCTGAAGGAGCTGGAAAAACCGGGCCGCGATCCGCGTCCGGAATTCACTACCGCCACCTTCAAGGACGGCGTGGAGGAAATCCGCGATCTGCGCCCGGACATGATACTGGAAGGCGTGGTTACCAACGTAGCCGCGTTCGGCGCCTTTGTCGATATCGGCGTGCACCAGGATGGCCTCGTGCATATCTCGGCGCTGTCCAACACTTTTGTCAAAGACCCGCACACGGTGGTGAAAGCCGGCCAGGTCGTCAAGGTGAAAGTACTGGAAGTGGATGAAAAGCGCAAGCGCATCGCGCTCACAATGCGCCTGACCGATGCAGCCCCGCAACCGGGCAGCAAGCCGGAACAGAAAGGCGACCGCAATGACGCCAAACGCCTGGCCCAGCATCAGCGCCAGCCGCAGGCAGCGGCGCCCGCCAACAGTGCCATGGCGGCGGCTTTCGCCAAACTGCGCAGCTAAGTCACATTTCCGCCAAGCAAGCCCTGCGTGTTTAAAGCGCAGGGCTTTTTTTGTTTTTGGCGCAAAGTCCGCCTTTGCCCTGTACCGGTGAGCGCAAAGCCAGTTTCCTTTATAATGCAGGAAATGGGATAGTGGTCGTGAATTTGCCCGAGGCGCTTGCTGCCGCGAAATGACACGAAATCAGTTTCCCAGAATCAATTATTAAGGAAGCATCATGAGCGACGAAGTACAAACCTGGATCAAAGAAACTGTAAGCCAAAACCCTGTAGTGCTGTTCATGAAGGGCACGGCGCAATTTCCGCAATGCGGCTTTTCCGGCCGCGCGATACAGCTGCTGAAAGCCAGCGGCGTCTCCAACATGGTCACTGTCAATGTGCTGGAAGACCCGGCTGTGCGCCAGGGCATCAAAGACTTTTCCAGCTGGCCTACCGTGCCGCAACTGTACGTCAACGGCGAATTCGTCGGCGGCTCCGACATCATGAACGAGATGTTTGACAACGGCGAACTGCAAACCCTGCTGAAGTCCGAGTAACTCCCCCTCTGATCAGCATAGACAAGCGCCTGATCGTCGCCCTTATCGGAGCGACAGGCGTGGTGTACGGTGCGCGCCTGCTGCAGGCGCTGCGCGACATTCCCTCTTGCCAGACCCATCTGCTGATTTCCGACGCCGGCATGCTGAACCTCGGGGAACAGTCTCAAAGGCGCTGAATAACGCCGCTTCCCTTCCCTTCCTGTCATTTCCATATGCCCCTTGGCCCCATGTGTTGCGCAAATATTTGTGCCGGCGTTGCCGCCGCAGAATAGATTTGACTTGGGCCGGGGAAAAAAGTAACGTCAGGGAAAAGTGTATTGCGCGCGGACTCCTTTTTCTGCCGGTCCCTCACGCAGCCATCACCTATAAATAACAAAAAATATACAAAGCTCGCAACCGCTTTTGCCCATTGCTGCTTGCGCAGGGAAACGGAACACCATGACCACGCTCAACCATACCCAGATTGCCCAGAGGCTGGAGCAACTGACCGAACTCAGCGTGGCGCTGAGCAGCAGCCACGACATCCCGCTGCTGCTGGAACGCATCCTCGTCACCGCCAAGGCGATGACGAATGCCGATGGCGGCACGCTGTACCGCGCCAGCACGGACAAGAAAAGCCTGGAATTCCATATCGCCGTCAATGACACGCTACGCATGTATCGCGGCGGCCTCAATGAAGAGGCCATCGACATGCCGACCATCCCGTTGTTCAATGATGACGGTAGCCAGAACCTGAGCGCGGTGGCAGCCTATGCAGCCAACCTGAAAAAAGCGGTCAACATTGAAGACGTGTACCAGACGCCGCTGTTCAATTTCTCCGGCATGCGCAAGTTTGATGAAGCACATGGCTATCATTGCCAGTCGCTGCTGACGGTACCGCTGCTGGACCATGAAGAAGAACTGATAGGCGTGCTGCAGCTGATCAATGCACTGGACACCGGCACTGGCGCGGCGCATGCATTTACCGATACCGACAAGCGCTTCATCGAGGCGCTGGCGTCACAGGCCGCAATTGCCGTCAGCAACCAGCAGCTGATATTCCAGCTGGAGCACCTGTTTGAATCGCTGGTGAACCTGATCAACATCGGCATCGATGAAAAATCGCCGAATACAGGCCGTCACTGCCAGCATGTGCCCGAGCTGACGATGATGCTGGCCGAAGCCGTGCACAAGACCGACTCCGGGCCGCTGGCCGACTTCAAGATGAGCGGACGCGACCGCCGCGAACTATGGATGGCGGGGCTGCTGCATGATTGCGGCAAGATCACGACGCCGGTGCACGTGATAGAAAAATCGACCAAGCTGGAAACCCTGTTCGACCGCATACACAGCGTGGATACTCGCTTTGAAGTAGTGAAGCGCGATGCCGAAATTCGTACCCTGAAGCAGAAATGCGCGGCAGGCATCAGCACAGAGCAGGCTGCGGAGCTGGACGCCGCACTGCAAAGGGAAATCGCGCAGCTGGACAGTGACCGCGACTTCATCCGCAAGGCCAACATCGGCGGCGAACGCATGAGCGCCGAAGACCAGCAGCGCGTTACCGATATCGCCAGATACCGCTGGACCGGGCCGGACGGCACCGAGCGCGACCTGCTGGACCAGGAAGAGCTGGGCAACCTCAACATACGCGCCGGCACACTGAACGACGCGGAACGCAAGATCATCAACAACCACATCTCGGTCACGATACGCATGCTGGAGGCGCTGCCCTGGCCCAAGCACCTGAAGAACGTGCCTGAATATGCCGGCGGCCACCATGAACGCATGGATGGCAAGGGCTATCCGCGCGGGCTGATCCGGGAGCAGATGTCGGTGCAGGCCAGGGTCATGGCGATTGCCGACATATTTGAAGCGCTGACCGCCCGGGACCGGCCATACAAGCCGGGCAAGACGCTGACCGAATCGCTGGACATCCTGGGCAAGTTCAGCCTGAACGGCCACATCGACCCCGACCTGTTCAATGTCTTCGTGCGCGGCAAGGTCTACCTGGAATATGCAGAGCGCTTCATGGACGCGTCGCAGATCGACCATGTCGATGAAAGCCTGATCCCCGGCTATCAAACCTGAGCCCTGAGCATTGACCTCGTAACCTCTTAGCCGCCTGCCGCAACCACATGAAAGCACCCGCGAGGTACCTGCCGCTGTTCGGCCTGCTGTTTTTGCTCGCTGCCTGCGCCGAAATGAGCTGGCTGCACGAGCTGCGCCCGCTGGAAAACCGGCTGTCGGATTTCTTCGTGCGCCACCATGCCCGCAAGCTGCTACCGGACCCGGATATCGTGCTCGTCAATATCGACGACGCCAGCCTGGCGCAGATGGAAAACATTGCCGGCAGCTGGCCTTGGCCACGCGCAGTGCACGGCGAGCTGGTGGAGGGCATTGCGCGCCAGCAGCCGAAGGCCGTCATCTTCGATTTTCCTTTTGTCGAGCGCGATGTCTATCGCCCCGACAGCGATTCGCTGTTCAACCAGGCGCTGCAGGGCAAGCACAACATCTACTTCCCGCTGATACGCCAGCCCGCCGCGCAGGATAGCGCGGGACCGCAGCTGGCCCAGGTGGCGCCGCAGCTGGGTCTGGTGCGCGGCCAGCACGCAGATCCGGACGCGCGCGCCGCATTGATACCGCCGCTGGCAGTGGCGCCGCAGCACTGGCGCATCGGCACGATCAATTTTTCCAATGACGCAGACGGTGTAGGCCGGCGCTACGCGCTGTACACCGACCTGCAGGGCTGGCTGCTGCCCTCGCTGCCGGCGCGGGTCGCGCAAGACCTGGGCTACGCGGTGCCGCTACAGGCCGACATGCTGCTGAGCTGGCGCGGCGGCGCGAGATCGTATGCCCGCATCGCCTACGCCGACCTGTACCAGGACTTCAACCGCGAGAAGCCGTTGCGCGATCCGGCGGAGCTGCGTGGCAAGATCGTTATCATCGGCACAGATGCCTCGGCGCTGCACGATATCCGCGTAACTCCGCTTGCCAGCCTGTATCCGGGCGAGGAAATCCTGGCTACCGCCATCGACAACCTGAAAAACCGCCGCATCATGCACTACGCACCCGCCTGGGCTCCGCTGGCCTTCGGCCTGGCGCTGCTGGCCGCGCTGTATGCGCAGCTGTCGCGGCGTATCTACGTCCTCAGGACCGGCCTGGCGCTGCTGGCCGTCAGCGCCGCCGCCCTAGCCGCCAGCTATGCGGCGCTGGATTACCTGCTGCTGTTGCAGCTGCTGACGCCGCTGTGCGTGGCCTGGGCCTTTTATCTCGCATGCGCGCTGCATGAATACCAGCGCGAGCGGCAATCGCGCCAGCAGGCGGTGCAGCTGTTCAGCCGCTTCGTCAACCCGCACGTAGTGAAAGAACTCGTGGCTGGAGGCGGGCTCAGCCGCGCCGGCGAGAGCCGGCAGATTACCGTTCTGTTTTCCGATATCCGCGGCTTTACCACGCTGGCGGAAAACCGCACGCCGCAGGAAGTGGTGAGCCTGCTGAACCGCTATTTCTCGCTGCAGGTGGAAGTCGTCTTTCGCCACGGCGGCTCGCTGGACAAGTTCATCGGCGACTGCATCATGGCCTTCTGGGGCGCACCGCTGGACGATCCCGAACATGCAAAACATGCCGTGCAGGCGGCGCTGGAAATGGCACAGGTGCTGCAGCAGTTCAAGAGGGAATTGGGCATACAGGGAAACAGCTTCGACGTCGGCATAGGCATCCACTCCGGCCCGGCCGTGGTGGGGCTGATAGGTTCTGAACAGCGGCGAGAATATACGGCCATAGGCGACACCGTGAACCTGGCCAGCCGCATCGAAGGGCTGACCAAGGATGTGGGTGCCCGTATCCTGGTGTCGCAGCAGACGATGTTGTTATGCGGCGACGCGCTTGACTTTGCCGCGGCAGGCTCCTATAAGGTAAAAGGAAGAGAACAAGAAGTCGCGCTATATACGCCGACAGAAAAGAGCGAGAGATGAAGAAATTATTGGCCCGACTATTGGCCATATCGTTGGTGGCCGGCTGCTGCATCGTCTATGCAAAAGACCTGGTCAAGGAGTTCGCCTTTACGGTGCGTTCGACGGAATTGAAGTCCGGCCCGGCCAGCGACACCACCACCGTCTCCCGTCTGGCAGAGAACAACAAAGTCGAAATCCTCACCCGCAAGGCCGCCTGGATGCAGGTCAGGGCAGACAGCCTGACAGGCTGGGTCAAGATGCTGAGCCTGCGCTTCGGCGACGCCACTCCCCCGCCGAAAAACGAAACCAGCGGCCTGCAATCGATGTACAACCTGGTCACGACCGGCAAGAGCGGCAGCAATGTCACCACCGGTGCGCGCGGGCTCGATGAAAGAAAATTAACGGTCGCCGTCCCCAACCCCAAAGCCCTGGACGCGATGCGCACCTATGCCGTCAGCAAGCCCGATGCCCAGCGCTTTGCCAAGGCCGAGAAACTGGACCCGCAAACCGTCGACTATGTCAGCGCCTCCGGAGGGAAAAAATGAAGAATACATTCCTGCTGCCGCTCGCCCTCGCCGTTGCGCTGTTGTGCTCGTCCTGCATGGTCGCCATGGCGCCAGCCCTTGCGCCGGCGTTAATCCAGAACGTGGACATGAACAAGGTAATGAAAAGCGTGCAGGGCGCGCAGGACGCCGTCACCGACATGACCGATGCGCAGGAAGTGATACTGGGCCAGCAGATCACCAGCAACCTGCTGAGCATGGCGCCTCTGCTGCAAAACCAGCGCGCGCAGCGCTACGTGAACAGCGTGGGCCGCTGGCTGGCGCTGCAAACCGACCGCCCGGATCTGCCGTGGACCTTTGCCGTGCTGGACGACCCCGAGATCAATGCCTTCGCCACTCCCGGTGGCTATGTCGTGGTGACGCGCGGCCTGCTGATCAGGATGAAGAGCGAAGCCGAACTGGCCGGCGTGCTTGCGCATGAAATGTCGCACGTACTGAAAAAACACCACCTGATCGCAATACGCAAGGCCGCCGGCATCAATGTCGCCACCGACCTGCTGACCTTTGGCGCAGAAAAGAAAGCCGTCAGCCCCGAGCTGATCAAATGGGCCACCGCCGGCACCGAACTCTACACCCGCGGCCTGGATCAGGATGACGAACTGGAAGCAGACCGCATGGGCGTCGTCATCGCCGCCCGCGCCGGCTACGACCCCTACGGCCTGCCGGCCGTGCTGCAAACGCTGGAAGGCATGAACCCGGCCGACCCCGGCCTGTCGCTGCTGTTCAGGACACATCCCTCACTGTCATCAAGGCTGAATGCGCTGGATACGGTAATGACGCCAGGCTTCGAGCGTTTTGACAAGCTGCCCAACGTGCCTTCGCGGTTTGTGGCTTCTATTGCGGGGGTGAGCAGGAAGTGAGTTCGGAGAGATAAATGCCGCCATCCTTGCTTCTGCATCGAAAACCTACTGCGATATCGAAGGCCGAAGGTATTGCCGCAGAAGCAGGATAGCCGAACAGCCATGCAAACAAGAGAGAGCTAGCTCGTAGCGAGAGCTCTTTTTATAGGCGGGACTGACAATAAAAAAGGGCTCACATTTCTGTGAGCCCTTAGTGCTACTGGTACCGGCTGCCGGAATCGAACTGGCCACCTGATGATTACAAGTCAATTCGATGTCATTACATGGCATGACAGTGTCTTACATTTCAACAACTTAGTACATCTGACGTTACATTGATATCGTGTGACATCACTATATTGTTGACAGATTGTTGACGCAAAAACAGAACTGCCTATGCAGCAATACGTTCATCTACTAAGCGGATTTCAACACGTTTACCGACCGCAGTTGCGGCCCGCATTAGGCTATCAAATTGGATATTAAGATTATCTGGGTCAAGTAAACGATCGACTTGGGAACGACTAGTCTCCATGCGAGCCGCCATCGCAACTTTCGTGATGTTCTGCTCAAGCATGCTCTCACGCAATTGCTCTGCAAGAGCTCGTTTAAGAGCTTTCGCAGTCACCTCTTCATAAAAGCTGTTCTTTTGCTCGCTGAATTGACCCGGTCAGTTTGATCCACCTTCCACTGCCTGGCGAAGGCTGCCACCCGGTCGTACGACCCCTCGAATCCCAATTCCCTTAGATCCAAGTGCAGTTGTTTCAGG
>NZ_JBMPPM010000015.1:0-108808 GCF_049339885.1 Undibacterium sp. TJN25 | reverse complement strand
TGGAGGCCTATAAAGCGAAGACGATCGTGGTCAACAAGCGCTCGATGGCGTCCGGTTATGCCGGGCTGGACAATGAGTTGTTCTACATGGACAAGACCATGATGGTGTTTGGCGATGCCAAGAAGGTGATTGAGGATATGGTCAAGGCTATTGAGTAGTTTGTCCGTCGGGCCTTGACTGGCAAGAAGCGCCGCTGCAATTGCCATGCCAATGTCTGTATCCATTTCAAGGAATGATCAGCACATGATAAGCGCATGAAAATCATGCGCTTATCCATCCGCCAGAAAAGGCATTACACATCAACGAAAATTATGCCGGCAATGCTGAAGCCTTCAATAAGGCGGCCAGTCGACGGCGCTGATATACGTTGTTCAATATCAACGCGGCCGCGGTGATGCATGCACCGCCGATCTGGACTGGATGAGGAACAATGCCCGTCAGCGCAGAAATAATGAAAGTAGTGAGTGGAACCACATCCATAAACAGCACGCCGTTAAGCGGCGTAATAATATTATTACCCATATTCCAGCTCAGAACGCCTATCACTCCTGCGACCAAGGACATATAAAAAAGGTGGGGTGCGATTGCGGCGAGATCGGCTGCTCCGGGTGTAACAATGTACCCGCTCAGATTTAAAAAAATCGTTACAAAGAAAACGCTGCTTAGCCCCAAAATCGTCGTCAACGTTGTGTAACGGTATGGCGACCATGCCGGAAAAAAACTGACGCCCAGCGTGTACACGACCCAGCACAAAGCCCCTGCCACCAGAGGCAGGTAGGCCGCAAATGACGCAGGATGCGACAGCATGGCCGAGATATTCCCATCCGTAATCACCAGTACGACCCCGACGAAAGACATCAAAATAAACCCTGTTGTTGCCTTCGCCGGCTTGACGCCGCGAATGGCCCAGTTTGCCAGCACACTGAGCAAAGGCACCGTCGCCGATATGATAGAAGCTGTCAGCGCACCGGTCGGGCCGGCAAGCTGCTGGCCCAGGAACATCAGGAACCCGAACCCGGCGAATCCGGCAGTACCGAGCACCCATGCAAGAAAAACACGCTCGCCTTTCAGGCTAAAGCTCTTCCAGCCCTCTTTCATCAACAAGAGCAAGGCAAATGCCAGGCCGGCAATAGCATAGCGAATAGCAGTAAAGTGGAAAGGGTCCACACGTGTCAGCGCCGATGTCATGACAGGAAACATTCCGCCCCATGAAAGGGTCGCGATCAAACAAAATATTACTCCGGTCGAGTATTTGGATTTCACAATATAAGCTTTCAATAAAACAACTGTCTGGTGTTAAAAATGGTGAGCGCCGGCCGTATCGCCACCGGCGGCATTGCTGAATAAATATGGAAGCAGCCCCTGGTCCCGAAAAAACAGGTCCAAGGGACCATAAGGCCAATGAAGCGCGGCACCTGATGCCCGCTGCAAATAGCCTGTTGCCAAGAAAGGAGTGCTGGCATGACCGCGGCACAGGGTGTGAAAAAAACCTTAGAGGGTCTTGCCGCGCTTCGCGCCGCGATATGCTGTCAGAGCTCCACGACAAACCCTGTGTGGCGTTTGTAACCCGCTGGAGCACTTATTCCGATATTGTTCCGGCATGCATGCTGCCGTGCACGAATCCGCCTCCCTCCAATAAGCGGCTCCATGCACGGCATCAACAAGCCTTAGGCCCTCGCTTTACGCTTTCACCGCAAGCTGAGCGCTCACGTCTTCAGCGGCAACCGATTTAGGATGTGCGCTGCGCTCGTGGATATGCGCAGTAGGTGTGCGATCAATCAGCAGGCTGAGCAACTCGGGACGGCTATAGTGGCCGCGAGCATCCATCAACTGCTTGCGTTTGTCGATCAGTTTGAAATCGAGGTCGGCGATGACTGCACCCTCACCGGAACGGATAGGCTCACCAATCAGCTGGCCTTCCGGTGAAACTATCGCCGTGAAGCAGCCGCTGGAAATTGGGCCTATTGGACATCCTGTATCCTTCATGATCTGGGCCTGCTGGTCTGGGTCCAGCCAGGCGGTCGCATTGACGACGAAGCAGGAACCTTCCAGCGCGTGCTGGCGTATGCTGACCTGCATCTGCTCCGAAAATAAGTCTCCGGCAAACGAGCCTGGATACATGGCAGAGTGTATCTGCTCGCCATCCGCGATCATTGCGTAGCGCGCCAGAGGATTGTAATGCTCCCAGCATGCCAACTGCCCAATACGTCCGACTGCGCTATCGACGGCGCGCAAGCCCGAACCATCCCCTTGACCCCAGATCAGACGCTCATGGAAGGTCGGCGTGATTTTACGGCGGCGCTGGATCAACGTGCCGTCCGCGTCGAACAGCAGTTGCGTGTTGTAGATTGTATCGCCATCACGTTCATTGACACCGATAGACACCACTATTCCGGCTTGCTTGCACGCCGCGCCGATGGCATCGGTGGTAGCAGACGGCACGGTGACAGACTGCTCAAGCAGGCGCAGATATTCCTGCCCTACCTTGATCTGGTAAGCAGATTGCACAAAAGAAAAATACGGATAATAAGGAACCACCGTTTCGGGGAAAGTTGCGAACTGTACGCCCTCCTGTCCAAGCTCGATGATTTTCTGGATGACCTTCTCTACGGTGCCGTCTCGGCTGTAGAGCACAGGGCTGATTTGTACGGCTGCGGCTTTGATGATAGTCATTGCATATACCCCTCATTGGTTGGGTGTTGATTAAAGCAAGTAGTAGATGGACGGCTTCAGCTTTATGTTGCATATACAACATAAAGCATAAATATTTATTTGCTTTACCTAAGCCTCATATTGCATATGCAACATGGACGTTAAATGCATAAAGCAAATTTTATAAAGTCTGCTGAGGCAATTCATTTGCGATGTCCATAATAGCGGCCGCGCCTATATCGCCGAACATTTTCTTGGCCCTGGCCTGCGCCGCCCGCCAGGCCGGTGCTGCGTTATTCAGCAGCAAGCGGCCGGCCGGTGTAACCGCAATCGGCCTGCTTCGCCCGCTTGCAGCGTGCGGAATTTCTTCAGCCCAGCCTTCTGCAAGTATGGGCTGAAGATTGCGCGTAAGGGTGGAACGTTCCTGATGGTTATTGCGGCCTATTTCAGAACGGCTCACCGGCCCCAACCTGCTGATGACGACAAGCAGGGTGAACTGTGATGAGTTAATCCCAAACGGGCGCAGTTCCTCATCATAAATCCCGGTGACAACCCTGGAGATTCGGCGCGTACGGGTAGCCAGGCAATTAAGAGTTACCTCTTTAATGACCCCTTCTTCCATTGGTGTATTTGCAGTTTCATTCATAGGGCCAGTATGTTGCATATGCAACATATAGTCAAGAATTACTTTATCTTATTTTGACATTACCGAAAGAAGCGCTCCCCTCCCTTAACAATGTCAACCAGCGACAACGGAAAGACGTTAACGGAAAAAATAACAAAAACAGAAGGCATCAATGTATCAAGTCTATTGGATCGAACTGATCCGCATCCCCGGCCAGACAGAACTGGCAAAAACTCCGTTGAATAAAGAATTTGACGGCACAAAGCTGACGGAAGTCATCGCGTTTGCCGAATCGCTCAGGCTCAGGCAGCGCACAGGCGATCCAGCCACGGAGAGTGCGGTTTCATTTGTCACCTATTGCTCAGAAAACCCGAATTCCGTGGGACATCCGGGCGTTTCAGATCCGCCCTCCTCTTACGACTGGCAAAAGCGGCGCAAGAACATGCCGGCTTTTCGCCCAAAAAAATAGACTGCCTGGCCGGAACTCTGAGTCTTTGCACCCGGCCGGCCCGGTCTTAGAAGTCCATCATCAATCCGGCGCCTACTGAGCGCTGCGAATAGTTGTAGTCGATCAAGCTTTGGCCGTAGCCATCGAACAGCTGTACATAACCCTTCAGGTTGGCGGCGATAGGAATGGCCCAGCCGGCCTGAAGTGCGCCATGGCCGGTGCTGAAGTTGCGGCGCGCCATCAGTGAGAATTCCTGGCCGTTCTTTTCACGGTACGTGGCGCGGATATCGCCGTGGCCCATGTAGTCAGTGATATCGATATTGTCATTGTCGGATCTCGCGTTGTCCAGGCGATGCCAGATGCGCGTGGTCAGGCCAAAATTGCCGCGCTCCAGTCCCAACTCAGCATATACGCGGTTCCAGCTACGCGACAGCGTTGATGTCTGGCCGTTGGACTGGTGGACCAGACCGAAATTGACGTAGCGGATGTCAAAGATACCAAGACTTTTGTTGATGGGAACAACAGCCATCACTTCAGGCTGGTAATTGGTTTCCCGGAAGGGGCTGGACGCGCTGCGGTTGTACGCCTGCCAGAAGCTCTGCTGCGTATACCCTACCCAGATATCGACCGGCGAGCCGGCCACCTCCTCCGCCATCTTGACCTTGAAGCTCAGCTGATAGGTAAGCTCTACATGCTTGGCCTCGATGCCGGCGGGCGTAAAGTCCTTGTACGGCTGGTCATTGGTCGCATTGCTAAAATTGGCAAACAGCAGATAATTATCGCGTAATGGACGGAAGGTAAACCGACCGCGTTTGGCCGCTTTATCCAGCTCCCACTCCTGTGACATGTGCGACAACTCAGGCGCTGCTTCTTTCACCTGTGCCAGTTTGACGATGTCCTCAGGCTGCTGTACAAGCCCGGCCTTTATAGGAACGGTAACTGCATTGGGCTCCGTCGGTGCGGCCGCCTTGGCCAATGCATCGAAGCAGTTCAGCCGCTCACTGGCGTTGCCGAGTGCGGAACAACGCAATAGCTCCTGCTCTGCCGGGCCGGCGTGGGCCAGTAACGGCGACATCATCAACATGGGGAGGATCAGGTTTCTTGTACGGCTTGTCATGGGCATAAATGGTTAGTGGTAGGCCAGAAGGCGGAAAACCGGCGTGCGAAAATGATTGCAGCTTCATACTCTGGGGAATCATATCCCGCGCTGGAGATACCCAATGTTCGCCACCGAACGCTATTCCTCCAGTGCATGCATATTCGTTGGCAAATAGAGGTAGAGAGCGGCAAACATGGTCATTGAGACGCATGGGGAGATGCGCACGGGCGCAAATACGCTGCGGCGAAAGAAGGCCCGAGTTGCACAAGTAGTTTTTTCTGCTAGTCTGGTGACAATGCACAATCACGCCACTTTTATATTTGCGCCGGAATCATGTGAAATCCGACATACACGACATTGTCTACGTCGTGTGTCCCGTGTGTACTGCAGCAGCGCATCACCGGAAAAACCATGAGCGCGAGCCTTCCGCCAGGTTGCGATTGCCCCATGGCTGCAACCACTTCGCCAGCCGGCGCTACCTCAAATGCCCATCCGCACCTGGTTCTTGCCACGACCATTCTTGCCTCCAGCCTGGCCTTCATTGACGGCTCAGTCGTCAACGTAGGCCTGCCTGCTATCGGCCATAGTCTTGGTGCAGACGCAGCGGGCCTGTCCTGGGTAGTCAATGCATATCTGTTGCCGTTAAGCGCCCTGCTTTTGCTGGGCGGTGCTGCGGGCGACCGTTTCGGACGGAAACGGCTGCTTTTGACCGGCATCTTTTTGTTTGCGCTGGCATCAGCGCTGTGTGTAGCGGCCCCTTCGCTGGGCTGGCTGATTGCTGGGCGAGTGCTTCAAGGCATAGGGGCGGCGCTGTTGATGCCGAACAGCCTGGCCATACTAGGCGCCAATTTCAGCGGCGAAGAGCGCGGCAGGGCAATCGGCATCTGGGCTGCGGTCGGCGCGGCCGCAGGCGCGATCGGCCCGCTGCTCGGCGGATGGCTGATCGACGTCGTCGGCTGGCGAACGATATTCCTGATAAACCTGCCGATCGCAGCGCTGGCATTTTATCTGGGCGCGCGCTACCTGCGCGATAAGTCCAATCCCGCAAGGCCGGCATTGGATCTGGCGGGAGCGCTGCTGGCCAGCGTTGGACTGGCTTGCCTGACCTGGGGCCTGACGGTGGCCTCTGCGGAAAGCCATCTTGGCAGCGCGGCGATGGCGGCCATCGCGACAGGCATCGTGACGCTGCTGTTTTTTCTGAGGGTGGAAAAACGCGCCGGTGACAACGCCATGCTGCCGGTTTCCCTGTTTGCATCGCATGCCTTCACAGGCCTCAACCTGCTGACATTTTTACTATACGGAGCGCTTGGCGCGTTGCTGGTGCTGGTGCCTTTCGTGCTGATCAAGGTGGATGGCTATTCGGCGACAGCCGCAGGCGCCGCCTTGCTTCCGCTGCCTATCGTCATTGCGCTGGCATCGTCCAGCGCAGGCCGCCTGGCAGGCAAGATCGGCCCGCGCTTGCCACTGATGCTGGGACCGCTGATTGTCGCCTTAGGCTTCCTGCTCATAACCCGCATCGGCAACGGCAGCAGCTACTGGACAACAACGCTACCGGCCATGCTGGTGATTGCGCTGGGTATGGCAGGCGCCGTCGCGCCGCTGACAACCGCGGTGCTGGCTTCCGTGGATGCTGACCATACCGGCGTCGCGTCGGGTTTTAACAGCGCAGTAGCGCGCTCGGGCGGCCTGATCGCCACCGCCTTGCTCGGCATGATCCTGGCTTCGCAAGGTACCGAACTGGTAACGGGCTTCCATATTGCCGGCGTCATCGCCGCACTGGCCGCGCTGGCGGCAAGCGCGTGCGCATTCTTCTGGATCAGGCCGGCAGGCCCTTCTTCACCTGAAGAATAGCAACATAGTCGGGCCTCTGCCCTTTTTCCAGGCTCTCAGGATCTTCCGGCATCGATTCAGCCAGGTGCTGCACTGCCAGCACCTCGAAGACCTGCGCGGGAATGTTCTGGTCCCAGCCGAGGGCGACAGATTCTCCGGCATTAGGAACCCGGGACAGGCGAATCACCGTTCCCGCTCCGTCGCCATAACTCAGGCGCACTGTTACTGCATCCATGTTTTTCTCCTTTTAATCGGCACCACGGCAGGCATGCTTGCCTGCCCGCACAATAAGTCATGCTAAAAGGAGGTGGAGAAAAATGCTGTAGGACAGGGCCTGCAAGATCCATCGGAAAATCGCCAGCAAGCTAGCTTGCAACGACGGCCTCCCTATTCTGCCAGGAACTGGTGCAGGGACTGCACTGCCGCCGAACCCTCGCCTACGGCCGCCGCTACGCGCTTGACCGAACCGCTGCGGATATCGCCCACCGCAAAAATGCCGGGGCGGCTGCTTTCCAGCGGATACGGAGGACGCTCCAATGCCCAGTCTTCCTTGGCGATATGCGATCCGGTCAGCACAAATCCCTTGTCGTCCAGTGCAACGCACCGACCCAGCCAGTCGGTATTCGGTTCCGCGCCCAGGAACAGGAAGACGTGCCGGACGTCCATCGTCTCAGGCTCTCCATCCGCGTGCTGGCAGCGCACCTGCTGCAAGCCGTCTTCTCCCAGCAGCTCGACGATCTGGGTTTTGGTGTGCAGGGTGATATTGCATGCAGCGTCGATACGCTGGATCAGGTAGTGCGACATGCTGGCAGCCAGGCCTCCGGCACGCACGAAGATATGCACATGCTTTGCGTGGGCAGAAAGGAACACCGCCGCCTGCCCTGCCGAATTGCCGCCGCCGACGACAATGATCTCTTCGCTGGCGCAAAAGGTCGCCTCCATATAGGAGGCGTTGTAATAGATTCCGCGCCCCTCATACTCCGCCAGATTGGATATCTCCGGCTTCCTGTAGCGTGCGCCGCTAGAGATGACAACCGACCTGGCGCTAATTTTTTCACCGTTGTCGAACTCGATCTCAAACGACTCTTTTTCTCCATCGCAGTTCAGCGCCATCACCTCCACCGGTACCGCCACCTCTGCGCCGAACTTGCGCGCCTGCGACAGGCCCCGGCCCGCCAGCGCCTGACCGGAAATGCCGGTAGGAAAACCAAAATAATTTTCTATCTTGGAGCTGGTGCCGGCCTGCCCGCCTGCCGCCTTGCTGTCCAATACGACCACGCTCAAGCCTTCCGACGCGCCATACACTGCGGCAGCCAGCCCGGCCGGGCCTGCACCTACCACGGCCAGATCGAAGGCCTTGCCGTCCAGCTTGTCCGGGCTCAGGCCCATCGCATCAGCCACCTCACGGTTGGTAGGTTTGCTCAGTACCGTGCCGTCCGGCGTCACGACAGCGGGCAAGTCTTCCAGTCCAACGCCGAAACGCTGCATCAGGTCTTGCGTTTCTTCGTGGAGGTCGATATCGAAATATGCAGCGGGCTGGCCATTACGCGCCAGGAATTCGCGCAGGCGCAAAATATCGGCGGAATGCGATGATCCTATCAACACCAAGCCACCGCTTTCCTCGTCCGCAATGAAAGCGACCCGGCGCAGAATAAACGCGCGCATCATGGTCTCGGACAACGCTGCCTCAGAGATGATCATGGCACGCAAGGATGCTTCATCAATGACGATCACCTCGCATTCGCTAAGCGTCCTTCCGGTAGCAATCGCCGCACGCCCAGCCAGCGTGCCTATCTCGCCGGTGAACATGCCGGGACCATGCACGCCTAGCACATTCGATTTGATGACGGAGCCGCGTTCCACCTCTATCTGGCCGGAGATGATCACATACAGGCTGATATGCCGGTCGCCTTGCCGGAAGATCGTCTCGCCGGCCGGCAGGCTGCGCCTTTCGCCGTAACGGCTCGCCAGCAATATCTGCTGTTTGTTCAGCGTGGGGAAAATCTGGTGCCGCCGGCTCGCATCGACCAAGATGGGAGAGGTATTGGATCTGGGAATCTTGTTCATATCGGAGGCGATCCATGTAAATGCAAATTAAATAACAGTCAGGATGCAAATTGCGGGCTTTGCTGTCGTGGATGATCACGATACTAACGCAGAATAACGCAGAAAAGCGATGGCAAACAAAGGAAAGCGGTCGCTGGAAGCGAACAATTCTCATGGGGAAATGAAACGGCGGCAGCCCAGGCGGCATGCCGTAATACGAGCACTGAATTCCTCACACCATCGTCTTCACAGGATGAGTGAAGTGCGCTATGGCGGTGAGTCTGAGCAAGCCTCGAAATGAACGCAGAATACTGTTCCCTGCCCATTCAGGCCTGAAGAAAGCCGGATCTCGGCGCCATGGTCCTTTGCAATGTCACGCACGATGGAAAGGCCCAGCCCGCTTCCTGTCGTCGTATCGCTGATGCGATAGAAGCGGTTGAAGATCAGTTCCTGTTGTGATTCAGCAATTCCAGGGCCGGAATCTTCTACGGTCAGCGTGACATCGGCTCCCTGCTGCCGGCAACTGACAGTGATTGCCCCATTTGGCGGTGAATACCGGACAGCATTGTCAATCAGGTTATCGATCAGGTCGCGCAGCAGGAAGGGGTTGCCCATAATCCTGCTGGGGTAAAGTTCAAAACCCAGGTCGATATGCTTTTTATCGGCTTCTTCAATGAAATGCTGGATGGATTCCTCCACCAGCTTGTTGAGTTCAACCTTTTCCAGTTGCCCCTGCTCAAACTGGCTGGGCTCGGCACGCGCCAGCGACAGGAACTGGTTCGTGTGGCGGATCAGCCTTTCGGTGGACGACATCATTAGCTTGAAGGAATGGCTGGTTTCAGGCTCGGTCGCATAACGCTGCTGCAGCCACTCTATCTGCATTTTCAGGCCGGCCAGCGGCGTGCGCAGCTGATGGGCCACGTTGGCGACGAAATCCCTTTGGCTCGCAGCGCCAACCTGCACCTTGGTCAGCAGGTCGTTGAGCGCATTGACGACGGGGCGAAGTTCCACCGCAATATGGTCGGCATCGATCAGCGACAGATCGTTATAGCTGCGGGAATCCAGGTCGGACTGCATTTTTTTCAGCGGTAGCAGGCCTTTCGATACCGCCAGCCACACGATCACCATCGACATCAGCGCGAGCAGCCCCTCCAGCAGCAGCAATGCGGCGAAAATTTCCGAGCGTATCTCATTGCGCCTGCGCTGAGTCTCCGCGACACCGATCAGTACAGGATCGGAGCCCACCATCGTCTTGAGGGTAATGACGCGTATGCTGCCGTTGCGCATGCTGCCATTGTAGGCATTCGGGTCATCCAGCTTGTCGGAGGTTCCGAGCACCGGAAAATCCGCATCGCCGGCCAGTGTCTTGCCGCCCGCATCGCGCACGACAAAATAGATAGGGTCGAAATGGCCGACGCGCAGTACCTGCTCCGCCTGTGGCGGCAGGTCGATGGAAATATCGCCGTCCAGCTGCCTGAGGCGCGGCACGATCGCCCAGGCAGTATCGGTCAGGCCCTGGTCGAACGCGGCATTGGCAGGTTCCCACGCCAGCCGGTAAATTACCACCGCACCGAGGATATTGATGATCAGCAGCGGCATGATCAGCCATTTCAGCAGGCTGAGGCGTATGCTGGAATTCATGTATCGATTTTTTCCAGCATGTAGCCAAAGCCGCGGATGGTCCGGATGCTGATGCCGGCATCCGCAATTTTTATCCGTATGCGGGATACGTACACTTCAACCGCATTGAGCGTGATGTCTTCGCCCCACGGCAGGATCGCGTCGATGATCTGCTGCTTCGATACGACCCGCGATGCCTGCTGCATCAGATACTCAAGCACCGCCCATTCGCGCACAGACAGCTCTATTGCCTGGTCGTTCACCTTCGCGCGCTTGGAGGTCTGGTCCAGCGACAGTCCCGCCAGTTGCAGCTTTACGACCTCCGGCGAACTCCGTCTTACCAGCGCCTTGATGCGGGCTACCAGCTCGGGTGTTGCAAAAGGCTTTACCAGGTAATCATCCGCGCCCAGCTCCAGACCATGCACCCTGTCCTGGATGGAGTCGCGCGCGGTCAGCAGCAGGATGGGCAATTGCTTGTTCTGGCTGCGCAGGCGGCGGATGACCTCGAAGCCATCCATGCCGGGCAGGCCGATATCGAGCACCATCACCGAAATTTCCGAGCGTTGCAGCGCGGCGATCGCATCTATCCCGTTATTGACGACGTCAACCGGCATGCCCTGCGCTTTCAGGTTGCGCATGATGCCGTCAGCGATAACGGAATCGTCTTCCACCAGTAAGACATGCATAGGCTGTGGCCGCAAGCGCGGCGTGATATGTCGATTTACATTATTTTACCCTTTAAGCCTGGGTTTTCTGTCGAATTATCGTGTTTCCGCCGCTTGTCAGCTTGTTGTCAGCTTGCTGTCATGTCCCAGACAGAAAAAAAAGCTATCTTCGAGAAAATTGATGATCGCCGCGCAATCCGATTCTGCGAAAGCGCACACCTGCCCCGGGCCTGAAATGAAAAACAAGAATATACACACGCAACGACACATCCTGCTTCTTGCCATCGCCGGCACGCTTTGCGCCGGCCTGCTGTACGGCTGTGGCAGCAAAGAGGATAAAAAATCCGAGGCAGTGGATGCAGAGGCGTCCGCGGCACCATTGATCAGGGAAGGCTCCGCCATTCGCCTGCCGGCCTCGTCTCCATTGCGCAAATCCATTTCGATTGCCGCCGTTACCGAGCAATCCATAGAGCGCTCCATCACTGTGCCCGGCACCATAGAAGCCGATGCTGCACGGATGATCAAGGTCGTACCACCGGTTGCAGGCCGCGTGGTCCAGTTAAACAAACGCCTGGGCGATACCGTCAAGGCGGGGGATGTGCTGTTCTCGCTGGATTCGGCAGACCTGGCCAGCGCCTACAGCGACGCGGGTAAATCGCAAGCCACACTGAACCTGACAAAGCGCAACCTCCAAAGGCAGACAGACCTGGTCGATGCCGGCATTGCCGCCCGCAAGGATTTGGAGCAGGCGGAGAGCGACTATGCGCAGGCAGTCAATGAAGCCGACCGGGCAAAATCCCGGCTGTCGCAGCTAGGCGCTTCGCTGGGCTCGGGATCGGGCCGTACTTATCAGCTGCGCTCACCCCTATCCGGCAAGGTCATCGAACTGACCGGCGCGCAGGGGGGCTTCTGGAACGATACCAATGCGCCGCTGATGACGGTGGCCGACCTGTCCACGGTATGGCTGGCCGCGAGCATCCAGGAAAAAGATTTGCCGCTGGTGTTCGTTGGCCAGGCCGCGAAAATCACGCTCAATGCCTTTGACGGCGAGAGTTTCGATGGCACGGTACGCTTCATCGGCGATGTGCTGGACCCTGACACCCGCACCATTAAAGTCCGCATCGCCATCGACAACCCCGCTGGCCGTTTCAAGCCAGGCATGTTCGCCAAGGTTATCTTTAGCGGCCAGGCCCACCCTGCCCCATCCGTTCCTGCAGCGGCGCTGGTGCAAAATGGCTTCAATACCCGCGTTTTCGTTGAAAAATCTCCCTGGGTATATGAAGCGCGCATCGTCAAGACCGGTGCCCAGGCAGGCGGCAATGTGGAGATAGTGTCCGGCCTGAAGGCTGGCGAAAAGATCGTTGCGAAAGACGGAGTGCTTCTCAATGATTGAAAATATCGTCAAAGTCAGCTTTGCCCGCCGTGGCATCGTATGGCTGGTATTCGCGCTGGTGGCGCTATACGGCGTTTATTGCTGGAAGCAATTGCCGCTGGAAGCCTATCCTGATATTGCCGATACCACATCACAGGTGGTGACCCAGGTACCCGGCCTGGCGGCGGAAGAAGTGGAAAAGCAGATTACCATTCCGCTGGAACGCGAACTGATGGGCACGCCCGGCATGCACGTAATGCGCTCAAAAAGCACATTTGGCCTTTCGCTGATCACAGTAGTCTTCCAGGACGGCATAGAGGATTACTGGTCGCGCCAGCGCCTGCAAGAGCGTATCGGTGCGGTGTCGCTGCCTTACGGTGCCCAGCCCGGCCTGGACCCCCTGACCTCGCCCATAGGCGAGATCTACCGCTACACGCTGGAATCCAAAAGCCGCGACCTGAGGGAATTGTCGGAACTGCAGTTCTGGAAGGTCATTCCACGCCTGAAACAGGTGGCCGGGGTGGCCGATGTCACCAATTTCGGCGGCATCACCACGCAATTCCTGCTGGAGTTCGATCCTGACAAGCTGACCAAATACAACCTGACGCTGGCGCAGGTCACCCAGGCGGTCAACGCCAACAATGCCAGCGCGGGCGGCAGCATCCTGACACGCGGCCAGCAAGGCTTCGTTGTACGCGGCGTAGGCCTGATCAGCGGCCTGGATGACCTGGGCAATATCGTCGTCACGCAAAAGAACGGTGTGCCGGTGCTGGTGAAAGACCTGGGCGACGTCAAACTGGGCAACCAGGAGCGCAGCGGTATCCTGGGCAAGAACGACAACCCGGACGCGGTGGAGGGCATCACACTGCTGCTGAAGGGGCAAAACCCATCACAGGTATTGGAAGGCGTGCACGAAGCGGTGCGCGACCTGAACGACAACATCCTGCCCAAGGATGTGAAAGTCGTTCCCTATCTGGACCGCACGATGCTGGTGGAAGCGACACTGCACACAGTAGGCAAGACACTGCTGGAGGGCATGTTCCTGGTAACCGTCGTGCTGCTGCTCTTCCTCGGCAGCCCGCGCGCGGCGCTGATCGTGGCGGTGACAATACCGATGTCCCTGCTGACGGCCTTCATCTTCATGCACCACTTTAAGATTCCCGCCAATCTGCTGTCACTGGGCTCCATCGACTTCGGTATCGTGGTGGATGGCGCCATTGTCGTGATGGAGCAGATATTAAGGAAATTTGAAGAAGACGGCGGCAAGGCATTGACGCCACAAGATGTGATGCGCGCTACGCTGCAGGTCAGCAAGCCCATCTTCTTCGGCATGGTCATCATTATTACTGCCTACCTGCCGCTGTTCATGTTTCAGCGCATCGAATATAAATTATTCTCGCCCATGGCCTTTGCGATCGGTTTTGCGCTGCTGGGCGCAATGGTGGTGTCGCTGGTGCTGATTCCCGGCCTGGCGTTCCAGGCATATAAAAAGCCGCGCAAGGTGTTTCATAACCCTGCATTGGCCAAACTGGCGTCGCTCTACCATCCAATATTATCGGGAGCCGTCAACTCCTCCAGGCTGACCATTTGCGCCTTCCTGTTCGCGGTCGCGGCGGTTGCCGGCATGGGCGCCACTATAGGCCGGGATTTCCTGCCGACGCTGGATGAAGGCTCCATCTGGCTGCAGGTGACCTTGCCGCCCGGTGTGTCACTGGAAAAAGCCGCCAGCATGTCCAATGAGTTGCGGCGCGCGACCATGGAGTTCCCGGAGGTGGCTGCCATCGTCACGCAACTGGGGCGCAATGACGAGGGCACCGATCCGTGGACGCCGTCGCATATCGAAGTCAGCGTCACGCTGCATCCCTACGATACCTGGAAATCCGGCTGGAGCAAACAGGAGCTGATAGAAAAAATGGGCCAGCGCTTTACTCAGCTGCCTGGCATCCATGTCGGTTTTACCCAGCCGATGATAGACGGTGTGCTGGACAAGCTGGCCGGCGCGCACAGCGACCTGGTCGCAAAAATCTACGGCAATGACTTCAAGGAATCACGCCGCATTGCCAAGGAAGTGGAAGATGCACTCAACGCGGTACCCGGCGCCGAGAACGTCATCATCGAACAGGAACCTCCATTGCCGCAAGTCCGGATAGAGGTGGACCGCGCTGCTTCCGCGCGCTATGGCATCAACGTGGCCGACATCGCTGACCTGATCGGCACCGGCATAGGCGGCAAGCCGATAGCACAGCTATTCATCGATGAGCGCCATTACGACATAGGCGTGCGCTTCACCAAGGAATCCCGCAGCGACCCCGAAGCGATCGGCAATCTCGCGCTCACCTCCTCCACCGGCGCCAAGATACCGCTGGCGCAGGTTGCAACGATACGGCTGGATGATGGTGAAAGCACGATCACCCGTGAGATGGGGAAACGGCACCTGACCGTGGGCCTGGGGCTGAAAGGCCGCGACCTCGCCTCTTTCCTCGACGACGCCAAGCGCGAAGTCGAATCCAGGGTCAAGTACGACCATTCCAAATTCCAGATTACCTGGGGTGGGCAGTTCGAAAACCAGCAGCGGGCACAGGCACGCCTGGCAGTGATCCTGCCTGTTGTCGTAGCGCTGATGTTCGTGCTGCTGTTCGGCCAGTTCAAGAACCTGCGCCAGCCGGCCATGATATTGATGGCGGTACCCTTGGGCGCGCTCGGCGGCCTGCTGGCGCTGCATCTGCGCGGCATGACACTGAATGTGTCCAGCGCAGTCGGTTTTATCGCGCTGTTCGGCGTGGCGGTGATGGACGGCATTCTGATGGTGTCCAACCTGAACCGGCTACGGCAAGAAGAGGGCCTGCCGCTAAAGGATGTTGTGATCCGCGGCGCGCGTGAACGCTTCCGGCCTGTACTGATGACAGCCTCGGTAGCCGCGCTGGGCTTGCTGCCGGCCGCCATTGCGCACGGCCTGGGCAGCGACGTGCAAAGGCCGCTGGCAACCGTCGTGGTCGGCGGGCTGCTGACGGCCACCGGGCTGACGCTGGTATGGCTGCCGGCGCTGTACTACCTGATCGAGCACTATCTTGAAAATAAAAAACCCGCTACGGCGAGCAGCAATGACAGCAGTGGTAGCAATGACGCAGCTGCATCCGGGAAGATTTAGGAATACATCATGCACCACCTTATACTTCAACCGCCACGCGCGGCTCTCAGATTCACGTTCACACTTCTGCTGCTCGCAGGAGCAGTACCCTGCGCGCTGTCGCAGACTCAGGCGGGCAACGGAACCGAGGGCAGCTTCCGCCACTACCTGTCCGTGGTGGAACAGAACAACCTGGACTTGCAGCAGCAGCGCGAAACAGTCGTCAGCGCACAGGCAGGCGTGTCTATCGCCGGCGTCAGGCCGGATCCGCAATTCACTGCAGGCATCGACTCCAAAGAGCTGTACGGTCCGAATAAACCCAATGCCGGCACCACCACCATTGCCGGGCTGGCTTTTACCATAGAGACGGCCGGTAAGCGCGACGCCCGCATCCGCGCCGCCGAAAGCAATGTCCGCCTGGCCGATGCGACGGCAGACGCGTTCAGGCGCCAGTTGCTGGCAGATTCTGCCACCGCCTTTATCGAAGCTTGTCGCTCGTCCGCAGCATTACAAAGGCATGAAACCAGCCTGGGCGCCATGCGCGATATCGTGCGCGCCAATGAAATCCGCTTCAAGGCCGGCGACATCGGCAAGCTGGAGCTGGTGCAGTCGAAGGTGGAGGCAGACCGTTTCGGCACCGACGTCGTCAGCGCCCGCGCCGATGCCTCGGCTGCGCAGACGGCTTTGTCGGTATTTTTAGGGCAACCTTACCAGCAGATATTGGGCAGCAGCCCCGATTGCCAATTTCAGCAAAATCGGCCGGACACGCAGGAACAGACGGCTGCCGGCCTTGACGGCATGGTGCAAAAAGCACTGGAAAACCGGGAGGACGTGCTACTCGCAAAGTCCGGCATAGCCAACGCCGGTGACAATATCAGCCTGGCACGGGCAAACCGCTCGGTCGATCCCGTCATCAATGTCGGAATAAAAAATACGCCCAGAATATACCCCGCCTTTGATGCTGCCGGCAACCCAAGCAATACGCCTGCGGAGCACTCCAATTCGCTGGGGCTGACCGTCACCATTCCCATCCCCTTGTCGCGCCTGCAAAGCGGCGAGCTGGTTCAGGCGCAATCCGCGCTGACCCAGGCGCAATTGCAGATGCGTTCCGTACGACTGAAAGCCGAGGCGGAAGTGCGCAGCACCTACGTCCAATACCAGGCCGCCACCCAGAACCTGTACAGCTATCAGCAACATGTGCTGGCAGACGCGGAGAGTATGCTGGCAGGCGTTCGCCTGAGCTATCGTAAAGGTTCGGCTTCACTGCTGGATCTGCTGAATGCGCAACGCACTGCGGACGATGTCTACCTTGCCTATCTGCAAGCGCTTTCCAACTGGGCGAATGCCAGCGTCAAGTTGCAACAGAGCACCGGCAAACAGCCGGAAATTTGATTGCCGTCGTCAACCATTTCAAGAGCTCCCTCCTGCCATAGCATTTCTCCGACAACGCCTATTGACCACGTCCTATAGCCAGGGGTTGCCTTCGTCCCTTAGCATCTGTTAATTACAGTTTACAGGTGCGCTTGGTATCCGCTTGCATTCGCATTCTGCTCGCTTGATGTCCTTTCGCTTTCCATGCGGAATCAGCAACGGGGCAAGCGCACCGGCTCATGGCAGCAAACAGCGGCGGAGGATACGATGGCAAAACCGGATGCCTTAACGAAATATAAGTCAAAGCGCAATTTTTCCATTACGTCCGAGCCAGCCGAAGGCGGAACGCGGAATGATGAGGCGCTTGGCTTCGTCATTCAAAAACATTGGGCCAGCCGCCTGCATTATGACTTCCGGCTGGAACTGCAAGGCACGATGAAGAGCTGGGCCGTGCCCAAGGGACCCAGCTTTGACCCGCGCGACAAGCGCATGGCGGTGCATGTAGAGGACCATCCCATTTCCTACAATACCTTCGAAGGCACGATCCCGGCGAAGCAGTATGGCGCCGGCAAGGTCATCATCTGGGACAAGGGCATTTGGCGCCCCATTGGCGATGCAGGCAAGGCTTATGCTGCCGGAAGCATGAAGTTCGAACTGTTCGGACATAAGCTGCGCGGCAAATGGGCGCTGGTAAAAATGCGCAATACCCGAGACAAACAGGACGCCTGGTTGCTGATCAAGGAAAAAGATGCCTATGCGCGGCCGGCAGAAGAATTCAGCGTCGTAGATGAACAGCCGGATAGCGTGAAAAGCCTGGGCTTGCCGGAAATCCCTATGGCGCCGGAGGACCACGCAGCAGACGACGACAATGGTCACGATGATGGGAATGATGGCCAGGCATCAGGGACAACAATAAACACATCCAAACCGCCGGCGGCAGCGAAAAAGGCTGCCTTGCCTGCAAGCCTGAAACCAGAACTGGCCACCCTTGTGGACAATGCGCCTGCGGACGCCTCCGGCTGGACATTTGAAGTGAAGTTCGACGGCTACCGCATTTTGAGCCGTGTCGATCATGGAAAGATCAAGCTATTTACCCGCAACGGCAACGACTGGACAGCAAAAATGCCACGCCTGCATAAGGAATTGCTGGAAATGGATTTGCCCAACGGCTGGTACGATGGTGAAATTGTCGTGCTGAATGAAAACGGCAAGCCGGATTTCGGCGCCCTGCAACTAGCGTTTGACGATAATGCCACCGCTGAAATTTCCTACTTTCTATTCGACCTGCCTTACTGCAGCGACCATGACCTGCGCGAAGTGCCGCTACAGGAGAGGCGCCAGGTGTTGGAACGGATACTGCAAAGATCGCCGTCCGAACTGGTCCGCTTTAGCGGTACGTTTGATCATCCTGCGGCGGAAATTGTCTCGGCAGCCTGCCAGATGGGACTGGAGGGCGTCATCGGCAAGCGTGCCGATTCGCGGTATGTGTCCCGCCGCAGCGACGACTGGATCAAGCTGAAATGTTCGCAACGGCAGGAATTCGTCATCGGCGGTTTTACAGACCCGCAAGGATCGCGCATCGGCATAGGTTCGCTGCTGCTTGGCGTTTATGATGAAGACGGCATACTGCAGTATGCCGGCAATGTCGGCACCGGCTTCAATCAAAAAATCCTCAACGACCTGCGCGTGCAACTGGATGCCATCCGCAGCGATGAAAGACCGTTTCCCGACACGGCAGACGTAGGCCGTAAATCACACTGGGTAAAGCCGCAACTGGTTGCCGAGGTGACATTCGGTGAATGGACCAGCGCCGGCCATATAAGGCACTCCGTATTCCAGGGCTTGCGGGCCGATAAGGCGGTGAACTCGGTCGTACGCGAACAACCCCGGCATCTGGAGGCAGTTCCGAAGCAGCCGAAAAAAAACGGTACGGCGCCGAAAAGCAGGAAAGCCGGTTCAGAAAAAACAAAGGCAGAAGCCACGCATGCGAGGGAAACCTTGCCGGAATCCTTCAAGGTCACGCATCCGGAGCGTATCATCGACAAGGCCAGTGGCACCACCAAACTGCAATTGGTGCGCTACTACGGCCTGGTGGCGCCGCTGATGATGGAGCATCTTGCGGACAGGCCGATAGCGCTGGTACGCGCGCCTGCGGGCATCGGCGGCGAGCTGTTTTTCCAGAAGCATGCCGACACTGGAAAAATGCCGGGCATAAAACAGCTGGACCGCGCCATCTTCCCCGCACATCCCAGTCTGCTGGCTGTGGAAAAACCGGAGGGCCTACTCTATGCAGCGCAATGGAATACGGTGGAGGTGCACACAATGAATGCGCTGGCCGGCAATTTCGGCAAGCCCGACCGCATGGTCTTTGACCTGGATCCGGGTGAAGGCGTGCAATGGGAGGATATCCAGGAAGCAGCGGCATTGGTGCGCGGGCTTTTGGATGAACTCGGCCTGCATCCTTTCATCAAAACCAGTGGCGGCAAGGGCTTGCATATCGTGGTTCCCATCCAGAAGCGGTATGACTGGACTACCGTAAAAGACTTCTCCGAAGCGATTGTTGCCCACATGGCAAAGGCAATACCGGCGCGCTTCGTGCTCAAGAGCGGACCGAAGAATCGCGTGGGCAAGATATTTATCGACTACCTTCGCAACGGCCTCGGCGCCACCACAGTATGCGCCTGGTCTGCCCGTGCGCGACCTGGCATGGGCATCTCCGTCCCTATCCGCTGGGATGAACTTGAAAAGATCAAGGGCGGAGACCATTGGACCTTGCATTCCGTCCATAAAAGGCTGGATACCGGCAATGAACCCTGGAGCGACTATGCAAACTCGGCCCAAAGCCTCACTGCTGCAATGAAAACCATGGGTTTCAAGCCTGCGCGATAGTGGCAGCGGCCAAAAAGGACCCGTTGACGCGCGGCAATCTCCTACGTCCCTTTTTTCGTTATCCGCCTAAGATGGTTTCATGCACTGCCTGTTCGGCATTTGCATTGCAGACATCCACAGGAGAACAGAATGATGGAGGCCGAGTTGTTCGAAATGACAGACCGCCTCAAAAATCCAGATCAAAATACCGACGAGGTCAGAATCGATATCGCCGATCTGATCACCAGGGGATTAAGTGAATTTGAATATTCGCTGGGATACTGGGAAAAGACGCACTACAAGCTTGCGATCTCCAATCTGAAGAAAAACATCTGGCTGTTGGATGAATACTCTACCGCTTACCTCGGTGCATGCCTGCTTTGCATCGCAGGCGCGCACGTGGCGCTTGAACATAGGAGCGTGGCCTTTGTCACAAGAGATATAGAAACCGAGGCACTAACCTGGGATGACCTGATGGCGTCAATCGGACTAGTGCGCGACCAGCTTCATTAACGGCCAGGCTAAGGTCCAGGCTACAAATTACAGGCAACCTATAGATACTCAGGTTTGAACTTCTTGCGTCGGCTGATGGTGTCTCCAGCCACCATGAATTCGCCGTTTCCCATGTAATGCAGGGTTTCCGGTACGGCAGGCGAACTGGCCACATGCGCCTTTACTATTTCCCAGATGAAGAGATTGTAGCGCTTGATGCGGCTGGCATCGAACAGCCGGCATTCGAAATTGGCATAGCATTCCTTGATCAGGGGCGCCTGGACTTGGTTGGCCGGCAAGGCAGTGAGGCCGAAGATGTCAAATTTATCCACATCGGCGCCGCTGCAGTTGCCTATGCCGACCACTTCGTCAGTCAGTGCCGTGGTAGGCAGGTTGATCACGCATTCCTTGCTGCGCCTTATCATCTCGAAACTGTGGTTTCCCTCCGCGATGATGCATCCGAACAGTGATGGAGAAAATTCCATCATCATGTGCCAACCCATCGTCATGATATTGCTGCGGTCCTTCCAGTGCGAACTGAGCAGCACAATGGGACCCGGCTCCAGATAACGCCTGACCTGGGCCACGGGGAAATCTTTTTTACGGAAAGTTTTCATCCTCGGCTCGCTTCATGCAATTTCACGGCCATTCCCCTTCTCCGGTAGCGAGCTGGTAAGGAAACGGTTTACCTTGAACGACATCCTGGACTGGGCCGGAGCAGGCGCCACGCCATAAACAAAGATACCCTTGGGATGAAAGCGGAGTTCCAGCGTCCATTTCAAGTACGGATGTTTGTGATGGATGGATAGCAGCTCGCGGTCCGCATGCGCATCGTCCACCTGGATGGAGTGGAGCAAGGCAGGCTGATCCAGAAAAACGGCGGCCTCGGAACACCAGAAATCCTCGCGCCTGATCTCGGCAAGATTGCATTCCAGGCTGATGAACAGCCGCGCACTCATCTGTGTCTGGTCGATTTCTATTGCATCGCCCTTGAGTCCGGCGCTGTGAGTTCCGTCAGAATACGACAGGACTAAGCCTGTAGCATCTTGTTGAAGCGTACGTATCATACTTTCCCCTCACAATTGGGGAATTTGACGAAACGGAACGCGGATCACCCTGAAAAAATGCCCTTCCCCGGCAGGCCCAGCGACTCTTCATTGACTGTTGCAACGATATTAAAACACCGTAGCAGAGAATACTGTTCGGTATCGTACTTATGCTGGAAGGGCCGGCGAATGCCGGTGCACGGCGCTAAGCCAGGCCGTGTAAGGTAACGGGGACGGGAACAATCTGCTCAAGGCCGGAATTTTCCATGCACTGCCGGTCACTCCTGCGCCGGGCCAGGAAGGCAGTGACATCTTTTGCCGGAATAGGCTTCGATATGTAGTAACCCTGGACGGCATCGCAGCCTGCAGCCTTCAGGAAGTTGATCTGCTCTATCGTTTCCGCACCTTCAGCCACAACGGCGAGGCCCAGGCGGTGCGCCATGCTGATGATCGCTGAAACGATCGCCTCATCATCGCCGTTGCCGGGTATGTCGTTGATGAACGCCTTGTCGATCTTCAGCTGGTCGATGGGCAGCCGTTTCAGGTAAGCCATTGACGAATAGCCGGTGCCGAAATCGTCAATAGACAAAAATATTCCCGCTGCCTGCAGGTTTTCCAGCAGGTCCATATTGTCATGGATATTATCCATCAGCATGGATTCAGTAATTTCCAGTTCCAGCTGGCGCGGCTCCAGGCCGGACTTGCGCAAGGCGTTCAGCACGTCGTCTATCAGTGCAATGCTCTTGGTCTGCCGTGCCGACAGGTTGACGGCAACCTTGATATCGTCAAAGCCTGCGTCCTCCCATTCGCGCACCTGGCGGCAAGCAGTGTCGATGACCCAGCTCCCTATAGGAATGATAAGGCCGCTTTCTTCCGCAATTGGGATGAATTCAATCGGGGAGATCGCTCCCATCTCTGGATGATCCCAGCGCAGCAGCGCTTCAAAGCCGATGACCTTGTCATCCACCAGGCTCACCTTGGGCTGGTAATACAGCGCCAGTTCCCCGCGCTCCAGCGCCTTGCGCAAGTTGGATGCGATGTTGGCGCGCTTCTTGATTGCCGTATCCATTTCAGGATGGAATTTTTCAAACGCATTTTTGCCCTTTGCCTTGGCCCGATACATGGCGGTGTCGGCATTGCGTGTCAGGCTCGTGCGGTCGAGCCCGCCATCCGGAAAGCTGCTGATGCCTATGCTGCAAGTGATATATATCTCTTGCTTGTCGACGATAAAAGGTTCTTTAAATGAGGCAATAACCTTTTCGGCAATGCGTTCTCCTCCCGACTTGCGCACCCTGGTTTCCAGGATGATTGCAAATTCGTCGCCGCCGATGCGGCACACTACATCGTTTTCACGCAGCAGCGAACTCAGGCGCTGCGCAACCAGGCTCAGCAACTGGTCTCCGTGATGGTGGCCGAGTGTGTCATTGACTATCTTGAAATTATCCAGATCCAGCAACAGTACATCTGCGGTACCGCCGGTTTCCTCGACCGTGGAAATTGCTGATTGCAGGCGCGAGGAAAAAGCATGCCTGTTCGGTAGCCCTGTCACTGCATCGGTGTGAGCGAGAAACTGGAGATGTGCTTCAATTTCCAGTATCTCCTTCTTCAAGTCCACCACCAGCAGGCGGGCTATCAGCAAGGCAGCGGACACCGCGCCAACTACGATGCCGAGAAAGACCATCAGGCGCAGGTAAAACTGGCGCAAGCCCAGGTGCACTTCCAGTAAACCGACCTGGGCATGGCCCGCACCGGCATTGATGGACTGCGTTATGTCGAGATGAGACAAGCCGAAGCGGTAAGCCCTGCCGGTTGTGAAACCAAGCGTTTGCGAAAACGCTTCGGCCGACTCCGCGCGATACTCCGCCAACGAGTGTCCTTGTGAATCGAGGATTGCGGCGGCATCTACCGACCCGGAAATACCGAACTGATTCAGCATTTCCTGAGTCGCTTTACGGTCCGGCAATTGCACCGCCAGGCTGCTCTGGTTTGCAAGCGTCGCCGCCTGTCTTAGCGCGTCGTCTACGAATGCAGAACGCAGTGCGGCGTATTGAAAAACGCAGAGCAGCACTGTCGCAACAAGCAAGGTTACGGCGGAAATTTTTAGATTGACTTCAATCAGTTTGTGGCTCAGGGCCGAACCGATTTGCGTTTTTTGAAACATTCATTGCATCTTCAAGACGAGTTCCAACGGATTTGAACTCAAGTTGACTGCTTGCCGTGCAGGGCTCTATAAACGCACAGGCGTTTAAACAGCCGATTGCACAACGGCAACGGTAATGTAACAAAATTTAGGCAATGCGGATATAAAGAATGTCTTCTTTGCGCACAGCTTGGCATTCCGACCACTTCGCGATGGACGTCAGCGCGTCAGCGCCTTTCCAGCACCGCCATCGTGATCCGCGAAATACATGTCAGACTATCATTCTGATCCGATATGCGAATCTCCCACACATGGCTGGTACGCCCCCGATGAATAGGCGTTGCACGGCCACTCACGTATCCGTCGCGCACCGACTTGAGGTGGTTGGCATTGATTTCCTGGCCCACGCAGTAATACCGCGTGTTGTCCAATGTCAGATTGCTGGCGCAGCTTCCCAGCGTTTCCGCCAACAGCACGGACGCGCCACCATGCAGCAGGCCGAAGGGTTGAAAGGTACGCTGGTCAACCGGCATGCGTGCGGCAAGCCAGTCGGCGCCGAAACCGGTGAACTCTATACCCAGGTGCGACACCGCAGTGCCGATATGGGTTTCATTGAGCCTGACAAGGCTCACGGGGGAATGCCAGATATCCATCATTATCCTGAAGTCAAAATTCTATCGCTCACTCGGCCACAGTGTATTCAATTCCGCCGCGTCCTTCAACCGCGAAAATGGAAGAAGGCTTGCGCGACACCGCCTTCAGGAGAAATTTGCCAAGGGGCGCTGCCGGACAAAAACAAGGGCGCAACGAAGAGTTGAAGCAAGAACACGAGCAAGGACACGAAAATGGAAAAGCGGCCGGAAGGCCGCTTTTCATGGAGTATCGATATTTCCGCTGCCTATGGCAGCAACACCTCAACTCAGGCTGGCTGGCCCAGGTAGATTGCACGCGCAGCAGTCAGCTGGCTTTTCACGTGCTGCGCCACACCGTCTGCCAGCAGCTCTTCGTCGCCATTTTCTATGGCTTTAAGGATAGCGGCAGCAATGTCTTTCGGATCCGACTTGGGCGCATCGACACCGCTGGTCATGTCGGTATCCACATAGCCAAAATGCACGCCCAGTACAGTTGTGCCCTGCGCGCGCAGATCGTTGCGCAGACCGTTGGTGATCGCCCAGGCGGCTGCCTTGGAAGCGGAATACACACCCGAGCCGCCTACCACTACCCAGCTCAGTGCGGACAAGATGTTCACCAGCCCGCCGCCGCCGTTAGCCTTCAGCACCGGCGCAAATGCGGCGCTCACCGATAAGGTGCCCAGAGTATTGGTTTCAAATTGTGCACGAGCTGCCGCCAGCGCGTCGGTTTCCAGCAAGCCTGCAGTCGGCGTCGAGATGCCGGCATTGTTGATGACCAGGGTAACGTCGCCGGCGAGTGCCGCCGCTGCAGCGACCTGTTCGGGATTGGTAACATCCAGTTGTATAGGTGTCACGCCCTCGATATGAATGGAAGCGGGATTACGCGCGGCAGCGTAGATCTTGCGCACGCCTGCTTGCTGGAATGCCTTGACCAGTGCTGCGCCT
The DNA here is from genome assembly GCF_049339885.1 of Undibacterium sp. TJN25. Classification (NCBI taxonomy): domain Bacteria; kingdom Pseudomonadati; phylum Pseudomonadota; class Betaproteobacteria; order Burkholderiales; family Oxalobacteraceae; genus Undibacterium; species Undibacterium sp. TJN25. The sequence continues at coordinate 83,830 of NZ_JBMPPM010000015.1, read as the reverse complement.
ATGCCACGATTGGCGCCAGTGATGAGTACGGTAGTGTCTTGAAGTTTCATGATAGTCCTTTAAGTGAGTTGTCCGGCGGGTGAAATTTCTCTAATTTCTGCTTGCCCGCTTATTATATTACGATCATAATATTAAAGTCATCATATAAAATGCAAATACGCGAAAATATTCGTAAAATAATTTTTGGAAACACTATGCGTTACAAAGAAGACCATAAAGAGCAGATTAGGCAAAAAATACTGGATTCGGCGGGAGCCAGGCTGCGGTCCAATGGAATTGCCGCATCCGGCGTGGTCGGCCTGATGGCCGACGTCGGTCTCACCCAGGGCGGCTTTTACTCCCATTTCAAATCCAAGGACGCGTTGGTGCGCGAATCTCTGGAAGCTGGAATGCAGCGCCTGCTCCGCTCCGTGGAAAAAATCATGGACTCTTCCAGCGACCGTCCGCTGCAAGCCTTCGTGGAACAGTATCTGTCACCTGCACATAGAGATAAGCCCGGCACAGGCTGCGTAGCTTCTGCGCTCTCAGGCGAAATCAAGCAAAGCTCGGAAGAAATCCGAGACATGTTTACACAGCAATTACATGAAATGGCAGACTTGATTGCGAGCGCTTTGCCGGAAGAATGGGAAGCGGACAAACGGCGTGAGCTAGCCGAGACGATCTATGCAATGCTGGTAGGGACGATGAGCCTGGCACGTGCCGTCAACGACAAGGCCATGTCGGAGCGCCTGCTGGTCAATGCGCAGGCACAGATTTTAAAGATGGTGAAAGACTCGGCAGAATAAAAGCAGGCGCGGGTTCACCTGCCCACTCGCCTGCGGTTTAGGCTGCTGTTGTGCAAGTCAAACAGCGGGAGGTACGACAATCAGCTGCGCTTCCATATTCCTGAGCAGCCCCATCAATCCGTTGGCACGCCCTACTCCCGACTCCTTGACGCCGCCAAACGGGTATTCCGCCGCCACACCCAGGTGGTGGTTAACCCATGCGACGCCGGTTTCCAGCCTCGCAGCGACTTCCGCGCCTTTTTCAACATCCCTGGTCCATACCGATCCGCCCAGGCCGAAACGACTGTCGTTGGCGCGGCGGATCGCATCTTCCACATCGGAAAAACGCAGCACCGGCAACACCGGGCCAAACGGCTCTTCGTCTACCAGCCGCGTGCCTTCTGCAATGCCGGCGACGACCGTAGGCGCAATGAAATAGCCGGGCCGCCCAAGGGCATGGCCGCCGGCCAGTATGCGCACGCCGGGCTGGCGCGCGGTATCCTCCAGCAGTTCCAGCACTTTGTCGTACTGCGCCTTGTTTTGCAGGGGGCCATAATCGCTGTCGTCTTCCAGTCCGTCGCCGACCTTGACGCTGCGCGCAATCGCGGCGAGCTCCACCAGCATTTCCTCATAGATATCGTCATGCACATATAAGCGCTTGATGGACTGGCAGACCTGGCCGGAATTGGCAAACGATGCAGCAAACAGGCGTCCTGCAATTTCCTTGGGATCGGCATCGCCCAGCACGATCGCTGCGTCGTTGCCGCCCAGCTCCAGTGTCACGCGCTTCATGTTGACGGCGGCAGACGCCATCACCCTCTTGCCAGTGGCAATGGAGCCCGTAAAAGTGATCTTGTCGATCAGCGGATGTTCGGTCATCCACTGACCCAGCGCATTGCCGCCGGCGACAATATTCAATACGCCGGGCGGGAAAATATCGCGGGCGATCTCGCCGAGCAGCAGCGTCGTCAGCGGCGTATACGGAGATGGCTTCAGCACCATCGTATTGCCGGTATAGAGTGCCGATGTAATTTTCGGCGCTGCCAGCACGATGGGCACGTTCCACGGCGTGATGCCGCCGACCACACCCAGCGGCTTGTAGTGCAGCTCCGCCCTGCCGGCTGCGTCTTCGCGCAGTATCTCGGGTTTGATTTCTATCTTTACCAGTTGCCGGATAATGCCGATGGCGCGTGCGATCTCAGCGCGCGCAGCCGCCAGCGGCTTGCCCTGCTCCAGCGTCAGCATCGTCGCCAGTTCTTCCTGCCGCTGCTGCATCGCATCGGCCAGCCGTTCAAGCTGATGCCGCCTTTCAGAAAATCCGGCTTTGCTCCACCCCACGAATGCGCGCCGGGCTGCGGTAACCGCCTCTTCAAACTGAGAGCGGGAGGCGTCCGGCGATCTGGCAAATACCTCGCCCGTAGCCGGATTAATGACGTCAAAAGAATCAGTGCTGTCCTGCAGGCCGCCATCGATCAGATGGCGAAATTGCTTGTCCTGCAGCGCTGCAACGTGGGAGTTGGTAGAAGTGCTCAATTCTGCTCCAGTAAAAATCTATTTTGCAACACCTGCTGTCTTGTAAACTCAGAGTTAGCGCCTCAGATCACCAGCTCAATCAGGTAAGGCCCTTCGCTGGCAAATCCGCGTGCCAGTTCCTTGGCAAAAGCGGTCAGCTCATCCACCCTGGCGGCAGGCACGCCGTGCCCCTTGGCCAACGCCACCCAGTCCAGCGCCGGATTATCCAGCGACAGCATGTCGAGCGCGGTCTTGCCTGGCTGTGCGAGACCGACCTTTTTGAGTTCGCTGCGCAAGATGTTATAGGAACGGTTGGCCAGGATCACAATGGTCACGTCCAGCCCTTCACGCGCCATTGTCCACAAGGCTTGCAGTGTGTACATCGCGCTACCGTCGCCTATCAATGCCAGTACCTTGCGTCCAGGCGCCGCCATCGCGGCGCCGACAGCAACCGGCATTGCATAACCCAGCGAGGCACCCATGCTGTTCATCCAGTCATGCGGCGCCGCGCCGCTGGTAGGGGGAAAGAAGCCTCGTCCCATGGAAATGGATTCATCCACGACAATGGCCTGCTCGGGTATTAATGCGCCCAGCACGGCCGCAATTCCCTCCGATGTCACCTTGCCTGACGGTAGCGCTGGACGCTGCAACACGGCAACGCGCGTAATATCTGCGCTGGAAACGCCAAGCGCATCGGCCAGCGCCGCAAGTATCGCTTCCATATCATGCTCTGCCTGCGCAAGGGAAATGATTTCGCACTCCTGCGGCGCCAGCAGGCTGGGCTGGTCGGGGTAGGCAAAAAAAGCGACCGGCGTTTTTGCGCCCACCAGCACCAGCCGCGCAACGCCTTTCAGCGCCGCCAATGCGCCGTCTACATCATACGGCAGGCGATCCAGCAGCGTGCGTCCTGCGCCGCGCTCAAGCCGCGCGTTCTGGCCTTCGCTCATCAGCCGGCAGCCGGTTTTGGCAGCGATCCGGCCTGCATATTCGAGAGATTTCCCTCTCAAGGCGTTCCCGCCCAATAACATCACGGTCGTGCCTGATGCGGAGCCGGCTCTCAACGCAGTTGCAGCAGCGCCCAGAGAATCCTCGCTCACTGATTGCGCCGCAACCGGCGCGCATGGAGCCGCAGCCTGTTCCGCCGGCCCCCAGGAAGCGTCGGCCGGCAGCACCAGTGTCGCAATGCCGTACGGCGCATCCCGTGCCACGGCCACCGCAGCCGCGCCGTCGGCAGCGACGGCATAAGAATCCCGCGAGGTCCGCACCCAGTGCGACATCGGCCTTGCCACGCCTTCGATATCGCCGGTAAGGGGCGCGTCGTAACCCAGGTGGTAACTGGCATGTTCACCGACGATGTTGACGATGCCGGAACGCGCCTTCTTCGCGTTATGCAGGTTGGACAAGCCGTTTGCCAGCCCCGGCGCCAGATGCAGCAGCGTACTGGCCGGCTTTTGCCTGATGCGAAAGTAACCATCTGCTGCGCCGGTGGCGACGCCTTCGAACAGCGTCAACACGCAGCGCATCCCTGCCACCTTGTCGAGCGCAGCAAGGAAATGCATTTCGGAAGTGCCAGGATTGCTGAAGCAGACATCCACTTCGTTTGCCAGTAAGGTCCTGACGAGGCTTTCTGCACCGTTCATCGTAGTGTCCCTGTCTTGATTTTTTATTTGGAATGCGCATCCGCAAAGCGGCCGGCCGGCACACTGCTTTCACTTTTTTCGCCGTGGTTTTTACCGGCATACAGACGCCCCATTGCGAACACGCAAAGGCAGGCGACAAAAATCATCACCCCACCGCCGTAGAAAATCTCCGTTGGCGTCCAATGCGCGCCGATCAGCAAGCCCACTACCGACGGGCCGGCAATACCGCCCAGGCGGCCTATGCCCAGCGCCCAGCCGACTCCGGTGGAACGTATCTCCGTCGGATAAAACACTGCCGCCAGCGCAATGACGCTTTTCTGGCCGCCGCTGACGCAAAATCCTGCCAGGAAAATCGCCAGCATCAGCACCGGCAACGACGACGTGAAGTTGGCTGCGGTGAATGCCATGAATACGCTGCCACACAGATAAAGCACGCCGATAGTCACATACGGGCCTATCCTGTCCATCGCCGGTCCGACAACGAAGGCTGCCAGGATGCCGCCTATCGTCGGCAATGCCGTTAGCCAGACGATAGTGTCCATCGGGTATTTAAGGCCGGTCAGGATCGTCGGCAGCCAGCTTTGCATGAAATAGAAAATGGCGAGGTTGATGAAGAATACTAGCCACAGCAACAGCGTACCGCCGGTACGGCCCATCTGAAACAACGCGGTAATCGCTGCCCGCTTGCCGTCATTCTGCGCTTCGGTAAATACCGTATTGCTATCGACATGCAGCGTGGGATCCAGACGTCTCACGATTGCGGCCAGCTTTGCAAAATGAGATTTGCGCCGGGCCAGGAAAGCGATCGATTCGGGCAGAACCGCCATCAGCACGAAGCCCAGCAGGATAGGAGGAATGCTGCCGGCCCACAGCAGGGAGGTCCAACCGAAGCGCGGCAACAGCTCTCCGGCGACAAAGCCGGCGACGACGAAACCCAGTGAAAATCCGCAGTAAATCGCCAGCACAAAGGTCGCGCGCAAGCGTTGCGGCACATATTCGCCGGTCAACGCCACCGCGCTAGGTGCGGCGGCGCCCAGGCCCACACCCGTGAGGAAACGGAGCGCCATCAATTCCGTTACGTTGGTAGCCAGCACGGTGCCCGCCGTAAACGCGCCGAACAGCAAGGTTGCGATCACCATCACGCGTTTGTGGCCGTATTTGTCCGACAAGGGGGAAACGAAGAGATAGCCTATCATCAGACCGACCAGCGTCGATGAAAAAATGGGGCCAAGCAGTTTGGGGGCGATCTGCCAGTCTTTGGCCAGCAAAGGCAGGATGTAGCTGATGGCCTGGGTATCGAAACCGTCAATGAACAATACCAGGCCGCATAGAACGACGATCATGTACTGGAAGGCGCCAACCTTTCTCTTTTCAATGATATCCGAGACTCCTATTGAGTCGATTTTCACTTGCTGTCTCCTTATAGTTTATGTACGCGGAGTTATTCGTTTCAGGAAAAGACCATTCTGAAGCGCGTATTCCGGCGTCTGGCCCACGTTAGTTCCGGCTCCGTTAAGCGTCAACAAAATTGTATATAATGTTCGCAAAGCGAACACCGGAGAGCAGCAATGACGGGCAATGAAGACGGGCGTGAAAGTCCGCAACAAAGATCCAGCGAAGAAAAGGAGTACGTCGCCGGGTTGGAAAAAGGTTTGTCCATCATCGAAGCCTTCGGTATACAGAACCGCGCGATGACACTGAGCGAAGCCGCAGAAATCACCGGCCATACACGCGCTTCAGCGCGTCGTTCGCTGCTGACGCTGCAGCGTCTCGGCTATGTGGAATGGGATGGAAAATATTTCAAGCTGGCGCCGCGCGTATTGCGCCTGGGCCACGCTTATGTCACCTCGAATCCGTTGTCGAAGATAGTACAGCCCATCCTGGAAGCGCTCAGTGAAAGATCGCGCGAATCCAGTTCACTGGCGGTGCTGGACAATACCGAGGTGGTGTTTGTGGCGCGCGCGGCCACGCGGCGCAGCCTGAGCAATGGACTGAGCCTGGGTTCGCGCCTGCCGGCTTTTTGCGCAGCGACCGGCCGCGTGCTGCTGGCGGCCTTGCCACCGGAAGAGGCAGAAAACCTGCTCAAGCGCAGCCGCCGTTTCCAACTGACGCCGCATACCAAAACCGATGTCGATGAACTGATGGGCGTATTGGAAGAAGTACGCCGCCAGGGATATTCTTTATGCGATGAAGAGCTGGAACTTGGCGTGCGCTCCATCTCGGTACCGGTGCGCGATGCCACTGGCCGCACCGTATCGTCAATGAGCATCGTCGCCTCTACCGCGCGCTACTCGCATGAACAGGTCATTGCCTCCCTGTTGCCGCAACTGGAAAGCGCGCGGCGCATGTTGAGCACCATGCTGTAGGTAAGCGCCGTCCCCCGTTTCAGCCCGATACTGCGGTATCGGTGCTGACAAAGGCATCGCAAAAGAAGGCGTCCGTCGGCAAGCCACATTTGTCGACAAAATCGCGGCGCGCTGCATTGATCATTGCGGGTACGCCGCAGGCATAGATTTCGTGTCCAAGCAGCGACGGCAGGTCCTGCATCACCGCATGGTGGACAAAGCCGGTTCGGCCGGTCCAGCCGTCTTCCGGCTCCGACAAGACCGGCACAAAGCTGAAATTGGGCTGGCTCTGCGCCCACTGCGCGGCCAGCTCGGACAGATACAGGTCCTTGCTGCGCCTGCCGCCCCAGTACAGCACCATGGATCGGGTTGTCAGCTTGCGCTTGAAAACATCTTCCAGTATCGACTTTATCGGTGCAAAACCGGTGCCGCTGGCAACAAAAACGATGGGCTTGTCGCTGTCTTCACGCAGGTAAAAATCGCCGAACGCCATCTCCAGGCTGACGATGTCGCCTGCGTTGGCGCCAGACTCCAAATAAGACGAAAACCTGCCGCCGGCCAGGTGGCGAATATGCAATTGCACACCATCGCTTTGCTGCGGGGGATTCGCCATTGAGAAACTGCGTCGCGCACCGTCCTCCAGCAGCACCTGCAAATACTGGCCCGCCTTGAACTTTATCTTGGTGCCGGCGGGAAATCGTAACTGCAGCAGCGATACATCATCGGCAGCCCGCGTCACGCGATAGACCTTGGCCTTCACCAGTTTGTGCGCATTCGGGTCCAGCTTGCTGATGGAACGCGGAGCAATCTGGACGTCCGATACAGGCTTTGCCTGGCAAAACAGCGTGCAGCCGGACTCGCGCTCTTCCCTGCTGATACCCTCCATCGATGCCGGCGCTTCCACGTCGCCTTCCACTATGCGGCCCTTGCAGCTGCCGCAAATGCCCGTACGGCATGAATACGGCATGTCATATCCTGCCGCTTTGGCCGCATCCAGGATGGTAGTCCCGGCGGCACAGCTGAAGCTGATGTCCGATTGTGCAACGTGCACGGTAAAACTCATGTTCTGCTCCCGCGCTGCACTGCCTGGCGCAGCAGGTTGACTGTTTCAATGACGGACACGGGATCGGCAATACCACGGCCCGCGATGTCGAAAGCACTGCCATGGCCGACACTACTGAACAGCACTTCAGTGCCTATCGTCAGCGCACTGGCCCGCAAAGGGCTCAGCAGCTTGACCGGGATATGCCCCTGGTCATGGAAGATGGCGAGATAGACGTCATGCCGGCGCTGTCCTAGCAGCAGATCCGCGCCCGCCGGGCCGTCGGCAGCAATGCCCAGTGTGCGCAATTGCGCCACCGCAGGCTTGGTGATGCGTTCGTCATCATCGCCGAACAGGCCATCCTCGCCCGAGTGTGGATTGATACCGAATACAGCCAGCCGTACATTGTCCACGCCCAGCCTGCGCGTCGCGCACGCCGCTGCCACGCCGGCCTTGACGACCAGATCCACAGTCAGGCGCGCCAGCGCATCCCGCACACTCTCATGCAGAGTGACATGCGCAATGCGCAAGCCGGCTGCCGCCAGCATCAGGAATACCTGATCCTGTGGCGTATGCGTAAGTTGCGCGATCAGGCCCGGGTAGCCGGAGAATGGGATGCCGGCGCTGTTGACTGCCGTTTCCGAATGCGGACAACCGACTATTGCAGCCACTTCGCCGGCCTGTGCCAGTCGTACGGCTTCCCGCACATAGGCAACCGTTGCCCTGCCCGCCTCTGCATCCACCTCGCCGGGAGCAAAGCGATCCGAAGGAAGCGATGCTACCGGCGCATAGAGTATCCAGTCACGGCCGGACTCACCGATATTGCTGGTGCCGCCGGCTTCCGTCAGCGGCCAAAGCGGTATGCGTGCCGCGTGCTGCTGCACATAATGACGCAACACCTGTTCGTCACCAACCAGTACCGGCTGGATATCACTGCCGATAAAGTTGATGGCAGCCTTGACGGCGATTTCCGGGCCTATGCCGTTGGGATCGCCGATGGCGATCGCTATTCTTTCTTTTTTCATCGGGTCGCCACCAGAATCACAGCGGGATTGCCAGCAGCGTGTCGATGCTGATGCTGTCGCAGATAACGATGCGCTCGGCAAACTTCAGCGCACCAGATGCATCCTGCGCCACCTGGTCCACATACTTCCCGGTCGCAAACAGATCCGTTTTTCCACCGCGCATGATACGCACCACCAGAAACGCCGTTTCCACAGAAACGCGGCCCTGTACTGGTTCGCCGATTACCGGCATGCTGACAATATGCCGGTAAGACTGGCGCTCATAGACGTTGGCTTCGCGCAGCGCACTGACCCGGTCCTGCAGCATGCCTTTCGAATCCGCATACACAATGCCGGCCGCCATGCCCTGGCGATGGTTTTCTGCATTGGTGATCTTGTACAGACAGTCGTCCAGGAAAAAATCCGGCCATTGCTCCAGCCGGTCGTCGTCTATGCATTGCGCATACCTGGCATTGAGTACATTCAATTGCTCGTAAGTGATCTCTGTTGCCATCATCAAAATCCCATGTAATTACGGTAAGCCTTCCAGAAGCCTCGCACCGAGGTTTCCGTTGCCCGGTAGCTGACGCTTTCCGTGCCTGCGCCACCCATGGCGACTATGGCTTTTTCTTCCGTTGCCTGCGTAACGCCCCTTTGCACAAAACCGCCGACGGCGCCGTCTTCCATCGACACAAAGCCTGCAGCGCCGACCAGGTTGGATTGCCGATGGCGCATGCGGCGCAGTTGCGGGGTGTCATCCGTAAAGCCGAAATAGGTCCAGTTCAGTTCCGTGCTTTCCTGCCCCTTAGGCAATACCTGCCGGATAGCCAGGCAATTCTGGATTTGCTGCAGCACAAAGCCAGGGAAGACCGACAATATCTGCAAGGTCACGCCATCGCCGAATTCGTCGATGCCGTCCAGCATGGTTGGATCCGCCAAGCGGTAATCATCCTTGTCGGAACGCAGCTTCTCCGCGCTGTATTCGGCGCTCTGCGCCTCCGCCGGATCGATGGCCGAAAAGCTCACATGGTTGCCGCCGTCTTGACTGACAATGACGCCGCCACGCTGTGACAGGCGGTTGATGCGAAAGGTGGTAAAGAACACATGCAGCAGGCTGGCGTGATAAGAATCTTTCACGTTCTCTATATAGAGCTTCCAGTTATTCGACAGCATCTGCTTGAAGCGGCCTGTCACCTCTACCGGTTTGTGCATCACACGCTCGATACGGCTGAGGATTTCATCGCCAAGGTATTCTTCGATCGGCCGCACATCGTCATGCAGGCTGCCGAATACCAGGCCGCACACTACGGCAGTGCGCAGCTTGCGCGGACCGTGATCTTCCATGCAGAAAGTTTCAGGCATGCCGCCCTTGCCGTTGACGCCATTCTGGAAGGCGACACCTTTCAGGTTGCCTTCTAGGTCGTAGCGCCACGCATGATAGACGCAGGTAAAATCCTCGGCGTTGCCGCCGTCTTCCAGCGCAATGAGTGCGCCGCGGTGGGCGCAGCGGTTTTCAAAGGAATAGATTTCTTCGTCTTCGCCGCGTACGACAATGACCGGCATCTCACCAATGAAGGTGGTGCGAAAATCCCCTTTGTTCGGGATCTCTGCATCCAGGCACAGATAGCTCCAGGTGGGGCCGGAGAAAATCTTTTGCTGCTCATCGTCATACACCGTCTTGTCCTGGTAGATCCAGTAAGGGATGCGGGTCAGGTCGTCCGTCCAACTCCTGTCATTCCGGCCGCCTCTGTCCCGCATATCATGCAGCGTGCTTGTATTCATCTCGATAACCATTTGTTGATGTTGATTTTCTATGGACGCAGCAGCTGTCAGCAGTTGCCGTCCCAATGCGTTTGCAGTGTAGAAGCCGACAGGAATCGGCGTCAACGGAATGGGTATTTTTGTTCGCATAGCGTACATAGACGAGATGATTAGTGCGGGCGTGCTTCGGCACAGGCATTTGACAAACGCCGCCGGACAATAAAAAAGGGCAAGGTTTTCACCTTGCCCTCCGTTTTAAGCCATGCAACCTGGCTTAAGCCACCATGCTTATGCCTTTGCAGCCAGTTTGATGCTTGCGGTGTCGGCAGTCAGGTAACCGACTGCCGCGCCGTAGCGGTCTTTGTAGTTGGCGCGTACCAGCGGGTCCAGCGTTGTCTGCACTTTGGCGTGCAGCGAGTTCCAGTCGCCCGGATGCTGGAAGTTGGCCATGATGTAAGTCCAGCCGTTGATCTCATCCACTGCATGCAAGCCCGTGGATTCGCCGCCTGCGGGGATGGACATGATGCGTGCCAGTTCCTTGGTGTCGACGTTGTACGCCCACAGGAAATTGTTCACGTGCGTACCGCTGTCCTCACCGATAAACAGCGTGCGCATTTTTTCCGAGAATTTCAGGTTATCCGGATTGGCGATCTTGTCCGGATTGGCCAGATTACCCAACGCGTCGGCAGCGATGTCTTCGCCCACCAGCAGTGCCTTGGTCTGTACCGGCACCCATTCGCTGTTGATGGCGTTGCCGTCCAGGTCCTTCTGTCCGGCAGTCAGCGTGTGCGCAAAGACACCGCCGGCTTTCAGCTGTTTGTCGAGCGCGATATTGCTTGCTTCCGACCAGCCCTTGCCGTTTTTAACCATCGAATCCTGGATGTTTTGCAGCGCGGAGTAGGCGATCTTGTCCTTGATGTTGACAGTCGTGCCTTCCAGTTTGGTGAAGCCCATGCTGGCGCCCTTGATGCCTGCGTAGCGGTGGGTTTCCAGGAAGGCGGCCGCTTTTTCCATGCCCGGTTTGATCTTGACCCAGTTGGCAACGCCGTCGGCAAATACTTTGGTGTAGGTAGTATCAGCCGGATCGGTAGTTGCCACGGTCAGGATGTCCGATGCTTTCAGTGTATTGGCCAGGTTCTCGATTTCTGCGCTGGTGGCATGGCCGAGATTGATCCAGCTCAGCTTGGCGCCTGCGGCTGCAGGGTCCACGGAGAAACCCGCGCTGAGCTTGGCGACATACAAGGTGCCGGCGGACAGGTCCTTTTCTTTATCTGCCACGAACATGAACAGGCCGCCATTGGTGTAGTCGTCGCCCATCAATGCAGTGCGATTATCCGGCATGACCTGGATCAGCTCATGGGAGATGCGGCCCATGCAATAGTGCTTCTTGATCGAGCCGGTGCCGTCAGGATTAACGGTAACCTCCGGCAGGTGGCCGTAGTGGTAAGGATTGGCGGTCGTTTCGTCGCCGAATACGTTTTTGCTGTAGGCCTTGAACTGGGCATTGTTCGCGATGGAGCTTGCGTCCGGCTCGTACTCTTCGCTGGACAGATGCGTGTTCCAAGGGGACAGGCTGGCGCCGCAGGTGATCCACAGGCCGTGTGCGCTGGACGTATCCACGTTATGGTATTTCACCAGGCTCAGTTTGCCGGTGGTCTGGTCCTGGTCCAGCGTCAGGATGGCGATAGGCGAAGGCAGCCGGCCGTAAGTGTCGGCGCCGCTCTGGTCACGTGTCGTGTATTCGAACTGCACCACGGCAAATACCGCCTTGCCCTTGATGCCGGGCACCGTCGGATTGGCCAGCGCCAGCAGCGAGGTACCGTCAGGAGAATCGGAGAAGAACTGGCGCTCCTTGCCTGCCACCGATTTGTCGATGATGGGCTTGTTGTTGATGTCTACATAGCCGCCGCTCAATATCGTACCGCCTTTGCCATCGGGAACCAGGTCGCCGGTGATGAAAAAAGGCTGGTATGCCAGCTTGTAGCTAATCTTGGTGTTATCGCTCAACAGCACGTTCAATGTGGAGCCCAGCGTGGTCGTTGCCATTGCGGCCGGCGTAGCCAGCGTTGGCGCAGTCATGGAGGCAAACGAAGCGGACACATATTTGGCGGCAACAGGAACGGTTGGCGCGACTGCAACTGCATCGCTGCCGCCGCAGGCTGACAGCAAGGAAGAGGACGCGACGGCGCCCAGGGGCAGCATGGGCACACCGGCCAAGAATTTAAGTGCCTGACGGCGACCGGGCTGAGGCAGATTGGACATATCGTTGATTTCCAGGATTTGGTTGAATACGGGCTAATCTCCGCCGGCAGGTGGCTGAGTTCGCGTTTGAAGAGGTGTTACACCCTCTTTGCGGCGAAGTATAGATACATAATGTTACGAAAAGATGACATAAATTTACTTAAACTTACATTACGACTCTTTTAGAAACTTTGCGAAATAATATTTAGACATGCCTAACTGGCATCCATGGCCGCTTCTGTAGGACCGGCACCGGCAGGCGAAGACAGCGTCATGTGATAAGCAGAGACAGGCTCAGGAAGAGCCAGAGATATGGTCGGTAGACGAGCATGCCAGTTAGCATGCCCGCCGCCGGAACCGGCAAAAACTGCCGAGGACTACGGCATTGCCAGCATGTGGAAAGACGGGCCGGGCTTAGCTGAGGAGTTTGTTCTTCGTCGCGGGCCGTCTCGCAGCAGGGAGTACAGCTGCAGGGTGGGCACCTGGTGTCGCCCTTAACGCGCGACGCGGCCCCGCAGAGGCGAGCGGAGGCTGCGCGTGTTCAGCAACTGCGGCAGCAACATCCAGCTTGAAAATATTAACGACCTGCGACAGCGCGCCAGCCTGCTCCTGCAACGACCCGGCAGCAGCGGCTGCCTGTTCCACCAGTGCTGCATTCTGCTGCGTCACATTGTCCATTTCGGTGATGGCGCGGTTGACATGTTCTATGCCGGTCGTCTGTTCATGGCTGGCGGCGGTAATCTCTGCCATGATGTCGGTTACGCGGCGTATGCTTTCCACGACCTCGGCCATCGTGCTGCCGGCCTGGTCCACCAGCTTGCTGCCGGCATTGACTTTCTCTACCGAATCGCCGATCAGGCCCTTGATTTCCTTCGCTGCGCCGGCTGAACGCTGGGCCAGGTTGCGCACTTCGGACGCCACCACGGCAAATCCCCTGCCCTGCTCGCCTGCGCGCGCCGCCTCTACCGCTGCGTTCAGCGCCAAAATATTGGTCTGGAAAGCGATGCCGTCGATGACGCCGATGATGTCGACTATCTTCTTCGCCGAGTCATTGATGGAACCCATGGTCTCCACCACCTGCGACACCACATTGCCGCCCCGAACGGCCACGGTGGAAGCCGATAGGGCCAGCTGGTTTGCATGGTCTGCGTTGCCGGCATTCTGCTTGACCGTGGCAGTAAGCTCTTCCATCGACGCGGCAGTTTCTTCCAGCGAACTGGCCTGCGATTCTGTGCGCGAAGACAGGTCCATATTGCCCGCCGCAATTTCCGTGGACGCCATGCTGATGGTATCGGAGCCGGAACGCACCTGGCTGACGATGCTGCTGATGCTGTCTCGCATGGCCTTGATGGTGTACAGCAGGCTGGAACGGTCATTTTTTTTCAGCTGGATGGGCGTGCTCAAGTCGCCAGCGGCAATCGAACGGGCAATGTCTGCCGTATAGCCGGGCTCGTGGCCCAGCTGAGCCAGCAAGCCGCGTGCGATGCCCAGGCCTATGGCCAGCAATATACCTGCCAGCACCAGCGCGGCGATGGAAAACTGACGCACGCGTCCCCAGATGGTTGCTTCTACGTTATCCAGGTAAACGCCTGAGCCTATCATCCAGCCCCAAGGTGCAAACCCCTTGGCGTAGGACACTTTTTCCACTGGAGCATCACTGCCCTGCTTGGCTGCGACATAGTAGACAAATCCACTGCCGCTGCTCCTGACCACATCGGCCATCGCCGAGAAGAAGTGCTTGCCGTTGACATCGGCATAATTTGTCAGGTCCTTGCCGTTCAGCTCGGGCTTGATCGGATGCATCACCATCGTCGGATGCAGGTCGTTGATCCAGAAAAATTCCTTGCCGCTGTAGCGCAGGCCCTTGATCGTCTCCACGGCCCTTTGCTTGGCCTCGCTCTCCGGCATCACTCCTTTGACTGCCAGCCCATTGTAATACTCCAGGATGCCGGAAGCAGATTCCACGACCTGCCGCACATTGCTCTGCCTTTCTTCCAGGATCAACTGCCTTTCAGAGACCAGGAATATTCCGGTCAGTACGACAATGCCGAGCACCGCGCCGACAATAAGCACTCCCAGCCTTTTAGCAATGCTGATGGATTGAAAATACGCTGACCACATGTCTGTTCTCCGATGATAGTTATTTTTGTTGACCTGCCGCGGACAAACGCTTTTACCGCTGCTATCAATGCAAGGCGGCGGCAACGCTGCCGGCGGCGGATGGATGCTTATATGGGAATGGATACCTGCATTAGGTGGACGGTCCTCCACGGGTAATGGAAGCCCGGCAAATGAGAATGATGGCGCCGGCCGAAGCCAGCACAAAGGCCACCATCAGGAAACCTGCCGTGAAGCTATGCGTGAAATCCTTCAGGAAGCCGATGGCCATCGGCACAATGGCGCCGCCCGCGCTGCCCATCATGCCAATGGCGCCGAATGCGCCGGGAGCCGTCTGTTTGGACAGGTAAGTCTGCGGTATCGTCCAGAAAATAGCCTGCGTCGCATATACACCGATATTGGCGACCATGAAGCCAAGAATGGTCAGCGGCGCACCTTCGGCAAAGGCAACAATCGCAAACCCGGCCGCTGCAATGAAAAGCGTCGTTGCCGTATTGGTAAAGCGTTTGCCGGTGCGGTCTGAATAGCGGCTCAAGAAAATCATGCCGATCAGGCCAGCCAGCGGCGGCAAGGCGCTGACCACGCCGATCTGCACATTACTCAGATGAAAACCCTTGATGATTTGCGGCAGCCAGTACGGCAGTGAAGCCAGACCGAAGAACAAGCCGAAGTTGCACAGGCCCAGCGCCAGCACGATGGGGTTGGCCAGCGTGGCCATCAGGCTATGGCCGCCTATCACCTTGTGCCCGTTGTTGCCGGGCTCGATCTGGTTTTCCAGCCAGGCCTTTTCTGATTCCGTCAGCCATTCGGCCTCTTTGGGCCGGTTGGTCAGATAGCGTATGCCGAAGATGCCCAGCGCTACCGCCGGGATGCCCTCCAGGATGAACAGCCACTTCCAGCCCTGCAGGCCCAGCATGCCATCCATGTTCAGGATGGCGCCGGAGATCAGTGACGAACACATATACGAAAGCGGCACTGCATAGCTGAACATCGCATTGTAGCGAGCCAGGTAGGCGCGCGGGAACCACAGACTAAGGTACAGCATCACGCCGGGGAACAGGCCGGCTTCGGCCGCACCCAGAAGTGCGCGCAATGTGTAAAAGCTTGCGGGGCCTTGCGCCAAGGCCATCAGCATGGTGGCAACGCCCCACAGGATAGCAATCCTGGTCAGCGTCGCCCGGGCGCCGTAGCGCCCCAGGAACAGGTTGCTGGGTATCTCGAACAGCGAATAGGTAATGTACATGACGCCTATGCCCATGCCGAACATCTGCGGCGTCAGGCCTATCTCGCGGTTCATCGACAACGCGGCGAACGACACGTTGCCGCGATCCATGATGGCGCAGAAATACAGCGCCATCAGGAACCACATCAGGCGCTGCGCCACCTTGGAGACGGTCTTGTCCCCGAACTGCGCAGCATCGTCTGCCGGTATTCCGTTCACCACGTTTGCCGCAGCTGCATTGCTTTGAGTTTCCATCCAACGTCTCCTTGTTGCGGTTCGTGCCGCTTTTTTAATTGCACTTCATGTAGGGCAGCCTAGTTGCCGGGAACCCTGGAAGATGCCATCAGTTCGGCGGAGTCTT
The DNA here is from genome assembly GCF_049339885.1 of Undibacterium sp. TJN25. NCBI lineage: Bacteria > Pseudomonadati > Pseudomonadota > Betaproteobacteria > Burkholderiales > Oxalobacteraceae > Undibacterium > Undibacterium sp. TJN25. The sequence goes on along the minus strand of NZ_JBMPPM010000015.1, from coordinate 67,820 downwards.
CCGGCTTCTGCTCCCGCGGCAACACGCCGGAGGTAGCGCGTATGCGATACAAGGCGCCGCCCTGCGCCGCCGGCGGTGGTTTGCCGTCCTCCGCATAGGCGCGCGCCTCGTTGATGAGCCGGCGGCGCATCGCGACTACCGCCCTGTCGCTGGTGCCGAGGTGCTCCTTGCTGCGGTCCGCAATGGCGCCAGCGGTCTCAGTCACCATTGCATCCTGCGCGCGGATGCCCTTGATGCCGGTAAAGGTGATCGTTTTTTGCTCAACACGGTCCATCAGGTAATCGTTGTCCAGCCGCTCCGTGGGCCGGGTCGTTCCCGGCTCTACCTTGCGATGCGAATTCTCCCCATCTTTCCATGCCTGGCGTTCCGCTTCGCCGATTGCCTGGTCGGGCCGGAAAGTGACGCAGATGACCCAGCAGTGCTCATCATCCTTGGGCACCCACATCCGTGTCAGCAGCGCGTCGCCAGGACGCGGCGGTATCATCGTATAAAAAGGCAGCAGGAACTGATTCAGGCGCCAGTAGCTTTTCTGGTCGGCGACAAACCTCGCATTGCCGGCGATGAAGCCGCTGTCGGTATCCTGGATCAGCCATTTGGGCGCCGTATCGTCCCGGAAATAGCTTCCAGTCAATGCGCGTTCATCGTCATCCACGGCGTTGACCAGGCGGTGCAGGAAACTGACGTGGGCGCCGTCCAGTTCGCCCTCCATTGCCTGCGCATAATTGCATTCCTGCTCCCAGCGAGACACATAGCGATGCGTTTCCGGCACGCCCAGCCATTCAAAATCGGGCAGCATAGGTGCTTCGCCCTCTCCCATGTAGAGCCACAGTATGCCGCCCGCCTCCCTGGCAGGAAATGCCCTGGCCCTGACACGGGTCTTCATCGGACTGTCTGGCGGCTCATTCGGCATATCCAGGCATTCTCCCGAAACGTCGAACTTCCAGCCGTGATACACACAGCGCAGGCCGCACTCTTCATTGCGGCCGAAGAACAGGCTGGCGCCGCGGTGCGGACAACGCTCTTCCAGCGCGCCGACACGTCCCTTGGTATCTCGGTATACCACCAGGTCTTCGCCCAGCAGGCGTAGCCTTACCGGCGGCTCATCGGCGGCGGGCACTTCCGTCAGCGTCATCGCAGGTATCCAGAAGCAGCGCATCAGCTTGCCCATGGCGGCGTCCGGCCCGGTCCGGGTCAGCAGGATATTGTCTTCGTTCTTCAGCATGTCTCTTTCCCTCGTAGGTAGGCGTGAAATATGGTTTTTAGATGGCGTGTTGCAGGCTCACGAGTCCAGCTCTTACAGATCCAGCGTCAGGCTATCGGACAGGCTGCGCGAGCAGCAGACCATCATGACCTGGTTGGCGCTGCGCTCACGCTCCGTCAATATCTGGTCCCTGTGGTCTGGAATCCCGGACAGCACGCGGGTTTCACAAGCGCCGCAGACGCCTGCCTGGCAGGAATTGGGCACATCAATGCCTGCGTTCAGCAAGGCATCCAGGATGCTGGTCTGCGGATCGACTTGCAGTTCTTTACCGGAACGGGCCAGACGCACCAGCAAGGCTTGCTCCTTGCCCGCCGCCAGTTCGACAGGACCGAAACGCTCCAGATGAACCTGATGCGCCGAACGCGCAGCACAGGCCTGTTCAAAAGCGTCCAGCATGGGCGCCGGACCGCAGCAATAGAAGTGGCTGTCTTGCGGCGCCGCCGACTCAATTGCCTGGATATCCAGCGGTCCACCGCTTTCGTCATCCACATGCAGCCGGGCGCGGCCGCCAAGCGCCTGCAACTCAGGCAGGAAGGCCGCATCGCCACGGGTACGCACCGCATAGTGCATCTCCCACGATCTGCCGGAGCGCTCCAGTGCCTGGGCCATGCACCACACCGGCGTAATGCCTATGCCGCCGGCGATCAGCACCGAATGGCCTGCATCGGCGTGCAGCGCAAAATTATTTCGCGGTGCCTGGATATGCACTTGCTGGCCCACTCGCAGCGTGTCGTGCATGAAGTGCGATCCGCCCCGGCTTTGCACGGCACGCTTGACGGCGATCAGATAAGGCTGGCCGGCCTGATACGGCGCCACCAGCGAATACTGGCGTGCCAGCCCCGCAGCGAGGCTGATGTCGATATGGGCGCCCGGCTCATAGGCAGGCAAAGAATGGCCGTCCACCGGCTGCAACTCAAACAAATGGACCTGGCTGGCGAGCTGCCGGATGGCGGAAACGGTGACGATGAGGTGGTCGGATTGCATATTATGGTCAAGCCTTGTCTCTTGTTTGAAACGAGAATAGGCGATTGCCAGTAATCATGCAATGCGATACTCTTTATCTTCAATATCGCAAATCAAGATGACGATCATGCAAAACCTCGACCTGAACCTGCTGAGAATCTTCCTCGCCGTCTATGAAACGCGTAGCGTCAACCAGGCCGCTCAGTTGCTGGACATGAGCCAGCCCGGCCTCAGCACGGCACTCGCCAGATTGAGAAAAATCCTGGAAGACCCGCTTTTTATCAAATCCGCCAAGGGCATGGAGCCCACTTTGCGCGCACGCAGCCTGTACGAGCCGGTGCGCAGCATTGTCGAATCGATCAAGACAAGCGTGCTGGCGGAGCAAAAGTTTTACCCTGAAACTGCCAAACGGGAATTCACGATTGCAATGTCGGATGTCGGCGAAACCATCTATATGCCGCTGGCGATGCAAAAGATCAGTGAAACGGCACCCGGCATTTCCTTGCGCTCGGTATCCTTGCCACCCAGCCAGTTGCACGAAGCGATGGATGAAGGCGCGGTGGACCTGGCCGCCGGCTATTTCCCGGATATCAAAACCCAGCGATTCCTATACCGACGCATCGGCCGGCATTCGCATGCCTGCATTATCCGCGCCGGCCATCCGTTGGATGCAGCCCGCCTCAGCATGGAGCAATTCACCAGCATGCAGCACGTCGCCGTTGAGGCGCCGGGGCGCAATCACGAAGTCTTCGATGAATTCCTTGCCAGCAAACGCATACACCGTTCCATCGCACTGAGAACACCGCACTTCATGAGCCTGCCGATGATCATCGCCCAGACCGACATGATCGCCACCGTGCCGCAGGCGCTGGCCGATTTCTTTGCCGGCACAGGCCGTATCCGCCAGATAGGCTTGCCGTTTGTGCCGCCGACCTTCCAGGCCAACATGTACTGGAACCGCAGCGCCCACCTGGACCCCGCCAACGTATGGCTGAGGCAGACGTTGTTTTCTGCATTTCAGGTGGTGAAAAGCCGGGCGTATGACAGGAATGGCCTGGCATCCAGATAATGCGGCGCTGGGGATACAAGCGAGGCTACAGGCCATGCCGGTATTTCAGGCCCTCACCGCCGGCATTGGCTGGTTAAGCCCGACATCAAGCCGCTGATTTATCTTTCGCGCTCGCGCAGGGAGATATGTCGCAGCGCTAACGCCAGCCCAGGGCGGGAGCGACGTGTTTGAGAATCGATTCGATAACGTGTGCGCAATAGTCCACGCCCAATTGATTAGGAACCGTCAGCAGCAGGGTATCGGCATCGGCAATAGCCTCATCCTTTGCCAGTTCCTCTATGAGGACGTCCGGTTCTGCGGCGTAGTTTCGGCCAAAAACCGCCCGGATGTTTTCATCCAGGAATCCGATAGTATCTTCGCTCTGCGCGCCCCGGCCAAAATACATCCGGTCCTGCTCGTTCACCAGTGCGAAGATGCTGCGGCTGACAGACACGCGCGGCTCCCGCGCATGCCCCGCTTCTTTCCATGCCTCACGGTAGGCACGGATCTGTTCCGCTTGCTGAATATGCAGCGGCCTTCCCGTTTCGTCGTTCTTCAATGTCGAGGTCTGGAGGTTCATGCCCATATTTGCCGCCCAGACTGCAGTTGCATTGGACGCTGAACCCCACCAGATTCGGTCGCGAAGAGTCTCCGAATACGGCTCCACCCTGAGAAGGCCGGGCGGATTTGGAAACATCGGCCTTGGATTCGGCTTCGCGAAACCTTGGCCCTGTAATACCTCATAAAAAACTTCCGTGTGGCGGCGCGCCAGATCGGCATGCGTTTCTCCCTCATCGGGAGCGTACCCAAAGTAGCGCCATCCTTCTTCAACTTGCTCTCCGGACCCGCGGCTAATACCCAACTGCAGCCGTCCGCCGGAAATCAGATCGGCTGCTCCGGCGCTTTCCGCCATATATAGCGGGTTCTCATAACGCATGTCGATAACACCGGTTCCAATTTCGATCGTGCTGGTCTTCGCTCCGACTGCTGCAAGCAATGGAAACGGGGACGCCAGCTGCTGGGCGAAATGGTGCACACGAAAGAAAGCGCCGTCTGCACCAAGGTCTTCGGCGGCGACCGCCAGGTCGATGGATTGCAAAAGAACATCAGCCGCTGACCGTGCCCGTGATTGTGTGGAATTGGTCCAGTGACCAAAGGAGAGAAAGCCAATCTTTTTCATGGAGTTGTCGCTGCAAAACATTCAAATAAGGTGGAAGATAGTCAAACGGTAGTTAAACTGTAAGCGGTCCTACTATTATCGTCCGAGAACAACATTCTCGCTGCGGCTTCAGTATTGGTGAAAAAAACGACTGCGAATCCGTGCGAACCGGCCGCGGCAACTAAAGCAGTGGCGGCAAACGCCGATCTTGCTGGAAGGCTCAGACGACAATACAAATACCGTGAAGTCCCACGAAATCGCGGACTACTTGAACAAATATGGGCTCGTTATTTCAAATAGATTCGCAGCTTGAGCAAGAAATTAATATCGCGCTCTCAAAGCCTGCGAGTTTTGTTGCGCATGGGCGGATTGGCGGATAGGAATTTGTATACTTATCCTGGAAATCAGAAAAATCATCTATGCCTATAACGGCTAACAGCCGTGGCGATTGCGGTGTTGCGGCTGATCCTGATCCGCCAAAATGACTGAGATAACAACATTCACAGCTTTTGCGTACATCTTGCATTTTTGCTTGCTCCTGCAGTCATAAAACACGCACAAAGCGCATTTTCAAAATTATTTCTGCGTGTTTATTGCATTTTTAAGCAAAATGAATATACTTCAACCGATGAAATGCTCAGAGTAAGCATTTCATTTATGGAAAATCATTCATTTATAAGGTGGAGACAAAATGCAGATACCTATCAAACGGACGCTGGACCGTATTCCCGGCGGCATGATGATCGTGCCGCTGTTGCTGGGCGCAATCATTACAAGCTTTTTCCCGGCCACGCCTAAATTCTTCGGCTCTTTTACCGGCGCATTATTCACCGGGGCATTGCCTATCCTTGCAGTCTTTTATGTGTGCATGGGCGCCAGCATCAACCTGAAGGCCACCCCCTATATCCTGAAAAAAGGCGGATCGCTGTTTGCCGTCAAAATCAGCCTGGGCATTGCGCTGGGCATTATTTTCGGCCACTTTCTCGGCGAGGCCCCGATATCCGGCGGCATGTTTGCCGGGCTGTCGACGCTGGCGATTGTCGCCGCGATGAACGACACCAACGGTGGCTTATACATGGCGCTGATGGGTCAATACGGCAAACCGGAAGATGTCGGCGCCTACTCAGTGATGTCCGTGGAGTCCGGCCCTTTCCTGACCATGGTGACGCTGGGCGTCGCAGGCTTGTCGGCCTTTCCCTGGCCTACGCTGGTCGGTAGCATTTTGCCGCTGGTCTTTGGCATGCTGCTCGGACATTTTGACCGTGAAATGCGCGATTTCCTCAGCAAGGCCGTGCCCGTCATGCTGCCCTTCTTCGCCTTCGCGCTTGGCGCAGGACTTGACCTGAACAAGGTCTGGCAAGCCGGCTTGCTGGGCCTGGGCATAGGTGTCGCTGTAGTCGTCGTCAGCGGCATTCCGCTGTTCCTGGTGGACCGCCTGACAGGAGGCACCGGGGTCGCCGGGGTTGCAGCCGCCAGCACCGCCGGCAATGCGGCGACAGTGCCTGCCATCATTGCGGCAGCCAATCCGGTATATACCGATGCAGCCAAGTCGGCAACCATCACCGTCGCGGCCTGCGTCGTGGTGACGTCCATCCTTGTGCCGCTGCTGACTGCGTGGGTCGCCAAGCATAAAGGCGCGCCAGCGGAAACGCGCGACGCCGAGGCAGCTGGCACCGCAGCGAGGCAAGGATAATCGCATGGCACAAGTATTGATCATTGCAGATGACCTGTCCGGCGCGGCCGATTGCGCCAGTGCGTTTGTCAAGTCCGGCCTGGAAACGCTGGTCGTGATAGACGCTCACGCAGAACAGGGCGTTGCCGGCGCAGGCTCGGCAAAGGTCATCTCGATTGATGCGGATACCCGGCGCTTGCCGGGAGCCGAGGCAGCGCGGACGCACGTTGACATATACAGGCGCTACCGCGCAACGGGCCAGTTGCTGTATAAAAAGATCGATTCTACACTGCGTGGCAATTTTGCCGAAGAGCTTGCGTCCCTTGTCCACGAAGCGGGAATGGCTATCGTTGCGCCCGCCTTCCCGCAGGCCGGCCGCTTTACGCGGAACGGCCATCAGTACCTGAACGATACTCCCCTGGAAAAAACCGAGATATGGCACGGCGAAGGCATTGCCGGCACCGCGCATATTCCCGGCATGCTGGCCCACCACGGCATCCGCACCGCATCAATAGGCATTGATGAAATACGGCAAGGCGCACCGCACCTGCGCAGCCTGTTCGAGAACTGCGCCAAGGATGGCGTGCAGGCAGTGGTATGTGACGCCACCACGGACCAAGACCTGCAGGCCATCGCGCAGGCATCCATTGCACTGGTTATGCCGAGATTCTGGGTCGGCTCCGCCGGCCTGGCGAACCAATTGCCTGCGGCTGCCCGCGAACTGCTTGCTACGCAGGTGGAAACATCGGCAGCCAGACAGGCTGCGCTTGTATCGGCGCCTACCGGCGGCTCCATCCTGACCGTGGTCGGCAGTCTTTCCGGCATCTCCCGCTCCCAGGCGGAATATTTGTTCTCCAAGGGGCAGACCGAGCGGGTTGATGTACCTGCCGGCGTATTGCGGCAAGGAGCATCGCACAGCCGCTGGGCGGAGCTGCGTAGTACACTGGCGGCGTCGCTGAAGGCTAAACGCGACGTCCTGGTAATGATAGGCATGGAGGGCCCCGTAGATATGGCCGAAGGCTTGCAGCTATGCCAGGCGCTGGCGCAGATGATCGCGCCGCTGGCCAGCCAAATTGGCGCGATCGTCTCCACCGGCGGAGAAACCGCGCGCGCGATATTGTCTGCAATGGGCGCAACCCGGCTGCGTCTCATCGGTGAAATAGAACCCGGCGTACCGCTCTCCGTCGCAGATGGTGCGCGGCCGGTAACGGTCATCACCAAGGCCGGCGCTTTCGGCTCGCTGGATACGCTTTTCCGCTGCCATGCGGCTTTGCGGACGATGAGGGAACAATGATTTCCAACACCTATTCTGAATCAGGAAAGGCACAATCCGGCTACCGGATTTACCTGCTGATTCGCACCATTTCATAAAAATCGCAAAAGGCCTTCAAATGTACCTCCCTATCATTGCCATCACCATGGGCGACGCTGCCGGCGTCGGGCCGGAAATCATCATGAAAAGCCTTGCAGCCAGCGACCTGTATGAACGCTGCAGACCGCTGGTCATAGGCGATGCCACCCGCCTGCGTGAAGCCGGCGAAATACTCGGCAGCAAACTGACGGTGCAGGCAATCGACGGCGTAGAATCCGCCACCTACCGGCATGGCGTCGTCGAATGCATCGACCTCGGCCTGATCCCGCCGCACTACCCTTTCGGCAAGCTGTCCCCGCTGTGCGGCCACGCGGCCTACTGCTATATCGAGCGCGCCGTGGAGCTGGCTGTCAGCCAGAAGATAGACGCCATCTGCACGGCGCCGCTCAACAAGGAAGCCTTGCACGCGGGCGGCCATCTCTTTCCCGGCCATACCGAAATGCTGGCCAAGCTGACCGGCACGCCGGAAGTGTCGATGATGCTGGTTGCGCCCAATCTGCGGGTCATCCACGTGACCACGCACATCGGCCTGCTGGACGCGATCAGGAAGATTGAACCCGGCCTGGTGGAACGGACCATTGCCCGCGGCTACGATACGCTGGTCAAGTCGGGCATTGCCAATCCGCGCATCGGCGTATGCGGCATCAATCCGCACGCCGGTGAAAACGGTCTGTTCGGCTGCGGCGAGGAAGAAGAAAAAATCATCCCCGCAGTGCAATCGCAGCAAGCTCTCGGCCGTCTGGTGGAAGGCCCCCTGCCCGCCGATACACTATTTTTCCGCGCGGCCCGCGGCGACTTCGACCTGGTGGTGGCCATGTATCACGACCAGGGCCACGGGCCGGTCAAGGTCATGGGGCTGGAAGCCGGCGTCAATATCACGGTCGGCCTGCCTGTCATCCGCACATCGGTGGACCACGGCACCGCATTCGACATTGCCGGCAAAGGCGTTGCCGACGAAGGCAGCATGCTGGAAGCATTGCGCCAGGCCATTGCGCTAGCGACCCGCAGGGCCTGAACCGCTAGCCGGACTGCCTGTTTTTGCGCGCAAAATGCCACACGTCTCGTGTGGCATTTTATTTTGGAAGCCGTATCGTGTAAATTACGCCCATCGAATCACCTATCGTAGTCATCATTACCCATGGCCATTAATAAAACCGAAAAACGGCGTCAGACCATACTGGGAATCATCTCCAGCGGAGACGCCAATGTGGAAGCGCTGAGCCTGCATTTCGGCGTGTCGGAATCGACGATACGCCGCGATCTGGCAGAACTGGCTAACGGCGGGCATGTGGTGAGGACTTATGGCGGCGCTGCGCTGATGCGCGAAGACCGGCGGGAATCGTCGCTCGGTGAGCGCATGCACATTCAGCGGGCGCAGAAAGAGGCGATTGCGCAGCTGGCCGCCTTGCAGGTCAGCGAGGGTGACACGCTGATTCTCGACGCGGGGACGACCACGGCGGCATTAGCGCGGCAGCTATGCGGCCACCGCAAGCTGCATGTCATCACCAACAATATATCGGTGCTGGCAACGCTTTCCGACGAACCGGAAATCGCCCTGACGCTGCTGGGCGGCAGCCTGCGCAAGATGAGCATGGGAACGATAGGCCCGCTGACGGAACTGTCGCTCAGCCGCATGACGGCGGACAAGGTTTTTCTCGGTGCAGACGGCCTTGTGGCGGGCATGGGTTTATGCGAGGCAACCCAGGAGCAGGCGGCATTAAAGGAAAAGATGATGGGCCAGGCAGCAGAAATTTTTGTGCTGGCCGACGCTTCCAAGCTGGGCTTTGCGGGCCAGCAGGCATGGACGCCGCTGGATCGTCCGTGGACGCTGATCACCGACTCAGGTGCAAGCGCAGCTCAGTTGGCGCCCTTTGAAGAACATCCCAATATCAGCATCCTGATCGCTATGACAGGCCAGACTGCATCCTGATGGCGCGGGAACCGCTTGCCCCGCAATGATTTCATTTTTCAGCAACGAGCGCGTCCGGCAGGTTTTCGAGCACGTTATTCCGTTTGCGCAGGCTGTCCAGCTGATTTTTCAGTTCGCGGGTATCGGCCAGATACCTGTCCCTCTCCATCGACGATCTTAAGCCAGCATGTTCGAGCTCGGCATGGAGACTGGCAGACAGCTCGCGCTGCAAGGCCAGCTCTGCCGACATTTTTGCCTCGGCAGCGCGGAAGCGGTCTTCCATCGCTTCCTTTTCTGCCAGCAGCTTGAAGATATCTACCGAAAACGCGCGCTTCAACGCGGCAATTTCTTCAGAGACGAGCATGCCTTCAAGCCCAGCTTCCTGCTGTGCGAAGCCCGATGGCAAGCCGGCCTCCTCCCAGGCAACTTGCCGGTAGCAGTCATCCTCTGTTGCGTATGCCTGATTCATCATCGTATTCTCCGCCGCTATATACATTGGAATATAGCGAATATTAACAAAGTCTGCAGAAAAGTCCGAGATAATTTGAACAAGCGGCTTCTAAATAGCCGCATCTTGATAGGAGCAACAGGAATTTGCCTTCCGGCAAGCAAGGCAAAGGCCTGGAAAATGATGGCAAAAATACAGCCGGGCCATACTCCGCAGCCATGTTCTGCAATATCATGCGCTGAGGCTGCGGAACAAGCTGCTGTCCGGCATACGAGGCACGATACAAAGTCGACCTCTATCGCTCTATCAATACATTACCAGGAGAAACGATGAAAACCAGCGCACGCAATCAATTTACGGGCAAGGTATCGCAGATAAAACAGGGTGCGGTGAATGATGAAGTAGAGCTGGAAGTCGCGGGCGGTCACAAAATCGTTGCCACCATTACGCGTGACAGTACTGCCGCCCTGGGCCTCGCGGCAGGAAGTACGGCGTTCGCGCTGGTAAAGGCGTCGTCCATCATTGTGATGACGGATGACCAGGGTGTTAGGTTTTCGGCCCGCAATCGCCTGGCAGGCACCGTTTCACGGCTCTTGCCGGGTGCTGTGAATACCGAGGTTGTCATTGATCTACCGGGCGGCGGCGCTGTCGCTGCCATCATCACCAATGAGAGCAGCGTCAGCCTGGGCCTTGCTGTCGGTATGGCGGCAACGGCAATGTTCAAGGCGTCCAGCGTCATCCTGGGCGCGCCGGCGTAACAGCCGGCTGAATGAATACGGCCGCTGGATAAAGCGGCCGTAGGGATGGGAGCATGGCTGCATCCAGGCAGCAAATTACATTACTTCGTGCGCGCCATGGACCTGGCTGGCATTGGCTACTCCGCCATGGATTTGCTGGCGCATGCCGTCCAGCAAGCTCGCGCGCCTGCGGTACTCGGCACGTTTTTTGGATGGCCTGTCTTCTATCGGCGTTTCTTCTACATGGCAAGGAATGTCGAAATTGCCGTTGGAGTTTTCCACGCCGCCGGCCAGTTTCCATAACTGGTCGTATTCCGCGTGGATAGTCTTCTTCGAGCGATAGCGCCAGGACCTGTAAATGTGGTTTTCCTTGCTGATGCATTCGATCTTGGTGCAACCTACCAGGCCAGCGACGGCGCGCAAGGCCTCTATCAGCAGCAGCCTCGGCTGTATGCCGTGCAGCGCATGGGTCGCATCCCGGACCAGGTCGCGGCAATCGCCTACCTTGCACTGTATGCCGCCAACCTTGATCATCACTTCGTGCTCCGGCTTGACCAGGCTGAATGTCAGCCACAACAAAGCGACGTTATTGACACTTAGTTCCAGTGTCGCGCCGCCCTCCCGCTTGAAGGTTTCGCTGCGGCACATGCTGATCTCTATGTTTTCATCGCTTTTCCCCGCAATCCGGCATAGCGTGATGCGGCCGCCGGCCATTGCCTCGCTGGCTTGACGCGCACCGAACAGGGTCTGGAACAATTCAAAATGCCCCCTCATCAGCCATGCACGCTTGGTAGCGGTAATATTTCTGTCAAAAAATGGGCGGTGAACTGCTTCGACCAGGCTAGGCTCTTTAACAGCAATATCATTCAGATAACTGTTTTTCAGATACCGGAACCAATGTGCACTGGGTTGCAGGTTCATCAGCGTGCGCAGTACAAAACGTCCTCGCTTGTCATAGCTGACAGTGCGCGTAGGAAAGGCTGTGCGGTAAGCCCAGGAAAAGTCGGAAGCAAAACGGCTGACACCGAATGACATTTGCCTGATTGGCCCCAAGGGATTCAATTGTGCAATCAACGGTCTTTTGTGTTCAACAATATCCAAGATATTTACCAGTCAGCATGTAACAATAGTTGGCTGATTGTATCTTAGTGTATCCAAACTTAACCGCATGTAAATTGTTAAACATAGTCAACAATTGCACAGGAGACCTATTTCAGGAGCTCCTTCAATCGAAATCATTCGCTACGCGACCCCATCTCCTTGTCTTTTGCCTGCATTTTCTGTATCACCGACGCTGTTATCACACCAGAGTAGGCAGTACGGCTGCCGTCGGCGTGATACCAATAGCTGCGTGGCAGTTCACCATGCCACGCTGGGTCTACCGTATACCTTAGTTGCTCAGGCGGTGTGGCGTCGAAAGCCCAGTTTCCCGCGCCAGTCTGTAACTTGCCAAGTTTGTCATACATCAACTTTACCGCTTTTTGTTCTTGAGCCTGCTCCGTCAGCAACGTCACCACTTGCAAATGTCGATTTGCATTTTTTGTCTTTGCCAGCGTTGCCATGCTGGCCTGGCAATAAGTGCAATCCAGCGACCATAGCACCAGCACGAAGGGCTGGCCACGGTGCGAATCAAGAATATGCCGGAGGCTGTCGGGGCCGAACGCGCCGACGGTAGGCAGCGGCGACGCGGCATGGAGAACCGAAGCCTGCATTCCAAAGGCAAACAGCGCGGACGCCAGTATTAAGCGAAATTTGCCCATTCACGTCTCCCCAGTTGTCGCGCTTACCGACAATATGCCGTCTGCCGATGTGCGCCAGACCAGGTGAATATTCTTGCCGCTTGCAGCCAGCCGCGGCTGGTCGGATGCGCCCTTTGTGGCAGCAAGCGCCGTTTGCCGCCAGCTTTCTCCATTATCGGAAGATATTTTTGCAAATATCGTAGTGGCCGTGCCGTCAAACTCCTTCCAGACGATAACTATCTTCTTGCCAAGGACTGCCACGTCAGCGTGTTCGGCCTGTGCGGCGCCCAGCTGTACCGGTGTCCCAAGCCTGCCGCCGGAGTCCGCCGTTGCATAGAATATGCCGCCCTGCTCGCCCTTTACATTGAACCAGGTCTGGTGACGCCGGCCGTCAGCACCGTAGGCCAGCGAAGGACCATGATGCGGACAGGCATCCACGCGCCAGTCGTCAAAGGTGGCGCGGCTTATCTTTCCAGGTTTGCCATCCGGCCGCAGCACCTGCATCGCATGATCGCGGCTGTTTGGCTCAAATACGTGCCGCCACATGGCTACCGGTTCGCCTTGCGGATTCAACGCCAGCGCAATACGGCAGCATTCGCAGGAGTGGTCGGCAATCTTGAAATCGCCTTTGAAACTGGCGCCGCAATCTTCCGACACCGCATAATAGACTGCGGCCCCTTCGTACTTCTGCCTCTTCGCCAGCGCTGCCTCCATGTCGCGCTTATCAATCCATGCGATAAAAATGCGTCCGCTGCGGTCCACGATCATCGATTCAAACCTGTGCGTGATCAGTTGCCGGTTTGCGTGCACGGTGATTGCCGGTAAAAAAGTCTGTCCGCCGTCGAGTGAGCGCAGGAAGCGTATTTCACCGGTGTACGGCTTGGACAACGGCCTGGTATAGCTGATATACACTGCATTGCCCGGGCCGAAAGCGAGCTTGGGACGGTTTTCACCGTCTGCGGATACCTCTTCAGGCAAGGACTGGATATTGCGCGGCGCGGACCAGGTCTTGCCCAGATCGCGTGACAGCTGCAAGCCGAGGTACTGGTCTTCCCCTATGCCATGCTTGCCTGCCAGCCACAGGTCGCCATTAGCGTCGAATGCTACAGAGCTCGCCAGTTCTGCGGATTTTCCCTTGCCCATCGCACTGCCGGGCGCATGGCCTTCATGCGCCAGCACTGTTGCAGGCAATTGCGCCACCAGGCCGGCCAGCGCCAGCCAGCCTATGCTTGCCCTTCTTTTTTTATCGATAGCCTCAGAAACTTGCACGTAATTCTCCAAACAGGCTGCGGCCCGGATAAGGGTGGAAGACATAATATTTTTTGTCGGTCAGGTTATTGATGCCGATGGAAGCATCCAGCTTGCTGCTGATGTGATAGCTGAGCTTGGTATCCCATGTCGTATAGCTGGAAGTGCCGCCATAGACGTTGGGGTTGATATCGCTATTGTCCAGGTTGCTGTATTCGCGGCCTGAATAATGCATCGCCAGGCTGCCGGACCACTGCCCGCCGCTGCGGTAGCTGGCAACGGCATTGGCGCGGATACGCGGCACCCTGACCCATTGCTTGCCGACCAGCGCCGGGTTGTTGGCGTCTTCCTCTATCCGTGCATGTGCATAACTGATATTGCCGTTCAGGTCCAGGCCGTTGATGCCGGCATTGCCGGCGTTGCCGGACAACTCCAGGCCGCGCGTCAGCACCCGGTCGATGTTCTGCACATTGGTCACGTTAGGGAAGACCAGGATATTGGTCTGGCTATAGATGGTGTCCCGGACGTCATCCTCAAACAGTGATATGCGGTAGCTGCCGCTGGCCTTACCCAGGCGAAAATCCCTTTCCGCCGTGAGTTCCTTGGACAAGGCCCGCTCTGGCCGCAGGCCGGGATTGTTGTTGACGATGGAGTTGCCGACAATGGAGCCCTGGAACAATTCGGATACGGTAGGAAAACGCACGCCCTTCCCGATTGATGCTTTCAGCAGCCAGTCATTGGCCGTGACATAGCTTAGCGACGCCTTGGGCGACCAGGCGCTGGCACGGCGGTCCGCGTAAGCCTGGCCGCCAGCACTATTCTCGCGGCGGCCATCGTAGGCCTGCCAATCTTCATACCGCAGGCCCAGCGTCGCGTTCCACTGCGGCGCCAGTTTCCAGCTATCCTGTGCAAACAGCGCCTGCAGGCCGGTCTTTCCGAAAAAGCCGGAAAGCCTGCTGCCTGCGCCTCCATCCAGCCAGTCGGCAGTGTTGTAGGCCCGGTTTTGCAGGACATAGCGGTTATTGTGGTAGCCGAAAGCCAGCGCATGGCCGTCGTCCTTGTCCGGCGTATAAGTCGCCTGCAGATCCAGCGTATGCCAGCCCGTGCCGCTATTGTCCGCATACGTGCCGGGGCCGCCATGCAAGGCCTGCGGCGGCGCGACGGTGGCGCTGCGGGTCAAGTCGGTGCTGATGTCGTACAGCGTGCCGACCGCGGAGGCGTTCCAGCCGGTAGCGTTCCTGCTGACCAGCTTGGCGCCCAGCATGCCATGCCCCTCTTCCACGTTTTGCGGCGAGAATGAATTGACCGGAATGCTGTAGACATTGCCTTCGATTGCCACGTTGCCGCCATACACAGGATTGCCGGCCGGGTCGCGCAAAGTGCTGGCGCCAGTGCGGCGCGCGTCGTTGTGCCAATAGGTGTAAAGCACCTCCGCATACAGCGCCGGAGAAAAATCATATCCCAGCTTCAGCTTGATTTGCTGCTGCGTGTCGTCTTCCAATGCGCTACCGATAGGGCCGGCTAGGTACCAGGGCTTGCCGGTAGGGTCCAGTCCCCGCACCGCGCCCGTCACCGGCGTTACCGTACTACCGGCCGCAGGCTTGACCGGGGTTTGCAAACTCAGGTACTGCATCGGCTGGCTTTTATTCTGCAGGCGGTTGGCGTCCAGCGTGTAGGTCCAGTCGCCGGCCTTGTTGCCCAGCCAGACGCTTTCCTGATGGCCGCCGTAGCTGCCGGAAAAGCCGGCGTCGCTATAGTCCTGCGTAAAATACTGGGCCCGGGCGGAGCCTTCGAATTTCTGCGGCTTGCGGGTTGTCATGACGACGGTGGTGCCGATGGAATTGCCCGGATACAGCGCAGAAAAAGGCCCGTACAGCACATCCGTCCTCGCCAGCTCTTCCGGCGCCACCACGTTCCAGCGCGGCGCATTGAACTGGCCGAGAAATTGCGACAGCAGGTAGCCGTCCGCATACACCAGGCCGCGCGGCGCCTGCAGTTCGCTGAAAGAGCGCCCGCCTATCAATGCATTGCGGTCGCCGATATAACGCTTGCGTATGGTCATGTCAGGCATGTATTTCAACGCATCTTCCACGTTGACGAAATTCAGATTGTGCAATTCGTCGGCGCTGATGCTCTCGGTGCTGTTGGGCAGGTGCGGGTCCAATGGCGATTTGATTCCGGTGACCGTGACGGTTGCCAGCGTCAGGTCGCTTGCGACGCCCTGCGCCAATGCTGCGCCTGCACTCATTGCAAACAACTGGGTGATGGCGAGCGCCAGCAGGCGCCGCCTTGGTAAGCTTTTCATATCTACTTTCAATCTATTTTTTAACACCGCGACAAACCACATGCGCCGCTTCGGCGTTCGCTATAAGTGCGGCCTCATGGCCGAGGTTTTTTGCTCCACAGATAGCGGTAAGTGATTCCGGGAAAGGCCAGCACTGCAAAGAAAGCGATGCTGATGCTCCATATCTGCCAGCCTGTGGGGGCCGTCAGCCCGGCCTGGCCGTCGAGCACCGTCGCAATTCCCATCCACAGCAGGTACAGCAAAAACCACTCGATGAGGTGTACCAGAGCAGGACCGCCCAGCTTTTGGGTACCCGGCAACGCCAGCCAGCGCTGCGGGACGAAAGGCAGGTTTGCCATCACCGCGGCAAGCGCCAGGCACGACAGTGCTGCTTGTTTGCTGTTCATCATCGATCTCCTACAAGCTGCCGTATGAATGCAGGCCGGACAGGAACATATTGACGCCCAGGAAGGCAAACAGCGTCACGACGAAACCTGCCAGTGACCACCAGGCCAGCACGCCGCCGCGCAGATTCTTCACCAGGCGCACATGCAGCCATGCCGCATAGTTCAGCCAGACGATCAGCGCCCAGGTTTCCTTCGGATCCCAGGACCAGTAGCCGCCCCAGGCTTCAGCCGCCCACAGCGCGCCAAGAATCGTGGCAATGGTGAAGAAGACAAAGCCCAGCGCAATGGCCCGGTACGCCAGTTCGTCCAGCCAGATGCGGGAAGGAAGGCGTTCGGAAAAAAAAGGCTTGCCTGCCAGCAGCCAGGCCGCACCCAGCATCGCGGCGATGGAAAAGGAACCGTAGCCGATGAAATTGGCCGGTACATGCATCTTCATCCAATAAGATTTCAGCGCAGGGATCAGAGGCTGAATCTCATGCACGCCGGCACTGGCCCCGTACCAGAACAGAAATGCTACTGCCGCGCCGACCACCAGCATGACCAGGGCGCCCAGCTGGCGGTTGCCGGAGCGGTGTTCCAGATGCAGGTACAGCAGTGCGGTAATCAGTGAAAACAGTACGAATACCTCGTACAGGTTGGACACAGGAATATGTCCTATATCGCGGCCCAGCAGATAGGACTCATACCAGCGCACCATCATGCCGGACAGGCCCATTGCGACAGCCCCCCAGGCCGCCATGCTTCCGCCCCGCAGCAAGGCATCGGAACGGCGCAGCCAGCCGGCGCCGTATAGCAGGCCCGCGCTCCAGAAACCCAGCCCCATCCACATGATGGATGCCTGGCTGGCCAGCAGGTACTTCAGCAGCCAGACTTGTCCCCCGTTATCCAGGTTGCCGCGGTATAAGGCGATTGCCAGCAGGCCGGCTGCACCGGCAGTCGCCGCCAGTATCTGCAAGGGCCGCCACTTCAATCCCAGATAACCGAGCAGCAGCACTGAGACAGGCAGGATGGCCAGCTCATACGCATCCATCAGGTCTGCATAACGCATCAGCGCGTAGAAGCCGCTGATGCCCAAAGCCGCCAGGAACAGCCAGTCGCCCAGCCGGGGGCGGCTGCTGAATACCTCCGACAACGAGGCCTCGTTTTCAATTTGTAAAGCATCGGAATACATGGTGATTACCTCATGACTGATAAGGGAAAGGGGCAGGAGAAGCCAACGCCAGCAAGGCAGAATGATGGCCGTCAAATTCCTGCTTCAGCGCAGGCGTATCGCGATTGGCGCTGAATGCAATCAGCAAGGTGCCGCTGTCAGGCGCAAACCAAAGCCACATGCGCCGCTCTCGGATAAAATACATCGCACACACGCCCAGGCCCAGCATGGCCGCCCCCAAATACACCAGGAAAGCTCCCGGCGCACGCGTCAGCTGCAAACCGGATGCATTCACCTGGCGATAGCCGGTGAAACGGAATAAGGTCGAAAAATTTTGTTCCATAGAATCGCTGTAGGCGGCAAGGCCGGCATGCAGGAAATCTTTTGGCAAGACTTCTCGCGCATCTTTCAGTGGTGTCGGCGGCACCATCGGAACTTCCTGCAATTTATAGGCAGCGCGCTCCAGCAGTTCATTATAAAAACGGCCGGCCTTTAGTCTTTCCGCCGGCGGCACCGAGTTTTGCACCAGATCTGCCAGGCCTCGGTAGCCATGTAGCGCAAATACATCCAGCAAGGCCAGTGTCGATTTTTCAAAGGCGGCCGCCAGCGCGGGATCGGCGACATCGGCAGCGATCTGGTGGGCGGCACGGCGGCGCGCCTCCGCCTGTGCCAGACCGCGGCTCAGGCGTAGATAGCTGTCCAGGCTGTTGATGCCGTCCAAAGGCAGCCGCAGGTAATGCATGCTGTCTTGCTGAGGCTCTCTCTTGCCGATCACGAGAAAGCCCATGCCGTCCACCTGTATAGGCTTGCGGTATACAAGCCAGTCGGCTGCCTGGCCCTGGCCGTCGCGCAGACGGAAGGCCAGCGATGGACCTACGTCCTCTACCCTGCTGCGCGCCTCGTGCGTGGAGAACCAGTTATTGGTCGGACGAGCGTCTCCAGCCTGGGACGCAGGTTCTTTCTCAAACACATTGTTGGCGCGGAACTCGGTAAATTCCAGCGTGACAGGCTGGCCTTCCATGAGTAGCGAACTGGTGCCGCCAACCTTGCCCTGCAACGCCGCTGGTGCTGCATCTGCATGCAACGGTACCGCCTGCAGCTCCAGTTGGCTGCCGCCGTCGGCAAATCCCGACTGGTACAGGCTGATGCCGCGATAGGTATATGGATGATTCACATGCAGGGTCACCGGGACGACCTTGCCGCCATCGATAATGTCGATATCGCTGGCAAAGTCGCGTGGCCTGCCGCTGTCGAAACCGTCATAGTGTTCGACACGGAACCGCTTCAGGCGCACGGAAAAAGGCAGTTCCTGCAACAAATAACCGTCATTGAAGGACAGGTAGGCGCTGTTTTCCGTGCGCCCCTCTACCAGGTTCATCGTGGCGCGGAACGATCCTGCATCAGCGCCGAGGCGGCTACGGGCCGGCACCTGCGACGGCGGCAGATCACGGCTTTCCGTGTGCCTGGAGCCGCTCAGCAGTTGCCAGCGCAGCACCACATTGCCGTCTATCAGTCCGCCCCCGCAAATCAGTACAATGGCCGCATGCACCAGCAGATAGCCGAGCCGGCGTGCGCCGCCGCGGCGTGCGGCAAACAAGATAGCATCTACATTCCCCGCGGGCTTGCGGCTGATATAGGCATAACCTTGGCGACGCAGGTACGCCTGGAGTTTTGCGGGAAGCATGGCCCGCGCGGCAAGGGGAACATCCATCTCGCTGCTGCAAGGTAACCTGCGCAGTGCCTGCAGGCTCTTGTGCTCGCGGTAGGTACGCATTTCATACAGCATCTGCGGCGTGTTCTGGGCCAGGCACAGTGCAGTAGAACTTGCCATGAAGGCCAGCAATGTAAAGAACCACCACGCGTGGTAAATGTCGGTCAGGCCTGCCAGGCTCAGGAGTTCGGCCCAGAACTCCCCGTAGCTGGCGATATAGACGGCCATGCCTTGCGATTGCTCCAGGATGGAACCTATCGTTGCCGCGACGGCAACGACAGTCAGTATAGCCACGGCAAAACGCATGGAGCGCAACAGGTTCAGCCAGGATCTCATGCGGCTTCTCCGTCGGCATCACCGGACAGCCGCGACAGTTCGATGGCAGGCTCATGCGCATTTTTCCGGCCATGGATCAGGCTATACAGCACCGGGATCACGATCAGCGAAAACAGCGGTGCCGATATCATGCCGCCCAGCAGCGGCGCGGCGATATGCTTCATCACATCAGCGCCGGCGTCATCGGAAAACATGACCGGCAGCAGGCCGCCCAGGATCACGGCCACCGTCATTGCCTTGGGCCTCAGCCGCAGCAGAGCGCCGCTGATAATGGCTGCCAGCAAAACACCATTATCTGGCCGGTGCTCTTGCGTTCCCGGATTTTTCGCGTCCAGCGCTAGCAATGCCTGGTCGAGATAAAGCAGCATCACGATGCCAAATTCGGTGGCAACGCCGGCCAGCGCAATCAGCCCGATAATGACCGCGACCGATATCTGGTAACCCAGCAGATAGGTGAACCACAGCCCGCCCACCAGGGAAAATGGCAGGCACAGCAAGACCAGGCACAGCTTGCTCGCATCGCGAAAATGCAGGTATAGCAGCGTCATCACCAGCAGCAGCGTCAGCGCCACGGCGCTCCACAGGCGCAGCTTGCCGTTCTCATATTGCAGGTACTGGCCCTGCCAACTGATGCTATAGCCCGCGGGAAGATGCAAACGGCTATCCAGCACTGCCTGCGCTGCCTTCAGATAGGCGCCGGTATCCGCTGTTTGCAGGTCAATGAACACATACGCCACGGGCCGGGCATTTTCACTCTTGATTTCGGTCGGGCCGTCGGCCACCATCACCTGCGCCACGTCGCGCAGCATTACCAGTGCGCCGGTGGGCGTCTTCAGGCGCATCTCGCCCAGTGCTGCCGGTGAGTCGCGGTCGGCCCGCGGATAGCGCAGCGACACGGGATAGCGCTCGCGGCCGGCAATGATCGTGGTCACGGTTTCGCCGCCGACAGCGCTTTGTATCAGCTTATGGATATCCGCCACGCTGATGCCATACCAGGCCGCCTTTTCACGATCCACGTTCACATCTACATAGCGGCCTGCACCGATGCGTTCCGCAAATACCGAGCGTGTGCCCGGCACGCCGCGCAAGGCAGTTTCTGCATCCAGCGACAGGCGCTCCAGCATAGCCGTGTCTGGACCGCTGAGTTTGATGCCAAGCGGCGTGCGTATGCCGGTGGAAAGCATGTCGATGCGGGTCTTGATAGGAAAACCCCACGAATTGGTCAGCCCTGCGAAGTGCACTGCCTGGTCCAGCCTTTGTATCAAGTCGGCATTGGATTTGCTGCTACCCTCGGGCCACTGTGCCTTGGGTTTGAGCACGATTGTGGTTTCCAGCATCGATAAGGGTGCAGGATCGGTCGCGGTGTCAGCCCGCCCTGCCTTGCCAAATACATGCTCCACTTCCGGCATCGCGGCGATTAGTTGGTCGGTGCGGCGCAGGATATCGGCGGCTTCGTCGGCCGACAGCCCAGGCAAGGTAGTCGGCATATACAGCAGGTCGCCTTCATCCAGCGAGGGCATGAACTCGCTGCCGAGCCGGCTGAGCGGGTACAGCAGACTCGCCAGCAGCAGCAAGGCCAGCATGATGACGGTCCAGGGTTTGTCCAATGCAGCCTGCAGCAAGGGCTTGTACAGGCGCATCAGCCAGCGATTGACAGGATTGGCCGCTTCGCGCGGGATGTGGCCGCGGATCGCATAGCCCATCAGGACCGGAGTCAGCGTGATCGCCAGGATTGCGGACGCCGCCATCGCATAGGTCTTGGTATAGGCCAGCGGCCCGAACAGCTTTGCTTCCTGGCCTGTCAGCGTAAACACCGGCAGGAAAGAAACGGTAATCACCAGCAGCGAAAAAAACAGCGCAGGACCGACTTCGCCGGCGCTTTTGCGCACAGCCGCCCAGGTTGCCGCCGGATTCGCTGCAGGAGCAGCCTCCAGCTGCCTGTGCATGTTTTCTATCATGACAATGGCAGCGTCGACCATCGCGCCCACCGCAATCGCAATGCCGCCCAGCGACATGATGTTGGCGGAAACGCCTTGCAGCCGCATGATCCACAGTGCGGCCAGTATGCCTATGGGCAGCGTCACGATAGCGACCAGCGATGAGCGGATATGGAACAGGAAAATGCCGCAGATCACCGCCACCGCAAGGGATTCTTCCAGCAACTTGCCGCGCAGCGTATGTACGGCCCGTTCTATCAGGCCGGACCTGTCGTAGGTCGTAACAATCTCCACACCGGCAGGCAAGCCTTTTTTCAAGGTTTCCAGCCGCTGCTTTACCGCCTCTATCGTATTCAACGCATTTTCACCATGCCGCATCACGATGATGCCGCCGGTGGCTTCGCCTTTTCCATCCAGGTCGGCCACGCCGCGCCTGGCCTGCGGACCTGTCGTGATGCTGGCGAGTTGCTTCAGCCGCAGCACATTGCCGATTTCATCGGTCACAATCGGGATATTGTCGAAATCGGCGGCGCCGTGCAGGTAGCCGTTGGCCCGCACCAGGTACTCGGCCCGCGCCATGTCGAAAGACGATCCGCCGCTGCCCAGGTTTGCATCCCTGATGGCTTGCGCCACCTGTTCCATCCCCACCTTGTGCGCGGCCAGCTTGGCCGGGTCCACCTCGACCTGGAACTGCCTGGCCCTGCCGCCCAGGCTCGCCATCTCGGCCACACCGGGCACGCTCTGCAACTCCAGCTTCAGGTAAAAATCCTGAAGCGCGCGCAATTCATCAGCGGATGTATGACCCGTCCGGTCCACCAGCGCATATTCGTATACCCATCCCACCCCAGATGCATCCGGCCCCAGCGAGGGCGCCACACCTGCGGGCAGGCGGCCGCTGACCTGGCTCAGGTTTTCCAGTATCCGCGAGCGGGCCCAGTAGATATCGGTACCATCCTTGAAGATCACATAGACGTAAGACTCTCCAAACATCGAGAAACCGCGCACCGCCTTCGTGCCAGGCACCGACAGCAGCGAAGCCGCCAGCGGGTACGTCAGCTGGTCTTCGACGAACTGTGGCGCCTGGCCCGGAAAATCGGTCTTGACGATGACCTGCACGTCGGACAAGTCCGGCAGCGCATCCAGCGACAAGCGGGACAATGACTCGATGCCGCCCGCCACCAGGATCAGGCTGAAAATCAGTACCAGGATACGGTTATCGATGGACCAGTCTATGATGCGCTGTATCATTGCAGCGCTCCCGCGTGCATGTGCATACCCGAAGCCATGTCCATACCCGGCTTGCTACTCTCCGGGGTTGGGCTTGCAACTACCGCCGCATTTGCGCCAGAACCCGGGGGGAGCTGCCGCTGCTGCATCGCCTGCAACGAGCCGGCGGCATCCAGCAGAAACTGTGCGTTGACAGCAACCTGCTGCCCTGCCTTCAGCCCACCGAGGATTTCCACCCTTTCCTTGTCTTCAATACCGGTCTTGACCGCCGTATTGCTGAAATGCCCCTGGCCTTGTCCCACAACGAGGAAGTCGCCATGGCCGGTCCTGATCAGTGCATCTCGCGGCACGCTGAGGGCCTTGCGAGCAGAAGACAGAATCACTGCCTCTGCGAATGCACCGGCACGGAACGCCTGGTTGCTGTTTTCCAGCGGCAGCCTCAACTTGGCTGCCCTGCTGGCGGCATCTATCTGCAAAGTGGAAAGATCAATCTTTGCCCTGATCTGCACCGTCTTGTCCAGCCCTGAAGTCAGCACGATGACGTCGCCGCTCTTCAGCCAGCTGACCTGGTCGGGGAACAATGTGATCTCCGCCCATACGCGCCGGCTGTCGGTATATACCAGCACGGTCTGCATGGGATTGACGTAGCTTCCTTCCCGCGCGGCAATGCTGCCCACAACGCCATCCTGTGCGGCACGGACCGGTATCACGTCGCTTATGCGCCGGCTTTTTTCGAGCTCCTCGACCACATCCAGCGGGATGTCGGCCGCCAGCAGCCGTTCGCGGGCGCGAAAACGTTCCTTCGCAAGACTGCCCAGCATCGCGGAATTAGGGCCGACCAATTCCATACTGCTACCCAATAGCGCTTCGCGCCTTGTCAGCAGATCAACGTAGTCCCTCTGCCTCTGCTGCAGCTCAGGCGAGTAAATTTCATATAACACCTGCCCCTTATGCACGGCCTGGCCCACGCCTTGCACATGCAGGTGCCGGATCCATCCTTCCACCTTGGGATTGACGAAAACGGTACGGCTTTCGTCCGGGCTGATGGTGGCGAAGGCATTGATTTCCTTGTGCATATTCGTCACTGCCGCAGATTCCATGCGCACGCCCATGCGTTGCTGCGTTGCCTCATCGACATGCACCAGCGGTGAGGCATTGCCGGCATGGTCTCCGGCCTGCTGCATTTTCACCAGCGTCATGCCGCAGATGGGACAGGTGCCGGGATGGTCTTGCACGACTTCCGGATGCATCGGACAGGTGTATGCCTCGGCATCTCCCTGCTTTGCAGCAGATACAGCCTGCATGCCGTGCTGATGCATGACGGTGGCCGCTGCTGCAGGTACGGCTGCATGCCCTGTGGAAAAAACATTGAAATAGTGGCTGCCAGCATACCCCGCCGCGGTCGCCAGCACCGCGACGGCGACGAGGCCGGGAAGAACGCGTTGTGTGTATCGGGGATTAGTCATGGCAGGCTCAAAAGAGAATACGTAAAAATTAAAATACCGCCCGGAGTGGACGCCGGATACTGTCGCACCCTGGGCGGCTATAACAAGGCTTGATCAGCCTTGACTCGGTTCGTCCAGGCTTAGCGGATCAGGATGTTGTCACCCTTGCCCATCGCAGGATCGGCATCCTTGGTGAACTGCATGATGGCAATTGCACCGGTCAATGCCTGACGCAAGGAGTGCGACACAATCGCGTTCGCACCCTCAACCGGGGAGATCAGGTCAAACGTCGCTGCATCGCCGGGACCGACTGAATAGCTTTGCATGCCGGTCAGCACGTTCTTTGGATTGCCGCTTGGATAAACCTTGTCCCAGATGCCTGCAATCGGGTGGAAGGAAGACCATTCGTTGACGCCGGCATTGATGAAGTAGATCCTCACCCTTTCACCCGGCTTGGCCTGCAGCATGCGTGTGGCGGCTGGATCGTGGACGGGGTCATATTTAAAGATGCCGCCGTTGAACATCACATTGCTCCACTTGTTGGCCATCATGTCTGCCTGGTTGTCCGGATTCGGATACAGTTCGGACTGAATCAGTACGTACTCGCGGTCCGCCTTGGGCATTGCCTTGCTGTCCTTGGGGTCGACGATGATGGTGCCGTACATGCCGCGCGCAATATGCTGGATCATTGGATCTGCGCCGCAATGGTAGAAGAACACGCCAGGATAATTGGCAGTAAATGTGTAGCTGCCTTTTTCACCCGGTTTCACTGCCTCGAAATCCTTGACCACATCGACCTGGGCCGCATGAAAATCCACGGAGTGGGAATTCTTGTTGGCTTTGTCGTTGAACAGCGTAAATTCAACAACGTCGCCTTCCGTCACATGCACGACGGGGCCAGGGACCTGGCCTTCAAACGTCCACGTACGGTACATCATGCCCTTGTTGTCGATAGGCAGGTCGATTTCCTTTGCCGTCAAGCTGATTTTGACTGTCTTCGCATGCACGGCGCCGCCGGCCAGCAAGGCAATTGCCAGCGACATTGCGGTCAGAGCTGATTTTTTTTTCATTGTTTTACCTATTTGTATGTATCTATTTATAAAATGAATAGTCCACGTATTTGCTGACTTATCTGCCAACTTATCTGCCACCTAATTTGTCAGCTTATTTGCTGGTGGTCTTACTGACAAAGCGCAGATACGCCACCATTTCCTTGATTTCGTCGTCGTTTAACACCCCCTCCCATTTCGGCATAAGAACTGATTTGCTGACCGCCAGGCCGCCGCCCTTGATCGCCTTGAACAAGGTTTCATCCGGCGTATCACCCATTGCCTTGGTATCCGTATGGTCGCGCGGCTTGACAGACATTTCCTTGCTGTTGATGCCGTTGCCGTCCCGGTTAACACCGTGGCACTGCACGCAATAAGTGTTGTAGAGCTTGATGGCATTCGCATGCTGTTCGTCTGCATGCGCGGACAGGCTGAAAATGCCCAGTGCCCCTGCAATCAGGCTGGTTTTAATCGTATTGCGCATCATTTTTTCTCCCCGGCTTTCATGGTGGCGATATACCCGGTCAGCTTCTGCACATCGGCCTCGTTCAGGTCCAGCTTCGGCATCCACACATGCGGCGTAAACTTTTGCGGATCCTTGATGAAGGCTGCGACAAAATCAGGCTGCAGCCGGTCGCCGGCACTATATAGTTCCGGGCCCGATTGGCCGCCGGTGCCCGGCTTTGCCGCGTGGCAGGAGGTGCAGCCGCGCAGCTTGGAAAACAGCATCGAGGCGAAAGACGCATTTACGGGCTCGTTCTTAAATCCGCCCTTCTGCACCAGTCCGTCCACTTTCAGCGCCATCAGGCTGTCGGTAACTACAGCGGCATCTTCCTTTGACAGCTTGGGATGCGGCGCCAGCTGGATTGCATCAATCTGATCCGCCGATTTGTCGGCAGCAGGCTTCGCGGTTTTTGCATACATCACGCCGGCAGGACGCAGGGTGCTGGGGTTTTGCAGCCAGGCCTCCAGCCATTCGCGATTGAACTTGTCGCCGGCGTAATGCAGATCCGGCCCCTTGCGCTCCCAGAGTCTGTCCAGCGTGGTCTTCTCCGGCTTGACGACGGCATGGCAGGCGATGCATTGCTGCTTCAAAATGTCCTGGCCGCTACCGTTAGCCGCCGCCGTCAGCGCAACGCCTCCCAGCAACGCACCCGCCAGCAGCAAGGCGATCTTTTTCGTTCTCATGTTTATCCTTTAGGGTAAATGTCCGGGCCTACTGGATCAGCTGGCCTTTCAGCACGTCGTTGGTGTAAATGCCGGGACCTTTTTTCAGCGCGTCTTCGTAATAGAAGTTGGACTGGAATTTTTTGTCTTTCCACGGATACCAGGCATCGTCGCGCTTGATCTCGTTATATTCCAGCACGCTCATGATGCCGCCCATGGGCCTGTCGCCATTCATCGTGTGGCTGTCCACATGGTCGTGGATCATCCAGCGGCCGGGATTGTCGGCAGTGAAGATCACGTCATAGCGCTCGCCCGGGCCGATCAATACCGTATCCGCAGAAATAGGGTTCGCCAGCGGGAAGCCATCCTTGAAAGCGATCTTCATCACATGGCCGTGCAGGTGGATGCTATGAACCAGGTCGCCGGCACCGATCAGGCGCAGACGCACCACATCCCCTTTGTTGACACGCATGGGCTGGTTATCCGGATAGGAACGTCCATTGATGGTGAAATAGTCGAAATTCTCCCCCGGCAGGCCTCCAAAACCCGGCTTGTCGGCGTATTTGGAATCCCACTCTGACAGCATCATGATGAATTCTTTGGTGACGGTCTTTTCCAGTGCGGTAGGCTTTTTCGGCCGTACAATGAAAGGCCCCCACATGCCGCGCAGTGCAACGTGCTCATTGACATTGACATGGCAGTGGTACCACATCGTGCCCGAAGGTTCCGCAATGAATTTATAGGTATGGCTCTCGCCGGGCTTGATACCCTCCTGCGTGACGTCAGGCACGCCATCATTGCGCCACGTCCCCTTTTGCAGCATGCCGTGCCAGTGGACGGTATGCGGCAGCGCTGTCAGGTTATTGACATTGACGGTGATCTCGTCGCCTTCATCGACATAGAACAGGGGGCCCGGCACCTGGCCGGCGAAAGCGAAGGTGTGATACTGCTGCTTTTCCACCAGCGTGATCCGGGTGTCTTCGATATTCATCTCGAAGTTTCGCGGCGCGGCCCACACCTTGCACTCGTAAGTCATGCACAGCAGCCAAAGCGTCAGCAAACCAAACGCCTTGGGTGTGCTCCATCTGAGAATTGCCATATCTTTGTTCCTTTTTATTGTGTGGTTTAACAATTTTTACTGCACATTTATCAACCTCATTAAATATATATTTTAAATACATATTTAAGATAAAAAAAATGGCGCTTTTATGCGCAGTATTTTTTGAACGAATTCGTTTACCTGCCAGTTTGCCTTCCAGATTCAACAAACATGCACATAATATACATATTAAAATTTTGAAACAAGGCTATTTTTGATTTCCCGCAGAATTCCTAAGGTTATTCGACAGAACTCAACCGCAATCTCGGCTCAGACCTTGCGCTGGAACTGTATCTTGACTGGAGCAGCAGCGTCCCTCTTGCCGCGACCGCCCTTGGGAATGAGCTGCTCCAGCGTTACCTTGTCCAGCTCCGCCAGATACGCACTGGTTGCATCGCTCAGCACCCCTTTTAATGCACAGAAAGGGCTGTATACGCATTTATCGTGATCCTTGTCGAAGCATTCAGCCATGAAAAAATCGGATTCGCTATTGCGCACCACTTCGCCGATGTTGATATCCGCCGGCTCCTTGTTCAGTCTGAAGCCGCCGTTGCGGCCACGCACCGTTTCAATGACGCCGGTCAGGCCCAGCTGGTGCACAACCTTGGTCAGATGGTTTTGCGAGATGTCATGCAGCTCGGCGATATCGTGCACCGTCGCCAGCTTGTCGCGGTTTATCGCAAGGTACATCAGCGTGCGCAGCGTGTAGTCGGTAAAGGCGGTCAGTCTCATTCTGGTTCCAGTTCATTAAAGCTGTATTTTAAATATTGATTTAAGACGTATCTTAATGTAGTATTTATTATATAGGTTATTTAAATTCCGAACCGCGATGAACAATTCAATGCTGATGCAGATACAGGAGCCGGGGACAAGCAAGTCAGGCCTGGCCAATATGCCTTTGTTAGGCCTGGGGTTCCGCCCTTTCTATCTGCTGGCGGCAGCCTTTGCCATGATCTCTATCCCGCTATGGCTGCTCAGCTATACGGGCCACCTTCCCGACGCCTCCAGGCTAGACCTGAACTGGCACATGCATGAAATGGTATTCGGCTTTGCGCTGGCGGTGATTATCGGTTTCCTGCTGACCGCCGCGCGCAACTGGACCGGGTTGTGGACGCTGCGCGGCCGGCCGCTGGCACTGCTGGCAGCTTTGTGGATTGCGGGCAGGCTGGCAATGGCCTGGCTACCTGCACCGCTGGCAGCCGTAGTGGACCTGGCGTTTATCCCTTGTGCCGCCTGGCCTCTATACGTAGTCATTAAAAAATCCGGCAACACCCGCAACCTGCCACTGCTCGGTTTGCTGACCCTGTTGTTCCTTGCCAACACCGTCTTTCACGCAACCAGGCTGGCGTACCTGGACATCTCCCCTATCTTATGTATACACGCCGCCATCCTGCTGGTGACGCTGCTGGAGATAGAAATGGCAGGGCGTGTCATTCCGGGATTTACCGCCAATGCGCTGCCCGGCAGCAGTCCCGTTATCAATCCTCGCCTCAACAAGGCCGCATTGATACTGGCCGCCGCGGCAAGCGTGGCATGGATGCTACATATACCTGCCTATGCCGCCGCCCCATTGGCATTGTGCGCCGCGGTAGCACAGGCTTGGCGCCTGTCAGGATGGAAACCGTGGAAGACCGGCCGCCAGCCCTTGCTGTGGATACTGCACCTGTCTTACGGCTGGATCGCCATCGGCTTCTTGCTGCTGGGCATGGCTGAACTCGGCGGTGCTACGCTCGGCGTATCAAGCACCGCATTTCACGTGCTGGCAGTGGGCGCGATGTCCGGACTAATCCTGGGCATGACGACCCGTACGGCGCTAGGCCATACAGGCCGCTTGTTGAAAGTCAACTTTAGGGAGATCACGATGTATTTATTGCTTCAGGCCGGCACAATGGCCCGGATTTGTGCGAACATCCCAGCTACCGGCCACAGGACTCTTGCGCTGCTATTGGCAGCAGCCTGCTGGTCAGCGGCCTTCCTGCTTTATCTCGTTGTGTATGTTCCGTATTTATTGAATCCCCGGCTTGACGGCCGGGAGGGTTGATAGGGAGTCGCATATGTTTCTGAGTACAGCCAGCTATCTCCTCGGCACCCTGTGGGCTGGGATGGTGATAGGCATTTCCTTTGTCGCCCAGCCCGCCAAATTCAAAACGCCGCAGCTTACGCGCGTCGCTGCGCTCGCCACCGGTAGGCAGATTTTCCGCAGCATGCATGCTGCAGAGGCCGTCCTGGCAAGCGCCTGCATCCTGCTATCCATCTTCAGCGCCGGCCACAATGCCGACAAGCCGCTCTACCTCGCAACAGGCATACTGCTGATGCAGGTCTTTGCGCTGATGCCGCCGCTGTCTCGCCGCGTTGATCTGCTGCTGGCCGGCAAGGAATTGCACGGCAGCTCCCATCACCTCATCTTTGCAGTGCTAGAAGTCATCAAACTGGCTTTGCTGATTGTGTTTGCCCTCCCTTTGTTCACCCTCACCTATCACGGCTAATCATGGATACCGTCACCATACTTTTATCCTCGTTCATTCTGTCGATTACCGGACTGTTCGTTTTCATCTGGTCATTGCGGAAGCGCTTGTTCGACAGCAACGTGGATGCCGCCAAGATCATTTTCTCGGAAGGTGAAATAGGCCGCGTCGAAGAACCCTCCGCCAGTCCTGCCCAACTGGCAGGTCTGCAGAAGTCGGCCGGCACCGAAGGCCAAGTGCCTTTGGACACCACCCAGAAAGCCCATCTGCAGAAGGAATTGCAGGAGCGCCTGGTGGCCGATCGCTCCACGGCCTTTGTTGCCTTTGTCTTCCTGTCTTGTGCCATCGTATGGCTGGTGGTGGCTTCGCTGGCAGGGCTGACCAGCTCCATCAAATTGCACGAGCCGGACTGGCTGACCTCGCAATCCTGGCTGACTTTCGGCCGCCTGCGCACCATTCACCTGAATGCCGTGGCTTACGGCTGGGCGCCGATGGCAGCGCTGGGCACCGCAATATGGATGCTGCCGCGGTTGCTGAAAACGGAATTGCTCGGCGGCAGGTTTGCGGTACTGGGCGCGATGATCTGGAACGCAGGCCTGATCGCCGGCCTTGGCTGCATCGCTGTTGGTTTGAATGACGGCATGGAGTGGCTGGAAATCCCCTGGCAGGTAGACATCCTGATCGTCATCGGCGGTTCGCTGGTCGGCCTGCCGCTGGTCTTCACGCTGCAAAACAGGCGCGTCGATCACCTGTACGTGTCCATCTGGTACATGGGTGCCGCCCTGTTCTGGTTCCCTATCCTGTTCCTGATAGGGAATATTCCCGGCCTGCACATAGGCGTGGAGCAGGCGACGATGAACTGGTGGTTCGGCCATAACGTGCTGGGGCTGTTCTATACACCGATGGCGCTGGCATCCGTGTATTACTTCCTGCCCAAGATCATAGGACGTCCGGTGCAGTCGTATAACCTGTCGCTGCTCGGTTTCTGGACACTGGCGTTCTTTTACGGCCAGGTCGGCGGCCACCATCTGATAGGCGGCCCTGTGCCGGGCTGGCTGGTCACGCTGTCCATCGTACAAAGCGTGATGATGCTGGTGCCTGTGATTTCCTTCTCGGTCAACCAGCATCTGACCATGCGCACCAAATTTGCCACGCTGATTTATTCGCCTACGCTGCGCTTCATCGTGCTGGGCGGCATGATGTATACATTGAGCTCGGTGCAAGGTTCGCTGGAAGCCTTGCGCGCGGTGAATACCGTGACTCACTTTACCCACTTTACCGTCGCCCATGCCCACTTGGGCCTATATGGCTTCTTTACCATGGTGATGTTCGGCGCGATCTATTTCGTCATGCCGCGCGTAATGTCCTGGGAATGGCCTTACCCCAAACTGATCGCCGCGCATTTCTGGCTGGTGGTGCTGGGCTTCTCGATCTACTTCATCGGCTTGACCATAGGCGGATGGCTGCAAGGGATGGCAATGCTGGATGCATCCAAACCTTTCATGGATTCGGTCAACGTGACCATTCCCTACCTGAAGAGCCGTTCCGTCGGCGGCGCCATTATGACGCTGGGCCACCTGGTATTCGCCTTCCACTTCGTTGCCATGGCCCTGCGTTACGGACCACGCCGCGTTGGCGCCGCATTGCTACATACAAAACCCACGGCCGGCGTGCTGGCTGGAGCATAACAAATGGAAAATGAAATCAAATTACTGACCGGTGCAATGGTGACATTAGCACTGGCAACCTCGACGCTGGTGGTAGTCCCCTACCTGCAGCTGAACCACCTGAAGCCGGCGGCGGGCCTGAAGCCCTATACGTCTGCGCAACTGCGCGGCCGTGAGCAGTACATCAAGAATGGCTGTATCTACTGCCACTCGCAGCAGCCGCGCGACAAGGCGCAGGCGCCGGATGACAAGCGAGGCTGGGGCCGCGCGT
This sequence comes from Undibacterium sp. TJN25, assembly GCF_049339885.1. Classification (NCBI taxonomy): domain Bacteria; kingdom Pseudomonadati; phylum Pseudomonadota; class Betaproteobacteria; order Burkholderiales; family Oxalobacteraceae; genus Undibacterium; species Undibacterium sp. TJN25. Next base: position 36,049 of record NZ_JBMPPM010000015.1, on the reverse strand, counting down.
CCGTCGCCGCAGACTATTACTACGACAATCCGCACCTGCTGGGTACGATGCGCACCGGCCCCGACCTGTTCAACATCGGCGCGCGCCAGCCCAGTGCCGACTGGCACCTGGGCCACCTGTACCAGCCGCGCGCTTATACGCCGGGCAGCATCATGCCGTCCTACCCTTACCTGTTCGACATCAAGAAAGAGGCTGAGCCGGGCGACCGCGTGGTGAACCTGCCGCCGGGTTACGCGCCTCCCGGAAAGATCGTCGTCGCCAGACCGGAAGTGCTGGATCTGGTGCAATATCTGCAGGGCCTGGACCACACCTACCCGGCGATTGAGGCGCCTGTAACAGCAGATAAGACAGGAAAATAAGGCAATGCAATGACCCATGTAGTAACTGAAAGCTGTATCCGCTGCAAATATACCGATTGCGTGGATGTCTGCCCGGTGGATGCGTTTTGCGAAGGCCCGAATATGCTGGCGATTGCGCCGGACATCTGCATCGATTGCGCCCTGTGCGTTGCCGAATGTCCGGTGCTGGCGATATTCGAAGAAAGCGACGTGCCTGCCGGCCAGCAAGCCTTTACCCCGCTGAACGCAGAACTGGCGGAAAAATGGCCGGTAATCTCCCGGACCAGGTTGCCGCCACCGGATGCAGATGAATGGGCAAAGGTCGAGCACAAGCTGCATTTCCTGCAACGCTAGAAAAATATCAACCTGGAGTAAAGAAATGACACAGGATTCATTCAAGGACGGCGCGCAGCGCAGGGAAAATCCGGATCCCCATGAGAAAAACCGACCGGTGCCACGCCTCATCATCGCGATCGTCTCGCTGCTGCTGATCTGGTCCGTCAGCTATATCTTGCTCAGCCATCCCAGCGACGATGCTTCGCTCGGAGATTCCCGCACCATGGCGACGCTGACAGGCAAACCAGGCGCCAAGCCCGGCGGCGCAGTGGACGGGGCGCAAATTTATGCGGCGCAGTGCATCGCCTGTCACCAGGCAACCGGCGCCGGCCTGCCCGGTGTGTTTCCGCCGCTGGCAGGGTCTGAATGGGTGCTGGCCAAAGATACGGTAACGCCCAGCATCGTACTGCACGGCATCACCGGCAAACTGACCGTCAAGGGGACTGCCTATAACGGCGCCATGCCTTCTTTCAAGGACAAGCTGAACGACGCCGAGATTGCCGCCGTACTGAGTTATGTGCGCGCCAACTTCGGTAACAGTGCGGACAAGATCAGCGCTGATACGGTCAAGACTGTGCGGGATGGCAGCAAGGACCGCACTCAACCCTGGAACGGCGACGATGAGCTGGCCAAACTCAAAGAGTAAAACCGGCGCGCAAGCTGGCATGGATACAGCTGCCGGCTCAAGTTCAGGCTCAGCCCGCAACGCAGCGCCGACCATGCTCGCCCTGGCGCTGTTATTTGTGCTGGGAGTGGCCGCCATTTACCATGGCACCGATAAATTCCGTGTTGTCAGCACGGAGGAAGCACGCCGGCTGGATATTGCCGAACATCCGCGCAAAGTGCCCGACGCCGCGCTCAGCGATGCCGGCGGCCGCAAGCTGGACCTTTACCGGACCTTGGGCCAGGATGGCCGGGTTTCCATCGTCACCTTTATCTATACCCGCTGCAACGTGGTATGCTCGGTATTGGGTAATGAATTTCAGCAAATGCAGCAGACCCTGCAGCAACGCGGCCTGCAGCACCAGCTGCGCCTGCTCAGCATCAGCTTTGATGCAACGGACGGGCCCGCCCAGCTCAGCAGCTATGCAATACGCATGAAAGCCGATCCGCAAGACTGGCAGATGCTCAGTGTCGATACGGCGGCACAGCGCAGCTCGCTGCTCAACAGCTTCGGTATTGTTGTCGTACCGGCGCCGCTGGGAGAGTTCCAGCATAACGCCGCCTTTCACGTCGTCACGCCCGATGGCCGCCTATCGCGTATCTTCGATTACGACCAGCCCGAGGCGGCACTGGCATACGCACTCTCCTTGTCCTCCCGGCATCCGCAGATCGCGCAGAAGAACGGCGAAGACAGTCAGGCCGAAGCCAGGACTGGAGCTGCGCTATGAAAGCCTTGCCAACTGCCTTCGGCAGGCTGAACACTGCGGCAGCGCTGGCCGTATCCGGCTGCGTACTGCTGATCCTGACGCTGGCAACCAGGCAGACATTGGAGCGTTCCATGCTGCTGCACATGATGGTTCAGCTGCCCCTGCTGTTTGCAGGCGGCGTGCTGCTGGCGCAGGCTGCAACCCGGTCGGGTATTTTTCTGCTCAAGCCTTTGCGTATCTTCGATCAGAACGGCGTCACGGGCCTGTTTGCGCTGCTGTTTATCAGCGCCTACTGGATGATCCCCAAGGCGCTGGAAGAATGCCTGACATCGCCTGCGGCAGAATTCCTCAAGTTTGCCTCCCTCATCGTGCTTGGCGCAGTGCTGCCGGGCTCGCTCAGGCGCGCGAACTGGATCATCCAGGTGTTTTTTCTCGGGAATTTTTGTTCAATGACCGCCATCGTCGGCATGCTGTACCAGGACATGCCGCAACGCCTGTGCAATGCCTATCTGCTGGACGACCAGTCCACGACCGGCATGGGCCTGGTCGCCGCATCGCTGCTGGTCGCCGCCGGCTGGTGTATCGCCAGGATACCGGCGCTGGCGCCCGACGCCACACAGACCTCATCCGCTCAACCTTAAGTAAAAATTTCACTATGTCACATCAGGAACTTAACCGCGCATCGGTCACGATGCTGGTACACCAATTTTATGATGCAGTACGCGAAGACGACAGCCTGCATCCCATCTTCAACCAGGCCATCGGCGGCAACTGGGCGCCGCACCTGGAGCGCATGGTGGATTTCTGGTCCACAGTCATGCTAGGGACCAGGGAGTTCCAGGGTAACGTATATGGAAAGCACATGTTGATCAACGGCGTGGAGCCGGATCATTTCAGCCGCTGGCTACAGCTCTTTAAAGAAACCGCCTACCGCCTGTTCGACAAAGAAATTGCAGATGAATTCAGCCTGGTGGCGCACAGGATTGCCTCCAGCCTGCAATTCGGTTTTTTTGGCAAGGTGGTAGTCAGCTGAAATCCTTGAACGGCATACCGGAAATCGGTACGCCGCTGTGCTGCTGAGTTCGGGCCACGCTGGGCCGCGCCATGTGATGAATTACTGCCTGCGTCCGAACGACACGGCATAGGCGCTGGATCTGGCATTGGCCATCTGGTCTTCTACCGCAATACCCTTGGGAAGGGTGTTCGGCATGAACACCAGGCCTTTTTGTGCGGCCTCGCTGTCCGCGACAGTCCGGGTGATTGATAAGGTGCCCAATTCCACGGTCCGGCGAGTGTCCGGCCATGCAACCGAAGGATCATCCACATGATCGTCTTTTTCTGCTATCTGCAGCGATATCTTGAATTTGACCGGGGCGTTCTGCACGCGCTGGACAATGTCGCTCGCTAGGTAGCCGGGCGCTGCCTTCATCGCCTGCTCATCCGTCAGGTAAGCGGCAGCATCTACCGGCGTAATCCTGTAGCGGCCGTACACGGATTTACCCTTGGCGTTGGTGAACTTGAAGGCATTGACACCATAGTACGGCAAGGACGCATAACTGACCGGGGCCGGCTTGGGCGTTGTCAGGAATGCTTTCGCGATAGGATGCTCCGCCAGATAGGCGTCCAGTTTTGTCGGCTTTTCCGCGCTTGGCCCGCTGGCGGCCAGCGCTTGCAAAAGCTCCCTGAACTGGTCCGTATTCGCACTGGGGAAGCCGTTAAAAGAATGCGTCACCAGGTCCGTGGAACTGCCGTCGGCAAGTTTGAAGCGGATGGCGAGGCCGCGCGGCGCGGCCAGAGGATGGTTGTCCGGAATGTCCGGGATGCCGGCGAAATTCGAGAAGCGGACAATGACGGGAACGGAATTCTTCTGCAAATGCGGTGCCACGCTAACGCTTACCGCACTGGCAGCGGGTGTGAACGAACCTTCCAGGACAATTCCCTTGGCATGGATCGCCCGCGCATGATGGTCGCCGAAAACGCTGTTCAAGGTATCGACCATATCGGTACCGCTTGACTTGATTTCCGGCTGTGCTGTTATAACCTGCGCCGTTGCAGATAAACACAGCAGGGACAGTAATAAGGGAGAAGAGTATTTAGCAATGCCATTGGTAGTTTTCATGTTTGGGTTCCTTTTATGTAGTTTTCCTAATCAGTCCGACAGGCCCGCCATGCCGTTTAATCCGGCCGGGTTTTGATTCAGGTAGTCGAATAATGAATCTGGGAGTTTGTGTTTCCAAGCTTCATATCGTTAAGTCGCCCGCTGCATAAAATTGTTACTGCATATTTTTTATTTTTATTTGCCTGCCGCCTGCAGGATATAAAAAGCGGCAAGATCAGCCAAGATCTTGCCGCTTTCAATGAGCCGGCCATGAGCCACCAGTGAGCCGCTTAGCCGGCTTGTCTTCAGCCTCCGCAGGAGCCGCAGCACACGCCGCCCTGTCCGTGTTTCGGCTTTGCTTTTTCGTTCGGATAACCGGCGTTGCTCAAGGCCTGCTGCAGCTGCACCACGGAGACAGCCTTTTCGTCAAACAAGACGCTGCACTCCTGCTTGCTTTCAATGACAAGCACGTCCCTGACTCCATCCAAGTGCTTCAATACCGCTTCTACTTGCGACGTATAGTTTGTTTTTCCTGCTGCGTTCAATTTCAGTGTTTCAGTTTGCATGATGGTTCTCTCAAGTTATGTAATAGGTGTGCCAGTGTTGCCGGCCTGAGCAAGCGCGGCGAAAGCTGCTGCTGGATCAGTGCAATTTTCGCTTCGGCAGAAGATTCGATTTAAATATTCATTTTAAATACATCTTAAACTGAATTGTGGCATAATCCGCATATCAGATGCAACTTATTCCGGTAATGAATTTTCCCTTGTCATTTTCCGGCCATCGAACAGGAGGGAAACGGCGGTGCGCCGCCTTTGAAGACATGGAGAGAACATCATGAAAACATTACCCGATACGGTAAATCACTATAAGAGCACCCCTGAGTTCAATGAGCACAGTGTGCCTGCGGCATTGCAACGCCAGCACACCACCGCGGAAGCGGTGTGGGGTCGTATCCGTATTCTGGAAGGAAAGCTGCTATACCGCATCCTGGAACCTGCAGTAGAAGTGATCACCCTCACCCCGGAGCTATATGGCGTGGTGGAACCGCAAGTGCCGCATGAAGTTCAACTCATCGGGCCGGTGCGCTTTTGCGTGGATTTTCTGCGCTAAGCCGTTGCTCTATTGCGACCAAGCCCTGGGGCAAGCGCCCGTTTCCGGCAGCATTATTCAGACCCAGCTCTATTCCGTCCTGCGCCAGCGCCAGGCCGCGTATACGGTGCGTATGAAAAAGCCGCCGATGACGAGGTTGGCGCCCGCGAATATGGGGATTGCAAGAATTTTTGCAGAACCGACCCCGGCCAGCGCCAGCTTCAAGGCACATATCGTGGTGGATGCAATACCGAAAGTATAAGACCAATAGGAATGGGAAAACGGCTGGGCGCCCAGCCAGGGTTTCAACCGCAAGCCCAGCAAGAGCTGGAACAGGCCGTAGCCCCACAGCATCAGCAGCCAATGATCCGCCGATCCCGGTGCCAGCAGCAGCCAGGCCATTGCGCAGACAGCAGGCGGAGCAAACTGTATGCCCAGCAAGGCACGCTGCTGTACGGGCAATCCCTCTCCATGCCACAGGCGCTGAAAAATAAGCGGCTCCAGTGCCAGCCAGGAAAACACGCCCGCGCCCAGGAACAGCCAGCCAAAGTCAGGCTGGCCCAGCGCTCCCAGCGCTGCCGCGCTGGTGAAATTGCCTGCGACGGTAGGCAAATATAATGTAGGTACTGAATCCAGTGGGTTGCGGCTGCCCTGCCACATCGTACCTGTATGCCATAAAGAAAACGCCAGATGCCAGGCAATGCCGGCCGCCGCCAGTATCCACGCCAGCAGCAGCGAATAAGGCAGCACCGCTACTACCATCAGCAAGGTGGAGATGCCTAATAAAGCAACGGTGCCGCCCAGCACCGGATGGCGGAATTCCTGTATGGACCTTGCGGGATCGCGGCATGACTGCAGGATGTAGGCAGCAAGCAATCCGGCCCAGATCAACGCTGCCGTCAGCAGGATGCATTCGCCGACCACTGGCGGCATTCCCCACAAATGTGCGGCCACCCGCCATGCCTGCCCCAGGCCGCACAGGCCGAGGATGATGCTGAAAAAAGAGGCCGCGACATGAAGTTTCGGTTTTTCCTGTACCTGCGTCTGGCTCTGCAGCGGCATGTCGTGCACCGTCACGACGGAGTCTTGTCAACGTGCAGCAGTTGTCCCAGCTGCGCGAACAGCGAATCGAACTGCTTGTAGGCGATCGAGCAATACGGGCAATGCTGGACATGGAACTGCAAGCTGGCTGCCGCCTGTTCGTCCAAAGGGCCGTCCCTGCTGTCGGATACCAGCATCGTGGCGTCCTCGCAGCTGATGTCTGTATGTTCATCCATGGTTAATACTCTCCCCATCCGCGCACTACACAATCCCGAAGACGCATGCGCGCGCGATATAGCAATACCCGCAAGCCGCCCGGCGTCACGGCCGAAACCTCGACAATGTCGGCCAGCTCCATGCCGAGGTATTCCCGCATCAGGAACAGGCGCGCGCTCGCCTCCGGCAAATTATTCATACATAGCTCCACGATATCCATCAGCTGCGTCTGCTCCACAGCCGCAGCCGGGCAGGCATTGGAAACAAAGGTTTCCGGATCCCAGCTGCCGTCTTCGGTAAAAAATCCGTCGAATACCTGCTCCTCCTCCGCCGGATAAAGTTCGGCGTGGCGCTGCATGTCCAGGCGGCGGCTCTGAATCTGGTCGATGATCTTGTAACGCAAAATACCTGTCAGCCAGCTTCGCAGCGACGATTTGGCGGCAAACGACTGCCAGCCGCTGATCGCGGCGATCAACGCCTCCTGCACCACATCCTCCGCTTCCGCCTGCGAGTAAAGCTGCAGCCTGGCGATTCTCAATAAAAACGGGCGATGCTCCGCCACGGCATTGACAAGCGCTTCTTGCGATCTCATCTCGGGCATGCTATCTCTATTCTTATCCGCCACGATGCGTATCCCCAAGCCTGTTATTGCGTTCTTCTTTTTAGCGAAACGGCATACGCCGCTGCCCTTGCCTTCAATATAGGATCATCGGATGCTTCTATACCCTGCGGCAGCTGCAGCGGCAGAAATACCTTGGCCTCACAGGCGTCCTGAGGCACTACTCCGCTCACCTGCAATTTTCCAAGCGCCACCCGCTCGCGTCCTTGCCATACCTGGCTGGGATCGCTCAGGGAATCGCCATCGGCAGGCAGTTGCGCATAAAGTGCGAATTCAGCCGGCACCTCTGCGATTCTAGCCCTTAGTTCCTCTTCGAGAAACAGATCGGGCATGTTTTTTTCCTGCTCGTCGGTCAGGTAGTGCACGCCGGCGGCAGGCTCCACCAATATCCTGGCCCAGCGCAGGCTTCCAGCCTCGTCGCGGAATCCAAATGCATTATTGGAAAAATAGGCCGTGCTTGCATAGGACGCCGGAGCTGCATGCGACGCCAGCAGCCCGGGCTGTATAGTGCCTTCCGGAAAGCGCTGATTGTGTGCGGCGATCTTTTCTGGATCGGGCTTTTTAGTCACAGGGTCCGCCACGCGGGCCTGCAGAAAGCTGACGAAGGACTCCGGCGTTGCCGCAAAAAAGGCAGGCTCTGAAATCAGCACGAGATCATAGGTTTCGCCCCCTTCTGCCAGCCTGATGGACAGGCCCCGCACAGTGCGGCTCTTGTCCGACACGCCCGGGTTGCCGCCGCCAATCGAAAAACGCAGTGCTGCAGCAATCGTGCCCCGCGAAAACAGCTTGCTGCCGAGGAAGCGCCCGACATCCTTGTCCGGCGTAAACTCCCCTTGCGCACAAACACCCTTGGCGTGCGATGCCCTGGCGCCGGCATGTTTACCAAATACGCCATTCAGTGCGTCGATCAGTTGAACTGGGCCTGCAGCGGTGACAGTTGGGCGGGCTATTTCCGCAGTAGTGCCATCTGTAGTGGACATGGTGAACTCCTGATAATGATGATATTTAAAATCCCGTTGAATCGGTTCTTACTGTTAAGTCCCGAATTCCCCAAATTTGTTACATCCTTTTTTTCCTTTTTTTTACGCAATTTGAGGTGACTTTAAATTAGCACAGCGAAACGGTATCAGAGCGGCAACAAAGCTTAGATCACGTCGGCGCGCCCATCAATTCCGCTAACGCGCTATGATGACAATTCGCCACGCATAAGGCATACGCCAAGTGTGCCTTAACGAACATACAATTTTGACAATTTCATTGAGACTATGGAGTAAGCACGCAACCTTGAGCGGACGGGACAGCAATGGCGCCCGCTAGCCGAAATGGCTGGCCCCAAGCCGATGCTCCTGGAAGCCAACGCCAAATGAGGATTAGAACTTATGAGCACTGCCGTCCGTTCCGTCGTAGATAGACCAGCACTGAGGTGGAATGTTGAAGATATCGACTTTGCCTCCATCAACCCTGAAACCATCCGTCACGACAAACTGATGTTCTACATGCTTGCCTCCGCCTCGCTGGTGGAAATCATGGCAGAGCTGTACACCGACAATCTCATCGAAAAATTTCGGGACAACCCGGAAGTAGTAAGCTGGCTGCGGCAATACTGGCAGCATGAAGAGGTGCAGCATGGTTATGCACTGAAAGCCTACGTCGAGCGTGTATGGCCGGAATTTGACTGGCAACTGGCAAATACCAGTTTCCGCGAGGAATACAGCGCACTATGCACGGAAGAGCAGCTGGAAGACAGCCCGGCGCTGGAGCTCATCGCACGCTGTGTGGTCGAGACCGGCACCACCACGATGTACCACGCAGTGCATGATTATGTGCGCGAGCCTGTGCTGCGCCAGCTGTTCACCAACATCAAGATGGACGAATCCAATCACTATGCCCATTTCCGGAAATTCTACGAAAGCTACGGTAACGCCCGGCCACACGGTGCATGGTCAGTCATCCGGACCATCTGGCGGCGCATGACTGAAATCCAGGGCGAGGATAGTTATATCGCATTCAAGCATGTGTTCATGGTGCGCAATCCCGGCACACCTTTCCGTGAGGAAGACTGGCGGGAATTCAGCCGCACAGTAAAGGAAAAGGCTCGCCACCACTATCCTTATGCCGTTGCAGTGAAGATGCTGATGAAGCTGGTCCCGATGTCGTTCCGCTTGCGGCAGATCGTTGAATGGCCGCTGCTCGGCATGGCCCGCCTGGCTTCGCGCAAATAATCTGCGGTGCCCGGCAGTGCAAATATCTTACTTGACCGTAAATTTATAGCTGCCCTTGTTCGTATGGCCGTCGCTGCTGCCGGCACTCCATTTCACAATGTAGACGGCAGCTGGCAATGGCGGCAGGCTGACTGACATGCTGCTAGGATCTTGCGCATCGATCACCGTTTTCCCGGCGTCCACCGGTTCTTCATGTTCGCCGGTAATGACAATATTACTGGCCGGCTCCAGCGGCTTGTCGTAAGCAATTCTGATGACGCCAGGCGTACTGACCACCGTGTCGGCCGCCGGAGAAAAACTCACAGGATGCGCATGCGCCAACGCTGCAGCAGAAACACAAGCATACAGACCGGCCCCGGCCAGCACGTTCAGCATCAATATTCCCGTTTTTTTCATTTGCATTCCACTAAATATTTTAGGTATTGAAAGCCGGATGCGGCGTTGATGTCCGCACCCGGCTTCGCCCATACTGGATTACAGCAGTCTACAATACATTACAGTGCATCAATCAGCACTGCCTTCGCCGGGTCTGCCGGCGCACTGCCTTCCATGACGATCAGGCGGCTGGCGGCGGCATCGGAGCCGGCAGCAGCAAATTCCCGGACCGGCCCTATCATCGTCCCGTTTGATGCGCCCTTGGCGTCCGTCTTGAAGCTGGCGACGGCATTCTTCTGGTCGCTCAGGTACACGCTGTATGTTGTTTCGGGCTTCAGCTTGAACAGCGATACTTCAAAGGCATCGATCACGCCCAGGTTGCGTGAAACGACAAAACCGCGGCCTTCGCCGACCAGCGGTTTCAGGCGGATATTGGTCGGGTCGTTATTCACGCGCGGCACCAGGTTGGCGGCTCCGTCGCCGCTTTCCACCACGTGCGACAGGTAAACCAGCGCCTGCGGCGCCTGCCCGCCCGGCATGTGGGCAATGATTTTGTTGGCGGCAGGATCAATGACATCCACGCCATCGCCGTTTTCCAGGCCGACGTAAATCCGGCTGTTGTCATCGGAAGTCCATATCCCGTGCGGCAACGCGCCGGTGGGGATCGTTGCCACCAGTTTTGCCTCTTTGTCGGTCGTATAGACCTTGACGACGTTCTCGCCACCGATGGTCACATAGGCCAATACCTTGCCATTCACCTTGGCAAACGCCAGATGGTTGGTGATGAAGCCGGTATCGATCACGCCCGTCACTTCCAGCGTCTTGGTGCTAATGCGTGTAACCTTGCCCACGTCCTTATGCGTCATCCACATTTCGCTGTAGTCCGGCGTAAATTGCAGGAAAGGAGAAAAAGGGCTGACCACGTTGATTTTCTTGACGATCTCGTGGCTCTTGACATCAATGATATCGACCGTAGGCGTAAAGCTGGATACCGCAAACGCCAGTTTGCCATCAGGGAGGAACTGCACCATGCCGGGGCCCAGGTCAGTCTGGATGCGGCGTGTTTCCTTGTAGGTGTTCGGATCAATCACCGAGATATAGTCTTCGCCCCGCACGACAACCCACACTTCCTTGCCGTCGGCACTGAAGAAGCCTTCGTGCGGCGAGCGGCCTACATAGGTAGTGCCCTTGACCTTGTTGGTGGCCGTATCGATGAAGACCACCGAATTGGAACCATTGGACACTACCAGCAGGGTTTTATGGTCGGGCGAAAAGCCCATGCCGTGCACGTTGATCTGGCCTTTGTATAACGGTGACAATACGTCCGGCCGCTGGCTCCCCAGCTTGATCTGGCCTACCAGCGTATTCGTGGCCGGGTTGAATACCGATACCGTATTCGTGTTCTGGTCTGCGGTATAGACCCGGTCCTGTGCCGGAGGCAGCGCCCAGGCAGCGTTGACGAATAGTGCGATGGCAGAAATGGCGCAGATGGCAGTTTTTTTCATGATGTCTCTCTGTGGATTCTAGTAGTCGAAAAAGGGTGATTTAAAAGCGGTTTATTTCTTGGCCGTGCCTTCAGGATGATGCGCAAGCCAGGCCTGCATCACACGAATCTCATTCTGCTGCTCGGCGATGATACCCAGCGCCAGGTTCCTGATTTCGGGGTCGGTCGTATAAAGCAGCACGGCCTTGGCCATATCCACTGCGCCCTGGTGGTGCGGCATCATCATCGTGATGAAATCGTGTTCGCTTTGCCCGTTCATCGGCGCGCGCTTCATGCCGTCATCCATGACCAGCATCGCATCATCCATCAGCGCAGCAAACGATTTGGCGGTACTGGCAACAAAAACCGGAGGCGCCGTCTGCGTGGCCCCGTCCGCGGCAGCCGCAGAATCGCCGCCATGATGGTGATGCATTTCCTGCGCACCGACATGGCCGCTCAACAATACCAAGCACATGCTCAATCCAGCCAAGCCTGACAGGTATAAGCCGCGGCCTCTTTGATGTGTAGTTCCCATGATCTCTCTTTTAGTTGAATAGTAAGTTACGTGACAAAAACAAATAAAAACACAACTGCCGGATTTGCTGGCGTTTTGTATGGTCCGCACTTTAGGTAGCCAATATGATAAAAAATAACAATCTTGCCATTGTCCCTACCCTGATGCAGACTCGCTTTCCTTCGCCTGGAATATCTGGCAGCTGTTGCGGCGCCTTAGAAGAACCGCTTCAAGTCCATGCCCGCATATAGCGGCGCCACATCGTTATAGCCGTTGAACATCAGGGTCTTGCGCTTCCTGGCCAGAAAACCGTCTTCGCCAATACGCCGCTCGCTGGCTTGCGACCAGCGCGGATGATCCACATCCGGGTTTACATTGCCGTAGAACCCGTATTCCGACGGCGCCGTCACATTCCATGTGGTGCGCGGCGCCTCTTTCAGGAAGCGGATTTTGACTATGGATTTGGCCGACTTGAAACCGTACTTCCACGGCAGCACGATGCGCACCGGTGCGCCGTTCTGGTTAGGCAGCGTTTCCCCATACATGCCCAGCGTCAGCAGCGCCAGCGGATGATTCGCTTCGTCCATCCGCAAACCCTCTACATAAGGCCACTCCAGCACCGGCACCGATAACCCAGGCATCTGCTTCTTGTCCGCCAGCGTGACGAATTCCACATATTTCGCATTGCCCGTAGGCTCCACCTTGCGTATTAATGCCGACAGCGAATAACCTACCCACGGTATCACCATCGACCAGCCCTCCACACAGCGCAGCCGATATACGCGCTCTTCCAGCGGCGCCAGCTTCAGCAGCGTTTCCAGGTCCAGCGTCATCGGCTTTTTGACTTCTCCCTCAACCGACACGGTCCAGGGATTGATTTTCAGTATCCCGGCATTGCGGGCAGGCTCCGACTTATCGGTGCCAAATTCATAAAAGTTGTTATACGTCGTCGCATCCTTGTACGAGGTCTGCTTGTCCACGACAACATAGCTGTCGTTGCGCCGCGCCGCCAGCTTGCGCGTTCCTGCTACCTGCGCCCATGCGCCTGCAGAGGCAAGCACGCCGCTACCGGCAATGGCGCCTACCGCCAGCTCCTTCAGGAAATGGCGGCGAGACTCAAATATCTCCCTTGGCGTGATTTCCGACGGCAACGGCACATCGATTTGATCCGGCTGGATTCTGATCAGCATGAATATCCCCTTCATTTGCAGGTGAAACAACGGAAGCGGCGTACGGCACAAAGCTTCCAACGAGGCCATGGTAAGCCTCCGATGGTGAAAATACCGTGTCATTCGGATGACAAAATTGTCATTAAGCGCCAGGGGGCGAAATGCTAGAATCAAATTATCAAGTCCATTTTGTTGAAGGTGCCGCATGGCTATCCTAGTAATTGAAGACGACCAGAAAACCGGCGACTACCTCAAAAAAGGCTTGCGCGAATCCGGCTATGCAGTAGACCTTGCGAGAAATGGCGTGGACGGCCTGCACATGGCGCTGGAAAATCCTTATGACCTGGTGATCCTCGACGTGATGATGCCCGGAAAGGACGGCTGGAGCGTGATGAGCTCCTTGCGCAGCAAGCGCGATTTGCCTGTCATTTTCCTGACTGCACGCGACCATGTGGACGACCGCATACACGGCCTGCAGCTGGGCGCTGACGATTACCTCGTAAAGCCGTTTTCTTTCACCGAACTGGTACTGCGTGTGCGCACGCTACTGCGCCGCGGCGTGACGCGGGATTCCGACATGTTCCAGGCGGCAGATCTGCAGCTGGACCCGGTGCGCCACAAGGTGACACGCCAGGGTGTCAATATCGTGTTGACGAACAAAGAATTCATGCTGCTGCACCTGCTGATCAAACGCCAGGGCGAGGCATTGTCGCGCTCGGTCATCGCATCCCAGGTCTGGGATATGAATTTCGACAGCGACACCAATGTCGTGGACGTCGCGGTCAAACGGCTGCGCGCCAAGATCGACGCGCCGTTCGAACAAAAACTGATCCATACCGTGCGCAGCATCGGCTACATGTTTTCGGAAGAACAATGAAATTCTGGAAATCATGGCCGTTGGCGCACAGGACTGCCCTGCTCTTCGCGCTGGTTGCCTGCGTGGTGATGACCAGCCTCGGCATGTACCTGTACTCGGCTGCCAGGCAGGCGCTGGAAATGCGGGCTGACTATACGCTGATAGGCAGGGTCGAGCACTTTCGCAACCTGTTCCACGATCTGTACGACGTCAAGCAGATGGAAGAGCGTCCCGCACTGTTTGAAAGCATGCTTGGCAACGAGCAGGACGTGCGCATTTTCCGCCATATCGGCGAAGCGCCGTTCATCCACGTCAATCCCGGCAACATGACACCGCCGCCGATGGAGCCGGTGGAAATAGGCATGCCGCTGACACCCAATGCATTGCATGAAGGGGTGCGCCCCGATGGCGTGCGCGTGCGCTGGGTCTCGGCACTGGCAGAAGTCGGCGAACGCAATGACAAGGTGGAGATCATCGCCGCTTATGTGATGACCCAGGAATCCAAAGTCTTGTCCAACTACCTGCTGCGCGTCATCGTCGCCGTGGCCCTGACCGTAGTGCTGACCACCGTGCTGGGTTTTGCGATCCTGAAACGCGGCCTGATGCCATTGCAGACAATGGGCAACCAGGCTGGTGAAATCACACCTGCCAACCTGTCCGCCCGGCTGCTGAGAGAGGATGCGCCTCCGGAACTGCGCCAGCTGGCAGATGCTTTCAATGCGATGCTGGACCGGCTGGAAGCCGGCTTCCAGCACTTGTCGCAATTTTCAGCCGATCTGGCACATGAAATCAGGACTCCCGTCAATATCCTGATGGGGCAGACCCAGGTCACGCTGGGCCAGGAAAGGCGCACGGAAGAATATGAACAAGTACTGGAATCGAACCTGGAAGAACTGACCCGCCTGTCACGCATCATCGAGAACATCCTGTTCCTGGCCAACACCGACCATGCGAGCTTGGCAGTGGAGCGCGTAGATATTCCACTGGCGGACGAACTGGGCAAAGTCTCCGATTATTTTGAAGGAATCGCGGAAGAGCGGGAACTGCATTTTGAGCGGGAAGCCAGCGGAACCAGCTATGCCAACCTGGTCATGTGGCGACGCGCCGTCAACAACCTGGTCATCAATGCCGTGCGTTACGGCAAACCTGGCACGGCCATCAAGCTGTACGCCGGCACAGAAGCGCAAGGCTCCATTGTCGTCGTCGAAAATCAATGCGACTTTATTTCGCAAGAACATCTGGACAGCATGTTCAACCGCTTCTATCGCGGAGACAAGTCCCGCAATGAGTTCACCGAATCCAATGGGCTGGGCTTGTCCATTGTGAGGGCGATCATGGGCCTGCATGGAGGCAGCGCAAGCGTCTCCTACTCCGTGCAGCAGGGCACGATCAGCTTCCGCCTGCATTTCCCGGCCTCTGCCTGATTTTTCCGTACCAGAACGTGCAACAAAAATAATTGCAACCTTGTTGCATAAAATTTTACAGCCCCCTATAATCCATCAATGCAACTTTGTTGCAATCGTTTCAGCTTGGCGACGAAAGGACTGAACAGGAGCAACCTGATGAAAACTGTCGGGTAGCACGCGCCAAAATGCAACTCTATCGCATTTAACGGCGTGGCGATAAATCCTGTTTTACTGTTCCACCCAGAAATGCAACATGGTTGCAAATATACGAAACACCATACATCCGATAACCCGGAACCGCCCAGCGGTCCAAAGAATTCAACCGTTTAAGGCAATGAGGAATAAATGAACAAATCGCTACTGCCAGTGACCGTGCTGTCCGGATTTCTCGGTGCGGGAAAAACCACCCTGCTCAATCACATCCTAAACAACCGCGAGGGTCGGCGCGTGGCCGTCATCGTCAATGACATGTCGGAAGTCAATATCGATGCCGATCTCGTGCGTGACGGCGGCGCGCAATTGTCGCGCGCGGAGGAAAAGCTGGTGGAAATGAGTAACGGCTGCATTTGCTGCACCCTGCGCGAAGACCTGCTGATCGAGATCAACCGGCTTGCCCATGAAGGCCGGTTCGACTACCTGCTCATTGAATCGACCGGCATTTCGGAACCGATGCCGGTGGCCGAGACGTTCACTTTCCGCGACGAAGAAGGCCGCAGCCTGTCCGATGTCGCGCGGCTGGACACCATGGTCACCGTGGTGGACGCCTACAATTTTCTCAAGGACTATGGTTCAAGCGATTATCTCAGCGACAGGGGTGAATCGATGGGCGAAGAAGACGAACGCACCGTCGTTGACCTGTTAGTGGAGCAGATAGAATTCTGCGATGTGATCGTCCTTAACAAGGCCGACCTGGTTACTGCAAACGACTTCGCGCGCCTGATCGGCATCCTGAAAACACTGAACCCGCGCGCCGACATCCTTTCCGCCCGCTTTTCCAAAGTGGATCTGAACCGCGTGCTCAATACCGGCCGCTTTGATTTCGAGCAAGCTGCGGCAGCGCCGGGCTGGCTGCAGGAACTGCGCGGCGAGCACATTCCCGAGACGGAGAAATACGGCATCGCCAGCTTTATTTATCAGGCCCGCAAACCTTTCCATCCCCAGCGCTTCTGGAACCTGATCCAAACGGAATGGGCAGGCGTCATCCGTTCCAAAGGGTATTTCTGGCTGGCCTCACGCATGGCGTTTGCCGGTGAATGGTCGCAGGCCGGAGGCATATGCCGGCATCATGCAGCAGGCCTCTGGTGGTCGGCCGTGGATCGCAGCGACTGGCCGGACGATTTGCAGGCACTGCAGCGCATTGCGGAAAAGTCCGTGGCGCCCTTCGGCGACCGGCGCCAGGAACTGGTGTTCATCGGCATGGAAATGGACAAGGAACATATGAGCGAGAAGCTGGATGCCTGCCTGCTGACTGATAGCGAGATGGCGCTGGGCGAACAACAGTGGGAACGCTTCAACGATCCCTTCCCTGTCTGGCGCACAGCACAGGAAATGCAGGAGCTTGAAGAGGAAGAAGACGGAGATATCCATCATGCCCATACTGCCTGAGCACCCGGTGCTATTCGATACACGCCAGGCCCTGCACCTTGTCAGGCAGTTTGAGGACCACGGCCTGCTGCCCTGCATCACCCGGCATGGCAGCCCGGGTCGCGCGCCGGAAATGCTGACGATGGGATGGATGGACAAGGAGTCATTCAGGCTCAGCATGGAAACAGGTTATGCGCATTACTATTCCCAGTCGCGCGAACGCTGCTGGCACAGGAATCAACGGCTGGGCCACACGCAGCGCCACGCCAAGCCCGTGCGGCGCATCATGCTGGATGACGGCGGCCACGGCGCCCTGATCGTCGTGGAACTGGCGACAGAATACTACGCTGCTTTTCAGTCGCGACCGCTCGGCAGCTGCCAAGCCCTGTCAGGCTGCAGAATATAATTTTTCAATAAGCCTTCACTTACCAAGGAAAAGACCGTGCGCAAACTATTCGCATCGCTGGGCCTGCTGCTCTTCTTCAGCAGCAGTGCCCATGCCGATTTTACAATTCCCGGTTTTGAACTGGTGCACACCGTGCCGGTGGAAACCTCATTAGCCACGCCCGATCTGCGCGATCCGGCTACCGTGTGGAGCGAAATGTTCGATGCTGCCAGACACGATATCGTGCTGGGCCAGTTCTACGTCGCCGGCAAGCATGGTGAAGTGTTTGATAAAGTCATTGCCCATTTGCGTGCGGCTGGAGAGCGTGGTGTCAAAATCCGTTTCCTGATGGAAGAAAAAGGCAAGTCTGCTTCTGATATGGCAACAATCGAGGAGTTGAAAAAAATCCCCAGGCTCGAATTTCGTTTTCTGGATTATTCGAAAGTCACCGGCAATGGCATCATCCACGCCAAGTACTTTGTCGTTGATGGCAATATTGCCTACGTAGGCAGCCAGAACTTCGACTGGCGCTCCTTTGCGCATATCCACGAAACCGGCCTGCGTATCAGCGATGCCGCCATCGCAGCCCAACTGCAGCAAATCTTTGATTTCGACTGGCAGGCACAGGCACTGATCGCCGAAGGCAAGCCGGTACCGGTGCAAAACCACGCGGTCGTCCCGGCCATAGCGGGACAGGCCGCGTATCTGGTTGCCAGTCCCAACGCCTTTAACCCGCAGGGCATAGGCGATTCAGAATCTGAACTGGTCAGACTGCTCGCAGCAGCAAAGTCGGAGGTGCGCGTGCAGTTGTTGGACTATGCGCCGCTCAGCTACGGTCCCAACCATACCCGGCCCTACTATGCGGTAATAGACAATGCGATCCGCGCCGCGCTCGCGCGCGGTGTCAAGGTCAAGCTGATGGTGTCCAACTGGAATACCGACAAGCCGGCCATCCAGTACCTGCAAAGCCTGGCAGTGCTGCCGGGCATGGAAATCAAGGTAGTGACCTTGCCGCTGGCATCATCGGGTTTCATTCCATTCGCTCGCGTCATCCATACCAAGAGCATGTCTATCGACGGCCAGGTCGCATGGATAGGCACCAGCAACTGGAGCGGTGGCTACCTGGACAATTCGCGTAATCTTGAAGTGGTGTTGCGCAATGAAAAAATGGCGCGTCGGGTGGCCGAGCTGCATGAGCAAACCTGGAGTTCCAGCTATGCCCAGCCGCTGGACGTGCTGAAAACCTATCCCAAACCCACCAAGGGCGGCTGAGCAAGACCAGGAAGCCTGTGCGCCGGCACGCATGTCCAGTACATGCGTGCCGGTTATCATTTTTCCGCATAAGTAAAAACGGATTTCTTCGTGTACGAACCGGCATCGGCGATGCAATACTAAGTCATCGATCTTTTATTCCAGGTTCACGATGTCACCCGCCCTTATCCGTCCGCAAGCCCCCTCCACCTTTGAAGCGGAGCAGCATAGTCCGCTTCACAACCCGCTGAACGATCCGCTGCACATTGCCCGCCAGCTCGCAGAGCGCCTGGCTGCAACCGCAGTAGAACGTGACAGCGTGGGCGGACACGCGGCGCAGGAGCGTGAATGGGTACGTGAATCGGGCTTGCTGGCCCTTTCCATACCGGCTGAATTCGGCGGTCATGGGGCAAGCTGGCCCACCGTCTATCAGGTGATCCGCATTCTGGCGCAGGCAGACAGCGCATTGGCGCACGTATTCGGCTTCCATCACCTCCAGCTAGCCGGCATCCAGTTATACGGCAGCGCGCAGCAGCAACGCCGTCTGCTGACCGAAACTGTAGAGAAGCGCCTGTTTTGGGGCAATGCACTTAATCCTCTCGACAAACGCACGACCGCCGCCAGGAACGGCGACCGCTTTATTCTCGACGGCATCAAGAGTTTTTCATCCGGCTCGGTCGGTTCGGACTGGCTAACGATCTCAGCATGGGACCTGGCTACCCAAAGTCCACTGATAGCAGTATTGCCGACCACGCAAACAGGCATCAAGGTGCAGGCGGACTGGGATTCTTTCGGCCAGCGCCAGACCGATAGCGGCAATGTCCATTTCAGCAACGTGGTCCTGCCTGCCGAACTAGTGCTGCAAGCGCCGCTGCAGACAGCCACTCCACAATCCACCGTGCGCTCGCAGGTAGCACAGCTGATCATGGCCAACCTGTATCTCGGCATAGGGCTGGGCGCCTTCGACGCCGCTGTCCGCTATACGCGCGAGCAATCGAGGCCCTGGTTCTCTTCCGGCGTGGACAGGGCTGCCGACGATCCTTTCATCCAGCACCGCTACGGGGAATTGTGGCTGTTGCTGCGCCCCGCCGTTGTGCTGGCCGACCATGCCGCAGTTGAACTGGAAAAGGTATTCCGCAAGGGTGCGCTCATCACTGCGCGTGACCGGGGTGAGCTTGCCATTGCCGTGGCGGAAGCGAAATCCCTGTCGCACCGCGCGGGCCTGGAAATCAGCAGCCAGATGTTTGAACTGACAGGTGCGCGTTCCACATCGGCCCAGTATGGCTACGACCGTTTCTGGCGCAACGTGCGCGTACATACGCTGCACGACCCTATCGACTATAAATTGCGCGACCTGGGCCGCTACGCACTCGACGGCACGTTGCCGGAACCAACTGCCTACTCTTGAGCAGCCCCGGGTCCGGCATAGCTGCCATACCGCACTACCAATACAGGAAGACACCATGAATGCATCGCAGCGCAAACCCGTCATCAGCATCCGGGGAGCCAGCAAGTCCTTCGCGCTGGCGCGCGGCAAGCACTTTAGTGCCGTCAAGGATGTGACGCTGGAGGTGCAGCAGGGAGATATCTTCGGCCTCATCGGCAAAAGCGGTGCCGGCAAATCGACGCTACTGCGCCTGATCAATTTGCTGGAACGCCCCGACAGCGGCACGATTACCGTGGCAGGATGCGAACTGACCAGCCTGGGTAAACGCGATCTGCGCAATGCCCGGCAAAACATCGGCATGATCTTCCAGCAATTCAACCTGCTGCAAAATGCCAGCGTATTCGACAATGTTGCTTTTCCGCTGAAGATCCACGGCGGCATGAACACAGCCGCCATTGCAGCCAGGGTGCATGAATGCCTGGAATTGGTGGAGCTGTCCGACAAGGCCGGCAGCTATCCAGCTCAATTATCGGGGGGACAAAAGCAGAGGGTGGCGATCGCGCGCGCATTGGCCAGCCGGCCCGCCGTCATGCTATGCGATGAACCTACCTCCGCATTGGATGCGGAGACCACCCGCTCGCTGCTGGACAGCCTGCGCGACATCAACCTGCGTCTGGGTGTCACCATTGTCATCGTCAGCCATGAACTTTCCGTGCTGGGCGCCATCTGCAACCGCGTGGCCGTCATCGAGGACGGCGCCATCGCTGAGCAGTTTGCGCTGGCCGATACCGGCGTTTTACGAAAAACCGCGCTTGGCCGCGAACTGGCGAGCCACCACTATAACGGCAACGCGTCCGGCCAATTGCATCTGAAGGAGCTCGCTTATGCTTGACAATATCATCAGCCTGCTGCCGGAGATGTGGACAGCTTTGGGTCAGACCTTGACCATGCTGGCAATCGGCCTGTCGTCCGCGCTGGTGATCGGCGGTCCATTGGGCGTGCTGCTGTTCCTGGTTGCAGACGGCCAATCCTTGCAGAACCGGCCGCTGGCGACAGTGCTGGGCTGGTTCGTCAATACTGTGCGCTCTTTTCCTTTCATCATCCTGCTGGTGGCGCTGGTGCCGTTCACCCGCTTCATTGCCGGCACATCCATCGGCCCGCTGGCAGCAGCAGTGCCGCTGTCTTTTGCCGCCATTCCTTATTTTGCGCGGCTGGTGGAGCAGAACCTGCGCGAAGTGCCGCGCGGCGTCATTGAAGCGGCCCATGCGATGGGCGCATCGGAACTACAGATTATCGTGCGTGTGCTGCTGGTGGAGGCCCGCTCCGGGCTAGTGCTGGCACTGACGGTGCTGTCCATCAGCTTCCTGTCCTACTCGGCGGTCGCCGGTGTGGTGGGCGGCGGCGGCATCGGTGACCTGGCCATACGCTACGGCTACTACCGCTTCCAGACAGACATCATGGTGGCCACGGTAGCAATCCTGATCGCGCTGGTGCAAGTGATCCAGTTCACAGGCACCCGCATCGCCAAAAGCCTGGACAAACGTTGAACCTATTTATTTACCTTTCCCACCTTACCAGGAAGCTTCTCATGATACGTCGCACCCTCCTCCTCAGCAGTTTAAGCCTGGCCCTGGCATCAACATTCAGCTTCGCCGCGGAACAAAAAGAACTCGTCATCGGCACCAGCGCCGGTCCGTATGCTGACCAGGTCAAGCTGGGCATCAAGCCTATCCTTGAAAAACAGGGCTACAAAGTCAAGGTGGTGGAATTCAACGATTATATACAACCGAATTTTGCACTGGCGGAAGGCGCCCTGGACGCCAATGCTTTTCAGCATATTGTTTATCTGACCAAGTTCGCGAGCGACAACAAGCTGGCGCTGAGCGAACTGATCAAGGTGCCAACGGCGCCGATTGCCATCTACAGCAAGAAGCATACATCCCTGGCAGAAGTGAAGGAAGGCGCCACCGTTGCCTTGCCGAACGACCCCACCAACCAGGCACGCGCGCTGGTGCTGCTGGAACAGCTGGGCTGGATCAAGCTGCGGGCCAACTACGATCCTATCCGCGTATCGGACAAGGATGTGGCTGACAATATCAAGAAAATCAAGCTGATCCCGCTGGAAGCAGCGCAATTGCCGCGTTCGCTGCAGGACACCGATTTCTCCTTCATCAACGGCAATTTTGCACTGGCATCGGGTCTGAAGCTGACGGAAGCGCTGGCCGCTGAAAAAATCTCTCCTACTTACCAGAATCTGGTGGCAATCCGTACCGCCGACAAAGGCAAGCCCTGGGTCAAGGACTTGGAAGCTGCTTACCGCTCGCGCGAGTTCCTGGACGTCACCAACAAACATTTTGCCGGCTTCGCGAAGCCCGATTACCAGCAGGCGCTGCAAAGCGCGAGCAAATAAACGCCATGGGCAAGATCATTCGTTTCAACGCATTCCAGATGAATACGGTGAGCCACCAGTCTCCCGGTCTGTGGACGCATCCGCGCGACAATAGCCATCGTTATACGGATCCCGCACATTGGACGGAGCTGGCGCGCCTGCTGGAAGCCGGCCGTTTTGATGCGATATTCCTGGCTGACGTGCTCGGCGTCTACGATGTCTATCACAGCAGCGTCGACGCCGCTCTGCGGCACGGCGTTCAAGTGCCACTGAACGATCCGCTGGCGCTGGTACCGCTGATGGCCGGCGCCACCGAGCATCTGGGTTTCGGCGTAACCTGCGCCCTTACCTACGAGCATCCGTATACCTTTGCGCGCCGCATGTCGACGCTGGACCATCTGAGCGGCGGCCGCATCGGCTGGAACATCGTCACCGGCTACCTGGATAGCGCAGCGCGCAATCTCGGCCTGGAACGGCAGCTCAGCCACGATGAGCGCTACGACCTGGCCGACGAATATCTGGACGTGGTCTATAAGCTGTGGGAAAAAAGCTGGGATGACGATGCCGTCGTCAACGATAAACAACGCGGCATCTATGCAGATCCGGCGCGCGTGCACCCCATTAATCACCGGGGACGCTACTACACGGTACCGGGTATCCACCTGTGCGAGCCCTCCCCCCAGCGCACACCGCTGCTCTACCAGGCAGGTACCTCGCCGCGCGGCACTGCATTTGCAGCGCGCCATGCTGAATGCACCTTCGTCAGCGGCCCCAGCAAAAAGGTGGTGAAGCGCTACGTGGACGATATCCGTGCCGCCGCCGACGCGCAAGGCCGGGATGCCAGCCGGCTGCTGATCTATGCGCAGGCGCTGATCGTCACTGCGGCGACAGAAACCGAAGCCAGGGCCAAGTACGAAGAATATCGCCGGCATATCGACATCAATGCCGCGCTGGCGCTACTGTCGGGCTGGACCGGTGTCGATTTCGGCGCCTTCCCGCTGGACGCAACGATAGATTATATCGATTCCGAAGCCGGCAGATCCGCATTGGCCTCATTCAGCGCGGCCGACCCTGACCGCAAATGGACGGTGCGCGAGGCCGCGGAATTCATCGGCCTGGGCGGGCGCGGCCCGGTGCTGGTGGGCGATCCACGACAAGTGGCAGACCAGCTTGAATCATGGATGGACGATACCGACATAGACGGCTTCAATCTCGCATTTGCAGTTGCACATGAAAGCATGCGCGATGTGGTGGAACTGGTCGTACCGGAACTTCAGAGGCGCGGACGCTACCGCACCGATTATGCAGAAGGCAGCCTGCGCCAAAAATTGTTCGGCGCGGGCCCGCGCCTGCACCCTCAGCATACAGGTCGCCAGGTGCGTATCGATACGCCGCTGCAGTCCGCCGCATAAAACAAAACGCATTAAAAACAAAACTCGTTAAAAAAAGGATGCAAGTGAAACGTAGAACCCTATTGCAAGTAGCCGCCGGCAGCGCCGCTACGGCCTTGATTCCAGGACTCGGCTATGCCGCCTCAGCATCGCCGCTGAAAGAGCTGCGCCTGGATTATGCTTATTACTCCCCCACCAGCCTGGTATTGCGCCGGTTCGGCTGGCTGGAAGACGAATTCAAGGCGGACGGCACCAGTATCAAGTGGGTGCTCAGCGCAGGCAGCAATCGCGCACTGGAATATCTGAACGCCAATAGCATAGATATAGGCTCCAGCGCAGGGCTAGCAGCCTTGCTGGCCAAGGCCAACGGTGCACCGATCAAGTCGCCCTATATCTTTTCCCAGCCGGAGTGGACGGCGCTGGTAGTGCGCAAGGATTCGCCTGTCCGCACGCTGGCCGACCTGAAAGGAAAAAAAGTTGCGGCGACCAAGGGTACCGACCCCTACCTGTTCCTGCTGCGCTCGCTGAAAGTCGCAGGCCTGAAACGCAATGACATAGAGCATGTAGGCTTGCAGCATGCCGATGGCAGGGTCGCGCTGGAACAAGGCAAGGTGGATGCATGGGCAGGCCTGGACCCGCACATGGCGGCCAGCGAACTGGAAGCCGGCTCGCGGCTGATTTACCGCAATGTCAGCTTCAATACTTACGGCTTCCTCAATGCACGCGAAGATTTTCTGGCGGCGCACCCGGTTGAAGCGGCGCGCGTGATCCGCGCCTATGAACGCGCACGCCTGTGGACTATTGCCAATCCCGGCGACGCGGCCAGGATACTTGCCGAAGAAGCCAAGGTAAGCTTGCCGGTGGCGCTGCTGCAGATCAAGCTGCGCAGCGACTTCAGCAACCCGCTGCCTTCTTCCGAACACGTGAAGGCCTTGCAGCTTGCCGCCCCCATCCTGCAGGACGAAGCGCTGGTCAAACCCGGTGTGGACCTGAACCGGACTATCCTTGATCTGGTCGATACCCGCTTTGCGCAGCCCTTGATTGTCCGCGCCTGAGGAACCCCTGCAGCAGACTATTCGCTACTGAAAGACCATGACAACGCAATCTATCCGGCTGGAACGGGAAACGGCGCCTGCGCAGCCCAGACGCTCCAAAGCCCTTTCGCGCAGGGCACTCGGCCTGCTGTTGCCCGGCGTATTCGTGCTCGCCATGGAAGCCGGGGTACGCTCAGGCCTGATACCGGCCAACCTGCTGCCCGCGCCAAGCGAAATTCTCAACACTCTTTATTATCTGGCCCAGCATGGCTTGGCGGCACACATCGCGGTCAGTGTCTTGCGGGTAGCAGCAGGCTTCCTGGCCGGTGGCACTCTGGCCATTCTGGCCGGCTGCGCAGTTGGTCTGAGCAGCCATGCCGAAGCCGTGCTCGATCCCAGCTTCCAGGCCTTGCGCGCGATACCCTCGCTGGCCTGGGTGCCATTGCTGCTGTTGTGGCTGGGTATAGATGAAGCACCCAAACTGGTGTTGATAGCGATAGGCGCCTTCTTTCCCGTCTATATGGGTGTGGTTTCCGGCATACGCGGCGTGGACCGCAAGCTGATCGAGGTTGCGCAACTGTACCGGCTCAGCAATCCGGCACTCGCGCGCCGCGTATTGCTGCCGGCGGCGCTGCCGGCCATCCTGACCGGCCTGCGCAACGGCCTCAGCCTGGCGTGGATGTTCATGGTCGCCGCGGAATTGATCGCCGCCAGCCGCGGTCTGGGCTACCTGTTGTCGGATGGACGCGAAACCAGCCGCGCCGATATCGTGCTGGCCGCCATCGTGCTGCTAGCCATACTGGGCAAAGTCAGCGACAAGCTGATGCTGCGGCTTGAGAATCGCCTGCTGGCATGGCGCGATAGCTATGCCAACTCCTTGCAAGGCAAACAATGAGCGGATTGCTGGACATAGCCGTCAATGAAAAGCGTTACGGCGAGCGGGAAGTGCTGCGCAATATGCGGCTGCACTTGCAGCAAGGCGAAATAGTCAGCCTGATCGGCGCCAGCGGATGCGGTAAAAGTACGCTGCTCTCCATCGCCTCCGGCCTGGACCGTGATTTTCGCGGCAGCATCCATCTGGATGGCAAGCCGCTCAATGGCGTGAGCCGGGACATCGGCTTTATCTTCCAGGAGCCGCGGCTGTTCCCGTGGCTGACGGTAGCGGAAAATATTTCTTTTGAACTAGGCCACGCCGGTGCAAGCGATCCGCGGGTTGCCGCCTTGCTGGGCGAAGTCGGCCTGGACGGCTACGCGGATGCATTGCCGAAGCAATTATCCGGCGGACAGGCACAGCGGGTCGCCATCGCGCGCGGCCTGTTCACGCAGCCGCGTATCTTGCTGCTGGATGAGCCTTTCTCGGCAGTGGATGCATTCACCCGCATGAAGTTGCAAGATTTGCTGATACGGGTAGCGCAACAGCATGCGCTGACGATCCTGCTGGTGACGCATGACATCGATGAAGCGCTGTACCTGAGCGACCGCATCCTGATGCTGGATACCGAGCCGGGCGCCAT
The DNA here is from genome assembly GCF_049339885.1 of Undibacterium sp. TJN25. NCBI lineage: Bacteria > Pseudomonadati > Pseudomonadota > Betaproteobacteria > Burkholderiales > Oxalobacteraceae > Undibacterium > Undibacterium sp. TJN25. The sequence continues at coordinate 9,982 of NZ_JBMPPM010000015.1, read as the reverse complement.
GCGTACCGAATTCACTGTTACCGAACCACGCCCACGCAAGCGTGCCGACATCCACCTCGCATCGCTGAAAGCTGAGATCCTCGAACATTTGCACGCAGCTCACGCACTGTAAAGGCAGGAGCTAGTCTCGGCATGACACCAAAAAAACTTTCCACAATGACCATTTTCTTGTAGGACAAGTGCTATAGATGCAACATACGCTTTCAGTTAAACTCTTGCTCTCTTTTATGCGTTTAGGCAACGGCAAGAACAATGAACAGCCCATCAGCGATAGACCAGACCAGTTTTCGCCGCATCCTCGCGCGCAACGTAACACTTCCGCTGGCGGTCGGTGTCGCCACCGCGGCCCTCTTCATCGCGCTCATCGCCTATTTGTTGTCCGTGCTCGGCTGGGTTGAGCATACCGAGCGCGTCATCGGCAATGCCAACGAAACAATCAAGCTGAGCGTGGACCTGGAAACAGGCATGCGGGGCTTCATCATTACCGGCAATGAAAGCTTTCTTGCGCCCTATAAGCTAGGCAAGCCGAAGATAAGCGCTGAAATGGACAGCCTGAATGAGCTGGTCAGCGACAACGCTGTACAGATAGACCGGCTCAAGCGTATCCGTGCACTGCAGACCCAATGGGATGCGTTTGCCACTGAATTGATCGCGCTGCGCCGCCAAAACGGCAATGTGCAAGAGATACTCCAGTCCGGGCGCGGCAAGCTGGAGTTCGACGAAATCCGCAAGGAATTCAACGCCTTTCTCGATATGGAACAGCGCCTGCGCAAGGAGCGTAACGACGAGGCCCGCAGCGTTACTCTCATTGTCGTCGGCGGCTATCTGTTTTTTACGCTGCTGTTGAGCGGCCTGCTTGCAGTATCTGGCCGCAGGGAATTGCTGAGACTGTCGGCTACCTACAACGACGCATTGGAGCAACACACGCAGCACGCGGAATTATTACAGCAGCAGGCATGGGTGCGCACCGGCCAGACGCAGCTTGGAGAACAGATCATCGGCCAGTTGGCCTTGCAGCAACTGGGCGGCAAAGTGCTGGAGTTTCTGGCGCAATACATCAAGCTTGCGGTTGGAGCGCTTTATGTCCGCGACGTAGATGGTGGCCTGCGCCGCATCGCCGCGTACGGATTCAGCAAGGAAAGCGAACAGGCGGATCAGGCCTTTTACCACAATGAGGGCCTGGTCGGGCAGGCAGCGTCCGCGCGGCGGATGATCCGCCTGACCGACATACCTGAAAATTACCTGAAGGTAGCATCCGGCCTGGGATCAGGCAAGCCCTTGCAGGTGGCACTCGTGCCGATAGAAAATGACGGCAAGGTCAATGGCATCCTGGAGCTGGGTTTCATGGGCAAGCTGGCAGACCGGGAACTGGAATTTCTGCAGCTGGTGTCGGCCAGCATAGGCGCCGCAGTGGAAGCTGCGCAATACAGGCAGCGCCTGCAAGACCTGCTGGCCGAGACTCAGCAGTTGAATGAGGAATTGCAAGTGCAGCAGGAAGAACTGCGCACCGCCAATGAAGAACTGGAGGAACAGTCGCGCGCCCTGGAAGAATCGCAGGCCAATCTGGAAAATCAGAAAGCAGAGCTGGAGCAGAATAATGAGCAGCTTGCCTCGCAGGCGCTGATGCTGGATCAGAAAAACGCTGCGCTGAACGAAGCGCAGACCCAGCTGGAAGCGCGTGCGGAAGATTTGCAGCGCGCCAGCCGCTATAAATCCGAGTTCCTCGCAAATATGTCGCATGAATTGCGTACGCCGCTGAACAGTTCGCTGATCCTGGCCAAACTGCTGTCCGACAACCAGCACGGCAACCTCAACGAAGAACAAGTCAAGTTTGCGCAGACCATTTACTCGGCGGGCAACGACCTGCTGAACCTGATCAACGATATCCTGGATATTTCCAAGGTAGAGGCCGGCAAGCTGGAACTTGTACCCGAAAACCTGCAGTTGAGCAGGCTGGCCGAATCGCTGAAGGCGACCTTCGCGCCACTGGCTGCACAGAAAAAATTGAATTTCAGCATGGACATCGCGCCGGCGGCGCCAAAAACGCTATTCACCGATCAGCAGCGCCTGCAGCAGATCCTGAAAAACCTGCTGTCAAATGCCATCAAGTTTACCGACAACGGTGAAATCGGTATGGACGTAGCCCTGCAAGAAGATGGCCGGCTCAGTTTTGCCGTCAAGGATTCAGGCATAGGCATCCGGCAGGATCAGCAGGACGTCATCTTCGAAGCCTTCCAGCAGGCGGATGGCACGACAAGCCGCCGCTATGGCGGTACCGGCCTGGGGCTATCCATCTCGCGCGACTTGGCCAGGCTGTTGGGTGGCGAAATCCGCGTCAGCAGCGTTCCGGGAAAAGGCAGCACCTTCACCCTTTTTCTGCCGGTGCAGTGGAGTGCTGTCACCGAGCCTGAAGCGCCTGTTGCAAGTCCTGCCGCCACGGCAATTGCACTCCCGGTTCCCGAACCCGCCGCCTATGCAGCAGCACCGGCCCCCAGCCTGCCGTTTGAAGACGACCGGCAGACTGTCCGCGGCGATGGCCGTTCAGTGCTGGTAATTGAAGACGAAACTGCTTTTGCCAGTATTCTTTACGAACTCGCACATGAATTGAAGTATCGCTGCCTGGTCGCGCAAGGCGCGGAAGAAGGCTTGCAGATGGCGGCGCAGTTCCTGCCGGACGCCATCCTGCTGGACATGGTGCTGCCGGACCGTTCAGGCTTGGATGTGCTGCAACAACTGAAAGCCAATCCGCGCACGCGCCACATCCCTGTACACGTGGTATCCGCCACCGACCGTAACGAAGCGGCGCTGCATCTCGGCGCAATCGGCTATGCCACCAAACCCACCACGCGCGAGCAGCTGAAAAACGTTTTCCTGAAACTGGAAGACAAGCTGACGCAAAAAGTAAAACGCATCCTGCTGGTGGAGGACGATGCCCGCCAGCGTGACAGCGTGATGCAGCTGATCAGCGACCCGGACATAGAAATCACCGCCGTCGCGCTGGGCGAGGAGGCGCTGGCCATGCTGCGCACGACGACGTTCGATTGCATGATCATCGACCTTAAACTGCCCGATATTCAGGGCAATGAACTGTTACAGCGCATGTCCAGCGAAGACATCTGCTCCTTCCCGCCGGTGATCGTCTACACCGGCCGCAACCTGACGCGGGAAGAAGAACACGACCTGCTCAAATATTCCCGCTCCATCATCATCAAGGGAGCGCGTTCGCCGGAGCGTCTGCTGGATGAAGTCACGCTGTTCCTGCACAAGGTGGAGTCAGAGCTATCGGTAGAACGCCAGGGCATGCTAAAAACCGTGCGCAGCCGCGACCGCTTGTTCGAAGGACGCCGTATTTTGCTGGTGGACGATGACGTGCGCAATATTTTTGCACTGAGTAATGCACTGGAGCAGAAAGGCGTTACCGTGGAAATCGGCCGTAACGGTTTTGAAGCCATCAGCCAGCTGGATGCGTTGCCGGATATAGACCTGGTGCTGATGGATGTGATGATGCCCGGCATGGACGGACTCGAAGCAACGAGGCAAATCCGCAAGGATCCGCGTTTCCAGAAATTGCCGATTATCGCCATCACTGCAAAAGCGATGAAGGATGATCAGGAGCAGTGCATGAAAGCCGGTGCAAGCGACTATCTCGCCAAGCCTATCGATCTGGACCGCCTGTATTCACTGCTGCGGGTATGGATGCCGAAAATGGAACGTATCTGACCGTGCACCATACTGTTACCGATATTGAACTGCGCCTGCTGATGGAAGCAATCTACGCTCAGTACAATTACGACTTCAGGGACTATGCGATCACATCGCAGAGGCGCCGCGTGCTGCATGCAATGCGCCAGCTGGCGTGCAGCTCCATTTCACAGCTGCAGGACAAGATGCTGCATGATGCATCGATCTTCATGCAGCTGCTGCAATTTTTGACGATACCCGTCAGCGAGATGTTTCGCGACCCCTCATACTATCTGGCATTGCGCCAGCAGGTCGTACCCTTCCTGAAAACCTATCCTTCGCTGAAGATCTGGATAGCAGGCTGCAGCACCGGCGAGGAAGTTTACTCCATGGCGATCCTGCTGCGCGAGGAAGGCCTGCTGGAACGCTCCATCATTTACGCGACGGACATCAATCCGCAGTCGCTGGAAAAAGCCCGGAAAGGCGTTTTCCCTCTGGCAAACATGAAGGCCTATACGGAAAACTACCAGCATGCCGGCGGCGTGCGCGCATTTTCCGATTATTACACGGCCGCCTATGATGCCGCGTTGTTTGACAAATCGCTTTGCGACAATGTCAGCTTTGCGGATCATAGCCTGGCGACGGATAGTGTTTTTTCCGAAACCAACCTGGTCTGCTGCAGGAACGTACTGATCTACTTCAACAAGCCTTTGCAGGAGCGCGCGTTGGGCTTGTTTCATGAATCACTGTGCCATAGGGGGTTTCTCGGCCTGGGCAGCAAGGAAAGCATCGACTTCACGGTATATGCCAATAAATTTGAACCTCTGTCGAAATCGGAGAGAATTTTTCGCAAGCGCCAGCCGCTGTGATGACGGGAGGCCATGGAAAAATGAACGTCGACAATAACTACATCCCCATGATGAGGGAAGGACACTAATGCAGCTCGACAAGGGCACCAAACTGCTGATCGTTGACGACCTGCCGGAAAACCTGCGGGCACTGAACGCAATCATCCGCCAGGACGACCGCACCATCTACCAGGCCGATTCGGGTGAAGCGGCACTGTCTCTGTTGCTGGAGCATGAATTCGCGCTGGCCATCCTGGACGTACAGATGCCCGGCATGGACGGTTTCCAATTGGCCGAACTGATGCGCGGCACGGAAAGAACACGCAATATCCCCATTGTCTTCGTCAGCGCAGCGGGCAAGGAATTGAATTATGCGTTCAAGGGCTATGAAACCGGCGCCGTCGATTTCCTGCACAAGCCACTGGATGTCAATGCAGTCAAGAGCAAGGTCAATGTTTTTGTCGCCCTACACCAGCAGCGCAACGAGACACGCAGGCAACTGGCCGCACTGGAGAAAAGCCGCCAGGAGCAAGACTTGCTGATGCAAGAGTTGAATGCCACGCAGGAACAGCTGCAGCACTCACTGCGCCTGCGCGACGATTTCATGTCGCTTGTTGCACATGAGTTGCGCACGCCGCTCAATACGCTGCTGCTGGAAGCCCAGGTGCGCCAGATGTCGCTGGACAAGGGCAACACCGCTTTTTTCAACCCCGAGCAGCTGCAAAAAATGGTGGCGCGCGATACCCGCCAGATTAAAAGCATGGTGCGGCTGATTGAAGACATGCTGGACGTATCGCGCATACGTAGCGGGAAACTCTCCATCCGCCCTGGCGACATAGAACTTTCCAGCCTGCTGGAACGCATCGTCAGCGACCTTGCATCGCAGGCGGCTGCTGCCGGAAGCTCAATCACGCTGAGATCGGAACAACAAATTTTCGGCACCTGGGATGGCTTCCGCATAGAACAGATGGTCGTCAACCTGCTGACCAATGCGCTGCGCTATGGCGCCAGGAAGCCGGTGGAAGTCAATTTGTTTGCCACACAGGACACAGTGACGATACAGGTACGCGACTACGGCACGGGCATCTCGGAAGAAAACCAGCGCCGCATTTTCGCGCCTTTTGAGCGCGCGGTGGACAACGACAACTCCGGCGGGCTCGGGCTGGGTCTGTATATTACCCGTCAGCTGGCGGAAGCGCACGGCGGCGCCATTAGCGTGGAAAGCATACACGGTAAAGGCTCGCTGTTCAGCATCACGCTGCCGCTGCATACGGCCTCAGGCACACATTGACACGCTGAACAGGACGGTGATTCAGTCAAACAGCGCGGCGATCGCCACGGGCACGCTTTGCGTAATGACCTGGCCATGTTCCGGCCAGTCTGAAAACCGGTACACAGCGGTCTTGAAGATATTGCCGGCATCATCTGCAAATGCGCTCCCCTCCGCCACAGGCAGCGGTTTCAGGCTTGCTCCTGCCCTGAAGCGGGCAACGGAGTCGGCAGCGTTCCTGGCGTAGGAAAATTTCACGCCCGTGCATTTTTTGTCCGCGGCAGAGATATCGCCGCTGTATTGCAGGTAGCTCAATACCTGTTCGCAGGCTTTCAACAGATCCGCGCTTTCATAAATGCCGTCTGCCCGGGCAACGATCGATACCCGGGGCCGGAAAACATACAGGCTGATCTTGCGGTTCAGGCTAAGTTCCGCATTTTCATCGTACGCGGTTTTCAACAGAGGGACCGTAACACGGCCAGCGGCATCGGCCGGCAAGTCCAAGCGTATCGTCTTTCCGGTCAGCGTGAAATGCAAATCCTCCACGGATGCTTTTTTGTCTTTAGGCAGGACCTGGTAGCTATTCTGGATAAATTGTTTGGGCTTGCCATATTTTTCAAAGCGTATCATCAGCTTGTAGACGTCACGATAGCTGATCCAGTCGCCATCCTGCCTGTCGGCTGCCGTCAAGCCCGGTTTCCTTTGCGCCATTTCATTGTCATTCGATTGCGCAGCAGGTCCCCCTGCTGCAAGCAATGCGACGACAAAAATGAAAATATGCTTATTGCTCATGAAATGGATAGCACTCTTAAAAACGATACGCCAGGCCGGTATACACCGTCATGTAACTTCGCCTGTTCAAGGGATTATCTGCAGCACTGCCTGTCAGCCTGAAGACCGACGCCTGCGATGTGACCAGCCAGGCCGGAGTCAGTTCCCAATTCCAATTAACTCCGGCATGCACATCCTTGATGCCCGCATGTACGGAATAATTTGTCCTGGCGGGCGCCGGCGCAAAAGCGGCAAACAGTTTCTGCGGATCGAAATCCGAGCGTGTCTGCACATAGCCCTGGTTGGCCCAGGTCAGGCCGGCGGAGAATCCCAGGCCGTGGTGCGCAGCAACCTGTACATATTTTCTGGCGTCAAGACTGAACAACACCCGGTCGCGGCCATTTTCCCGCCCTACCAGCAACTTGGAGCCCAGACGAAAATCCGGCGTTAGGTAGTAATTGAAGAAACCACCTACCCCTATCGATGAATTGATATCCTTGACGCCGACCGATCTCTGGAAAGGCGATGCATCGCAGCCATGGTCATATTCCAGCAAGGGACCGTATTCGAGACCGGGATCATTGCTGAGATGGATGCCCAGGCTCTGATTTCTGACGAACACGCCATTACTCCACTGCACCTGGATATTCGGCAGCACCCTCGTTTTGCGTTCGTCGCTCCCATCGCATGAAGGCGCATAGCCAACGCCAAGTCCGACGTACATATCCCTGCTGCCGTCCGGCATCATATTTGCCACAGGCGTCTGGGCAAAAGCCGTACAGCAAAAGCTGAGAATAAATGCAGAAAAAAGTGTTTTCATCGGGTACTCTGGGGAGTGGCGCAGTATCAATTGGAAGGGGAGATTGTATTGTCGATAGCAGATGAAGGCTGGTTGGGGAGTGTGCATGATAAGTCCCTCATCAATGAAGTTCCGCCTCGAAATGTCTGTAAATTGTCTTGAATTTGTACATTGCACATTGTATGGACGAACGGTTGTGGGCACAGGCCGCAAAAAACTGCAAATCGCCATTCTTATTCACGGATCGGAATGTTCAGTATGAATTTTGCGCCTCCCAATGGGGATTCTGCCGCGCGAATGATGCCGCCATGTAGAGAGACTGCTTTCTGCGCAATTGCCAGCCCCAGGCCAAAGCCGCCGGTGCTGCGGTCCCTGCTCCGGTCCAGCCGGTAAAAAGGGCGAAAAATCTGCTCGCGCTCATCGGCCGGAATGCCCGGGCCATCATCTTCCACCGAGATATCAATGCCGCCGTCCTTCAACCTGCGCGCGGATAAGATAATCCGGCGATTTGCATACTTTGCGGCATTTGCCATCAGATTGCTCACGGCACGCGCCAGCAGCCGCTGGTCGCCGGTGATCTCACCCAGTTCATCGCTGATATCCGTTTCAAGCTGCTTGCCTGGCAGCGCGTGATCCAGCATGCCGATGCAATGGCGCAGCATGCAGCCGACATCGAACGTCTCGTGCGGAGCAGCCTGCTGGTCCAGCTTGGTGAGGCTCAGCAATTCGGTGACCAGCGCGTCCAGCTCCACCAGGTCATCCTCCATTCCATGCATCCGCTCCTCGATGGCAGCCGCCGGAGGATTTTCCTGCGTGCTTTGTCCCAAGGCGGCACGCAGATCCTTGCGCAGCAGTTCAAGGCCGAACTCCAGCCGGGCAATCGGCGTACGCAGTTCGTGGGAAACAGAGTGCATCAGATTCTTTTGCGCTTCCAGCAGGTTTTCTATCCGCTCCGCCATCTGGTTGATGCGCTCGGCCAACGGGTAGATGCTGGAAGCCTTCGCTATGCTGGCCCTGGCCGACAGCTTGCCTTCGCCAAAATCATTTGCCACTTTTGACAGTGATTGCAGGCCCCGCCAGTGCGAGCGAGACCAGGCAGCCACGGGCAGCAGAAGGCACAGGGCGACAATGATGTAGCGGACCAGCTCCACTTTCAGCGCAAGGCCGACATCGATAGGCAGATCCTCGGCATGGATCACGTCTTCCGCGCTGCCCACATAGCGGTCACCGGTGAGGTCGACACGCCGGTAAAAAGATTTTGACGGCACATCCAGCACAATGTCGCCACGCATCAATGCGCCCGACTTTTCGTGCGGCAGCGCAGCCAGGGCTGTTTGCAATGGAATCAGGTCCAGCTTGACCCGGGAAATCTCCCTGACCTTGTTCAACCTGAGCAGCCATTCGTCGGCAGGTGCGCTGTCCACATATTGCTCAAGCTGGAATATCTGGCCGGAAGCCTGTTTCAGCGCGATGTCTTCAAACGGATCGCCAAACAGGCTGCGGACCGCAAAATAGACGACGACAGCCGCAATGGCAATTGCCAGCGTGACCAGCGCAAAGAACCGGACAAAAATACGGTTCATGCATTAGTCCCAGGCGGATGGACTGAACAGATATCCTTCGCCCCACACTGTTTTGATTTTATCGGCCCCCGCATCGTCAAATTTGCGGCGCAGACGGGAAATGCTGTTGTCGATACTGCGATCCAAGCCGTCAAACTCTATGCCCCGCATCTGTATCAGTATATCGTTGCGCGACAATACCTGGCCGGCCGATTCGGCCAGCACCAGCAGCAGCTTGTATTCGGTGCTGTTCAGGGAGACGGGCTGCTTACGCCAGCTGACAGTCCGGTTTCCCTTCGACAGCTGCAGCGCACCGAACATCAGGTTCTCGGTATCTGCGCGTCCCTCTTCCTGCGTCCGGCGCAACAAGGCGCGCAGCCTGGCCAACAGCACTCGCGGCTGCACCGGTTTGTTGACGTAATCATCCGCTCCCTGCTCCAGGCCGGAAACTTCGTCGAAGGCATCCTCGCGCGCGGTCAGGATCAGGATGGGCACATTACTGACTTCGCGCAATTGCCGGCAGACCACCATGCCGTCCATGCCGGGCAGCATCAGGTCAAGTATGACGACGTCCGGCAAGCTTGAACGGAAATGTGCAAGCGCGGTATCGCCACGGTTCACGACATCGACCGAAAATTCGTAGGCGCCCAGATACTCAGTCACCAGCGCTGCCAGCTTGGCATCGTCCTCTACCAGCATTACACGAAACATATTTCCTCCTAACCCCGCATTGTATAAGAGCTGGCGCACAAATAGGCGGGGTCGCGCATGCCGGCCAGGGCAAATCTCTGCTGGCGAACGCCTCTATGATTTTGCCGGTACCGGGATTTACAAATCTAAGACAATTTAAAGACATTCCAAGACGGATTAAAGTTGGCAAGGAGTTTATTCTGCGCTGACCCACCCTAAAGGAATACCCATGCAACTCCAAGCAGTGATTTTATCGGGCGGTTCCGGCACGCGCCTGTGGCCCCTGTCCCGGGAAAAGCATCCAAAGCAGCTGCTGGCGCTAGTCGGCGAAGAAACAATGCTGCAAGCCACTGCCACCCGC